>JAISBU010000040.1 GCA_031266015.1 Prevotellaceae bacterium | reverse complement strand
TTCAAACCGCTTTCGGAAATTCTTGAAAAGAACGTTGATGAAAAACACTATGTATCCGATTACATTTTAGAGAAACGGAAAAATAAACACAAATCAGCTTACAAGCTTTCCATTTGGCACGAAAATAAATCGGGAAACATTTGTTCGTATCCCTATTCATGCGCTTTGCGTTCCGGTGCCTCATACAACTATTTGCTTGTAAACGGAGAAAGACGGCTGACGCCGCGCGAAATGTTCAGGCTGCAGGGTTTTCCCGACAGTTATAAAATTGTCGTAAACGACAGTCAGGCGCGAAAACAGGCAGGCAACGCTGTTCCTGTAAATCTTGTGAAAGCCGTTATTGTGAAACTGCTGCCGTATGTTGCAAAAACGGCAGATATGACGCCTGTGCATGTTGAATATAAAATTGCATTTTAAGATATGGAACAGGATAAATCGCCCAAACTCAGAACAGTAAATAAATCTGTCCCCGCCTTTTTGCTTAACGAATTTTCTAAAAAATTTCCTGTACTTTTAGGGAGAGAGTTAATATATATCCTTGTATCCAAAGGAGAACCTGAAATTGATGGCACGGACTGGGAGCAAATATTTGCAAGAAGTATCGGAGCCGAATGGCAACCTTCAAACGTCGGTCTTGATGATATTGTACTCGGAAATACTGCATGGGGAGCCAAATCCGTAAAAGTGCCCAAGCCGGCAAACATGAAGACAGTACGGTTAATTTCAGGCAGAAATTCGCCGGTTTATTCTTTCGGAGACAGCATAGATACTTCTTCAAATCCAAACGAACTAGGCAAACATGTTTTGGATATATGGAATGAACGGGTTTCTTCCGTCAGGGAAAAATACAAGCATGTAAGAACCGTTGTTCTAATAAGGTCGTATGATTTGTCGGAAGTTGTAGTGTTCGAATTTGATACTGTCCGTTATGATATGGAACTTTACAAATGGGAATGGAATAAGAACCACAATTTAATCGGAAATGATAAACGTACAGGCGAACATAAATTTACATGGCAACCGCACGGTTCACAGTTTACGATTATAGAAAAATTTCCTGTCAAAAGCCTGCTGATTCGCATCAAGCAACCTCAACCGCTGGACAGGGAGCAAATTTTGTCTGCGCTTGGAGTTGACGAAACCTGGATTACTGTAGAGAAACGCAATGGCTGACGTTTTTACAAAAGAACAGCGAAGCGAGGTAATGCGACAGGTAAAGAGCTCCCGCAACAAATCTACGGAATTTAAACTTATTGCCTTTTTTAAGGCAAACAGCATTAAAGGTTGGCGCAGGGGTTACAAACTTTTCGGCAAACCTGATTTTACCTTTCCCAAACAGAAAACTGTTATTTTCGTTGACGGCTGTTTCTGGCACGGACACGATTGCCGGAACACGCGCCCTAAAGACAATGCCGATTACTGGACGAAAAAACGGGAACGAAACATGACGCGCGACAGGGCGGTAACGCAAACGCTCCAAAACAAAGGATGGACGGTCATACGGCTTTGGGAATGCGAACTGAAAAAAGAGAATTTGCTGAACGAAAAATTACATGCGATAATCGGCGTTCCGGCGTTGCTGAAACATACGAAAGCATTATATCCGCAGGATATTCATAATAAAATGAATACATATAAAAAAATTGGCATTATCATTCTTCTGATGGCAGGAACAGTATCGGTATATTGCCAGAAAAGCTGGGAAACAAGTCCCGTTAATGTTCAGGAAATCCGTCTGGACAGCATAAGCGAAATAGGAATTTCGTTTCACCGGGAAAACATTGCCCTGCTGCAGGGCAACACTGATAATCTTGTTGTAAAAGAATACAGAAACAGCAATAAAAGTAAATTCTTTGCACGAATCGCACATGAGGGAAACAGATTAAGCGTTAAACGCGGCTGGTGGCTGTCGTGGCGCGGTTTTTCCATAGTCCGTTCCCGAATAGAGATTTATCTTCCTGCGGGTTACAAAGACACAATTTCTGTCGGTATAACAAACGGGAATATTAAAATCTCAGGCAAATATGACTGTTCAAACATAAATGCCGGTGCCACAAGCGGAGCAATTGTACTCAATATATCCAAAGACGACCGTTTTAATTTATCGCTTAAAACAGTAAGCGGCAAATTCTCTGTACCATTTACCGAAAAACTGTCCGATAAAAAATCACAGCAGCTTATTGTTGGAGAAAGTAATTCCCGCAGGAATATTAAGCTTAAAACAGTGTCGGGAAATATCAGTATTCATCGGAAAGATTAAGCACGGCAGGAAAATAACATATACAGCAGGAAAATGGAAAAGATAAGGGAAAGTGATAGCCGGAATTTAAAACGGTTGAAATAATATTACATATTGGCACGCGGATGGCACAGATTATCAGGATGAACGCAGATATTGTCGAGGCTCGCCTAATCAAGACGAGCCTCGCTGCTATTGTAGGAGCGATTGACTTTTATATTAACTTATTGACAAAACACTTCTCTTATTTTATGCTTGTGAAAACCCTTTGCTATGTGGTTTGATTGAAGCATTTTACGACATTGCCGCTAAGAAAATATCCAACTTTGGCAGTAATGATTTAATGCTTAGCAGGTTGCTTAACCGGATTTTTCCTACAACGTAGCAGTAGTCGTTGCTGGTGTACTTCTCGCTAATCTCGGCAAAGCGGAAATGTTCAAAGTCATTCACGTTGCGGTAGCGCAAGTACACCTTAATAAGGTTATCGGTGGTGTACTTAGGCGCCTGTGGAGAATTATATTTTTTATACTCGTAGCGGTAATCGTGAAAGCGAGCGGTAATATCCGAAAGTACAGATGAGCCTGTAGGTAATGCTCCCGCACCCTTTCCGAACATGAACTGCTTGTCGTAGAATTGCCCACGAATTACCACACCGTTATATTCCTCCTCTACGCTGTATATGTACAGGTTCGGCGTAAGCATACGGGGCATTACGTAAAGCGTAATCGTATCATCGTCTACCTTGCCAACACGAGCAACCAGCTTGATTTTACGACCTTTTTCTTTGGCGTAGTTAATGTCAAAATCAGAAAGATTTGAGATGCCAAAGTTGAATACATCCTCGGGTGGAATAATAACGCCAAAGGCATGTACAGTAAGAATTATCAGCTTGAAAAGCGAATCAAAACCATCAACATCAAATGAAGGATTGCTCTCTGCAAAACCCAGATCTTGCGCTTCCTTCAGCGCCTTCTCGTAGGTTTCGCCATCCTGAAAAATTTTGGTGAGAATGTAGTTTGACGAGCCGTTGAGGATACCGGTAACCGATGTCAACAAGTCGTTATCATAGTACTCCTCAAGGTTACGAATTACCGGAATGCTACCGCAAGCCGAGGCATCGTAAAGCAATGCTACACCATGCTGTTTTTGCAGCTCAATCATTTCAGCCATATGAACAGCCAGCATTGCCTTGTTCCCGCTTACAACGCTCTTGCCGCGCTGCATGGCAGTTTTTACAATGCTGTATGCATCCTCGGCATTATCAATAAGTTCCACCACCAGATTAATTTCAGGATCACCCAAAATATCCTCAGCATTAGTGGTCAAAAGGTCTGCTGATACACGACGCTTTTTATTCGGATTTTTTACGCAAATGCGCTTAATTTGGGCATCTACCGTCTTGCTTTTTTGCAATACCTGGTAAAGTCCCTCGCCTACGGTTCCGAAGCCAAAAAGACCAATAGTAAGCTTCTTCATTGTCTGCTATGTGAATTGTTGAACTGCTGAACACTCGAAAGTCTTACGCCTTTTTGCTTGTAACTAAGTGATACAGATTTATTATTACGATAAAAGCGTTCGCTATTACCACCGGATATGCGGAAATAAACATTCCGTAAATAATGAAAAGTGTACACCCGATAGTGTTGATCAGGCGCAATTTGATTACGTCTTTAAACAGGAATGAAAGCACCAAAAAAGCAGGCGCCAAATAGCCGATGATGTCAATTACAATGGTTGGCATGGTTAATTTTTTTTTTGCTGTGAAAAACTCGTAAATTTGTAAAATACATATACACGACAAAGATACAAAAATTTAAAGATACTGGCAATTATGCTGAACGTAATAAAAATAGGCGGTAACGTTATAGACAACGAGCAGGCCTTGAAGTCGTTTTTAGTAGATTTTTCGGCCATTAGAGGGTTCAAAATGCTGGTACATGGCGGAGGACAGTTGTCAACCAAGTTGAGCGAAATGCTTGATATTCAGGCACAAATGATAGATGGTCGGCGTGTTACCGATGCGGAAACTCTAAAGGTTGTGACCATGGTCTATGCCGGATGGATAAATAAGAGTATTGTAGCACAGCTCTACGCCAATGGCTGCACGGCATTGGGTTTATCTGGCGCAGATGCCAACACCATTCCGGCGGTTAAGCGTAATCCTTTGCCGATAGATTATGGTTTTGTGGGTGATATTTCGCCGGCTCGCGTAAATGTCGGATTTTTGCGTAGCGTGATGGAGCAAGGTGCTGTGCCGGTTTTTAGTGCAATTACTCACGATACAAAAGGCACATTGTTGAATAGCAACGCAGACACAGTGGCGTCATCATTGGCAATTGCCATGAGCCACATTACCCCCACACGCCTTATTTTTTGTTTTGAAAAGAAGGGAGTGCTCAGCAATCTTGATGACGATAGCAGCGTGATTCCGGAAATCACACGAGATATGTACGCAGAATATAAGGTGCAAGGTATAATTAGCGGTGGCATGATTCCTAAGGTAGACAATGCCTTTAAGGCAATTGACTCGGGAGTGAAAGAGGTGTTGATAAAACATGCAACGGCCATAAATACAGGTGGCGGGACAACCATAAAGTAGCTGCGATATGAAAAATCAGGACATACGTTGAAAGCAGCGATTCCAAAATTTTGAGAAAGTATTTTTTGAGTTTACCGTTGACTTGGCGTGAAAGGTTATCAAAGATTTTTTGGCAGAAAAGGGTTTTGCCTTTAAGCCCTCGCCAAAAGATACTTTGTGGCAGGCGCAGCAGGCGGGCTATATTGACATGCGCAGTCGTTGATTGACTGGTTGGATATTCGCAATGGGTTGTCGCACGACTTATAGCGGAGAAGAATTTGAAAAATTCAAGGTGGAAATTACAAGATACGAAGTAATACAACTCACAAATGAAACAACAGTTTCATCGCATAGATTGAAATTGTTGTTTTTCCAAAAAACGGACAAATCCACGATTGAAAAGTGGATTTGTCCGTTTTGCAATTATCGCCACCCAAAAACATTGCCTTTTTGAATGCTTAAGTCTTTTGCGCCTGCGTATACCACGTTGCATTGCACGGGCTGTGCAGCGGTATCTTTTGCCCATAGCGTAAGCCCTTTAAAGTAATCGGAGGAGTAGGTATGCCCTGCCTTTATTTCGTAGGCGTACTGTATGCTGTTGGCGGTGTATATTAAGTCTACCTCGTTGCCTGTCTTATCTCTCCAAAAACTTAGCAGCGGCTCTTCGCCCTTGTTGTAAGCGTCCTTAACGAACTCGTTTACTACCAAATTTTCAAAAAGTCCTCCGCGCAAAAAGTGGGTGGCTACCTGCTTGGCTTCCTTAATTTCGAGCAGCGAGCAAGCTAAGCCGGTGTCGTAAAAGTATAGTTTAGGCGTTTTTACCAACCGCTTGGAGTAGTTATTAAACTCCGGCTTGAGCAGGTAAACAATGTAGCTTGCCTCAAGTACCGAAATCCACGCCTGCGCCGTTGAGGCAGAGATACCACAGTCGTTTGCAAGCGAGGTGTAGTTGAGCAGCTGCCCAATTCGCCCTGCGCAAAGTTTCACAAAGCGAATGAACTTGCTTAAATCTTCGATGCTTTGCATTAGGTGCACATCGCGCTCCACGTAAGTTTGAATGTAGTGCGGATAAAAATCAGTGGGGTGTATGTTGCTCTTGTATATGCGGGGATAAGCGCCTTTAAAAATTTCTTCGTGTAGAGTTGTCGGCAAAATTTTTTCACGCTTCATCTCTGCGTGAGAAAATGGGAGCAGCTTCATTACGGCGGTTCTTCCCGCAAGCGATTGCGTAATGGACTGCATGAGCAAAAAGTTTTGCGAACCTGCAAGCAAGTACATACCCTCTTTTCCCGAATTATCCACGTGAGTTTGTAGGTATGAGAATAGAGAGGGCACACGCTGCACCTCATCAATAAACGCTTTGTTAGGGTAGTTTGCCAAAAATTGACGTGGATCCTCCTGTGCAAACATTCTCATATCGGGGTCTTCCAAAGATACATATTCGTACTCCGGAAACACCTTTTTGAGCAGCGTTGATTTTCCTGATTGTCGAGGTCCTGTAAGCGTTAGAATAGGGTATTTAGTCGCCATTTCCAACAATTTATTTGCTATTTCTCTACGTATCATAAAGGTCATTTTGGACAAATTTACGATTAAAAAATGAATTTGTCCAAAATTTTAACTAAAAATGTAAGAGGCATAGTAAATCGGTTTTTAACATATTGATTTTTATCATCTTGAAAAATGTATTGAAAATACGTTGTATTGTTGTAACTTTACAACTAAATAGCAAAACGTAAATGACCTTGCAATTCACCATATCCCTTTTGCAGCAGCTGATTTCTACTCCCTCAATTTCGCGTGAGGAGAGCGCAACGGCTCAAATTATTTTTGATTTTTTGCAGGAGCGCAACGTTGCACCTAAGCGACATTTGAATAACGTTTTTTCGTTTTGCAAAAGCTACGATGCTGCAAAACCAACTTTGCTACTTTGTTCACATCATGACACAGTACGTCCTGCGGCGAGTTATACAAAGGATCCATTTACTCCCATGGTTGAAGGAGGTAAGTTGTATGGTCTGGGAAGCAATGATGCCGGGGCTTCTGTGGTGTCACTTATTGCGGTCTACTGTAATTTTTACGACAAAACATTGCCTTTTAATCTAGTTTTAGCCATTGTTGCAGAGGAGGAAGTGCAAGGACCTAATGGAATAGAATCTTTAAAACCTTTGCTGGGTAAAATTGATTGCGCTATAGTGGGTGAGCCTACACAAATGCAGGCAGCAGTGGGCGAGCGTGGACTTATGGTGCTGGATTGTACGGCACATGGCAAGCAAGGGCACGCCGCTCGCAACGAAGGTGATAATGCGCTATATCATGCGGTGGATGATATAAGCTGGTTTAGGACGTACAAGTTTCCGAAAAAATCGGAGCGCATGGGAGAGGTCAAAATGACTGTAACCATGATTTCCTGCGGTACGCAGCACAACGTAGTTCCTGCCGAATGTAAGTTTGTGGTAGATGTTCGTCCTACGGATGTTTTTGATAATCAGGATATTGTAGATGTTATTCGTGCAAATGTGAAGTGCGATGTGCAACCACGCTCTACGCGCATTTGTGCGTCGAGCATTGCTGATGAGCATCCGTTGGTGGTTGCTGCTAAAAAGATTGGTAGAGAAACATACGTATCTCCAACAACAAGTGATATTGCGCTGCTCAAATTACCGGCGCTGAAAATGGGACCCGGAGATTCCGCTCGTTCGCATTCGGCTGATGAGTACGTTTATATAAGTGAAATAGAAGAAGCGATAAACATATACGGGGAGCTGCTCGAAATTCTAAAATTTTAATTGTTCTCATGGCTTTGAGATAAAAATCTATTTATGCTATCCATATCAAACCTATCAGTTTCTTTTGGTATCCGCTCTGTGGTGAGAAATATTTCACTCAACATTGAGTGTGGACAAACGTTAGGTTTGGTGGGAGAGTCCGGCTCCGGAAAAAGTATGACCTCTTTGGCGGTAATGGGCTTGCTTCCTCAAGCGGCGAAAGAGTCGGGTAACATATTTTTCAACGGAGTAGATTTACTATCCCTTTCGGAAAAAGAGCGCTGCAATCTACGGGGGAAAGATATTTCTATGATATTTCAGGAGCCAATGACGGCCTTGAATCCGGCATTGCGTTGTGGTAAACAGGTGTGTGAGGTGTTGCAACTTCACAAGAAAATGAATAAGCGGCAGGCTAAGGAAAAAACGTTGCAGCTCTTTTCTGAGGTTATGATTCCACGACCTGAAGAGAGCTTCAGAAAATATCCTCATCAGCTAAGCGGCGGACAGCTACAACGTGTGATGATAGCTATGGCTATTGCTTGTGAACCACAGCTGCTCATAGCTGACGAACCTACCACCGCTCTTGATGTTACGGTGCAGCGTGAGGTTTTGCAGTTGCTAAAAAAGTTGCAACAGCAATATGGTATGGCTATGCTTTTTGTGAGCCATGATTTAAGCATAGTGTTGGCAATTTGCGAAAAAGTTGCAGTAATGCAGCACGGTGTAATAGTAGAGCAGGGTAGTGCGCATGATATCATGATTAATCCGCAACATTCTTATACAAAGCAACTTATAAATGCTCGTAGGAGAAAGAAAAAAGTTGAGGAGCATATCAGTAGTAGCGATGAGAATAATATTCTGCTTTCCATTAAAAACCTTAGCACAACGTTTGTAACCAAGTCATCACTTTTTGGTAAACCACTGCATACATTTACCGCTGTAAATAATATTTCACTGGATTTATTTAAGGGCGAAACATTAGGCTTGGTCGGAGAGTCGGGATGCGGAAAAACTACATTGGGACGCAGTATTATGCAGCTGGTTACCGCACAGCAGGGAGAAATATTTTTTAACGGCGAACAGATTAATCATATTCAGGGAGAGCCGTTGAAGCAGTTTCGTCGTAGTGTACAGCTGGTATTCCAAGATCCATATTCGTCGCTAAATCCACGAATGAGAATAGGTGAGGCAATTATGGAATCCATGCTTGTTCATGGTATTTGTTCGGGTAAGAAGGAGGCTGTAGATGAGGTTTGTAGATTGCTGCAAAAGGTGGGGTTGGATGAAATTTACTACACCCGCTTTCCGCATGAGTTAAGCGGAGGCCAGCGGCAGCGCATTGTCATTGCCAGAGCGCTTGCTGTGCACCCGAAGATACTAATTTGTGATGAGTCGGTTTCTGCTCTGGATGTGTCAATTCAGGCGCAAGTTTTGCAGCTGCTTGCAGACTTGAAAAAAGAGCTGGGATTGAGCTACATTTTTATCTCACACGATTTGGGTGTTGTAAGGCAAATCAGTGATCGTGTGATGGTAATGCAGCGTGGAAATTTGGTTGAAATTAATGATACGGAAGCCCTTTTTGAGCATCCGCAAGCAGAATACACACGGAGGTTAATTGCAGCAGCATATTAATTTTCTGTTTTTGCGGCAAAAGCAATCGCGTACAGTTTTATTTGCTTTAGCATGCTCAGTAGTCCGTTGGCACGAGTGGGCGAAAGGTTTTCACGCAATCCGATCTTATCTGTAAAAGTAACCTTTGCGTTGATAATATTCTGAGGTGTTTGATTTGAGAATACGCGTACCAGCAAAGATATAATTCCCTTAGTAATAATAGCGTCGCTGTCGGCCGTGTACATAATTTTGCCGTTAACCAACTCCGCATCAAGCCACACCCGGCTCTGGCAGCCTTGAATCAGATTTTGCTCTACCTTGCGCTTATCGTTGTATGGAGCAAGATTTTTGCCCAGCTCAATAAGGTAAGCATACTTATCCAACCACTCGGTAAATACGCCGAACTCTTCTACTATTTCGTCTTGAATTTGATTTATAGTCATGGTTTAAAAAGCTGATGGATTTTATCTATCATTAAAAAACGGCTCTATCCAGCAATTTTGCGAACTCTGTCCTGAACTTACTCAGCTCCCGGAATCTATACATCATTTGGTCCAGCTCCTCATTTGAAGAGCGCTGTATTTGAGCCATGAGATCGGTAATAGCCCTGGTTACAATTTTTGATTTATACACGTTAATAGCTTTCGGTACATCAACGTGCAAGCGGGCTTCTTCACCCTCATGTAGTGTGCCTCGCTTTTCCCATATGCGGCTTGGCGTGTATTTTGGAGAAAGCAAATCAATGGTCAATTCCGATATTTTCTGGTTCTGGTGGTTGATAAAGTGCTTGGTTTCAACCGTTCCCATTTCTTCGCTCATATGCCTGTATTCCTCGAAAACCTGCTGATATTCAAGGTTTTGAAAACTCAAATCCTCGTTGAGCATTTCCTGAACAATGTATTGGGCAACGCTGGTATTGCCTAATGGCGAACGGCCGAATTTCAGTAAATAGTATATGAGCTCCTTCTCTTCCTCCTTGCAGAAAATTCCCTCTACAAATGAAGGAAGCGTAGGAGTATGCTCTGGTAAAAAACTGTCTTCGGCAGAAAAATCCGGGGGTACGTCCTGTAGAGGCGCATATCCGTTACCGGGTGTTGGCGTAGCAGTTTTTTTTGCTGCAAAAGTTTGTCCGTCATACATGCGCTTTTTGCGCAGCTTGGCAATTTCTTGTGTAAGCACATCCTCGCTAATGTCCATCATTTTGCTGCACTCCTTCACGTATACGCTACGGGTGATACCGTCTGGAATAACGGAAATGCTGCGGACAATATCCTGAATTACGCCGGCTTTTTTTATCGGGTCATTCTTGGAATCGGATAGAAGAATCTGTGTTTTAAAGGTGATGAAATCCTCCTCGTGCGCATCAATGTGAGCGGCAAACTCGCCAGCGCTTCGGGAGCGTGCAAATGAATCGGGATCTTCTCCATTGGGTAAGAGCAATGTTTTTACATTCATGCCCTCCTCAAGCAGCATGTCAATTCCACGCAACGATGCTTTTATGCCCGCGTTATCGCCGTCATACAATACCGTAACGTTTGGAGTGAAGCGACGGATGAGGCGAATTTGCTCGGTTGTAAGAGATGTTCCGCTTGATGCTACCACGTTTTCTACTCCCGCCTGATGCATGGAAATAACGTCGGTATAGCCTTCTACCAAAAAGCATTTATTATGCTGCACCATGCTTTTTTTTGCGAAGAATATTCCGTAAAGCGAGCTGCTTTTGTGGTATATCTCACTTTCCGGGGAGTTTACATATTTGGCAACCGTCTTATCTGTCTTTAGCGTTCGTCCGCCAAAGGCAATAACACGGCCGCTCAGAGAGTGTATGGGGAACATTACGCGGCCGAAAAACCTGTCCACCAAATCGCCGTTATCCCGCTCTATGGACAGTCCGGTTTTTGTCAAAAACTCTTTTTTGTAACCTTCCTTCAGCGCTGCATTTGAAAATGCTGCACGTGCATCCAGGCAGTAGCCCAGCTGAAATTTTTCAATGGTTTGCTTACTGAATCCACGTTCAACAAAGTAGGGTAGACCAATATTTTTCCCGTCAATGTGGGTATGCAGCGTTTTTGTAAAGTAGCCTTGAGCGTATGCCGAGAGTATCATCATGCTCTCTCGGTCATTGTTACGTACCTGTTCTTCGGGTGATAGCTCTTTCTCTTGAACCTCAATACCGTACTTCTTTGCCACAGCTTTAAGCGCATCCACATAGGACAGGCTTTCCTGCTCCATCACAAAGCTCACGGGGTTTCCCGCTTTTCCGCAACCAAAACATTTGTAAATATTCTTGGCGGGAGATACTACGAAAGAAGGAGTTTTCTCGTTATGAAAGGGGCAACATGCTATGTAATTTACTCCTCGCTTTTTGAGAGTAATGTAATCCTGCACAACATCAACAATATTTGCAGCATCAAAAATTCGATCTATAGTGGTCTGTTCAATCATGCTTAATTTACAAAGATACCAAAAATAAAAGAGGATTGTGTTAATAATGATAGTACGTTGATTATTAAATAGTTAACAATCGTTTTTTGGTTTTGTGAATTCGAAAAGCTACATTTGTTTACCCGTAAACGTCAATTTTGTTCATGACAATTTCTCAGCGAAAACATACGGTTCGTGATCAAGCTAAGCAGCTGCTGAGGGCTTGTACTCCTCAACAGCGAGTGGAGAAGTCGAATGCCATATTCTCCAAGATTGAAAAACTTGCACTCTTTAGCGCCGCCAACACTATTTTGGTATACAGTTCTTTACCGGAAGAGGTGCAAACTCAGGATTTTATGCTGCGTTGGTGCGAAAAAAAAAATATTTACCTGCCGGTAATAGCGGGGAATGATTTAGTTTTTGGCCGGTTCAACGGATTGCAATCATTGACCAATACGGCTGCATTTGGCATTCAGGAACCGGAAATTTCTGCAGAAACTCCGCAGTTTGATCTGGCCATTATTCCGGGCTTGGCTTTTGATAAGCATAATAACCGCTTGGGGCGAGGAAAAGGTTACTACGATCGGTTCTTAAAAACAACCTTAGCGTACAAAATTGGCGTGTGTTTTGATTTTCAGCTGCTGGAACAAATTTCTGTGGAACAGTTTGATGTAAAAATGGATGCCGTAGTTTTTGCGTAAAACCTCAACCCTCCCTCCCTCCGATTGAAAAGGTCGCCGTCATTTCGAGCGCGACGAGGAACGAGTGAAGCCGAGAAATCTTATATCCAAATTGGGAGATTGCCTCATTGTTTATCACAGTAATAATTTGATTATGAGAGTATTAACTACGCACCCTTCGACAGGCTCATGGTGACAATGCATATGCACAGCAGCAACATGGTGCGAACCTGAGATGTTTCGCTTCGCTCAGGATGACAACGCACACGTACCGTTCAATTGTAAATTGTTGCACAATAAATTTTCCTATTTACCGTTACATTTGTAGCGACAAATATTGTATAAGTGAAAAAATTACTATATTTGCAGCATGTGTTGAGTTGTGGAACCGTTGATTTGTTGAATTGGCAGCGGGAAAAGCAGGCAGCACAGACAGTTCAATAATTAAACGCGTTTTAAACGATTCAACAAAGAGTTTTTTGTAGACATACTTTCTAAAGCGATAGCTTTTATTCTTTGAGATCTAGAACGACCAATTTTAACGAGAAAAGAATAAAGAGCAAGTTCACGTCCATGCTATGCTTTAGCGTGGCGCGAGGTTGTACTTATTTTTCTCGGAGGTGCTTGGTCGTACCTAGATTCAGAATAAGGTTTGCAACTCCGCGCTTTTCATTTCCGGAGTACGTCCGACAATCACATATATTTTACATAGCCCAAGGAGTTGGGGCCTTACAAGAGCAAACTAAATTTTTCTGCAATGAAAAAACAACTTTTGCTGAGCCGGCTCCTTCTGATGGGTACACTCCTCAGCACACAGGCATGGGCAATGGAGCCCATAGTCTACATTACTAACACCAACGTAGACCTCAAAAACCGCTTCATCTACGGCGAGCTGGTCTACGATGCGCCTGACCAGTGCGCCCGCTACGAGCTGAGATTCAAGACCAAAACATTTCGAAGCGGTATTTTCATGGACAGCGCTCGGGTAAAATTCGGAACTGCTGGTTCTGTCCTCCTAAGCAATACCGATCGGTATACTTTGGCGAACGATTCTGCTATTACCGACGTACAGGCTAGCGGACTTAAGCTAAAAGTCCACCTGCCCTTAGGGGTACTGCCCACCGATAGCGTAGCGCTTACCGTGGAGGTCTACAAAAAGGCGGATGAGTGCTTAGGCTGTGGTGTCGGCGGATCTAATCTTTTTTTTTCCAATAAAAATATTGGGGCAGATTGTCCTTATCCAGGTAAGGATAATAACCTGACATTGCTGGCCTGCAACAAAGCTGCCAGTGGTTCCGGCAGCCGGTGGGAGGCGTATGTTAAAGATGTGCGGGATTGTAATAAATACCGATTGGTATTTATGCCGGATAATCGCTGGTGGATGGCGCAAAACTTACGATACGGAGGTAGTTCTTCGGACAGTATTGGCAGCTGCGCTACAGGTGTTAGCTGCAAGTTAGCCCGCTTATACACTTGGTATGAGGCGGTTACGGCTATTCCCCGTAGCACGCCTATGTCTAGCGTAGAATTGCCCAGCACCACCTTGGGCCCTCAGGGAGTTTGCTCTGCGGGATGGCATATTCCAACGCAAACGGAGTGGGAGCAGCTTGGATTAGGAGTTGACCCTTTCGGTTGGAATGAAGGGTTTACAAAGCAGTTGGCTGCATCGGAGGCCGGAACAGCATCATCATGGTATGCTCCTGCAAACAACATGCAGTTGCGCGACGCACTGGATAGATACGGTTTTGACTGGATGGCTGTGCCTATAGAGGCTGCTAACGGAATTAATAACGGCTCTTTGAAGCGGGGCGCTTTTTGGGCTGCCAGCCATGTGGGATCTATGTATAGCATTAGCGCCAACCGTATTGCACTTGCAGAGGATGGCAGTACCTGGGCAGCAGATGCCACTAAGATAGATAATGCCAAAGGCTTGAAAACGGATATGCTTCCGGTGCGATGCGTAAAAGGGGAGAGCAGCGTATCTCCTACACCTAAGGAAATTCCTGCGCCTGTATTGATGGCTGTTGACAGCGTGTGCAGCGGTACCGCCATTTCCACCTCGTTGGGCTTTACAAAGTATCAGTTTGTGGTGGACGGGGTAGAGCAGCCGGAGCAGACTTCGGCCAATATTGTTTTGACCTCTACCGTGCGCGAGCAGAAAACGCTGAAGGTACGTGCAGCAGACTACTACGGCCGTTGGAGCGTATATTCTTCCGAGGTAAGCGTACTGGTGTTGTCTCCGTTCAGTGCGGGAGCTATCAGCAGTACGGGGCAGGCGGCGGCTTGTGATTTTACGGAAATTCCCAGCACGGCTCCGGCAAGCGGCGGCGGTAGCGTAGTTACCTACCGGTGGAAAAGCGGTGCGAATATTATTGAAAGTAATACAGCGACCTATACGCCAGCTATTGAAGGGGTTTACACTCGTGAGGCGCGGGATGGAATGTGCCAAACAACGTTTGTGGCATCCGATGGTTCTTGGACGGCTTCTATCTCGGGAGGTGTTGCCGTGTCGCAAAGTACTACTAACGTTACATATAATGTATGCCCCAATACTACGCGGGAACTGGTGTTGGCGGAGGCTACAGGTGGTTCTGGAGCTATTAGCTACCAATGGCAGTATGGCGGAACCGCCGATGCGAATTATGCTGATATTCAGGGTGCTACGTCGCCTAACTATACGCCTGAAGCTACCAACCACGCTGCCGTTACCTATTACTACTACTACAGACGATTGGCTACCTCATGCGGAAAACAAAGCGTTAGCGGCTACCACAGAGTGTATGTTTCTAACATTACGGCTCCTGCCGCAGCTAGCATTGCCGAGTGTAGCGTTTCTCAGAAAACGCTTTCCCCGGCAGCGGCAAGCGGTGGCTTCGGAACGGACTATACTTACCAATGGCAGGTTAGCACAAACGGTACTGCCTGGACAGATATTGAGGCAGAGACCGGTGCAGCTTATACAACGCCTGCACAGGCGGGATTGAACTACTACAGGCGCAACATAACCACTACGCTTTCCAGTGCAAGCTGCGCTTTGCAAGGAGCGCCTACTACGGTTGATATGAGGGGAGTGCCTAAGGAAACTACAACCTCTACGAACGCTAATATCTGCCCCAATACAACCCATACTATAAATTTGCCTGCCGCTACGGGAGGAACAACCTATACCTACAGGTGGCAGTACGCGGGAACCAACAACTCGGATACCGCCTACAAAACAATACCCGACTCAGATGTTGAGGATTACACTCCGCCGGCAACCAATCATGGAATCACAAATAGTTACCTTCTCCCCTATTGTTACCGGCGTATGGCCAGCTGCGATGGCGGACTAACGTGGAGCAATCCTACTCCGGCGCAGCGAATCACAGCACTTGCAGTTACTGCTCCGGCAGCGACCTCGGTTATCAGGTGTACGGCGGCTGCCATTACGCTAAGCCCGGCAGCGGCAAGCAACGGTTTTGGTACGGGGTATACCTATCAGTGGCAAAGCAGCGCCGACAACAGTACTTGGGAAAACCTTGTGGGAATCACAAGCGCTACGTATAACTTTACGCCTGCGGCGGGAGTTATGTACTACCGGAGAAATGTAACCTCTACAGTATCCTCGAACTTTTGCAGCACCAATGGCGGTGTAACCATGGTAACGGTGGGCACTCCCGTTCAAAATACGGATAATGTTACCTATCCCGTTTGTCCCAACACCACCCGTGAGCTGAGCTTGCCGGCGCCTACAGGAGGTATAACCTACCTTTACCAGTGGCAATCCGGTGGCACTACAGACACAAGTTATACCAACATTGCAGATGCAACGGACGCTACCTATACCCCTCCTGCAGCTAACCATACAGGAACCAATACGTACTACTACTACCGGCGTCTGTCCAGTTGTGATGGTGGGGCTAACTACGGTTCGCCAAGCGGCTATCACCGTATATACTCCAAAAGCGTGGTCGCGCCATCGGTAGTGGTAGATATTTGTGCGGGAGGCACAGCGCTGCTTACGCCGTCGGCACCAGCTGACGGCTTTGGCGAGGGTTACACCTACCAATGGCAGGACAGCGCCAACAACAGTGCTTGGACAGACATTGCAGGTGCAACGGATGATACGTATCAGACGGCTCCCGGCGGGGTCATGTACTACCGCCGGAATGTAATTTCTTCTGTAGTAGGATTAGGCTCTTGTACTTCTAACGGCGCAACCATAACGCTGGCAGTTAACAATGCTCCGTCTATAAGCGCAAGTACGTCGAGTTGGACTCCGGAGTTTGAGTTTTGCGGAACTTTGAATGCCGGAGCATTAACGCTGACGGCTACTCCCAGCACCAGCGCAACCATAGACTGGTACGCGCAACCAACGGGTGGCGCTCCGTTGGCCGTGGGCGTTAACACGTATACCAACGCTGCCATATTAGCCACCACCACCTTTTATGCGGAGGCCCGTAACCCTAACGGCGGATGCGTTTCTACCGCGCGCAAGCTGGTGGCTACAGCCACAAAGGCAGTGTCGACTTCAATGGTGGTGGCCAGTATAAATCCTATCTCTATCAACGGTAAGCTGGCCTTGCAGGCCATGGGCGGTTCGGGTGTCGCGCCCTATACGTACGCTTGGGGAGACGGCAGCGCCAATTATTCGGATAATGACATTGTGCAAACCGTTGCCTCAATAGTTACGGCTTCGGGCACGGCGGCACAAAACATAACAACGCTCGCTACCTACTACCTAAAAGTGAAGGATGCTGTTGGCTGTGAGAGCCCGCAGGTGGCGCTGAATACCTTTCAGCTCCCGGCCATTCCTGCAGATGCTGTGTTCTGCGCAAACTGTGGATACAGCGGCAATACGGGGGTAGATTTATGGTACGCAATGGAAAATTCGGCAAGAGGTAGTTTTGCATGCTATTATCCACCTGATAATGAAACGCTTGTTGTTCCGGATGGTAGGATGTCAAGCGCTATAGTTGTTGCAAATTGTGGGTTACTGAATAATTTCGCAACGTGTAGCGCCAAGGGAACAGGTTGGTATGTACCATCATATAAGGAAGTCCAAAATATTTGGATACCGGCGGGATTTTCTACTTTTGAATGTGTAGCAGCAGGAATTAGATGTGGGTATGCCAGCAGTTCAAAGTATGCTAAGAACAACGGTGGTTGTGGATGGTACTATGTTTCAAGTCCAACATCACTTCAAAGTCAATTTTGCGGATGGGTTCAGCAAAATATGCATAATCTTCGTTGTACTTGGCGTCCTTAAGTGCCGACTTTTTAATTCTCCACTTTTAATTGTTTAAAAGCGTTTTGTCGGGTTACCTGTTTGCATGGGCTTTGCAGAGCCTCCGGTGCGGGTGAGCCGGCAAAGCGCTTTTTTAGCTGAGAGCTGACAATGGTTGGTGGTTGAATGTGATTTGTGGGCTGTCATGTTTTATTGTTACTTTGTGTCAAGACAAAGTAACAAATAATGCGTAATTGATAATTCATAATTGGGATGCCGTGCATGTGCGTTGTCCTGCTGAGCGAAGCCAACGGCGCGGTGAGGGAAATACAAATAAAACAGACTACGTTACAGATTTTTACGGATAAAATCAGTGCTTATCAGCGACGAAGTCTGTTTTTTCTGTGTCCTGAAAACAAGCTCAGCAGGACATGACAGGTACTCTTTTTACACCTTCACTACACCTGAGAATCCCATAAAGGCCATAGCCAAAATGCCGGCTGTGATAAGTGCAATGGGAACCCCTTTGAGCTGCTTGGGTACGTTGTTGAGCTCCAAGTCTTCACGTATTCCGGCAAAAAGCACCATTGCCAAACCAAAACCAATTGCTGAAGCTACAGAGAAAACAACGCCTGAAACCAGCGTGTACTTCTTTTGAATGGTTAGAATGGCAATACCTAATACGGCGCAGTTGGTAGTAATAAGCGGAAGGAAAATACCCAAAGCCTGGTATAGCGAAGGGCTAATCTTCTTAAGCACAATTTCCACCATTTGCACCAAGGCTGCAATCACCAAAATGAAGGCGATTGTTTGCATGTAACCTATACCCAATGGGTCAAGAATGTAGGTTTGTAGCAAGTAAGTTGCCAGGGTTGCGATGGCAATTACAAAGGTTACGGCTCCGGACATGCCCAGCGCAGTTTCTACCTTGCTTGATACCCCCAAAAAAGGGCATATGCCAAGGAATTGCGAAAGCAGAATGTTGTTTACCAGAACAGCGCCTACAATTAAAAGAATATATTCCATATCTTAATGTGTGTTTCTACGTGTTATTACGCTAATTTTTTCTTGAGCATGTTGAATAGCACCATTAGGTAACCAAGTACCAGGAAGGCTCCCGGCGCAAGAACGAATATAAGGATACCATCCGTCTCAATAAGAGTTTGTCCGAAAATTGCACCGCTGCCAAGCAGCTCGCGTATCGCCCCAATGGTTCCCAGCGATAAAGTAAAACCAAGACCAATGCTAAAGCCGTCAAGGGCAGAGGCTAAGGCGCCGTTTGTAGAGGCAAAAGCCTCTGCACGGCCAAGCACGATACAGTTTACCACAATAAGCGGAATGAAAATACCCAGCGTTGCGTGCAAATCGGGTACGTAGGCCTGCATGAGCAAATCAATCATGGAAACAAAGGCGGCTATCACTACAATGTAGCTGGGGATGCGCACTTTTGCAGGAATATACTGTGCAATGAGCGAAATGGCTAAGTTGGACATAATAAGTACAGCCAACGTTGCCGCCCCCATACCTATGCCGTTAATGGCGGAGGTAGTAGTTGCCAGGGTGGGACACATACCTAGCATGAGTACAAAGGTTGGATTCTCCTTAAAAATACCTTTGGTTAAATTTTGAAAATTCATGGTAACGTTATGAATTGTTTGATAATCAGATATTTGTCGTTACTCGGCGTTGACCAGCTGGCTGTAATCCATATCGGCTGCCTGATGCGCTTTGAGCGCATCGTAAGCGCGCTGTACTGCGAGGCAGAATGCTCTGGAGCTGATGGTTGATGCGGTAATGGCATCTACATTTCCGCCATCCTTGGTTACAGCCAGCTTGAAGTTAATTGGATTTTTGCCTAAAAACTGTGTTGTAAATGCCGGCTTTGCACCTTCCTTTTGCTTTTCGCTCATTTTTGCGCCCAGGCCGGGAGTTTCGTTTTGTGATAGCACCGCTACTCCGTTAATAGTGCCATCGGGCAGAAATCCTACCATAATGCTAATGTGACCGCTGAAGCCGTTGTTGTCAAAAGTTTCAATAGCGGTTCCCACTGCTGCGCCATTTTTGGTAGCGGAGTAGAATACCAGAGAGTCTCCGTCGTCGGCAACCTTAAAAGTGGTTACAGTGTCAAATGCAGGGATAACCTGTTCTATAGAGGCTTTTATCTTCTTTTTTTTAACCTCACCAATAGGCTTCTCGGTAAGCGAGTATACGAACCCAACCACCGCTGACGATACAAATGTAATTATCAGCAGGGTAAGCAGCATATTTTTTAGCGTAGATTCTTTTGCCATATTACAAAGAATTCAAAATTTACAAAAATTCAAAATAAGGTTTGGATGATAGCGCAGATCTATTTTGCTTTTGCAACAGCTCCAAACCTTTTGGGTTTCATGTAGCGGTTGATTAGAGGAGTTACCGCATTCATAATCAAAATGGCGAATGACATACCTTCGGGGTAGCTGCCAAAGCAGCGAATAACCACGGTAATTACACCAATACCTGCACCGTACACCAGCATTCCTTTGGGATGCATGGGCGAGGTAACGTAGTCTGTAGCCATGAATATGGCTCCAAGCATAAGACCTCCGGCCAGCAGGTGGAAAACAGGAGAGGCGTAGTGAGCAGGATCTGCTACGTGAAGTATACCTGTGAAAACAGCCACCGTTGCCAGGATGCTAATCGGGATGTGCCATGTAATCACTTGTCTTACAAGTAAATATGCAAATCCAATAAGTAGAGCGACGGCTGAGATTTCACCGAGTGAACCGCCCATTTTTCCAACAAGCATATCCATTGCGTTGAGCTCGCTTACGTTGCCCATTTTCATCCAAACCAGTGGGGTAGCGCCGGTAAAAGCATCGGCGCTGGCGCCGCTAACACCGTCTACAATTTGCCACGGCCACATGTCGCGAGTCATCAGAGGTTTAGGCCAGGTGGTCATGGCTGCGGGGCATGATATAAGCAGGAATACACGACCTGCCAGCGCAGGGTTAAAGATGTTGTTTCCTAAACCGCCGAAGCTCATCTTGCCAACGCCTATGGCAACCAAGCTGCCCATTATTACCATCCATACCGGAAGGTTGCTTGGGAGGTTGAATGCCAACAGCAGTCCGGTAAGTATGGCAGAGCTGTCGCTGATGGCAGGCGGTATCTTCATTACAAATTTCTGAATGGTCCATTCAAAAAATACGCAGCTGGCAATAGAAACCAACGTGATGAAAAGCGCGCTAAGGCCAAACATGTATAGCGAAACCAAAAATGCCGGAATAAGCGCGATAATTACATCTCGCATTAGTCGTTTGGTGCTTAAAGGACCTTTGGCGTGTGGCGCCGGAGATACGGTGAACATAAGTGTATTATTACTTCGATTAAATTTTTAGAAAAATAGAACTGCAGAAAAATGGGGAAATAGAATGAATCACTACTTTAAAGTATTCTCTCGTTCCGTTTTTCTATTTTTTCTTTGTTCTTTGTTATTATCTACTTGCCATTTCTTGCGCGCATGCGCTTCATTACTTCAGCCTTTCCAAAGCGTATCCAGTCTAACAACGGAACGTTAGCAGGGCAGGTGTACAAACAGCAACCGCATTCGATGCAGTCCTGAATCTTGTTTTCTTCCAGGGCATCCCACAGGCTATTTTTCGCTTGGCGAGTTAGCAAGTAGGGCTCCAATCCCATAGGGCAAACCTCTACGCACTTCGCACAGCGAATGCAGGTGTGCTCCGGACGACGATGTGATTCACTTTCATCAAACAGCAGTACGCCTGATGTTCCTTTGGTTACAGGAACGTTGACGGTGGCGGTTGCCTTACCCATCATAGGTCCGCCAAGTACTATCTTTCCGGTATTCTCAGGTACTCCTCCTGTCAAATCTATCAGCTTATTCACGGGTGTACCTATGCGCGCGATGAAGTTTTTGGTGGAAGAAAGTTTTTTGCCGGTAACGGTAACAACGCGCTCAACCAAAGGCTTATTCTTCTGTACAGCTTCGTACACAGCAAAGGCGGTAGCCACGTTTTGTACAACAGCGCCTGTTTCAATAGGTAGCCCCATTGACGGCACTTCTTTATTTATAATCGCCTTGATGAGCTGCTTCTCGCCGCCTTGTGGATATTTTACCTTTAAAGGAACAACTGTAATGCCCTCGAAGTTTTGCGATAGCGAGGTAAGATGAGCAATGGCATCTTTCTTGTTATTCTCAATACCAATGTAGGCTTGCTTAACGCCAATGGCGCGCTTCAGCGCTTCTACGCCAACCAAAATCTCATCGCCTTTTTCAAGCATGAGGCGGTGGTCAGCGGTAAGGTATGGCTCGCACTCAACAGCGTTGATGATAAGAACCTCAGCCTTTTTACCTTCAGGAATTGTTAGCTTTACGTGCGTGGGAAAAGTGGCGCCTCCCATGCCCACGATACCCATTGCCTGAATCTTCTTCACAATATCGCCTCCCGATGCGGTAATACTACGATTGATAGTAGTGCTGCGGTCAACGCTTTCGTCCCAATCATCGCCTTCTACCTGAATGCTGATGCCGGGTTTTTTAATTCCCGATGCATCGCACACTACGGAATCAATAGCCGTAACGGTACCCGATACGCCGGAATGGATATTGGCCGAAACAAAGCCTGCGCTTTGGGCAATAAGCTGTCCCGCCTTAACCTTGTCGCCAACGGCAACAGTAGGTGTGGCAGGGGCTCCGATATGTTGTGAGAGGGGAATTATGGATATGCCATCGGGTTGTACAAATTCAAGTTTAGCGCCGATGGATAACTTGTTGTCGGGCGGATGAACTCCACCCATTACGAATGTTTTTAACATTACGATATGGTATATTTTGGTATGGGAGCGAAAAATATTCAGCAAAGATAGGCCATTTGGAGCAAACACGCAAACTTTTTAAGAGTTTGACAGTTAACGCAATGCATAGTTGTGTGCGTAAACTAAACGGAGCGAGTTCGTTGATGCACTGTAAGTCGGTAACTACCAGGGCTCACTTCAAGTTTCATGAGCGTAGAGGCGCTCTTAGCGTCTTTGGCAGGCGGATTTCTTTATACGGTGTCTCCGAATTTTTAGTAAATTTGTTGGTTATACAATTTACAAAGTACAATGAACAAGTCATTTTTTTTAACCATACTGTTATTTTTACCGTTCTTTTCCGTCGCCCAAACAGATACGATGTTTAATCATCTGGATGACAGTGGTTTAAGGCAAGGTTTCTGGAAAAAGCACTACGCCAACGGTAAACCTGCATACAAAGCATATTTTGTTGATAATAAGCCATTTGGTCTATTGATGAGGTACCATGAAAACGGCAATAAACTGGCTATAATTGACTACTTTGATGATGGTAGCTCATTTGCCCAGCTGTTTTATCCGTCGGGTAAGCTGGCATCTGAAGGACACTACGAAGAGGAGCAAAAAAAATCCGGATTGTGGAAATACTATCGTTCGAATAGCACGCTGCTGATGGAGGAAAGCTATGAGAGCGGGCTGCTTCAAGGCGTACAGGCGCTGTACTATCCCGATGGCAAAGTTTTTGAGCGCAGGCGATTTGTAAATGGACAGGAAGATGGTGTGTATGAGCAGGTTGACGTGCGTGGACAGCTGGTTTTTGAAATGCTTTACAAAAATGGCATGCCGAACGGTGGCGTACGCTACTACTATGATAACAACCAAATTCGTATTGAAGGTCAGTATAAAGATGGCGTTAAGACGGGCGAGTGGCAATACTATGAGCCGAATGGCAAGTTAGAGCGCAAAACCTCCTACGTAAATGGTGTTGCCTCGGATCAGGCTGAGGTTGACAAAAAGCATTCGGATTATTTGAAATCGCTGGATAAGAATAGAGGAAAATTTATGGAACCGGAGCAGCAGTTTGATGAATACGAATAGCTGAAAAGCGGCTACTCCATAACAGCCTTAGATTGTAACCGATTAAAATTCAATATTTTAATTCAAAAATTTGAAATTTAAAAGCTGAAATTTTTAAACATTGCCGGAGGTAAATCCCATATCATTACTTGAGCTGCAAGGTATAGTGAAGCAGGCTATTGATGCTTTACCCGATGCCTACTGGGTTCGTGCTGAAATAAACGAGCTAAACGTTTCTTCGGTGGGGCATTGTTTTTTGGAGCTGGTGCAAAAGTCGGAAAAAGATGAACGGTTGGAAGCTAAGGCCAGCGCTAGTATTTGGGCAAACGTTTTCCGAATGGTAAAGCCGTACTTTGAGAGTAAAACCGGAACGTCGCTTTCCGCCGGAATGAAGGTGATGCTGCGCGTAGTGGTGCAATACCATGAATTATACGGATTGCGCCTGA
This sequence comes from Prevotellaceae bacterium, assembly GCA_031266015.1. Taxonomy (GTDB): domain Bacteria; phylum Bacteroidota; class Bacteroidia; order Bacteroidales; family UBA932; genus JAISBU01. The sequence goes on along the minus strand of JAISBU010000040.1, from coordinate 21,933 downwards.
ATGTGGTGGATATTGATCCTGCCTATACAGTGGGCGAGGTAGAATTGCAGCGCAGAAAAACAATAGCATGCCTGCAAAAAGAGGGTGTGTTTGACATGAATCGGGAGTTGGAATTTCCGCTATTGCCTGCACGGGTAGCGGTTATTTCTTCTGAAAAAGCAGCGGGTTATGGCGACTTTATGCGCCAGCTGCATAACAATCCGTATGGCTATAAGCTGCAAACAGCCTTATTTGCAGCAGCCATGCAAGGTAAGGATACGGAACCTGATATAATTGCTGCTCTGGAATCGATTAATAAACAAATTCATGAGTTTGATGTTGTGGCCATACTGCGCGGCGGTGGCTCGCAAAGCGATTTATCGTTTTTTGACAGCTACCTTTTAGCCAATAATGTGGCACAGTTTCCGTTGCCGGTAATTACAGGTATTGGGCATGATAAGGATATTAGCGTGGTGGATATGGTGGCGCATACCATGCTGAAAACTCCCACGGCCGCTGCCGAGTTTTTGCTGGAGCAATTCGAAATTCAGGAACAATACCTTTCTCAGCTGGCGGAGCAGTTGAATGGTGCTTGGCAAAATGTTTTAGAAAATAGCAGAAATACCATTCGGTATATTTCCGGTGCGGTACACGCCAGAGTTTTATCAACACTATCAGGAGAGCAGGGGAGGGTGGAGTTGCATGTTAAGAAGCGTTTGCAGCAAGCGGTGAAATTTGCGCTAAATCGTCAGCAGCAAAAAATACAAGGAGTTGAGTCCGGCATAAGATTGCTTGATCCTCAACAGATTTTGAAGCGAGGTTACTCCATAACGTTGCAGAACGGTAGGCGTTTGAGTAGCGTTTCGGAGGTTGTAAAAGAGTCTGAAATTACGACGATATTGAGTGACGGAAGGATTATTTCGAAGTTAAAATAGGAGGAGAATATTTATGGCAAAGAAAGAGCAAACATATAAGCAGGCCCTGGCAGAAGCCGAGAAAATTCTGGAGCAGATTGAGAGTAACGAGTTAGATGTGGATCAAATGGCGGACGCTGTAAAAAAGGCGTTGGAGTTGCTGGCATTTTGCAAAAATAAATTGCGCGCTACAGAGGAGGATATTGAGAAGTTGATGAGCGAATAGCTATATTAAAAAAGTCGACAGTCGACAGTTGCAAGTCAACAGTGCGCGAGCGTGCATTATTATGCTGAGCAAAGCGAAGCAGCTCATGTTTGCACCATGCTGCCGTTATGTATGTGCGTTGTCACCCTGAGCTTGTCGAAGGGTACGGCGAGGGGGGTACGGGTAAAAGATTTTTTCATGCGCACACTCGTTTCTCGTGTGTACTTGGTCGAAATGACGGTACTGTTGTTGAAGTGAGGTGTTGGGCGGCGGCTACGCCGCCGCCCAACCCTTTTTTCCTTACCTCCGCCTCGTCATTCCGACCGAAGCGTAGCGGAGTGGAGGAACCTCCGCCCTCGTTATTCCGACTCCCTCGACTTCGCTCAGGACAGGCTCCGCGTAGCGAAGTGGAGAAACCGGAACTCGGCAATATTAATCTCTTTTACTGTTGCGGCAACCCTCACGCCTCATGCTTCGACAGGTTCAGCAGGACAGCCCGCAGTTGGCCTCGCTGTACCCCGTGCGGTGGGGTGCGTGAGGCGGACAAAAATCCGGTTCGAGGATATTTTTGTCTTGACTTTTGGTTACTTTGTGTCAAGACAAAGTAACGAATAATGCATAATTGATAATTCACAATTGGGATGACGTTGTCATGCTGACCAGCAATCCCCCCTGCCACTAGGTAAAAGATTTCTCGACTTCACTCGTTCCTCGTTACGCTCGAAATGACGGTGATCCTTTTTAATAATAAGGGGTTAGGAGGAGGATTGAGGGTGGCTTCGCCGCCCTCAATCCTCCTCCTGTTTTATCCTCTAGCCCTCGTCATTCCGACCGAAGCGTAGCGGAGGAACCTCTGCCCTCGTCATTCCGATCTCCTCGACTTCGCTTGGGGCAGGCTCAGCATAGCGGAATGGAGAAACCTCCTGCCGTGTGCGTTTGTCGTCATGCGTGAGCCTGACAAGCTAAAATCCTTTGGTCAACTCACCTGTTCGCATAAGCTTTGCAGAGCCTCCGATGCGGGAGAGTTGGCTGAGAGATTTTTTTAATGAAAAGTTGAGAATGAAAAATGAAAAATTTCACGGCTGCACTGCGCTATTGGAAATATTCCGCCGACTAAAATGCTAAACAGGTAACGAATTAGTTGACTTTTACAGCCGGCGTATGGTTAATTGTAATTTAAGCCGCAGATACACTCAGGAATCCGACAAGCAGAGTGAAAAAAATCATTTCATCTTTCGTATGATTTTATTAACTAAATTCTCACTATCTTTGTGCGATATGTTCAAAGTTCTCCGTATAAAAACAGTTGAAAATCAAGAGTTTGCAATTTATAATCAAAATCAAAATAACTGCTATGAAAAAACTTTTAACGCTCGCCTTGTCACTTATCGTAGCGCTAAGTGCAAAAGCCATAGAGCATAGAACAGCAACCGCAGCACAAGCTGAACAATTCTACAAAACAACCACCTGTGTTGTGCTCACCAACGACAACATTATTCTTGACGCTTTTTTACGTGATGCCGCTCAAAAAGAATGGAAGGCTACACCGCTTAAGTTCATTGACATGAGCGAGTTCACGGACATGAAGCGTAGCGACAAATATTCTTTCCTGATGATTGCTAAAACAGTCGAAGGAAAGGATAAAATGAAGCAAGCCTACTACTACATGAGCCTTCTTTTGGGAGATAAGGACGTACACGAAAATATAAACAATATGCCGGAGCTAGCGTTCATTCCTATGGCTTGCCCCAACGCTGATGGCGAGGTTGGCTCAACCATGATGGCTCCTTTGGTAAGATTCGCGCAAAAGAATGTGGAGAACATCAAAAACAAGCTTATGGAAAAGCAACTTTTGATGGATTTTCAGAATAGGCTTACCGTGTACAACTACAACACCGACAAGCTAAAAGGCAAAACCATTTACGTAAATCGCAACGATATTTCTACAGAAGTAACCAGCGAAAAGTTAGCCGGGATGTTTGGTGACAATCTGAAGGTGGTTAACGATGATGAGCTAGCTGCAATCGTTAACGCCGGAGATGCCAACAACGTAGTTGCACTTACCATTTACCCAGTTGAAACGGGCAAAGGATTATTCGCATACAAAATGGTAGTTGGCCTTGATGGAGAGTTGTACTACTACTATCACGAAAAACGGGCAAAGAATTTCAAGCTCAACGCCAACGACTTTGATATGCTGATGAGGCCTTATAAGAAGTAGTTCATAATTTTCAATTTTTTAATTGCATCAATGGCTGACGAAAAAATCATTTTTTCGATGAACGGTGTTGGGAAAGTATTGCCCAACAATAGTAAGCAAATCCTGAAAAATATTTATCTTTCGTTTTTTTACGGAGCAAAAATCGGAATTATCGGTCTCAACGGATCCGGTAAATCTACCTTGATGAAAATCATTGCCGGTATTGAAAAATCATATCAAGGCGAAGTTGTATGGGCGCCGGGGTACACCGTAGGATACTTGGAGCAGGAACCACAGCTGGATGAGAATGCCACCGTTCTTGAAATTGTTCAACAAGGTATGCAGGAGGTAATGGATTTACTCGGGGAGTATGAGGAGGTAAACAACAAGTTTGCCGAGCCAATGAGCGATGACGAGATGAGTAAGCTCATAGAACGACAAGGCGAGCTTACCGAAAAAATTGAGCATATCGGCGGTTGGGAAATTGACAGCAAGCTGGAGCGTGCCATGGATGCGCTTCGCTGTCCGGAGCCCGATGCGATAATCAAAAATCTATCCGGTGGTGAGCGCCGTCGTGTGGCCCTGTGTCGCCTGCTGCTGAAAGAACCGGATGTGCTGCTACTCGACGAGCCAACCAACCATCTTGACGCGGAAAGTATTTTGTGGCTGGAGCAGCATTTGCAGCAGTATAAGGGTACGGTAATTGCCGTGACCCATGATCGCTACTTCCTAGACAATGTTGCAGGTTGGATACTGGAGCTTGACCGTGGCGAAGGTATTCCATGGAAAGGAAACTACTCTTCATGGCTAGACCAAAAATCTAAGCGGCTGGAGCAGGAGGAAAAGCAGGAAAGCAAGCGCCGTAGAACGCTTGAGCGAGAGCTGGAGTGGGTGCGCATGAATCCGAAAGCACGTCAGGCAAAATCAAAAGCACGTTTGGCGGCATACGACAAGATGCTGAACGAGGATGCCAAGCAGAAAGAAGAAAAACTCGAAATATTTATTCCTAACGGACCACGCTTGGGCGATGAGGTTATTGAGGCGCAAGGTGTAAGCAAGGCTTTTGGCGACAAAGTGCTGTTCGAGGAGTTGAACTTCAAGCTACCACCTGCGGGTATTGTTGGTATTATTGGCCCCAACGGAGCAGGAAAAACTACGCTGTTCCGCATGATTATGGGCTTTGAAAAGGTTGACAAGGGCACTTTTGAAGTTGGAGAAACCGTAAAGGTTGCATACGTAGATCAGCAGCATAAAAAGATTGATCCGGACAAATCCGTTTTTCAAACCATTGCCGAAAACAGCGAAATTCTCACTTTGGGCGGACGCACCATAAACGCGCGTGCCTACATTTCCCGCTTTAATTTTAGCGGCGCTGACCAGGAGAAAAAATGTGGTGTATTGAGTGGCGGTGAACGTAATCGCTTACACCTAGCGTTGACCCTAAAAGAAGAAGCCAACGTTCTGCTTCTTGACGAGCCCACCAACGATGTGGACGTAAATACCATCCGTGCACTTGAAGAAGGGTTGGAGAACTTTGCAGGATGTGCTGTTATTATCTCTCACGACCGCTGGTTCCTTGACCGCGTAGCTACACATATCCTTGCTTTTGAAGGCGACTCCCAGGCAGTATTTTTTGAAGGCGGTTTCAGCGATTACGAGGAGCATAAAAAGAAGCGTATAGGTGACATTACGCCACACAGGTTGAGGTATAAAAAGTTGATGGAATAAGTTGCAAGTAGCAGCTTACAGTAGAGTAGTCATTGCTGTAAAAGTCAACTAATTCGTTACCTGTTTAGCATTTTAACCGGTGGAATACTTCCAATAGTGGCGGAGTGCAGCCGTGAATTTTTTCATTCTTAACTTTTCAATAAAAAAAATCCCTCAGCCAACCCTCCCGCACCGGAGGCTCTGCAAAGCCCATGCGAACAGGTGAGTTGATCAAAGGATTTTAGCTTGTCAGGCTCATTTGCCATGCGAAATGTCTTAGTACGGCGCCCTTATCGGCAGCATCGTAAGCGCGTTTGCTAGGTTTCAGCGTAATATTTAAGCACCCTATTCTCATTATCCTTTGTGAAAACCACGGTCAAAACTTGCAAAACAGCGGCGAGTAGGTTTCTTATCGGGGAATAGTTTCGCCTTCATCAACCATACTATGCCCTTCATTTCGTCCAGCGAACGGTAGGTAACGGTTTTATCACCGTAGGTAACGGAGTGCGTACCTTGCGCAATTGAACTTTTTAGCGCCTCGTATTGCTCTTTTGTGTATGCCATTTTGCTTGAATCGACAAGCGAAAATAAGCAAATGATTACACCTACAAAAGCGAATTTTGAAAACTTGGCAAGAACTTGCCAAATGGGCAATAAAAAACCCCACCTAAAGAGGTGGGGTACAAATGCAAATTTTGAGAATTGTAGTTAATCAATAAAGTGCACTTGTTTTAAATTATCGGCAAATGCGTGCAAACTCTTTTCGATATGCGCTACGGTATCGGGGCGCGGTCTGCGCATACCTGACGAATAGTGCCACAGCTGCTTTTGATTAACACCGGTAATGACTTCCAAGCCGGACTTAGAGAGAATGCCCGAAAAGTAATCAAGAAAAGATGAAACATCGTACTTGATGTTAAATTCAAGCACAGGAATTTCTTTGCCTTCGGCCTTGCACATTTCCTTTGCCTCTTGCCAGCACTGATTAAAATCTTTTATTGCCTCGTCTGCTGTTTTGCCAAAACCCGACAACCCAAAGTCGAGCCCATGGTAATCCATGTTCACACTAAACAGGTTGTCTTTCCCTTTTTCTACTACTACATCTACTTTCATAGTTACTTATTATTAGATTATTTTTTAGCATTCAGGGGTTAAAGCCTAACCCCTGAATACAACTCTATGCTTGTCTTCGTTTTTGGTGTGAGTTCCTGCGTTTGGTGTCGCGGAACTTGAAACTTTTTATTTGTTATCGGACTTTGCCACCAATCGTGATTGCCACCATGCGACAGGAGGTAGCAACCCTCCCTTTTTAACTTCCTTAACGCCTCTGATATTTTCATTTTCTCAAATGTTTTATTGATTAACTACACTGCAAAGATAACTATATTTCTATCATTTGCAAAATTTTTAAACTATTCTTACCGTTTAAACGGTATTATCAGCTATCCCAAAAACCACCCCGCCGGCGCTTGCGCTCACCCCGTGGAGCGCTGGGGGTTGAGTTGTCGCGGCTTCGAGTTGATTGCGATAGCCCACCAAGGGCGGCTAATTTTTCGGGTTTCAAGCGATCTAATCCGACAATAGCGGCGGCGGTGCGGGCGTATATACGGCAATCTAGCGGCTCGTTACGCTCATACTTTTTCACCCACATGTAACGGGGGTAGCCGCGTACAATTTTCTTTACCTGCTCCTCTGCAGTAAGCCCACGAAAAAAATGTTCGTCATACTCCGGGAAGTGGCAGTAGTTAGGAGGCGGAACACCTTTATCATCCTTTTCCAAGCGCAAAGCCGAATACAATTCTCCCTTCAAAAAGGAAACGCCAACGCTCCATAGCCTCAACTTACCCACCTTCTTACCGGCCTTGGTAACGTCCACCGTTTTAGGCGGTGAAACGGCCATGCCCAAGCTATCCATCCCCTTAACAGGTATAACACGCAAGGCGTCAAACCTACGGCAAAAATCATACACATGCGTAGTGTTGTAGCCTGTATCTATGGCCATTATTTTAACGGGTAACTCCATGCCGTCACTTCGGAGCCACCGCTCACCAACCACCGCCGCCAGTTTATCCCACCCGCCACCGCTGGCGGTGTCACCCTCCAACACGCGGTAATCAATGGAGTAAGAACGCTTATCGGCACACCACCCCACCACCTCCAACTCCAAGCGGTCACGCTGCACGTCCACCCCCACGGTGATAAAACACACGTCATTTTGCAGCTCGTTTAAACGGTATGATTCGCGGCGATTGTACAGGTTTTTGTATGGCGGCGCCTCGCCCCTTTCCGCCCACGCTTCACCTAGCGTAGTATTGACGAACACCTTTAACTTACTGGTGTCATTTTTTGCCTTCAAAAATTCGGAGGCTATTTCCGCCCACGAATGCCAGCCGTAAGGGCTATACAGCGAGTTAAGGTGAAAGCCTATGACTTCATCGTTTGACCGTTCGGGCACGCTGGGCATCCACACACCCCGCTCAAACATTTCAATCTTGTGGCGTTCCTCAACGGCCGCTCCACAATGCGCACAAATATAGCGGGCGGTTTCGGGGCGCCCTTCGTCCCATTTGAGTTGAGAGAAAACTAAACTTTGCAAAGCACCGCAATAGGGGCACGGCACGTGGTAGTAGTTTTGGTCGGTGTCTAAAAATTCACGTTCAATTGCCGATTGTCCGCTAATGGTAGGCGTGCTAATAATGAAAATTTATGGTTCAGGATTAGTTAAGTAATGCTTATCTTTGCCTAATTAATTGTAAAACAATGAGTAATAAGTATTTTTTAGAGCCTAGATTTCAGATGAAAAATTTCGAGTAATTCTGCGGCTTTTTTGCCTTGGCATGGAGGCTAAAAAAATGGCAGAATTTACGGGTCTTGATCGAGGTTCTGTAAACAATATTTTCAACAAAATTAGGGAGCGCCTTGCCGAACTCTGCGAAGCGGAAAGCCCCTTTGAAAACAGCGAAGTGGAGCTGGACGAAAGTTACTTTGGCGCGCGGCGCGTTCGCGGCATTCGAGGGCGCAGTGCACGAGGAAAATCCCCGTATTCGGCCTGCTCAAGCGGGGCGATAAGGTGTACACACAGGTCGTTAAAAGCTGCTCGATGCAAGAGCTGATGCCGATTATTCAGGGAAAAGTTGACACAGGGGCGGTCATTTATTCCGACGAATTTAAAGCCTACGATGGGCTGGTCAGCCACGGGTATAAAAGCACTTTAGGGTGCAGCATGGCCAGAATGAATTTGCCGATGGGCGCAACCATATTAACGGCATTGAAAACTTCTGGGGGCTTTGTAAAGTCCGGTTGGCTAAGTTTAGGGGTGTCCATAAGCATATGTTTTACCTGCATATAAAAGAGTGCGAATTTAGCTACAACCATAGGGATAAAAACTTATACCTAACTTTGCTAAAGAATTTACGAAAAAAGCCACTTAACTAGTCTTGAACCAAAAAAAATTTGCTCTGCTTGCCAAAGATATTCTTTAGCTGCAGCGTGGCTTTTTCGGTGTATTCATCATCGCCGTAACCATGTGTGTGGCCTTGATTGGCGGTGGCTATGGCGGCCAATATTTCGGGGTGTACGCCGGCATTGTTATCGCTGGCAAATCCACGAGGGTTCATTGTTATAAATCGTTTATGTTGACGTTTTTTTCGTTACGGTTAGATAGCTGTAGTATTTCGGGATGGCTCTCTATGTAGCTAACTACAGCCTCATAGCCCATTTGGTAAAATTCGTCAATACGGCTAAATTCCAGCAGTCCGATGGTTCCGGCTTTGTCAACTTCAATGTAGTAGTTGCAATGCTTGCGACGTTGCATTTCTGTTCCCACAACAACCATTGATACCGTGCGAACCAGCGCCTCCATGCCGAGGAGCTCATGTTGTGTTTTGTGCGGCAGGGAGTTGACGCTTACGCCAATGATGTGCTTGCAATCGGGCATGGCCTTGAGTGGTTCTACGGGAAGGTTGTTTAGTAACCCTCCGTCTACGTAAATGGTGCTGTCTATAATGCTGGGCTCAAATACAAAAGGTATTGAAGCAGAGGCTATTACCTTGTTTTTAATGGTTCCGGTGCTGGCAATATCCCAATGTGCCGTGTTGAGATTGGTCATGCACACGAAGAGTTTTTTCTTTAGTAATCCGAAATCGTCATGCGGTATCAAGTCGTCCAACATTTTTTGCAGGAAGGTTGTTTTGAAAAGGGAGCTCGCTCTCAGTGTGGGGCGATAAAGTCTTATAAAGTTGGCCTTACGTCCGAAGTCATAAATTTCCGCAGGCGTTTTTCCTGCCGCATAGGCGCTTCCGATAACTGCGCCCATGCTGGAGCCGGAAACGTAATCGGGCACAATGCCATTATCTTCCAGCGCCTGTAGCACTCCCAGATGAGCAAAACCTCGCGCTGCTCCACCTGACAGCACAATGCCGATTTTATCTTTGCTCTTGTTTTCTGTTTTCTTTTGTGAAAATCCAACGTTGACCGCTGTTGTCAACAACGCCAGCATGATGCATATATATTTCATAACTCGTTTATTGTTAAAAGAATAGCTCCAGCAACTCTTGCTCTTGTATGCCTGCTATGTAGTGTTGTAAATTAATTTCGCGCAACCGTTTTTTTACGTCGGAGGGAGTGTGCACACAACCTTGCAGGCGCTGCTCCAACCCTGCAATTGGCTGCTGTGCAAAAAAATCTCCAAGCAGCTGCACCCGTCCGATTTTTCCACTATCGAAAGCTAACCGAACCTCCACGTTGCCTGCGGATGTACGGCCTATTTTGCTGTAAGCCTGTGGTGCAATTTTTCCAAAAATCCAATCATGTTGAGAGAATTTTTCTTGCTCCAACTTGGCTATTTGCTCCTGCTCTTTTTGCGTAAACGTGCGCTTTTTACAGCGCCGGTTGGACTCAATATTTTGCTCCAGCCTTTGCATAAACGCTGCTACGCTAATTTTGTTCACAAGCAAATCTTGCACATTAACCACACGCTTGGCGACTGACTGCACGGCCTTTCCCTCAAATTTACTGGTATGTGGAGTCAGTATGGTTGAAAGTACGTTAAGGTCTGTGCAAAAAAGTAGCGCGCCATGAAGCAATATTCGACCTCGGTGAGCGTGCACTGCGCAGCCGGAAATCTTGCGTTCGCCAACCATTATGTCATTGCGCCCGCCAAGGTGAGCCTTAACTCCTAAATCAGATAGAGTTTTTAACACGGGATGTGCCAACTCCTCGTAGATGCTGACTCCTTTTGCGTTGTCGGTTATGTTTTTTACCAGAGAAAAATTTACGTTGCCCAAATCGTGATACACAGCCCCGCCACCGGTAATGCGCCTTACAACATGTACGCCTCGCTTTTCTGCCTCCATCAGGTTGACTTCTGCCGCGGTGTGCTGGTGGCATCCCACTACTACTGTGGGCTCGTTTTGCCAAAGCATGAAGTATTCCTCCGCTGTATTTTTCAACAGATATTCTTCGGCCGCAAGGTTAAAGTAGGGGGTAATATTTTGATTTGCAATAAGTTGCATAAATATGTCTCTGAGTGATTTCTGAGAATGTAAAGATACTAAGATTTTGCAAAGTGCAATGCCGTTATTTTCAATTATTACGTACCTTTGTTATTCTATTGCATGTAAATGAAAAGTTCGGTTAGGGCGCACCTTGCTATTGGTTTCAGCAGCGTTATTTTTGGGTTGAACGCACCCATTTCTAAGGATGTTTTATCGGAAGGACTAAGTGCGGAAGCTCTCATATTTCTTCGGGTGGCTTTTGCGGCGATTGCTTTTGGTGCATTGTCGCTGTTTACCAAGCGAGAAAAAGTTCCTTTAAAAGACGTTGGCTTGCTTGCGCTGTGTGGCTTGTTCGGCGTGGTGTTCAACCAGGGCTTCTTCCTGTTCGGATTGGCCTACACCTCTTCGGTAGATGCTCTGATTGTAACTACCATAACTCCGGTTCTGGTGATGTGCCTTGCGGCAATTTTTCTTAAAGAACCTATTACCGGAATTAAAATATTGGGCGTTATCATGGGCGCTGTGGGAGCGCTTATTATTATCCTGCACACTTTTATCAACGATGCTTTGGCTTGTGAAAGTATCAGCTGTGCGTTTGACTTAATGAAGCGCCATGGAGATGAACCCAAAGGCACGGTATTTGGGGCGCTGCTATGCTTTTGCAGCTCGCTTTCCTACGCTATTTATTTGGCTATATCCAAACCTCTGGCGGCGCACTATAGCTCATCAACCATCATGTGCTGGATGTTTTTATTTGCTGCGCTCGGCATCACACCTATCGGTATTTGGCATGTTACCGGCATACAGTGGAGCAGCCTGGCGCCACATGTAATTCCTTCGGTGGGTTATATCTTATTTTTCGCTACATTTATAACCTACTTGTGCATTGGTTTCTCTATGCGCTACTTACGCCCTACGACTTTGAGCATGTACAACTATATGCAGCCTTTGGTGGCCAGCATTGCTGCAATTTTGGCTATGCAAGATAAATTTGAGTGGTACAAGGTATTTGCTGCCATTCTTATATTTGGCGGTGTTTACGTAGTAACAAAAAGTAGGGCAAGAGCCAAACCATACTAGAAGCTATTCAGATTTTGATTGTAAGATCACAACATACACGACTCGTTGTTTCTCTGATTTTGCTGCTGACAGGGGTAAACCTCTCGTGGGCACAAATGAAGATGGGGACTTGGCGCGATCATTTTGCTTATAATGAGGGAGTTGCGGCAATGTCCGCAGGTGGGCAAACGATAGGTGTAGCTACGGCGGGGTTGGTATTTTTGCCCGATGCGCAAAAACTTTCTAAGGTTGACGGGCTTAGCGATTTTGGCCTTAGCGCTGCAGATTATGACAGTACACAAGGGCTGCTGCTACTGGGTTATTCGAATGGCAACATTGATTTGGTAACTTTATCCGGCACATCAATTTCACGCGTAAGCAACATTGCCGATGTAAAAAATGATGCGGTGTTGAGCGCCAAAGGCATCAATAGGTTTTTGAGAATTGATGGTTATATTTTCGTTGCAACAGATTTCGGAATTTTAAAGATAGAGGATAAGAGGATAGAAATAAACGACAACTTTACCGTTGATGAAAACGGTGGCGCGTTGATGATCAATGATTTAATCGTGTTTAATGACACCGTGGTGGCTGCAACACCTCAGGGTCTTTACGTTTGTGCAAAAGACCACCCTCAGCTATCCTACTTCGGAAGTTGGCGAAAGCTGCAAAGTGGAACGTCCTTTGTGTCATTGGCTTTGAGCGAGGGACAGATGTACACGTTAGATACCAGTGGTAATTGTCTAAAATTCAGCAACTTACTATCTTCGTTGGTTTTTGCGACGGGAGTTAAGATGCTCTGCAACGATGGAGAAAACTGCTGGATGGCCACCACATCCAACCTTAGAAATATTACCTCCGGAGATAGCATTTCTATAGATAACATGCAACCAGCAGGAGTGCATGTGAGTAATGCCGGAGAGCTTTTTATAGCTGATGCGCAGCGGGGATTTCTGAAGTACGAATATCCTGATTTTACCCCGATACAACCCAATGGCCCTCAACGTAACGCTATTGCCGCCATGGATGAGCAGGATGGAAGAGTCGTCATTGCAGGCGCTGGATTTTTCTCCGAATTTGGAAATACAGGATGGGAAAATGCCTTGTATAACGAGCTGCAACAAGTAAAATATGTGAGCATAAATCCGGTTGCCACCCAAAATTCTCATATTGCTACAAGCAACGGGATACTTGCTTTTAGCGGCTCCGGTTTGGTAACACAGGGTGAATTACAGGGTAAAAACCTGGGCGGTTTGGAGTTTAACAGCAAAGGCCAGCTGTTCGCATTCTCATCTGCAGATGCAACGCCTGTCAATGTTCGTAAAGAAGATGGCAGCTGGGTTTCATTGACTGCACCCGAATTTGCCGGCAAAGCTATTACCGGAGTTACCTCTTCTCAGAGCAACAACTTTTGGGGCATTGTTGGCGGTACAAGTCTGTTTGTGTACACGCCGTCCAATGACATCTACGATACCTCCGACGACAAATCGAACAGCTTTGCCATATCCTTGAGAAATGATTTTGCTGCAACACCAACTTCCGGGTATACTCTGTCCGCAGATCGTTCAGGCGAAGTGTGGATTAGCACAAACAAGGGAGCTGCTGTGTATACGCCACAAAGCAGCATGTTTACCTCTTCGTTAGAGGCCCGTCGTATACACCAAAAAACGAGCGTGGAAGGGTACGTTGCCTACCTGTTGGAATTTGAGGTAGTCAACGCCATTGAGATAGATGGCGGTAACCGCAAATGGTTCGGCACGCGTAATGCCGGCGTATTTCTGGAAACTCCTGATGGCTCGGAGCAGCTGCAGGCATTCAATACAACAAACAGCCCGCTTCCATCGGACAACGTTTTGGATGTAAAGGCAAACAGTAGAACCGGTGAAGTTTTTATACTCACCGACAAGGGTTTGGTGTCATATAAAGCGGATGCTACGGTTGGTTCAACAGACTTTTCTTCGGTGAAAATATACCCGAATCCTGTGCGGCCAAATATGAATTTGGCAACCATAGAAGGTTTAATGGAAGATGCCTCGGTGAAAATTACAGATGCCTCAGGAAACCTTGTGTATGAAGGGAGTGCAAATGGCGGCAGCTTCACCTGGGACTTGCAGAGCCTAAATGGACACCGGGTTACAACCGGAGTATATTTTGTATTCATGGTATCCACCGACGGAGCTTCAAAGAAAGTTGGTAAAATTTTGATTGTAAGATAGTTATAGTATCCTCAATTCGGTGAATAAGCTTAGCGGCATAGTACTACACAGCATAAAATACGGCGAGAGCAGCCTTATTGCCTACGTATATACCAACCAGCTGGGGCGCCAAACCTACATGTTGCGGGGTGTTCGAACTCCTTCCGCACGACATAAAGCGGCGCTTGTTCAGCCGCTTTTCCTGCTCGATATTGAAGCCTATCCTACACGCAAAATGGGCAGCATGGCAAAGGCCAAAGAGCTTAAAATAGCCTATCCGCTCCAGAGTTTATCATTCGATATTCGTAAAAATGCAATGGCGCTGTTTATTGGAGAAGTGCTCTACAAGCTGGTTCGTGAGGAGGAGCAAAACGAAAACCTGTATAAGTTTCTTCATACACATGTGCTGCTTTTGGAGCGGCTGGAGGAAGGCGTTTCGAATTTTCACCTGTACTTTTTGGCCCACCTGGCGCAACACTTGGGATTTTTCCCCGGCAATGAGCACGATACCTTCTTACCCTACTTTGACATGCACCAGGGAATGTTTGTGCCGTTTAAGCCCGCTCATGCCATGTATATGGATAAGCCAACCTCGACGCTTTTGTCGGAATTACTCTGCTGCTTGGCTATAGACCTGCATGGCATAAAGATAAACAGGGGGCAACGGGATGTGCTGCTGCACCAGCTGTTGGAGTACTACAGCTTGCATCTTGGAATGAAAAATCCGATTCGCTCGCTCTCGGTGCTGCAGGAGATCTTTAGCTCATAAAGCTTATATCCTGTCTGAAAAGATAAATCAATCAGAAAAATGAAAGTTGTAAAAACGGTTGCCGAGGTGCAACAGCTATTGGCTATTCCGCTAAGCAATAAAGAGGTTGTTGGATTTGCGCCCACAATGGGAGCTTTGCATAGCGGGCACATTGCGCTGGTAAAACGCGCCCGCAAAGAGTGCGATGCTGTGGCAGTAAGCATCTTTGTAAACCCCACGCAATTCAACGACAAAAATGATTTGGCTCGCTATCCGCGTACGCTTGATGCTGATGTGCAGCTGCTGCAAGCGGCAGGATGCGATGTCGTTTTTGCCCCGGAAGTTGAGGAAATTTATCCGACACCCGACACGCGTGTTTTTGATTTCGGCATGTTGGATAAAGTTATGGAGGGCGAGCGCCGTCCGGGACATTTCAATGGAGTAGGGCAAGTTGTAAGTCGGCTGTTTGACATAGTGAAACCCACACGTGCTTACTTTGGTGAGAAAGACTTTCAGCAGCTGGCCATTGTACGCGAGCTGGTGCATCAGCTGCGCTACAAGGTAGAGATTGTGCCCTGCCCGATTGTCCGTGAAGCCGATGGTTTGGCCATGAGCTCACGAAATACCTTGTTGACACCGGAGCAACGTGCCGCTGCTCCACTCATTGCAAAGACACTTTTTACGGCGGTAGATATGGTTTGCGAAACCGACTTAGCCACCCTCAAAAAATTTGTGGTTGACCAGATAGAGGGCAACCAGCTGCTTAAGCTTGAATACTTTGATGTGGTAAATACTAAAACACTACAACCTGTTTATTCTCTTGATAATGAGGGAAGTAAGCAGGCTTGTATTGCGGTACAGGCAGGCAAAATCCGGCTTATTGACAATATGCGGATATCGTAAGCCAGCTGTGCTAATGGTATTGCCGTTCAGCAAAAAATGTGTTATCTTTGTAAAATATCTTTTAATAAAAGGCAATATGGAAAACAACCAAAAAGATTCTGCTAACGAAATAGATTTGTTAGAAGTACTGGGTAAGGTTTGGCATTGGGTAGAGCGGATTGTACAGATAGTATTCGTATTTTTTGTACGAAAAAGTTTATGGTTTATATCGTTTATTGCAGTGATCTTAATAGGCGATTATATTACCTATAAGGCAACAAAGCCGCTATACTATACGGTAATGACTGCAAAGATGAACGTGCTGGACAACGCTTTCGCAATAAATCATATCAATGAGCTGAACGCATCGGCAACCAGCGGCCCCGAGTTTTGGATGGCGGAGTTTAACCTGCCCGATACCGCCATCGCAAAGCACATTAACTTCATTGGCGGGTATTGGGGAGTTGCTTTTTCGAAGCAAAGGGATTATGCAGAGGCTGTTGATTTTAAGGGAAATTATGCGCGTGATACCGTCAATAATCGTCGTATTGAAGATCGCTTCTACGTGGCGGTGAAAGTGTACAACAAGGATGTGCAACCCTACCTTACCAAAGGAGTGGTAGATAACATTTGCAACAACCAGTTTGCTCAGGAGCAAAATAATCTCAGAAAAGCTCAGCTGCAAGAAAGAATATCGGAGTTGAGCCGTCAGATTAGGGTGTTGGACAGTCTGCAACGGTACGAGTATTTTTTGAAAGACGCTAAGGTTGCTAAACCCTCCGGAGGGCAGCTAATGGTGCTGGCTGAGAAGGAAAAAACGCTTTACCACAATGAAATTTTGAAGCTTTACTCGGAACGTCAAAAGCTGGAGAGAGAGCTGCAGCTTAATCCGGATCCGGTTACGGTAATACAAGGTTTTGGAGTAACCTCACAGCTAGAGGTGAAATTTATTGATACTGCCAAGCAGGCAGTAGTCTTCGGATTCTTTTTAGCGCTTATTGCGGCTTTGGTTTGGGATAACCGGAAGTGGTTGATTGAAAAAATAGTGAAGCCCCGCAAGTAGGTTTCGTTACTGCAGGCATAGCGAAGTAATCTCAGCTTAGAGGTTGCTTTGCTTTTTTGCTTAGTACCGGCGCATTAAGCGAAAATATATAAACGCTTGAGTATCAGATGGTTATATTGCGGTCATGCTGTACAGCAGCGTAGCGCCTTTTTATAGTAAATTTTTATGCCAAAGATTTCGGAGAAAGGTTTATCAATGCCCTCGTCGCCAATACGCAAGCTGGTGCCGCTGGCGGAGGCTGCAAAACGCGCCGGGCGAAAGGTATACCACCTCAACATTGGTCAACCCGATATTAGCACACCTCAGGTGGCCCTTGATGCCATAAAAAGCTGCGAGGCTACTATTGTGGAGTACGGGCACTCGGCGGGTAACGAATCGTTTCGCAGAGGCTTTGCCAGGTACTACCAAAACATGGGCGTTGACGTTCGGCATGAGGATATTCTAATAACCACGGGAGGTTCGGAGGCCATTCTTTTTGCTTTTATGGTTTGCTTTAATCCCGGTGATGAGGTAATTATTCCGGAACCCTTTTACGCCAACTACTGGGCCTATGCCATTGAAGCAGGAGTGAACGTGAAGCCCATAACATCAAACATTGACCACGATTTTGCCCTGCCTCCCATTGAGGCTTTTGAGCGCTTGATTACTCCCAAGACTAAAGGTATTTTCATCAGTAATCCGAATAATCCTACAGGAAGCTTATACTCAAAGGAAGATTTAGAAAGATTGGCCGCTATTGTAAAAAAGTACGACCTGTACCTGTTTTGTGATGAGGCTTATCGGGAGTTTTGCTACGATGGAGAAAAGTGCTGCTCGGCCATGCAGCTTAACGGGGTAGACAATAACGTTGTGTTAATCGACTCTGTATCAAAACGATACAGCATGTGTGGCGCTCGTGAAGGAGCTATTATCAGCAAAAATAAAGAGCTGATAGCAACTGCTCTTAAGTTTGGCCAAGCTCGCCTGTGCCCCCCATTTTACGGGCAAATTGCAGCGGAGGCGGCGTTGAATACACCGCAGTCCTATTTTGATGCGGTGCACCATGAATACGTGGAGCGTAGAAACTTTTTGGTGGGCGAGCTGAATAAAATTGAAGGAGTTTACTGCCCCAAGCCAAAGGGCGCTTTTTATGCAATGGCCCGCCTGCCCATTGACGATTCCGATAAGTTTGCCAGCTGGCTGCTGGAAGAATTCAGCTACAAAAATCAAACCGTACTGGTGGCTCCCGGAACCGGGTTTTATTTTACTCTGGGGCAAGGAATTAATGAAGTGCGCCTGGCGTACGTGCTTAAGATCGATGACCTGCGCAATGCGGTTGAGTGTTTGAAGGAGGCCTTGAAAACTTATCCCAGAAGAAAGGTAGAATGAAAGAAAAATCAACATACGTGCGAAGCCCGAAGGTAAAAGAATTTATTGACGACCACCAATACTTGTTTTGATACACGCCTCAGCCAAAAAGCGAGAATGTGACCGATGAGCTGCTGGTAGAAACCTTGCTCAACTATGGCTCGCTGGAGGAGGTGCATGATTTATTTGAGTTGGTAGGATTGCAAAACGTAGCGGCTATTTTTTGGGGGATGACGGGAAGAAAAAAATTAAACTATTTCCCCGAAATTCATAACTATTTTGATATGTATTTCAAAAAATATGCATCCTGATATTTAGAAAATGAACTTTATAAAAACTGCGATAGACGGGGTTTGGATTATTGAGCCAAAGGTGCTTGCCGATTCGCGTGGCTATTTCATGGAGTGCTTCAAGCAAAATGAGCTTGAGCAGCATGTGGGTAAGGTGAATTTTGTGCAGGATAATGAATCCAAGTCTACACGAGGCGTGCTGAGGGGTTTACACTATCAGCTGCCGCCATTTGCACAAAGTAAGCTGGTTCGTGTAATCAGTGGAGCAGTGCTTGATGTGGCGGTGGATATCCGGAAAGGCTCTCCCACTTTTGGCAAGTATGTATCGGTGGAGCTAACTTCGGAAAACAAGTTGCAACTATTTATGTCACAAGGTTTTGCGCATGGATTTCTTGTGACGAGCGAAGAAGCTGTTTTCTCCTATAAGGTCGATAACGTTTACTCGCCACAGTGTGAGCGAGGAATTTGCTTTAACGATCCGGCTATAGGCGTTGACTGGGGTATGGAAGAGAGCCATTTGCTGCTCTCCGAAAAGGATAAGCGTGCGAAGCCGTTGAGTGAGGCGGAAGTATTTTAGCTGAAAAATTACAGGAGATGAAAAAAGCAATTATTACCGGAGTTACCGGACAAGATGGAGCATACTTGACGGAATTTCTGCTGTCAAAAGGATATGAAGTGCATGGTATCAAGCGCCGTAGCTCATTGTTCAACACCGACCGTATTGATCATCTCTACCAGGATCCGAATGAGGAAAATATTCGCCTCAAGCTGCACTATGGCGATTTGAGCGACTCGCTGAACCTTACCCGTATTGTACAGGAGGTGCAGCCGGATGAGATTTACAACCTTGGCGCCATGAGCCACGTGAAGGTAAGTTTTGACACTCCCGAATACGTTGCTGACGTAGATGGCGTAGGAACCTTGCGAATACTGGAGGCGGTGCGTTTACTCGGACTCACCGGAAAAACAAGAATCTATCAGGCATCAACATCGGAGCTGTACGGTTTGGTACAGGAGGTGCCGCAAAAGGAAACAACGCCTTTTTATCCACGCTCGCCGTATGCCTGTGCAAAGCTTTACGCCTACTGGATTACGGTGAACTACCGCGAGGCGTATAACATGTACGCCTGCAATGGAATTTTGTTTAACCATGAATCACCTATGCGCGGCGAAACCTTTGTTACCCGTAAAATTACCCGTGGCGCTGCACGTATTGCGTTGGGGCTACAAGACTGCTTATATATGGGCAACATTGATGCCAAACGTGACTGGGGACATGCCAAGGATTACGTACGTGCCATGTGGCTAATTCTACAGCAAGAAAAGCCTGAGGACTACGTGATTGCCACAGGAGTAACCACGCCGGTTCGCGACTTTATCCGTATGGCGTTCGCCGAGCTGGGTATTGAGCTGGAGTTTTCGGGTAAGGGGGTAGATGAAGTTGCAAAGATAAAATCTTGTAGCAATAGCGAGTATCAGCCGGAGAAAGGGAAGGTAGTTGTACGTATTAATCCGGCCTACTATCGTCCTACCGAGGTAGACCTGCTCATAGGCGATCCTACCAAGTCAAAAACCAAGCTGGGCTGGAATCCTGAGTATGATTTACCTGCGCTGGTAAAGGATATGGTGGCAGGCGATGTGGAGCTGTTTAAGCGTGATAAGTATTTGCTGCAGGGTGGACACAAGGTGCTTAATCAGCATGAATAATAGTAAATCCGTGTAAATTATGGACAAACGCTCGAAAATATACATCGCCGGACACAACGGCATGGTCGGGTCAGCTTTGCTGCGCCGATTGCAGAAAGATGGCTACTCTAGTTTTGCGCTACGCTCATCCGGGCAGCTGGATTTGCGCAATCAGCAAGCCGTAGCAGATTTTTTTGCGCAGGAAAAACCGGACTACGTTTTTATGGCTGCCGCCAAGGTGGGAGGTATTGTTGCAAACAGTACCTATCGTGCGGAGTTCATCTACGATAACCTGATGATGGAGGCCAACGTCATTCACCAAAGCCATGCGCATGGCGTAAAGAAGCTTATGTTTTTAGGCTCTTCGTGCATTTACCCCAAAATGGCTCCGCAGCCGCTTAGGGAAGACTATTTACTCACCGGAGAGCTGGAGTCGACCAATGAGCCATACGCCATTGCAAAAATTGCCGGAATCAAGCTTTGCGACGCCTACCGTGCGCAGTACGGATGTAACTTCATTAGCGTAATGCCCACTAATTTATATGGACCCAACGACAGCTACGATTTGGAAAAATCGCACGTACTGCCGGCGCTTATTCGTAAGATGCAGCTGGGAAAATATTTGGAAACAAGCAGCTGGGATGCTCTTCGCTCCGACCTTGATGCCAATCCCATTGAGCGCGTAAACGGAAAATGCAGCGATCAGGATATTCTTGATATCCTTGCCATGTATGGCATTCAGCGCAATGCCGATGGCGTTGTGCAGGTAGAGTTATGGGGAACAGGCTCGCCGCTACGCGAGTTCCTGCACGTTGATGATCTTGCAGACGCATGTGTATTCCTGATGAAAAGCTACAACGAGTCGTGCTTAGTCAACATTGGTTGCGGTGAGGATTCGTCTATAAAATCGCTTGCCGAAATGGTAAAAGAAATAGTCGGTTATCAGGGAATTATTGTTTGGAACTCCGCTAAACCTGATGGTACACCTCGTAAGCTGATGAGCGTGGAAAAATTGAGTAAGCTGGGTTGGAAAGCAAAAATTGGGCTGCGGGAGGGAATACGTAGCGTAGTTTTTCCCGAACAAAATAGTTAGAGCGAAAGTTAACATATTCTACTGGGAATGACGGAATGGAGTTGTAAATTATAAAACAGAAATTTTGGAGAATTTTCAGGTATAAACGGAAGAAGAATTGGCCAAAAATTCAGCATGTGTAAATTTTGCACATATGGCAATCAAGCGTTATGAGTCTAAAAATCAAAATATTACAATCTGAACGCCACAGATGAATGAACTTGTGAATTATACGGCAGAAGGGCTGAAAGATTTTCAGGTATTGGTGGACTGCGATACCGTGTGGATGACGCAAGCGCAGATAGTGGAGCTGTTTGAACGTGATCAATCGGTTATATCGCGGCACATCAACAACGTTTTCAAAGAAAAAGAGCTGGAAAAAGAAAGCAATATGCATTTTTTGCATATTGCAAATGCAGACAAACCGGTTGCTTTTTATAGCCTCGATATTATTATTTCCGTTGGCTATCGTGTAAAATCCCAACGCGGTACTCAGTTTCGTATTTGGGCGACTTCTGTGCTTCGGGAGCATTTGCTGAAAGGTTATACCATAAAACAACCGATAACGCTGGAACACTTGCAGGAAGTGAAGTAGAATTTGGCGCATCAAATAGAAGAATTACGCCAAGAAATAGAAAATTTGGATGTGGTAACAAGCGAGCAATACAATGAATTGTATCAAGCGCTGATTGAGTTGACCTCGCAAAAGAAATTAGCGGAAGAAAAACCACGCAGAAGGATTGGATTTAGGACAGGGAATGAGTAAGACCATCAACATAATAGAAGTTAAAAACGAGAGATTGCCCGAAAGTACATTGTTGAACGACCTGTCGGCATTTTTTATAGATGAGTCACGCCATCAGTATACTCCGGATTTGAAGCCATCAACATAACCTTGAGTTATGTTTTTGTTGGAAAGAAAATATAAATTTTAATTTACAAAAATGAAACACTTGAAATTACTATTGCGATTGTTTGCACGATTTGGATTAATAAAAGGCTTTTTGCTTTTTAGTAAGATCAAATTAAAATGTACAAATAATGTAAGGATATCCGGTATAAGACACCCTTTCGCTCTGAGACCAGGGACT
>JAISBU010000010.1 GCA_031266015.1 Prevotellaceae bacterium | reverse complement strand
AACGTTGCCTTTTCTACCGAGCGATTCATTCCTACGGAATGAGCAAAAGCGACAATTTGAATTGCACCCTTTGCCACACATCATAAAACTGCTATATCTTATTTATTTCGCATCTCTTAATAGCGAAACTAAAAATAATTGCTACAAAAGCCTGCAAAAATTGTGCAATAATTGTGCAACAATATGATTATTACTTATATAACGTACAAGATATGCTACATCTTGCTTTTGCTAAACATTTTTCTCAAATCCTCCCTTACTCCCGCCAACAGCTGCTCGGGCTGTTATTGCCCTTGCTAAGTCTGCATCCGGCCTAAGCATGTGCTTTTTATCAATACCGGTATCGCTATCCGATACGGGTACAATTTTATAAGAACTGGTTTTCCCTCTACGAATAAGGATTTCTACACCATCGTCCACCTTATCGAGGTAGCGTTTTTGCTGCTCTCGTAACATAACTTTTAAGCTTTAATGTGCGCCAATTTGGTACAAAGATACTTTTTTTCTTTTTAAGCCACAAAAGTTTTTTGCCTGCGATCTAAGCCTGTACACGAGCATATTGCTATTCAATAAAAGTGGAATCTGAGCTCAGCTCAACCTCCTTTACCAGTTCGTTCACCGTTTAGCTTGCTCTATTTTGTTAATCTGCTCTTCAATTTTGCTTTTTGACGTCTGAAAAAAGCGAACCCGCTCCCGTATTGATACTCTACCGCTGATTTGTACGGACTTTTGAAGCAAATCATTGATCCAATTTTCGGCCTCCTGACACAGGGCAGCATGGCTGGTAACAATGTTATTTATTGTGTACAGCTTGATAGTGCAGGTACACTGGTTGCCGTGCCGTGTCAGCATAAAATTATTTTCCATATCAACCGAACAAATATACATTGAGAATGGTATTTGTTTTTCGTTATCCTTATAGCCTTTTTGTGTATGGTCATTCACCGTATCAAGCAATTTAGATAATTGGTTCAGCAAGCAGATAGCGACTTCTTTATTGTCAAAAGCGCCGATTTCCATGTAAAAATCCAGCGATCGCAGGGTAGCATCCACTGTCTGATTTGTCCATATTTCTTTGGAGGGAATTTTCAAGTAAGCTTGATACATTCGGTCGTAAACAGGCCGAATGTTTGTAGTATCCAACCTATTGCAGAACTCGCGGAAAGAAATGCGGCTTTGGGTGGCAATATCATACCATACGTACAGCTTAAAGTACAGCAATTCGGTATGGTTTAAAAAATGGTAAAAAGGTATATCCTGCGCCGTAAAAAACATTTCCGTGTCTTCTACAGCACTCAACGCCGTAAGTGGTTCTGACAACCGCTCAAGGTAACGAATACAGTCCGGCTGGTTGGCCGCATCTATCGGCATGTACTGAAATAAAACGTCTTGCTCGGCAGCGCTGCCTTGCTTGGCTTCGTTGTTCAGGATTTCATCCATTGACAGATGATAATGCCTACATAGCTTTTGCACTTCCGAAAGAGTTAGTTCTTTTTCCCCGCGAATCCGACGGTAGGCAGAGTCCTGGCTGATTTTCAGCAAGTCTTCAACTACGTCAACTAAACGGTATTGCTCCGGAATCAATGATTTGATTATATCGAATAAATGCTTTTGCACATTCATGAGCGCTAATGTTACAAATTGGTGATGCAAAGTTATATAAATTTTCTCAGATTGGCAATAATCTAAAAAAGTAATCAAAAGAGAATAAGTGGGATTAATAAAACAAATTTTATGTTGCTTGATATTTATTGATTTTTGCAAAATATATCAGGGTGGTTACGCCGGATTTTGCAAAAAACAATAATGTTTTTAGATGCAGGCTTATAGGCCGTTTATGTTTTGCATAATCAAATGATAATCAAATAACGGCATTATCATTTTTGGTAAGATATCCGACAAAATAGAAAATTGAAGCTTCAAATGGCATTTTTTGATAGCAATCGGAGGAAATAATTTTGATTTTATTACCTTTTGCCACAAACCGAACAGTAGAACGCAAAAAACCGTTTTAAAGAGTAGCAACCATATTTTACCTTTATACCACAAAATCAGAGTTATTATCTGATAGAAAATTCGAATCGGAATTTTTCTCTTGTGGGCTTGCTCCCCGCAATAAAGAAACTCTTTTACGAAGAAACAAGCAAATAAGCATTACCGAACATGACACCTGACTACACAAAGAAAACTTGGCAGCAGTACAAATTTTTATCTCAACTGTTTTGATATAAAGCTGCAAAATAGCTGACGTGAATAAGATACGAAAATTCTACTTTGATACAAAATGAATTTAAAATATTAAATTACAAAGTTTTATGAAAAATAATATTGAAACAATCGTGAAAAATTCTCCATCAATTTTGGAGTCCCAAATCTTATCAGACGACCAAATGTCAACATTGGAAGGCGGATGTGTGTTTGCATGCGATCCGACTTGTGTAACTTGTACTACAAGTTGTCTACTAAGTAGACAATCGAAAGGAACTTCTACAACTCCATCTTAGTTTAACCTAGTGGTAACTAACATAGGGCTCTTATTTAGATTTTATTCAGTTTGGTTGAATTTTTCAGCCAAACTGAGTTTAAATATCAAATGAGCAGTTGATTTCCGGTATCGCGTTACCATGCGTTGCTCACTGGAAACAAAATCATTTTATAGTTGTTTACAAAGTTGGAAAAGATAAGATTACCGTTGCCGATCCTTCTTTTAAAGAATTGGTTGAATACGATTTCGACCTATTTAAACAAAACTGGTTAGCAATTGACGAATTTGGGGCTAAGTATGGCTCTGTGCTACTGCTGGAGCCTTCGCCTAAATTCTATACGAATCCGGAAGAACCCGCCCCCAATAAAATTCATTTTAGAAATCTCTTGAGCTACTTATATCCCTATAAAAAATATATTCTTCAATTTTTATTGGGAATAGCTATGGGGATTCTGTTAAGCCTTATTTTTCCATTCTTAACTCAATCGGTTGTAGATATAGGCATTGGCAATAGCGATATGAATTTTGTTGTAGTCATGCTAATATCTCAGGTTGCATTAGTGCTTGGTCAAGCAGCTAATAACTTCATCAGAAGCTGGTTGATGCTACATATTACAGCGAAAGTCGGCATATCTCTTATTTCTGATTTTCTAATAAAGCTGATGCGCTTGCCAATTGCATTTTTCGATTCAAAGATGGCCGGAGATATTATGCAGCGCATTAGCGATTTTGACAGGATACAATCATTTTTAACCGGATCTGTAATAAGCATTGTGGTTGCCTTTATATCGCTGCTTGTATATAGTGGGGTTATGTGTAGCTACAACTTGACAATCTTGCTGATTTTTTTTATTGGAAGCATTATTTACATCTTGTGGATACTGCTTTTTGTGAGAAGACGTCGTAAGCTGGATTTTATGCGTTTTCAGCAATCTTCATTTGAAAAATCAAATGTTGTTCAATTAGTTACAGGAATGCAGGAAATCAAGTTGAACAGCTGTGAGCAGCAAAAACGATGGGATTGGGAAAGGATACAAGCTAAGCTGTACAGAATAAGCATTGATAGCTTAAACCTTGAGCAGGTGCAGAGTATGGGGGCCATACTGATTGATAATGTAAAGAATGTGTTGATATCCTTTATAGCGGCGCGCTCCGTCATCCAAGGAGAAATGACGTTAGGTATGATGATGGCAGTTCAGTACATACTTGGGCAGCTGAATGGACCTGTATCACAATTTATTGGTTTTGTTCAGTCAACGCAAGATGCCCGTATCAGCTTGGAGCGATTAAACGAGATACACGAAAAAGAAGATGAAGAACCTGAGAGCAAAGAAAAAATTATAGAAATTCCTGATAACGCCAATATTACGTTGCAGAACGTAACATTTCATTACGATGGCCCCCGTTCTCGCAAAGTTTTGGATAATATTAATTTATTGATTGAGTCTAATAAAATTACAGCAATAGTAGGAACAAGCGGTAGCGGTAAAACAACTCTTTTAAAGTTGATATTGGGTTTTTACAGCCCAACCGAAGGAGAGATACGGTTAGGAAATCTTCCGTTGGGGGCGCATAGCGAACATATTTGGAGAAGCCATTGCGGTGTCGTCATGCAGGAAGGCTTTATTTTTTCGGATTCCGTCCTGAATAACATTGGAGTTACTGATGATACACCGGACATTGGAAAAGTACAAAAAGCGGCCTCAATAGCGTGTATTGATGATTTTATAGACTCGCTTCCGCTAAGATTCGGCACAAAAATAGGAAATGAAGGACATGGTATCAGCACGGGACAGAAGCAGCGCATTTTGATTGCTCGTGCAGCTTACAAAGACGCTCCATATATCATATTCGATGAAGCAACAAATTCTTTAGACGCCAATAACGAGCTGAAAATAATGAAAAATATGGATACATTTTTTAAAGGGCGAACTGTAGTTATTGTTGCTCACCGGCTAAGCACAGTGAAAAATGCGGATAAAATTGTTGTACTCGAAAAAGGAAAAATCGTAGAGGAAGGTAAGCACGATGATTTGATAAATATAAAAGGCTACTACTATAATCTTATTAAAAATCAATTAGAGCTGGGAGATTAAAACCATTCCCTTATTTAGCCTCAGAAATTGCATAATAATAATAATAATTGTTGAAATATTTTTACAAATCAACTGTTTTTAGTAATTTTGAGTATAAAAAAGTAGGGTAGGAGTTGAGTTGGTAATTGACAAGTTGACAAAAAAGTGTCTGAATATTATGAATAAAAATAAAAAATATAGCGAAGAGGTATCTCAAATAATGAACACTATTCCCAGCTTTACTATACGGTGGGGTATATCGGTTCTTGCAATCATCACGCTACTGGTATTATCCGGCTCCTACTTTATAAAATATCCCGAAGTTATTTCTATGGATATAAAATTAATAAAAGCCGAAGATGTCAATTTTACAGGGTATCTTTCTTTAAAAAGTTATTCTGATTCTGCTGCATACATAGCTGTATGTCCAATTCCCGAAGTTTTTTTAGGAAAAGTCAAAGCAGGACAAGTTGTCAACGTAAAATTAAAAGCCTACCCCTATCAAGAATATGGCCTGCTCAGAGGGAGAATTGATTCAATCTTTTTTGACTCATTGGCTGATAATCAAATGGTTATTATTAGTATGCCTGATGGGTTGGTTACATTGTACAAAAAAAACATCAAATTCCATAAAGGGATGAGTGGCGTTGCAGAAATTATTACCCATAAGAGGCGAATAATTGATCCATTGCTTGATGCTATCCGTTCTTTTTACAGAAACAATATTACAAACAAATAAATAAATAAATTATGAAAAAAAATATAAAACAAATTATGCTATGCATCTTTATTTTCTTTGCAGCTCAGGCAGCTGCTCAACAAGTATCCGTGTCCGGTAAAGTGACCGACGCGGAGGGCAATCCGGTTGCGCTGGCCTCCCTTTTGGTGCAGGCTCCGGGCGACAGCAGCGCGCTTGCTGCTGTCGTCACCTCGTCCACCGGAGAGTTTTCCTTTCGCGTACAGCTCCGCCCGCAGGCGATACTTTCTGTTCGCCACCTGCTTTTTGAAGAGGAAAGGCAAGCCTTGAGCTTACAAAAAGACACCACCGTCAGCATTGTGCTCACGCCTCGCGACCATCTTCTGGAGGGGGTAACGGTTACCGCCTCCAAGCCGCGGTACACAAGGAGCGGTGGCAATATGGTGGTGCACGTGGAGCAGGTACCCGGCTCGGAAACCGATAACGTATTTGACCTTCTGAGAAAGCTGCCGGGCGTTATCGCTTCCGACCATCAAGGCTTATCGCTCCACGGTATGGGTGTAGAAGTGCAGGTGGACGGGCGGAGCATGGCGTATATGGACGCCGCTACGCTACTAAAAGCGCTTCCGGCTTCTGCGCTGTCGCAAATTGAGCTGATTTCCGTCAAGGGGGCCGAGCACGACGGCGCTACCGAAGCAATCATCAACCTCAAAACCAAGCGAAAGAGCATTGATGGCTATTTTGGTATGGCGGGTGGCGCGGGGAGATATTACTCCAAAGATATGAATCTTGCTGTAGGGCAGGCATTTGCCATGCTAAAAGCTAAAAACATCACATTCAATACCACGTTTAACGCCGAATATATCAACGTAAAAAAACTTTCCGGTACAGACAGCACATGGTTTGGAGACGCTCAAGAGAGCCTGATTTTCGACGCCACTATGGCGGTCAAAGAGTTCCACTTGTCGAACTACTCGAACTTGATATGGGACATTAAGCCGGGGCAGGCGCTTGCCGTTAACCTCTCACTGTTTGGCGCCGGCTTTGACCGTACTGACGCCGGAACCTATCAAAATAGGATAAATCAAACGGAAACTTCCACAACAACCAAGCGGGATGCCCCCCGCCTCTTAACATCCGCTAATGCAGAGTACCAGCTTGGCTCAATGCTGAAAATTTACTATGGCTACGTCAGAGGAAACAGCGACTATATGGACGATATTGAGAATACCTACACCAATGCTCCGGCGCTCTCAATAGCTCACAACGAGGATAACGTAGAGGAGCAGCACATGGGGAAGTTGGACTTCAACAGGAAATACTTGAACGAGAAGCTGGAGGTGAAAGTCGGCACAAAAGCAACTTTTGCCACCCAAGAGAATGCCTCCCGCTACGTTCCTAATACAAGTATCGCTCAAGATTATGCGTTTAATGCAAAAGAAAATATTTCGGCATCGTACGCTTCCCTCGCCTACGAAATAATACCAAGCAGGGTATTTGCAACGGTTGGCATCCGTAGCGAATACACATCCTACTCTATAGAAGATATAACTGCCGGTGTCAGCACCAAGCCCAGCTACTGGAATTATTTTCCTCACGGCCATATTGACATACGGGTTGCATCGTGGTACAGCGCTCTCCCTTATATAACCAGCGGCATAGAGCGTCCGAACTATCGAATCCTGCTGCCGGGTAAACGCTACACGACCGATTACAGCTACTCGGTCGGCAATCCTTACATCAATCCCACGAAATACTACACTTTCGCCGTCAGCAATACTTTTCTTGACGCCATAAATTTGAGATTATCGTACCGCATCGAAGAGGACAAGATAAATAGTATCAAAATAAATAAGGGAGGCGGTGTTACCGAAAATACATATATGAATTGCGCCGACTTACAAACTTTTGGCCTCTTATCATCCTTTACTTTCGAAGAGCTGTTTAATAATAAATTAAGCGGGAGTATTAACTATACCTGGAAGAAGGGTAAATATGGTAACTTGCGCCATGGCTTTGTCATACCCGAAGGGAAAAACGAGCATGACGATATGAAGTTGAGCAGCTTTATTGATTTTCGATTTACAAAAAATATGGGGGTGAACGCCAACCTGAGCTATCAGATAAAGAACAAGGAGCTGCAAATAGAGCGCGAACCTTATGCGTCCCTGGATTTGGGGGTAAGTATGAACTTGCTGAAAAGCAAGCAGCTGTCCGTCAACTTGGAGGTGGTAGATATTTTCAACTCTGTCAATAAGCAATACACCTTATACTATGACAACAACGTGCTTGTATCTAATATGGCGCTCCCCTCGCAGTATGTACAGCTAAAGGTTTTTTATCGCTTCTCCGGCGGCAAAAGGGTCGAGCAGAAAGAGGTCGAAACAAACGACATTAAACGTTTTACAAGATAAAAGCTGCTTGCTATGAACGAACTATCTGTCATTATTGCTTTTCGTAATGAAAATATAGAGGTCGAGCGTACTATATTGGAGATTAAGCGTACAGCCGGCAGCTCCGTAGATATTATTTTGGTGAACGACGCCTCGGAGGACAGCTACGATTATGCCTCCATTGCTTGTAAGTATCAGGCAGCTTACATAGAAAATTCGGAAAGGCAGGGCTGTGCGCAGTCAAGAGAAATTGGAATCAAAGCAGCCAAAACTCCCTGTATTTTTATAGTAGATGGACACATGAGGTTTTACGATAATAGCTGGCACGAAGAAATAGTAAAAGCCATCAAAAAGAATCCGCGAGCCGTATATTGCTGCCGGTGCAAAGTATGGGACTACGAAGAAAAAGAAGAATCGCCTAAGGAGCCGAACTATGGCGCCTACTTCAAACTTTACGATATAAAGACTAAAGAGGTAATGGAGGTAAAGTGGATAAGTAAGAATATCTACCGGGACACAGACGAAGATATTGTAGAAATTCCTTGCGTTTTGGGAGCTTGCTATGCAGCCTCTAAAGCATACTGGGATTACTTGAGGGGGCTTTGCGGGTTGAAGCTGTATAGCTGCGACGAAGCTTACATAAGCATAAAGGCATGGATGGAGGGAGGTGGATGCAGGTTGTTAAAAAACGTAGCTGTAGGGCACCTGTTCAGGGATAAATTTCCATACGCAGTATCCGAAAAAGAATTTCTTTACAATAAAGCGTTCATTGCTGAAACAATATTTCCAAATGATATTAAGGAAGAAATAAATAAAAAGCTTAAGTTAGGGTTAGGATTTGTTGACTACTCTCGGCTGAAAAGAAAGCTGAATCAGGAAGAAATAGATGATTACAAAAAATACTATTCCTTAGCGCTAACTGCCGGATTTGAAAATTTTCAAAGAATTAATAATCAAACTATTGAAAAGTTAGCATAAAAAGAAACCCTGAGATAGCAAGCCTAACGTCATCAGCATTTTAAGCGTCACAACTTTTGTTTGCTATTGCCTTTTTCGGGCAGCTTCAAATTCATCCTTGAGCTTGGCAATCACCTCCTTAACGCTGCTGATTTTATTGGCAAGGTATGCATTCGCGCCGGCAAAAGCGTATCCCTTGTCCATATTTCCTTTGAATGCGTTGTAAAGCGCCCTGATAATGCAGTAGGGGCTTTTGGTGTAATCGCAAGTCTTGATGCAGCGGTACGGGCAGCCCGTCGGCTTTTCGTTACCTTCGCTCGCGCTGCGGATAAACTTTCCGCCAAAAGCGCGTCCTGGCATTCCTACAGGGCTTTGAATAATCATCATATCTTTTTGCGAGGAGTCAATGTAAACCTGCTTAAAAACAGGCGATGCGTCACACTCGTCGGTCGGGACAAAAATGCTGCCCATCTGCACCCCCATTGCTCCAAGCCGGATAAAGCGCAGGATATCCTCTCCCGTCGAAATCCCTCCGGCAGCAATGACCGGAATTGTTTTTTTATCGCTGTATCGGGATGCTGCGGCCACTACTTCCGGTATCAAATGCTCAAGCGAGTAGGATTCATCCTCAATCTGCTCTCGCTTGAAGCCCAAATGTCCTCCCGCTTTTGGGCCTTCTACCACAATCGCGTCGGGGAGGTAGCTGTAGCTCGCCTGCCACTTATCGCAGACTATCCTGGCGGCGCGAGCCGAAGAAACAATCGGGGCTAAAAGCGTCTTGCTGTCGCCGGTAAGGAATGAAGGTAAATCCAGCGGCAAGCCGGCGCCGGAGAATATGATGTCAGCCTTTTCTCTTATCGCTGTGCGAACCATATCGGCGTAGTTCGACAGGGCAACCATTATGTTCACCCCGATTATGCCTTTGGTCTTTTCCCGCGCTTTACGAAGCTCTTCTTTAAGTCCCCAAATGCAGCTCTTCAGGTAATCGCCGGGATGCTGCCTGTACAGCAGCCCCAATCCGGCGCATGATATAACGCCAACCCCGCCCTCGTTGGCTACAGCAGAAGCTAAGCCCGAGAGCGAAACACCTACACCCATACCGCCCTGAATGATTGGCAGGTATATTTCTTTTTTTCCGATAAAAAACGATTTCATAATTTTCAAACGTGCTACAACGTTGTGCTATTATTATTATTTCATTAAACAAAACAAATGCGCGGGTATTTTTGTAACCTATTGCCTCCACCATCCGAAATTATCCGATATGACAATTTCCGTCTTTTTCAGATGGTGAGTTGTCTTCATAGGAATGGTTTTGTATGCAAGACGGTATTTATCGGCAAGTTGCCGGATTTCTGCAGTATCATCGTACGTTAGCATGAATTTACCTTTCAGTTTAGATGTTGAAATATTAAATTTGGCTCTCATATTCACGTCTAAATTCATCGTAAATAACTTTTAAAACTTTCATCCTGTCTTCAACTTCTGAAAATTGTCTGCATATATGTACGATGTCATCTTTACTGATTGATTGTATTTTCATGTTAATCAAATAATTCTTTATTTCTTTAGAAATATCATCAATTACCAAAACAATATTTCCATCATTCATTCTTTCCGAGTCAAAATTTAATTTTATCTCTGATAGAATTTCTTCGGCATGTGTTTTATTTAATAGTCGAAGTTTCTTAATTTGATATACAACGCCAAAATTCGTAGATAAATCAACACCCTTATCATGCGAGGATGTTCTTGTATCACGATATATTTTACAAGCAAATTTTTCCAAATGAACTTTAATTGCCGCAAAACTGAATACCTCAAAATTAGAAGCATTTCTTGTTATATTTTCTGCAATGAAATTATTAAAATAATTTATATCAGAAGCAACAGATAATCGGTCTGTTTCATTTCCTAATTTTGGAATGATGCCAATTTTTGAATCTATGAGTTTTTTTATTTCGGAAGGAATCCAATCAATAAGAACAGAAGCATTGTCTCTAAAAACAACCGGAAGTTGGAAATTTTTTTCGATTACAATAAGCGCTCCATATCTGGGCATATTCCGTATCGGATATGCATCATAATATTTACCTCCAGTATGTAATTTATGGCCGACATAACTTTGAATCAAAAAAACAGCTCTATGATATAGTTTTCTGATTTCAGAATCCTTAAATTCATATTTTCCTGACTCAAGGTATTCCAATAGCAGTCCGTATGTAATGATTGGAAAAATTACTTTTGTTTGAGAATTTTTCAACATGGATGTAATAGCGTCCTTGCATTTAATATCGGTTTGTCTATTCATGAATTTTCAGTAATTTGCGTGATGAAAGTATTTATTGAATAATCACTTATACTCGGAATATCAATGTTATTTCCTAACAAAGAGGCGGCTATTTCAAATTCGGTATAAACAACACGCTGCAAGGCCAGCTCCATGCGCTTCTCATTTTGACAGGGATACAAATCATAAAGAAAAAATGCAAAATCTGCATCGGACTTGCTTATTTCCGGCAATGGCGGCAAGGTTTCGTAGAATGAAGTTTGCAGCGCAACGGCCTGTTTTTTATTCCACTGCTTCAGGATGTAGCCTTTAGCTATAATTTGGGGAATCAATCTTTTCCTTGACGAGGACAGGTAGTCGGGTTTGGGGTATTTAAGGGCTTGCGTCCAGCTGAAATCGGGGGTTGGATGCTCCATGTATGCGCCGAATGGCCCCGTCAGATTTCCCGATATGTACACCGCCTGAACCTCCAGCGACCCGAAGTCAAGTACCCTTCCCCTGCTGTCGTAAGAAATCAACACGTAGTCAATATTTCCGGCTGTTTTCCCCGACTTATCCTTCAGCGCTACTTCTCCGACATGCGTCCATGCCGCTTTCCCGTTAAAAATAAAGTTTGCCGCATCGCTCATAATTCTCCAGTCTTCGCGAAACCGGACAGGGCAAATGATTACAGGCCGGTTCTTATGTTGCAGGCTGCACACGCCCAAAGGCGATTCCACGCTGTTTTTTGTACAGCTTGAGACGCTATTACTGTACGGACAGAGCCTGTTTTGCCTGTAACGCAACGCTCTCTCCGACTCGTTTTCAATTGGAAAACCAAAGACTTCCGCCAACGGCTGGCTGTGATTTTTACTTATTGTATCCATGTCCTGCAATACGCTCATTTGCTGAATGGCGACAAATATTTTATTGAAATTATCTTATCTTTCATTACCATTAAGTTATGATATTGTTTTTCCATCGTTTCAAATTGGGAATGAGCTGTTTCAACTGTTCAATAACTCTGACAAATTTTAGTTCCCATTTTCTTTATATTTTAAGCTGCAAAGATATGAAAATAAATTCATCCTGATTTTCATTATGATATTTCCCTAACGGATGTTGAAAAGTTGTGCTCTTGCGGTTATGAGGATAAAAAAACTTCTACCAACCGACTAATCTTTAGCGCCCAAAATGTTATTGACGAAAATTGCAAAATTTGCGTTTTTCGTCAATAAGCCCAAAACGCGAAATGAAAACCTCCTTATTTTGGATGTCCGGAAAAGTTGGCGAAACCTCATTTTTACCTAATTTATCTAACAAAACAACCTCAGTAGCAATTAATTAGTAAATACAACAATACCTCATTACCTCATTAATCGGAAGAAAAATGAAGTAATGAGGTTGGGAAAATTCTATTTAACTATTTGCTACTGAGGTTAAAAGGAGAAATCGTTGACATCAGAGGAGCTCGCTGAATTTTTGCACCAGCTCGCTCACCGTGAACGGCAGCCCCTGCACCTTGTTGTACTGCTGTACGGGGATGTGCGGCAGCTTCGTGCGCAGCAGGCTGGCAAATTGCCCCATGTTGAGCTCGCACACAACTATGTTTTTGAATTGGCTCAGCGCCTCCTCTGTGTTTTTGGGTAGCGGGTTGAGGTAGCTGAAGTGCGCAAGGCTAACCTTTTTGCCGCTTGATTGCAGCTGCGCTACCGCCGACAGGAGGTGTCCGTACGTGCCTCCCCAGCCAACCACGAGCAGGTCGCCCGAGGCTTCGCCCACCACCTTGAGGTCCGGGATAAAGTCGGCGACTTTGGCCACCTTTTCCGCCCGCAAATCGGTCATTTTTTGGTGATTTTCGGGGTCGTGCGATATGCTGCCCTTGAGGGCATCCTTTTCCAGCCCACCCACGCGGTGCTCCAGCCCTTTTGTGCCGGGAATACCCCAGCGCCTTGCTAACCGCTGCGCGTCGCGCCGGTAGGGCAGGTAAGCTTCGCCTTCGGGGGCAATGGGGGGAACAATGGCCGGGTAATCTTTCATGCCGGGGATTTTCCAGGGCTCCGAGCCGTTGGCAATGTACCCATCGGTGAGCAGGATGACGGGTGTCATGTGCTCTACGGCAATTTTTGCAGCCCAAAACGCAGCGCCGAAGCAATCCGACGGCGAGCTTGCCGCCATTACTACCGCCGGGCTTTCGCCATTCCGGCCGTAGAGCGCCTGCATTAAGTCCGACTGCTCTGTCTTGGTGGGCAAGCCGGTGGAGGGGCCGCTACGCTGCACGTCTACCACCACCAGCGGCAGCTCCGCCATGACGGCAAGGCCTAGCGCCTCGCCCTTGAGCGCCAGCCCGGGGCCGGAGGTGGTGGTTACGGCAAGGCTGCCGGCAAACGAGGCGCCTATGGCCGTGCAGATGCCGGCAATCTCGTCTTCGGCTTGCAGCGTTTTTACGCCCAAATCCTTTCGCGCTGCCAGCTCCTCGAGGATGCCGGTGGCGGGGGTAATAGGGTAGGAGCCGCAAAAGAGAGGACACCCCGATTTTTCGGCAGCGGCTATTAGCCCCCACGCGGTGGCCACGTTGCCGTTGATGATGCGGTAGGTACCTTTTTCCAGCTGCCCCGGAGCCACCTTGTAGGTGTTGGCAAAAGCATGGGTGTTGGCGGCGTAGCTGTAGCCGCCCTTGAGCACCGTCCGGTTGATTTCTATGAGCGCCGGTTTTTTCTTGAACTTGCTTGCAAAGTACGCCTCGGTATGCTCCGGCGGCAGGTTGAACAGGTAGTAGCAAATACCCAGCGCAAACATATTTTTGCAGCGTACAATGGTTTTTGTGTCGGCGCCCGAATCTTTCAGCGCAGCTTTGGTCAGCGAGGTTACGGGCGCCCAGATGATGTTGTAGCCCTCCAGCTTGAGCTCGGCTACGGGGTCGTTGGTCGAAAATCCTGCTTTCTTCAGGTGCGCTTCGTCAAAGGCGTCAGCGTCGAGGATAGCGGTGGCGTCCTTTTTCATCCACCTGGCGTTTGCCTTGAAGGCTGCGGGGTTCATGGCCACCAGCACGTCGCAGTAGTCGCCGGGGGTGTTGACGGCAGCGGTGCCAAAGTGCACCTGAAAGCCCGATACGCCGGCAACCGTACCCTGCGGGGCGCGTATCTCTGCGGGGTAATCGGGGAAGGTGGACACGCTATAGCCCAGCAGCGCTGAGGTGTCCGAAAAGAGCGTTCCGGTGAGCTGCATACCGTCGCCCGAGTCGCCGGAAAAGCGAATCACAATGTTGCTACAATCGTTTAAAATCGCCATTTTATTAGAATCATTAATAATTGTTTGAAAAATACCTTCGGAGAGAAACAAAGCGCAAAGATAGCGTTTTTGTTAATTTCACGCAATTTTTCCTCCTAATTTTTCGTTCTGAAGTAAAAAAACTACTTTTGCACGATAAGCAAAACATCAGCCTATGCCTTCGGGATAAATTGAAAATATTAATTCACAAAAAGTTAAGCCAAATAATGAGGGTGAATATTTCTGCTGTAGCGTACCTCAACGCAGCGCCTTTTATTTATGGACTTCATCATTCTCCTTTTAGCGAAAGCGCAGCGCTTTCGCTGGATGTTCCCGCCGTTGGCGCCCAAAAGCTGCTCTCCGGACAGGCTGACATTGCGCTCACGCCGGTGGCGGCAATCCCTCAAAGCCCCGATTTTAAAATAGTAACCGACTACTGCATTGGCGCGGTGGGCGAGGTGGCCTCGGTAGCCGTCTTTGCTCACGAACCCTTAGAGCAGCTGCATACCATATACTTGGATGCACACTCGCGGACGTCGGTTGCCCTGGTGCAGCTGCTGGCGCGCGAATACTGGCAAATACACCCGCGCTTCAAGCCGCTTGAGCGCTACGACGGTACGGAAAAAGCGGAGGGTGGGGTAGGGTACCTGCTGATTGGCGATAAAACCTTTGCCGCGCGCCGGCGCTTCACCGGCATATACGACCTTGCGCAGGCGTGGATAGCCTGCACCGGAAAGCCGTTTGTATTTGCCGCATGGGTAGCCCGAAAAGAAGTCCCGGCGGCCACCGTTGCCCTGCTCAACGAAGCCTTGCAGCTGGGCGTAAGCCACGTTGACGAAGTGTGCCGCGAGGCGCAGGCCCGCTACCCCGATGTGGATGTTGCCGGCTACCTTACGAATAACATCAGCTATCCGCTCGACGCCGCAAAAAGAGAGGGAATGGCGCTGTTCAGGGAGAAGTTGTTAAATTTTGAATTCTGAATTCTGAATGTTGAATGTTGAAATTTGAAATCCAAACCAATGGTAAATTACTATATCAAAGAAAATAGCCGCATTACCAGCAGCACCGCCTTAGAGCAGCTCAACGAGCTGAGCTACGACGAGGTGCTGTGGATAGATATGATATCGCCAACGCCAGAGGAGCGTAGCATGGTTGAGGAATTTCTGAACATCAACCTGCAAACTCAGCAGCAGGCAGAGGAGATAGAAAGCAGCTCGCGCTACTACGAAACCGAAAGTACGCTTTACGCCAACACCTCGTTTTTGCTTGCCAACAAGGAGCACGAGCTCTCGTCGGAGCAGGTGTCGTTTATTCTGTGCGAGGGGGTGCTGGTTTCCATCCGTCCGCTTGGGCTAAGGGCGTTCAACGAAACTATCCGGCGGCTTTACGCCAACCACCGGCTTTACCCTACCTGCTTTCACGTCATGGTATCCATCCTCGAAAGCCGCATAGATATTGACGCCGACATGCTGGAGGCGCTGGCCAAGGAGGTTACCATCATCAACAGGCAGCCCTTTGAGGACAAATCCGAGATTCGCCTTGACAGCAAGCTGCTGCTGACCATCAACAGGCTGCAGGAAAATACAATGGTAATGCGCGAAAGCATCATCGACAAGCAGCGGGTGGTGAGCAGCATCCTCAAGAGCGACCGCTTCCCCAGCGATACCACGCCAAAGCTCAACATTATCATCAAGGACATCAACTCGCTCGTCAGCTACGCCGACTTTGTCTTTGAGCGGCTTGAATTTTTGCAGGATACCGTGATGGGGCTTATCTCGCTTGAGCAAAACAAGGTAATAAAGATTTTCACCGTGGCAACGGTAGTGTTCATGCCCCCAACGCTCATCAGCAGCATTTACGGCATGAACTTTCACGCCATGCCGGAGCTCGCCTGGCGCTTGGGATACCCCTTTGCCCTCCTGCTCATGGTCTTGAGCGTAGGCATCATCTTAATCTTTTTCAGGGTAAGGAAAATGCTGTAGCCGGCGCTTAAGCTGACCTTTGAGGCAAGCAGCACGGATAACAGCCCATGGGGTATGAACACGCCTGCCTACTTTTGCATGGATAACCTGACGGTGTGCGTACCCAAAAAGGATTGAGGGTACAGGTGTTCATCGCTCACGTCTGTTTTTGACGTGGGCTTAACACTGCACATGCAGCCACGTGTACACTATTTATGGACGGAAAAATATGGATGTTGAGCAGCTGATGCTCATTTCGAAAGCGCTGGGGTATGATTTTATTTCCGAAACCTACCTCAACCGCCCCGCTCTCAAAAAAATACTTAGTGGTACTCGAGTGCGAAAAGGTCAAACGGGATAACAGTAACTCCGGCGCTAATTGTAAGTCGCTGTCCTGTCCGGCTGATTTTTCAATCGCTATCCTTTTTTCTTCAATAGATTTTGCAGACAGCGTCCGCAAAATTGTATTGTCCTCAATATTAACTTGTTGTAATTTTGCGGACGCTGTCCGCAAAAAGTGCGGGTAGGCCAAATAAAAACTTTTACAAATATATAGCTGCCTGAAACGTAATCCTTTTATATGCGCTAACTTCTTTGATATTTCCGGCATAAGGCTGATTTTGAAAAATCCCGTAGGAATGACATGCGGTAGAAAAACTTCATACCTCATTCAAAAATTGCGCTAATGTTTTTTCCGATTTTTTGCCATCAACCATATCTTTAACCTCTTGTAAAGCAGCTCCAAGTTCTCTATAAAATTTGCTATTCCTTATCTGCCAAGAAATACTCTTATTAAGATCTATCTCGTGCTTTTCCTCCTCTATTTTGACTTTCATTTTCTTTCACAACTTTTCTATTAATCGTTATTTTTTTCTTCTCTTTTTCATAATTTTGTACACACACGGAGCAAGGGAATAAATCTTACGAGAAACAAGGCATCCCTTTAAGAT
The DNA here is from genome assembly GCA_031266015.1 of Prevotellaceae bacterium. Lineage (GTDB taxonomy): Bacteria > Bacteroidota > Bacteroidia > Bacteroidales > UBA932 > JAISBU01. Next base: position 36 of record JAISBU010000010.1, on the reverse strand, counting down.
ACCAACCCTTATCATCCAATACGTATATCCATACTT
>JAISBU010000023.1 GCA_031266015.1 Prevotellaceae bacterium | reverse complement strand
TTTTGATATGCGCGAACACACACACACACACACACACACACACACACACACACACACACACACACACACACACACACACACACACACACACACACAGTACTCAGTGAGTTACGCATTTTGCATTTTGCATTTCTTACGTGTGCGTGTACTATAGCAAATATTTTTCAATTTTCATATATAGCCGCAGCATTGCCTGGTCAATGCGCGGCTTTTTTTGTGCCCATTCGCGGCTAAAAAGCTGACAGGAGGAAGCCGAAAATCCTGCAACAGAGTAGGCAAACAAGAAAAATTTTTATCATGAAAAGAAATGTAACAGTAGCGATGGGCTTTGCGCTATGCGCATTGTGCATTACCTCGTGTGGTGGTTCGAAAGTTACGCAAGTAACCAACCAAACCAAAAGAACTCAGCGCGTAACGGACGAATGTATTACGCTGTCGGAGCAGGAAAGCTCGCACCTCCGGGCGTACGGAACGGCAACAGCTTTTAATGAGAATGTTGCCGTTGAAAATGCCGAATTTGACGCGGCAACAAAGCTGGCGCAAAGAATGGAGTTTGCGGTGGAGGGCGTAAGGAGCAGGTATAACCAAACGGCAAACAAAGGGTTGGCCCGCGCCGAAGAGCAAATCCAAAAAAACCGCTTAACGCAGTACATAGCGCAATCGGTGAAAGGCTACAAGGTAATCAAAACGAGCATGTGGGATAGGGCTGACGGCGGTATTGACGCCTACGTTTGCGTAGAAATGACAGCGCCAACCGACAACCTTGCCGGCAACGTGTATGACAGCTTGAGGAGAGATGATATTCTTGGAATTGAGTTTGACAGGGCAAAGTTTATCGAAGAAACAAAAGAGGGGCTTGAAGCCTACAAGCAGAGTAAAAAATGAGCACGAAGCGTCTGATTTCTTACTTGCTGCTGCTGCACTCCTGCCTTTTGTCGGCGCAAGGTATGCAGCCCCAATGGGTCTCTAATCCTCCCATAGAAACCAACGCGACCTATAAATTTGTGAAGGTTGTGGGCATGGGATCGAGCTTGAGGGATGCGGAGCTGGCGTGCATAGATAAGCTGAGCATGGACGAATCTTTAATTAGAAGCGTGGATATCAGCAAGGTTTCGACCCTGGACCGCATCACTAACCAGCAGGTGGAGAACGGCAAGCTCAGCGAAGTTACCAAAACCGAAAATAAGGTCAGGCTACAAATTAAGGGGCAAGCCATACAGCTGCAGGCAAAGCTGGTGGACGAACACGTTGAGCTGGTAAAGGCCAACGGTGGGCAACAGTACAGGGTGGCTGCGCTGTACATGGTTGCGCTGCAATCGTCGCCCGTGTTTGACCACATCAGCGTAAGGACGGGCTACGGCGCGCGCGGGCTTTGGCGGTCGGCTATTGTACCCGGATGGGGGCAGCTGCACAAAGGCTCAACGCTAAAAGGCATACTCGTGCTGGGAGGGGAGGCGCTGCTTGTTGGCGGCGCTATAGCCTCCGAAAACCTTCGGGCAAGCTACGTGAAAAAAATAGCCGAAACCCGCAACGTTGCGCACATGCGCGCGTACTCGGCAAATGCCGATAACATGCAAAATGCTCGCAATATCTTTATCGTTGGGATAGCAGCGCTATACGCTTACAGCTTGATTGATGCGGTAGCAGCGCCGGGAGCCAAGCGCTTGGTGATTCGGCAAAATCAATTTGCGCTAACTCCGGTGGCAACGCCTGAGTATGCAGGAGTAGGGTTAACCATAAAATTTTAGGTAGCTAATTAAATGAAAAATTTTCCCGAAATGAAAAAAATTATCAGGTTAGCAGCAGCAGGCTGCGTGGCGCTTTTGTGCGCCCTGCCCCAATCGTGCGCGGACAACGAGCCAATCGGCATCATCGGCAACATTGAGGGCACGGTTACCGACTACGAAACCACGCAGGCCATACCGGGAGTGATGGTGGACATTGTGGCCAACGCCAGCACCACCTTTGCCAAACAGAGCCGGCAGACAGGTAACGACGGCAAGTTTGCCTTCAAAGACCTTGAAGCGGGCAACTATAAGCTGTCGTTTTCGCGTAGCGGATATCTGGAGAATAATCAGGATGTAAACCTTATCGCCGGGCAAACGGTATCGAGCGACGTGCGGCTAACGCCTGTTTCCTTTAAGGTGCACAATGGCATGTTGGTAGAATATACAGGCGGTGGCGGAAACGTGGTGATACCCGACAATTTAGGTATTACAAGCATTGGCAACAACGTATTTAAATATAATACTGCTATTACTTCAGTGCTAATTCCTGCGGGGGTCACAAGCATTGGGCAGGGGGCATTTGAGGGCTGCCACCAGCTTGCCTCTGTGGATTTGCCAAACACCTTAACAAGTATTGGCACGTACGCTTTTTACAACACTGCATTGCATTCCGTTGTTATTCCTAATGGCATTACCACACTTGAATCTTTTACTTTTTACAAATCTCCGTTAACTTCCGTTACTGTAAGTTGGAGGACTCCAATAAACCTTAACAACCATGTCTTTGTATTTGGCTTGTCCATAGGAGGAGGCACCCTACGAGTACCCACAGGCACAAAGGCAACATATCAAGCAGCCAACTATTGGAAAAACTTTGGAACTATTATAGAGTATTAACCATGACAAGAATCTTTATTATTTCGGCTCTTGTTGCAGGTATAGCCTGCTACTCGTGCAAGGAAAACGAGCCTTTGTCCACTGTTGGGCACGTAGAGGGTACGGTAACGGATTTTAATACTCATAAAGTTCTATCAGATGTGACAGTGGATATTGTATCAAAAGACAATACAGCCTTTGCCAAGCAAAGCCGACAAACAAGCGAGGACGGCAAGTTTACCTTTACCGACCTTGAGGTGGACAAGTACAATGTGTCGTTTTCAAAAAGAAACTATGGTAGCAATAGCAAGGATGTAGATGTACTGGCGGGGCAAACCGTATCCTGCGATGCCGCCTTAGTAGGTAACCCCGCCTTTACGGTAGAGAACGGCGTATTAACAGCATATCACGGCAAAAGCGGGGAAGTTATAATTCCCGATAACTGGGGTATCACGGCTATTGGTGCTCGCGTTTTTTACGAAAATCAACAGCTTACCTCCGTTGTAATTCCAGAGGGGGTAACTTTCATTAAAGAATATGCTTTTTACAGCTGTAGGAACCTTACAACTGTAACCCTACCCAACAGTTTGACGATTATTTCTGATTATGCTTTTTGTTTTTGTAGTCTGACTGCTGCTGCCATTACCCTTCCTGCAAATCTAACAAGCATAGGAAGATCTACGTTTAATAGCAATAGGTTGAAGTATATTACCATTCCTGCAAGCGTAACAAGCATAGGGGAGGGTGCGTTCTACAACAATCCGTTGAGCAATATCATCGTTGCTTGGACAACACCACCGTTGATCGGTTCGGTTTTTTTTTCTTTATCTGGTCCTGGGTTTACTTTACAGGTTCCCGTGGGCACAAAAGCAGCCTATGAAGCCACAGATGGGTGGAAGTTTAGCAATATTGTGGAATATGTAAATGATGGTAGAAATACTAGCAATAGCTACGCTAATCTTACAATTGGCGGCATTACTTGGGCTGCCTTCAACGTGGATGCCTACCAAACCTTTGCAGCCCGTCCTGATATATACACCAAGTTTTACCAGTGGAGTAAGGCTACTGCATGGGCTGCTACAGGCGATGTTAGCGGGTGGAGTGGGTATTCTTATTCATCATCAACCTCCAGCACCACTTGGACGGTAAACCCTTGCCCTTCGGGCTGGCGGTTACCCACGCGGGCGGAGTTTGAAGCATTGCACAACACAGGCACTTCATGGGTTTACGCCAGCGCAAGGGGTAATGATGTTGAAGGTAGGTTTTACGGGCCTAACCACGCCACTTGCACTATGAACAACCTTAACGGATGTGTCTTTCTCCCTGCCTGTGGTTATCGCAGTGCAAGCTTCGGGTATCTTTGGTCTCAAGATGAGGTCGGGTACTACTACAGTAGTACGGAGAGTGATAGGAATGATAGCGCTTACACTTTACGCTTTACCAGCGATGACAGTAATCCTGCTAATAACATCAACAAATGGGAGGGATTTTCTATACGCTGTGTGAAATAGGTTACATGAAGTATTAATAAAAACAGATTTATGAAAAAATATCTTATCGTTTTGACACTTCTTACAAGCGTAACATGTACGCCAAACAAGGAAAAAGAGCCGCTGTCTGTTATGGGCAACATAGAGGGTACGGTAACAGATTTTAAAACATTCCAAGTCCTATCGGGCGTAACGGTGGAAATTATATCAAACGCCAATACCACCTTTGCCAAGAAAGGCCTGCAAACAGGTGAGGATGGAGTATTTACCTTTATCGACCTTGAGGCAGGCAGCTACAAGCTGTCGTTTTCAAAAAGGCACTACGTTGACAACAGCAGGGACGTGAACGCCGTAGCAGGGCAAATCGTACCCTGTGATGTTGCGCTAACGGGCAACCCCGATTTTGAGGTAGAGAACGGTGTGCTGACAGCATATCGTGGTAAAGGTGGAAACGTTATAATTCCCGATGATTGGGGCATAACGGCTATTGGCGTACGCGCGTTTGAAAGCAACATCCTGCTTATCTCCGTTGTAGTTCCCGAAGGAGTAGTTGTTATTGGGGAGTCTGCTTTTAAGGACTGTACTAATCTTACCTCCGTTGTAATTCCCGAAGGAGTAATGTCCATTGGGGCATGGGCTTTTAATTTTTGTCACAATCTCACAGCCATAACGTTCCCCAATAGTTTGACTACCATTGAGAGGGGTGCTTTTTATGATTGTAGCAGACTCACAGCGATAACGTTCCCCAATAGTTTGAGTACTATTGGTAGTAGTGCTTTTAGAGGTTGCGACTTGAGAGGCAATATAATCATTCCCGACAATGTGGTTTCTATTGGCGGTGGTACATTTATGGGCGGTAATAATAACATAAGCACCATAACTATAGGCAAAAACTTAGCCAATATGAGTAGTGATAATATGAGTGATATCACCCTTCCTCCTCCATATTGTTGTACAAGTTCTGCATTTACCTCTTTTGTTGTTGATGCCGCCAACCCAAACTATGCTGCCGAAAACGGAGTGCTCTTCAATAAGGCAAAAGCGACATTGATAGCTTACCCTAAAGGAAAGCAAGGCGCCTACATCGTGCCCAACTCTGTAATCAACATTGCAATGTGTGCTTTTGATGATTGCGAAAAGTTGACAGCAATTACCATTCCTGCAAGTGTAACAAGTATAGAAGCGTATGCGTTTCGACTCTGTAAACTAATGGACTTTACCGTTGCATGGACTACACCGCTAAGCGTAAGTAACGATCTGTTCACAAATACAGCACTCAGCGAAATTGCCTTGCACGTTCCCACAGGTACAAAAGCGGCGTATGCAGCAGCAGCGGTGTGGAAAGACTTTGGGAGTATAATAGAGAACTAAGAATTAATGTTTAACAATAAAAAAATAAAAAAATTATGAAAACTGTTCAATACACAAATTGCTCAATCGAAGGCATCTTCGATAATTGCTATCGAGCATTACAGCATATAGGCTGTAAAAACATTACCCGCGATTACCAAAGAGGTATAATGCAGGCTACAGTAGGTGTGTCGATACGTTCTTTTGGAGAGGCTATTACCATACAAGCAGAACAAATTGACACAGGTAAAATAGCTGTGCATATTTCCTCTGAGTCAATAGCGGCTGCTATTACAACTTTTGGAAAAAACGCACAAAACGAAAGGCAAATAGCCAACTTCTTATGCAGCTAAGCGACGTGCATGAAACTATACGTTAAGACTGAAAGCGGAGAGAAAGTTTACTTGAATATTTCTGCTGCAACAAGAGCTGAACTGTCTCAGAAAATAGGAAGCAACCATTTTACCATAAGGGGAGTGCTGTACTCTGTTAACGATGTGAAAGCCGAAAAGGATCGCAACACTACTACAGGAGCTGTTATTGGCGGGGCGCTTGGCATACTTGGCGGGCCTCTTGGAATAGCAATAGGTAGCGGACTTGGTGCGCTCGTTGGTAGGGCAATAAGTGGAGAAGATTCAGAGGTGGATAGATTTAATTATAGTTAGCCATGAAAAGAATATTAGATAAACTTAATAATTATAAGTATTATTTTTACGCTATTCTTGTTATTGGTGTTATTTTTGCGATAGTAACGCTGGTCATATATCGGGAAGATGCAATGCGTTCCATAAATGAATTTCTAAAAAGCAAAACTTATTTTAACGCCTTCAAATATTCACTTACCGCAATTACGTTGTTAATATATTTTATTCACTACTTGCTGTATAGAGAACGTACCACATTGGATGCTAAGGATTTTGTTGATAGAATGTCAGGCGGTATAACCTATGCGCTTATAACTACTAATACTTTGACTCTTACAAAAGGAATTTTCATGCAATTCTTTTTTAATGAAGAACCTGATAAACCATATTTTCGAGATTGGGATAATTTAGATTTAGTAACGCTTACTTTGATGATATTTGTTCTTTTTACTTTTGCAATAACGCAAATTATCAATGTTGCTAAAGAAATAGTTAAACGTAAATACTCTCCATTTGTCAATCCTGCCAGAGGAATAGTTAAACGCGAAAATTCTCCATCCGCTTTAGATGCGAATAGCACGAAAAGTTCCCCGCCAAGCGAAAATTGTACTCCTGCTCCCTGACGTATTGGTTTACACATAAAAGTTCGTATCTTTGCAAAAATGATTAAAAAAAATGGTAGCAACACAGCAGCAGTACGTGCTTCTCCTTCGGAAGTTTTTAGCCGAGCATGGCGCAGAGTACGGCATTGCCCGCATGGGTATTTTTGGGTCGGTAGCGCGCGGAGAGCAGCGGGCCGAAAGCGACGTAGATGTGCTGGTCGAGGCGCCTGTGCTAAGCCTGCTGTCGCTCGTAGGTATCAAGCGCCAGCTGGAGGAAATATTTGGTATGCCGGTAGATGTTGTGCGCAAAACGGAGTACATGCCTCAGCGCTTTAAGGCAAGAGTAGAAAAGGAGGTAGTGTATGCCTGACAGGCAACTGATAGCAGAAGGACTGCGCAACATAGAAGAGTCTTTGCTGCACATACTCGACCGATCCTCATGGATAAAAAGCGTGGAGGATTTTCTCACAACTCCTGCGGGAGTTGATGTTTTGGATATTACCGCCATAAGGCTTATGGCAGTTGGCGAAGAAATCAAAAAAATTGACAGGCGCAGCGAAGGAAAGCTGCTGCTTCGGTACCCCAACGTTGAGTGGAAAAACATAATGGGGCTGAGAGACTTTATAGCTCACGCCTACTTTCGTATTGACGCTGCGGTAGTCTTTGATACGCTGCAAAATAACGTTCGTCCACTCCTGCTGGCTATACAGCAAATGATGGTTGACTTGGAAAAGTAGCCTCAAGGTTTTACCCCAAGTAAACGTGTAAACCAATACCCCGTTCGGGTAAAGACCAAATTATTTCGATTATCGAATTGTTCGACTACGTGCACGGTAACGTGAGAGATTTTACGCAGGGCCGGCAAAACCCTGTGATTGCCGGCAGCTACGACGAGGCTTTGCCGGTAGCCGTTGTGAGGGAGTAGCGCTGCCGCCGGGTGATTACGAGGTAGCCCAAATTCTTTGACGTATGCTTGGAAATCGTAGAATTTTCATGTAAGTTTGTAGCCGAATGTCTATGATAATTTTTTATGCCACAGATTAGCAGCTTTTACGGACTTATAATTTTGATGAATTTCAAAGACCATGCTCCACCACATTTTCACGTATGGTATGGCGATTATAAGGTTACCATTACAATCAAGGACGGTATTGTAGAAGGGAAAATGCCTGGCCGCGCTTTGAAGTTAGCTTTTGAATGGCTTGATTTGCACCGCGAAGAGTTGTTGGAAGAATGGAGTAAAGCACAAAGAGGCGAGACATTGCGAGCTATAGACCCTTTAAAATAAAATACTATGTTTTTGGAAGTTACAAATGCAAAATATTTGGACAGCTATCGCTTGCTGCTTACATTCAACAACGGCGATCAGAAAACAGTTGATTTGCAAAATGAATTGAACGGTAGCGCTTTTGCCCCACTACGGCAGCTGGACTATTTCAAAAATTTCCGAATAAAATACAATACTGTTGAATGGGAAAACGGCGCCGATTACGCGCCGGAGTACCTTTACGAAATAGGGCTACCCAAGCCGATTGAAAGCGGGCAAAAAGCGACGTAGATGTGCTCTGGTCGAGGCTCCTGTGCTAAGCCTGCTGTCGCTCATTTGCCGGTAGCCGTTGTGAGGGAGTAGTCAGGGAAAAGGAAGTTGCCATATTACGCGCAAAACGCCATCTATATTCAAATAAATCCATACCTTTGCGTTTTACAAAATCGTAGTTGAAAATCATACGAAATAAGACTTGGAAATACAATAAAATCGTATTTCCATTTGTAGTAAACACAATATAAGTATTTTATGAGTGGGTATAGGGTAAGGTTGATTGACGAAAAAATCGACAAGAAACTCAAATCTTCGGGTGGTATTTTATTGAAGGGAGCGCGCTACTGCGGGAAAACCACAACGGCTGAATATCATGCTGCAAGCGTAGTCCGTTTCGACGCTTCGGAGCAAATACGCCAACAGGCGGTATTAATGCCTCATATCGTGCTGCAGGGCAAAACGCCGCGATTGGTTGATGAATGGCAATTGGTGCCAAGCATCTGGAACGCGGCGAGATATGAAATAGACAAACGCGCTGCTAAAGGGCAGTTTATCCTTACCGGTTCTGCCAGCCCGAGCGACGATATCTCGGCGCACACGGGTGCAGGGCGTTTTGCAAGGCTTACGCTTCGTACCATGTCTCTGGCGGAAAGCGGCGACTCTTCCCAATCGGTCAACTTCCGCGATTGCTTCAGTAAAGGTGCAGCAATTGGCGGCTTGGGCGGTGCGGCAATCGACGATTACGCTCATTTTCTCGTTCGCGGCGGTATGCCTGCGCTTGTCACGGAAACGGCTGAAATTGCCCGTGAAGCAATGCTCGATTATGTGGAAAATATCGCCTATGTGGACATGCAAAAATTAGATTCTCCGCCTACTCCTGAAAGGGTTGCCGCGCTTATCCGCTCGCTTTCGCGCAATATTTCCACCGAAGCCTCACTCGAAAAATTAGCCGCCGAAACGGGTCTTGCCGACCCTGCGCCAATGGCGGCAGGCACCGTCAGGAAATACCTTGACCAGCTGTCCGAAATTTTTATTTTGGAAGAGTTGCCTTCGTGGAAAACGCATATCCGCTCCGCCGTGCAGCAGCGCGTAAAACCCAAGTGGCATTTTGTGGATACTTCCATTCCCGCTGCGGCGTTGCGGCTATTGCCCCAGTCGCTTTTGAACGATGTTGAAGCCTACGGGCTGTTTTTTGAGTCGCTGGCTATTCGCGATTTGCGGATTTATGCCGATGCGCTGGACGGCAAGGTGTACCATTACCGCGATTCGTCGGGTCTGGAAATAGACGCGGTAGCCGAACTTCCCGACGAGACATGGGCGGCATTTGAAGTAAAGCTCGGCTCTACCGAATCCATTGACGAAGCGTCAAGCAATCTGCAAAAGCTGCTCACCCGCCTCGCACCGGAAAAAGCGGCTCAATGCGCCTCGCTCAACGTCATTATTGCGGGGTCGTCGTCTTATACGCGCAAAGACAACATAAATGTGATTGCATTGGGGCATTTGTTTGTTTGACTTCGCATGTGCATAGTAGAAAAGGAGGTAGTGTACGCCTGACGGACAGCTGATAGCAGAAAGGCTGCGCAACATAGAGGAGTCTTTGCTGCACATACTCGACCGAACTTCATGGATAAAAAGCGTGGAGGGTTTTCTCACAACTCCTGCGGGAGTTGATGTTAAGGTTAGCGCTTAAGCATTTTCCATTCGGCAGGAATTGACAATCTGAATCCGTTTTGCAGCGAAACGGTATCGGGCAGCAAGGATTTTTTAAACCTTTGCTCATAGCGCTGCATCTGCACGGGTTGGCTACCTCCCATTATGGTAAGGTTGGTGGAAAATTGGTTTGGTGGAAAGTAAATAAATACCTGGCTGCTGGTTTCCCTTACAAGTTCAATAGCTGGCACCATATCGCTATCAGCAGAAACAACAATGGCAATATCACAATTTTTTTTGAACGCGTCGGCGACAATTTGGGTTGCAATTCTTACGTCCGTTTCTTTTTCTTCATACGTGATATTAGACTGGTGGCACTTGGGGCAGAATACTTCTTTTTTCAAGAACTTTCCAAGTATCAACTTAAACTTGGGATTTACTTTGTTGGCCTGAAAGAAAGCATCTTGCCTTTTATTTTTCCCTGCATCAGACGGCCTTGCAGAAAAATACTTAACGGCAACTAACTCTTGGTTGGGGCGCATGAACTGTTCAAATAATTTTACGATGTCAAGCCAATAGTATCTTCTCCACTTTGGCATCCTTAATCCATAGTAAAAATTAAATCCATCCACGTAAACAATAACACGTTGTTTTTCCGCTTCCATAAGTATGATGAAAAATAAATAAGCCCCCCGATTGCTCAGGGGGCGGGCCTTAGTGTTTCCCAACTAAGGGGGATAATGTGGAAGCAAAGTTACAACATTATTTTTACCATGCAAACTTGTATAGTTTTTACCATGCTTTTTAACTATACAATCAACCCGATTTTTATATCAACAAGCTATTAATCAATATTTTATGCTTTTATTAAAAATACTATCCATATTTTTCCCCAATAGCGATGGAGGCAAAGCAGCTGCCTCTTCCCGCCCCCTTTTTGCGCCGTCATTCCGAGCGTAGCGAGGAACCGGAGCGAAGTGGAGCTCGGCGAAGCCAATCTCCCGCCACCGAGCTACCCAAGCGCGGTAGGTGTGGAAGGAGATTCCTCAATTAGAGTTTATATTCAATAGTTGGATAGTGTGCCAAAAATGATTTTGTTGCAACGGTGACGGGTGTTTGCGCCGTCCCGTAGGGTGGGGTGTCAAAAATGTGATATTCGCATAAAAATATTTTCGTTCTATTTTTGTGCCGTTAGGCACAAGATGTTGGTAGAAATCAATTTGTCGTCTAACAAAAATC
>JAISBU010000008.1 GCA_031266015.1 Prevotellaceae bacterium | reverse complement strand
AGAGTATTCCAACAAGAAAGCGTTACCGCTCTCTCACTGTATGTCTTTTTATGTTTTATGTCTGTTTCTTGCTACTAGCGTTTTAGCCGTTGATACTAATTTCAAATCGCAAAAACGATTCATCAGGCGCTGCAAAGATAGTAAAAATTTATTTTTCCCTGCGCTACCTTCTGATAATTTAACGAACGGGGCTCAAAAATATTGTGCCAGACCGCCATGGCAACCGGAAAAATTTCCAGCCTATACGCTGTAATGGCTGGAAAAGTCAGCTAATGCGTTACATGCTTAGCTTTTGAGCCGGTGGAACATTTCCAATGGCAGAATGTAGCCGTAATATTTTTTTCATATGGATAGAAAAAATTAGCTTCCGCTCTGCTCCAACTCCGAAGGGCTATATGAAACCATGATATACAGAAATGAAAAAGTACGGAGTTGCAAACTTTTGTACAAAACAGGCTCTACTCTACCGTTACCGACTTTGCCAAGTTGCGAGGCTGGTCTACATTGCAACCTTTTACAACCGCAATATGGTAGGCCAGCAGCTGAAGCGGAACTGAACCTACCAACGGAACCAGCGCTTCGTGCACATCTGGAATCTCAATGCAGTAATCGGCAATCCGGCGTACCTCGGTATCTCCTTCGGTTACAATAGCAATTATTTTACCCCTACGGGCTTTAATTTCCTGAATATTGCTTACCACCTTATCATACATGCCGCGCTTAGCCGCAATGGCAACAACCGGCATTTCATGGTCGATAAGCGCAATGGGGCCGTGCTTCATTTCCGCAGCAGGATAGCCCTCCGCATGTATGTATGAAATTTCCTTAAGCTTAAGCGCCCCCTCCAATGCTAAGGGGTAGCTGTAGCCCCGGCCGAGGTAAATAAAGTTCTTTGCGTAGGTAAATATCTTCGCAAAGTTTTCAATCTCGGAATTTAGCAGAAGCGCCTTTTCAATTTTATCCGGCACCTCGCTCAACTCTCGTACACGGTTCAAAAAATCCTGCTCGCTAATAGTTTTCTTCTCCCGCGCAATGTTTAACGCCAGCAGCGTAAGTACCGTAACTTGTGCCGTAAATGCTTTGGTAGATGCTACGCCAATTTCCGGCCCTGCATGTGTATATGACCCGCTATGTGTAGCTCTTGGGATGGAGGCGCCAACCACATTGCAAATGCCATAAATAAAGGCGCCATGCTCTTTTGCCAACTCTACCGCAGCAAGCGTATCGGCTGTTTCTCCGGATTGAGAAATAGCAATTACAATATCATCTTTGTTAATAACAGGGTTACGGTAGCGGAACTCAGAGGAATACTCAACCTCAACCGGAATACGGCACAGCTCTTCCATAAGGTACATGCCAATCAATCCGGCATGCCAGGAGGTACCGCAAGCAGAAATGATTATTCGCTTGGCGTTAAGAAACTTTTCCTTGTTATCAATAAATCCCGACAGCACCACGTTGTTTACGTCAACGTTTATCCTGCCGCGAAGGCAATCACGGATGGTTTGCGGCTGCTCAAAGATTTCCTTAATCATAAAGTGCGGATAACCGCCTTTCTCCAGCTGCTGAAGGTTCATCTCCAGCTGCTGAATTTCATGTGTTTTTTCTACGTTGGAAACCGTCAGATACTTTATTTCCTGCCCACGATTTATCTGTACAATCTCATCATCGCCAACATACACCACCTGGTTGGTATACTCCACCATGGGAGTGGCATCTGACGCCAGAAAATACTCATCGGTACCAATTCCTACTACCAACGGGCTGCTCTTACGGGCAGCAATTATCTGATCGGGGTTTCCTTTTTCAATTACGGCAATTGCGTATGCCCCCACCACTTCGCTCAAAGCCAAGCGCACAGCGGTACACAAGTCGCACTTATTGAGTTTTTGCATATACTCAATAAGCTGAATGAGCACTTCCGTATCGGTGCTGCTCTGAAATGTATAACCTTGTTGTTTTAATGTTTCCTTCAGTACGGCGTAGTTTTCAATAATGCCGTTATGAATCAGCGCCAGCGTTTCGGACTGGGAGTAATGCGGGTGGGCGTTTACATCGCTGGGTTCTCCGTGTGTAGCCCAACGGGTATGGGCTATGCCAATGGTACCGGAAATGTCTTTGTGCTTGACAAATTTTTCGAGGTCGGCAACTTTTCCTTTTGCCTTGTAGACATTAAGCTCTTTACGCTCGCTGATAAGGGCAACGCCTGCGCTGTCATATCCCCGATACTCCAAGCGATGCAGGCCTTTGATGAGTATCGGGTAGGCCTCTTTAGCTCCAATATATCCAACAATTCCACACATTATTCAATAAAAAATTGAGAGGTAAAAATTAAAAATTATAACCCTACTTTCTGCTTAGCGGTTTTAAGAATGGCTACCGCTGCCACATGGTTGTGTTTTACGAAATGGTTACACCGGTGAATAACAAGGCAAAGTTACTAAAAATCATGGAATGGTGAAAAAAGGTATACGTGTTAAAGAGTTATGGCTAAACCGGACATCCGATTTAGCCATAATCATCTGTAAATCAAACTATTAATGAATTATTCGCTAATAATTGATTTATCAATAAAACCAGCTGATAATCAATGCGTTAATAATTATAATTTTTTAATCCCTTTGACATCGGATTTTTCGGCCTCCACAATGCTTATGGCATATCCTCCACCAGGCGCAGATCGCTGCTTCAGCTTAGATTTATTGGTTACCACAAACTTACGAATCTCGTACGCTTGCGGGTTGGCTTTGTAGTGAGCGGTTTTCGCATCGCTATATATGGTAGCTATGTATGTTTTATTAGCCTCCAGAAAATCAAAGGCAATGTTAGAGGTATATCCATTTTCTCCACACACGTTACCTACAAACCAGCTGCCGGAGCCTTTTGCCTTACGAGCAACCGTAATATGCTCACCCGGTTCTGCCTCCAAGTATTTGCTGTTGTCCCAGTCTACCGCAACATCTTTTATAAACTGGAAGGCATCCATAAACTTTTCGTACGTTTCGGGCAAATCCGCAGCCATTTGCAGCGGGCTGTACATGGTTACGTATAAGGCAAGCTGGTTGCATAGCGTAGCGTTGCAGTGAGCTTTGCTATTGGGATTGTACTTGCTAATGTCCATCTCAAAAATTCCCGGTGTGTAATCCATTGGCCCCCCCATGAGGCGGGTAAACGGAAGCAGCGTGGCGTGGTTGGGCTTGCTACCAATAAATGCCTGATATTCAGTACCTTGAGCAGATTCCTGTGCCAGCAAATTCGGATAGGTACGGTGCAATCCTGTAGGACGAACTGCCTCATGCGCGTTAAGCATAATTTTGTAATCAGCCGCCTTCTTTACGGCATACATGTAGTGATTTACCATCCACTGCCCATAGTGTGTTTCGCCACGGGGAATAATATTGCCCACGTATCCGGTTTTCACAGCGTTATAGCTATTATCTGCCATCAGCTGAAATGCCTTATCCATATGGCGCTCGTAGTTGCGCACAGAACCGGAGGTTTCGTGGTGCATAATAATGCGCACGCCGTTGCTCTTGGCGTAATCTCTAAGCATGGGCAAATCAAAATCCGGGTAGGGAGTAACAAAATCAAAAACATAATCTTTTGAGTGACCAAACCAATCTTCCCAGCCAATATTCCAACCCTCAACCAGCACCGCATCAAAGCCATGTTTAGCGGCAAAGTCAATGTACTTCTTTACATTTTCATTGTTAGCGGCATGGCGGCCGTTAGGCTTGGCATGTACATAATCGGTTATGCCCAGTTGTACCGACGGCAGGCTGGTATACGCCCACTCACTTTTTCCGGTAATCATTTCCCACCAAATACCAACATACTTTACCGGTTTAATCCACGAAACATCTTTTATCTTACACGGCTCATTCAAATTTAAAATAAGCTTCGAAGCCAAAATATCACGCGCGTCATCGCTCACCACAATAGTGCGCCAAGGTGATACGCAGGGAGCCTGAAGATAACCCTTACTATCCTGAATATCAGGCGTAAGCCATGACTCAAATATCATGTTTTTATCATCAAGATTCAAAGACATGCATGAGTAGTCAACCAGGGCAGCCTCATGTATGTTGACGTAAAGGTTATCGTTAGTTTTCAGCATGAGCGGAGTTTGTACACCCGTTTCCGAGAATTGTCTTTGCGAAGCATTGGGCGTAATTGCGCCGTGGAATAAGCTGCGGATTTCCGATAATTTTGAAGTAGTAAAATCATACTCCTGCGTATCGTAGTCGCCCGGAATCCAGTAGGCAGTGATATCGCCGGGCATGGCAAATTGCGTTTTTTCCTCCTTAACTACAAAGTAGGTCAAACTTTTTTGATCCGGAAATTCATATCGAAAACCTAAACCGTCATTAAACAAGCGGAAACGAATAATTAGGTTACGGTCTGTTTCTTTCTGGTTTAACGTCACCGTAAGCTCATTGTAATGGCTGCGGATGTCCTTAACCTCTCCCCAAACCGGCTGCCAGGTTTCATCCTGCGCTGCAGCTTGTGTAGCGGCCAGCGTAAAACCATCGTAAAGAGTTGTTTTCACATCTCGCTGTATGGGCTTTTCAATCTCTGCACCAAACTCCAACTTAGCCTGATCTTCCTTTAGCTCCAAGCCCAGCTTACTTGGCTTGATTACATCTTTTCCTTTAAAAGTCAGCTGATAAGTGGGAGCTCCATTATTCAAGCCAAACTTCATTTTCAAATTTCCATCCGGAGAAGCCAGCTCTTGGGCTCCGGCAATATTTACCGTCAACAGTAGCGACAGCATACTCAGAAAAAAGTGTTTCATTACACCTCCTATTTTATAATTTACAAAGACAAATATAGCTATCTTAGCGCCAATACCAATGGAAATTACAGGTACACCTTCAAATAAATAATTCCGCAAACGATGTAAAGCTGAAAATTATTTCTCGGTCATTTAGGGACAATATTAAGTAGGATAAAGGTTTTTGCGCCTAAAATATACCATAAAAATGGTATTTACTATTCGCTTGTAGCGCGGTATATTTGTACAACATTTTTATTTCACAACTCATAGCAGTATTTTATGGATAGAGCAAGCTTATTGCGACATGCAGGAGAGCAGACCAAGGCTATTCACGCGGGAGAATTTCCCGACCCTGCCACCAACGCTTCGGCGCCCAATTTGGTTATGTCCACCACGTTTGTGGCAAGCGCCGATGCTAATTTTTCGGTAGAGGGCATGGAGGAAAACGGCGCATGGATTTACTCCCGCTGGGGAAACCCTACCGTACACCAGCTGGAGGAAAAGCTGGCTGCCCTTGAGGAAGCCGAAACAGCGGTAGCTTTTGCCAGCGGTATGGGGGCTATATCGGCTTTGCTGCTTCATGTTCTCACGGCGGGCGAACACGCCGTAGTCAGCGACGTTGCCTACGCCGCCCTGTCGGAGATGACCAACGAGCTAATCCCCCGCTTGGGCGTGGAGATAACTAAGGTAAATACCTCAGATTTGAACGCCCTGCAAGCTGCGCTGAAGCCCAACACCAAGCTGGTTTACATCGAAACGCCCTGCAATCCTTTGCTGAGGCTTACGGATATTGCCGCTGCTGCCGCCGCTGCGCACAGCGTTGGGGCAAAGCTAGCGGTGGACGCTACCTTTGCCACTCCCGCGGCAACCAAGCCCTTGCAGCATGGGGCAGATTTCGTTATTCATTCGCTGACAAAATACTTGGGCGGGCATGGCGACGCGCTGGGCGGCGCTGTGCTGGGGTACAGGTCAGACCTTGCCTCCCTGCGCAAGAAAACGGCCATTCGCTTGGGTGGGGTGCTAAGCCCCTTCAACGCATGGCTGATTTTGAGAGGGCTGGCAACCTTTCCCATTCGTATGAGGGTGCATCAGGAGAATGCGCTAAAGGTGGCGAAATATCTGGAGCTGCACCCAAAGGTAAAGCGGGTAATATATCCGGGCTTGCCGTCGCACCCGCAGCACGAGCTGGCCAAGCGGCAGATGAAAAATTTTTCGGGGATTATCACTTTTCAGGTGGAGAACGGAAAGGAGGTTGCCCAAAGGCTATCACAAAAACTGCAAATAGTGCACTACGCCGTATCGCTGGGGCACCACCGGACGCTGATTTTTTACCTCAGCAGCGAAGATTTGCTGCAAACCTCATTCAGGCTTTCTACCCCCGAGCAGCAGGAGTCGTGGGATGTTTTTGCCGGCGAGGGAATATTCCGCCTGTCCGTTGGCTTGGAAGACGCCGACGACCTGATTGCCGACTTGGAGCAAGCTTTACAGGATGACAACGCACCCGCACCACTCAGTAATAAATCATCAATTATAAATATTTGATTTACAGCATATTAAATTGATACTGACAGGGCGCTCATTGAGGACAGTGAGGTGTCCACCGTGTCTTGTCCTGGTATAGGTTGTCGCCTAAAACCGGAAGAGAGGGTGTAAATAGGTATATCGTTACCAAATACTTATCAACTACAACAGCTGCAACAAATGCAGCAACGCAAGTTCATTACGCGTCATGTCTTCATCAATACGGGCAGCGCATTGCTTACACACACTTCTTACGCCATAGTTGCTCCTTACGCCATTGCCGTAAGAATCTTTGCCAGTGTAGGTCCCAACAGAATGCCCCGTATAGACTTTGCGCCTGTAAGTTGCTCCAGAGCAACCGCAAACATAACATATTGTCATTTTACTAAAGTTTTGATTATCAGAATTAATTTACTGTTTTTTGTCCCCAAATGCTTGAGGTAGGTGCATAAAAAAAACGTGGGACAATACTTTTACTTGCTTATTGAGGTCTTAGACTACCTTGTGTACAAATAAATGAGTAAAGCCCACGATTGCTCGTGAGCGTTACGCCTTACTCTTGTACACTTTTGAAATTGTCTAAGTTTCAATAAGCAAGAAGAAAGCTAACGCTTTTCTATGAATTCTCCGTAAAGAATGAATTTTCCTACATTTTTGTGTTTATATCATAGGCAAAAAGAGTTGAATACTAGGGGCAAATGTACAAAATATATTCGAAAAACACTTTGTTTACCGCCATGCAGTTTCAAGCGCAGATTCAAGTAGCCCTTACAGCCGCTAACGGAAACCATAATTGTGTGAAATAAAAAAATTACACATATTTACAAAATGTGTTGGGTCGTTGAACCGTTGATTTGTTGAATCGGCAGCGAATAGACAGCGCAGAACAAAACAGTTCAATAATAATTAAACCCTAAGAGATTAAAAAAATGCACGGCCGCTTACCTATATCCGGCACGTTCTTTTTCCACTCTGCAACTGTTTTTGTTGCAATAAGCTCTGTACTTAAAGTAATGTCTGCAGCAAGGCAGAGCTTGGTTTGCGGTTGGCAAGTGTTTAGTAAATCGGCCACCAGCTTATTGTTGCGGTAGGGCGTTTCCATGAAAATTTGCGTTTGCCCCTCCTGCTGCGAGCGCTTTTCCAGCTTTTTTATGGAGCGGATTCTATCCTCCGGTTTTACCGGAAGGTAGCCCGAGAAGGCAAATTTTTGTCCGTTAAATCCCGATGCCATTAGCGCCAGCAAGATAGACGAGGGGCCAACCAACGGCGCTACCTGTACGCCCTTTATATGCGCCAACGCTACCAATGCAGCGCCCGGATCGGCAACAGCGGGAACGCCGGCTTCGGAAATGATGCCGATATTTTCGCCGCTCATGGCGGGGACGAGTAGCGGTAAAACATCTTCGGGGCGAGTGTGCTCATTCAGCTCCGTAAACGAGAGGGCATCTATGGGATGGGCCATCTTTAAAGCGCTCAGAAAGCGTCTTGCGCTACGAGTGTTCTCCACCACAAAATGCTTGATGGTGTTGACAACCTCTACGGTACGTTGCGGCAGCACATCACCCATACAACATTCCCCTAAAGTAGTGGGAATCAGGTATATTTTTCCGAAAGACATTATCGTTACAGGATAAATTGTTCAACAAAGATACGGAATTTATAAATTTCAAATTTGTGGCAGAATAACATAAACAACCATTCAGCAGGTCAACATATTTCGACAATAGCTTGTATCTTTACAGGATAAACAGCCGCTTGATATAGAATGATGTTGACTTTTTTAGGAACGGGAACCTCGCAGGGAGTTCCTATGATTGCCTGCCCGTGTGGGGTGTGCGCTTCTACCGATCCGCACGACAAGCGCCTGCGTACTTCTGCTTTGGTGACGGTTGGAGGTAAGAATATTTTGCTGGATGCCGGTCCCGATTTTCGCCAGCAGCTGCTGAGAGAAAAAGTTACGCACCTCGAAGGAGTTTTGCTTACGCATGAGCATAAAGACCACATGGGAGGTCTTGACGATGTGCGGGCGCTCAACTATTTCATGAAAAAGTCGATTGATGTTTACGGTGAGCAACGGGTGCTGAAACAGCTGAAAGAAGAGTACGCCTACGCCTTTGGCGCTCACAGATACCCCGGTGTTCCGGATATGACTTTACATGCTATTTCCGACGATAAATTTTTGGTACAGGATGTAGAGGTGGTTCCTGTGCGTGCTCTACACTATAAATTACCGGTTTACGGTTTTAGAATAGGTAAGCTGGTCTACCTTACCGATGCCAGCTTTGTGGATGAAAAATCTGTTGACCTTATGAAAGGTTGCGAGGTGCTTGTGGTGAATGCGCTTCGGCAAGATAAACATCTCTCACACTTTACTTTAGGAGAAGCATTACAGCTTATAGAGCAGGTAAAGCCTCGCCGTGCTTATCTTACACATGCCTCGCACCAGCTGGGCTTACATAAAGAAGTGAGCAAAATACTTCCAAAAAATGTATGGCTGGCCTATGATGGGCTGAGGGTGGAGATGTAAAAAAGTAGCGTTACTGCATTTTCAACACAATAACGCTATAGAGGATAGCCGCTTCTCTCTCTTTCTTTACTTCTTTTTCTTCATTTCCTCCTCAATCATTTTTTGCACAACCTCTACGTCAATACGCTTGGCGAGAATCTTCTTGTTCTTATCCAAAAGATATACGGTAGGCGTGCTATATACATCGTACAGGTCACGAAAGTTGCTGCCAAGCGAGAAGGTTGTTTGCTTACCTTTTTCGTCTTTTCCCTCTATGCCATCCCAAACATTTACCCAGTCGTACTGATGTTCGTCCAGGTACTTTATCCAATCTTCGCGCTTATACTGCGTGTACACGGCGTAAACTTCCACACCCTTGTCCCGTATGGTTTGATAGTATTCCCAAAGCTTCGGAGTTTCTTTTTTGCAGTGTCCGCAGCCGGGCTCCCAAAAGTAAAGAATGGTAAAATCAGCCCTCAACTTGCGTAAGGAAATATACTGCCCTTCAACGTTTTGTAGTGTCAACTCAGGAGCAACTTTGCCAACTAAGTTCGGACGTAATTTATCGACACGCTCCTTAATTTTCTTTTTGTAGTCGGCGTCGGCCCAGTATGCCTGGCCTGAAAGGTAGTACTTATCAGCAAAATGCACTACAATGGCGTCATGCGACATCAGCTCCGACTTCTGGTAGGTTTGGAAAAAGTATTCGGTAACATACCTGAACATTTCTTGATTCGCTTTTGAGCGCTCAATAATCATATCGGCATACTTGATAATGGTATCAGGCGCCGGAACAATCAGATTTTTGAAAAAATACTCAATGCGGGCTTTGAAAAATGGGGTGCGGATAAGTCCATTATCAGCAAAGTTGAAATTGTCAAAGTAATGATCACGAGTGTACCCGTAGCGGTAAACCTGACGTACAGAATCCTTGTTTGCAATACTTTCAGGCACTACAATTTCAGGCGCCTCTACGCTTTCCAGCGATTTCATTAGCGTACCTAAAAAGTTATTTTCGTTGTTTGCGATTAGCTTCTTAATGTACTCCTTTACCCCGCTATCAACATCCTCCAGCTGCTTTCTGTATATTTCTACAGAGTCTTTCTTGTCTTCCTCGTTCTTCTTTAGCCTGTCTTGAATTGCCTTTACTTTTTTCTGTTGACGACCTAAAAAACGCTGGTAATCAACAAACTCTTGATTCTCCAGCGAGCCTGTAAACTTTACATTATCGAACAGCTGGGGGCGTTTGGTGACTACAGAAAACTGTTGGTTATCCGTCATCAGCATTTCAAAAAAATTGTGATCGGGTAGCGCAATAAAGTACACACCCTTATCCAGCGGCTTGCCTTTCTTGAATATCGCCTTTCCGTTTTTATCTGCACGAGAAGTGTCAATCACATAGCGCTTATCCTCATAGCTGTAACCCAGGTACAGGTTGGAGTCTTTCACCCCCTCTACCTGCACTTTAATTTCGTACTGTGCACGTGCAATAGTGGTGCATAGCGCAGCTAAAGTAAGCAGGAATAATGTTCTTTTCATGAGCAAAAATAGTTTGTTACGTACAAGATTGCCAGCAAAAATACGGAATAGCAGCGTATTTATTGTCTTAAAAGTTTGAAATAGTGTAATTTTCTGTTGCTAAAGATGGCGAGAAACCAACAAGCTTAACTCCTCGGCATTCACCATATTTGCCTCGCTGAAGCTGCCGCTACTTGTTCGGCGCAGAGCGCACAGATAGGCTCCGCAGCCTAATAGTAATCCCAAATCGCGAGCAAATGAGCGAATATAGGTACCTTTGCCGCAACGTATTCGCACGGTAAGATAGGGTAGCGTAAACTCCTCTGTTTCAATGGATAATATGTTAATGTAGCTGGGTTTTATTTCCACCTCCTCGCCCTTACGCGCCAAGGTATACGCACGTTTTCCGTTGATTATTTTTGCGGAATATACAGGCGGAGTTTGCGCTTGCTCGCCCACCAGCTTTTGCAGCTGCGCTTCAATATCTGCACGAGTGATATGCCTAACAGGTTTGAATTCCTCCGGAGTTGTTTCTAAATCGAATGATGGGGTGGTGGCGCCAAGCCTAAGCGTAGCGAGGTACTCCTTCTGCTCGGCTTGCAGACTTTCAGCCTGCTTTGTGGCCTTGCCTATGCAAATGGTGAGCACTCCGGTTGCCAGCGGATCCAGTGTTCCGGCATGACCGATTTTAAACTTTTTTTCTCCTGTTTTTTCCCGTATTTTTCGCTGCACATAGCGTATGGCATCAAATGACGACCACCCGTATGGCTTATCAAAAGGCAGTATAAAAGAGTCAAGATTCAACGTTCGGTATTCAGATTAGAGGATTGCCAAATCAACATCGCAGGCAAGCAGGATAAGAATGATACCGCCTACAATAATACGGTACCAGCCGAACACCTTAAAGCCGTACCGGGTTAGGTAGCTGATGAAAAAGCGAATGGCCAGCACGCCGACAATGAATGCTACAAGGTTACCTGTTCCCAGTAGCATGAGGTTTTCACGAATGCTATCTTCAGCAAACAGAACTTTGTAATCCTTGAGCAGCTTATATGCAGAGGCGGCAAACATGGTAGGAACTGCCAAAAAGAAGGAGAACTCGGCAGCGGTTTTTCTGTTCAATCCCGAAGCCATACCGCCCACTATGGTTGCTGCTGAGCGGGATACGCCGGGTATCATGGCTACACATTGCGCAAAACCAATTTGCAGCGCTTGCTTATTGCTTATCTGCTCACCATTGTTGTTGAACCATTTATCTACAAATAGCATGGCGATACCTCCCAGCACCAGCATTAGCGCTACGGTGAATACGCTTTCAAGTAGCCTGTCAATGTAGTCGCCCAAAAAGAATCCGATAATAGCGGCGGGAATAAAGGCAATGAGCAGCTTCACGTAAAAGTTCACAGTTTGGAAAAACCTTTTCCAGTACAGCACAAGCACCGATAGTATGGCGCCCAGCTGGATGTTTATCGTAAATGCCTTTACAAAAGCTGTACTCTCAACGTTTAGCAGCGCTTGTGCAAGAATCATATGCCCGGTTGACGATACCGGTAAAAACTCTGTTAATCCTTCTACGATAGCGATAGTAATGGTTTGGAAAATGCTCATTTTTTTACGTACTCAATGGCGCTTTCAGCTGTCATTACGGGCTTGAATCATAATATCATAATACGCTAAGTATTAAATGGTTACGCTTCACGCCCACAAGGTGATGAACGTTAGTAGATGTGTTAGCTCTTTTGCTTTTTCGGAAGCTTCATGATAGCGTAAATCTCAAACATGAAGCCGAAAACTACCAAAATAGGGGCAAGCGTAATGCGCCTGAAATTGTATAGCTGGTCGCCGGTAAATATCTCAGGGTCGGTAGATTTACCACCGCTCATAAGTATAAAGCCAGCTACTATGATGACAAAACCGATAAGCATAAGCTTATAGTTCTGAAAGCTTAGCGGAAGACCGATTTTACCACCGGACGGTGCATTGCCGTTTGTTTTAATTTCTGCTTTCTTGCTCATTTTATTTCAAAATTCTTTTAGATGGTTAGTAGTATAGCTCATCAGTTTTCATATCCAAAAAGCGGTTCACGGCAAACATGGTAGAGAATGACGAAACCAGGATGCCCAACGCCAGGATGCACAGGAAAAGAAGACCTGCAAATTCAATATTCATGAACTGTGCAAACTCCGGCCCCAGCTCATTACGTGCTATGTAAAATAGCGCGCAAAGCAGCACAAAGGCTACTACAGACGAAATAACGCCATGCAATGCACTTTTACCCACAAAAGGCTTGATGATAAAGCTACGGGTTGCGCCTACCAGCTTCATGGTGTTTATCAAAAAGCGGCGCGAGTATATAGATAGGCGTATGGTATTGTTGATTTGTGCCAACGAAACAAGAAAAAGCAGTCCGCTAAATAGCAGCAGCAGCGCGCTTATCTTGTTTACATTCTCATTTACCAGGTTAATAAGCGACTTTTGATAGGCAACCTCTTTTACCTGCTTAAACTCACGCAACTCCTGTTCAATGACGCGTATGCTGTCATTGTTGGCATACTTGTAGCGCAGCTTGGCCTCAATAGAAACAGGTAGAGGATTGTATCCCAAAAATGCTACAAAATCCTCTCCCAGCATGGTGCGTAGTTCTCGCTCGGCCTCATCCTTTGAGATGAATTTTGTTTCACGCACGTATGGAGCCACATCCAGCTGCTTGCGTACCCACGCAATGTCCGCTTCGGTAGCATTGCTGTTAAGAACAACAGAAAAGCCTATATTCTCCTTCACATAGCGAGACAGCCGGTTAGCGTTCAGCAGCAGCGCTGCCATTAGCCCCAACATGAAAAGTACCAGCGAAATACTTACAATGGTGGAAAAGTAGGAGTTACGTAATCTGCGCGATGCGTACGGATTATCCCACGATGATTTTGCCATAATGCACAATTGTATATTATACAAAGATAGCGTAATATCAGCAATTTGACAAAATCTTCACTAACCTGTCAACTTTTTTCAACACAGGACACATGGTGGTATTGGGTAACCGGCAGCCGAAGTTTAGCAGTTGTTACCTGCTTGCAGCAACCAAATTTGTCAACTCCACAAATTCCTGTACTCCTAAACGTTCGGGACGTAAATCCAGCAATGGGCTATTTAGCTTAGCCTCGCCAAGGAGTGGCTTGAGTGAGTTACGAATGGTTTTGCGTCGCTGATTAAATGTAGCCTTCACAACCTGCTTGAACAGTACTTCATCACAATTCAGCGACTGCACCTTGTTACGAACCAAACGTATTACTGCTGACTTTACTTTAGGCGGCGGCGAGAATACATTTTCGTTTACCGTAAACAAATACTCTACATCATAGTACGCCTGCAACAGCACGCTGAGTATTCCGTATGTTTTACTACCCGGTTTTTCTGCCAAGCGCTCTGCTACTTCCTTTTGCAGCATGCCCACTGCTTCCGGAATGTTATTCTTATACTCCAATACTTTAAAGAATATTTGCGAAGATATGTTGTACGGAAAGTTACCTATCACGCAAAACTTACCTGCAAATATTTTCGATAAATCCATGCGAAGGAAGTCTCCGAATAATAGCTGAGGGGTTAACTCCGGATAGCTTTGCTTCAGGTATTCAACAGCTTCTCCATCCACTTCAGCAGCGTACAAATTCACCTCCGGACGCTTAAGCAGAAGCCGGGTAAGCACACCTGTACCCGGGCCAACCTCAAGCACATCATGCGCTACGGAGCAAGTCAAACTTTGAGCTATGCGCTCCGCAATGCTAAGATCGGTAAGAAAGTGCTGCCCTAAATATTTTTTCGCACGAACAATCATATTTTATTCCATCCTTGCGAGCAAAACGAAACAATCTCATAATTAAGACTTTATGTTACCATATTGCTCGTGCCTCGCAATGACGAGAGGTAGACAAAGGTAGCAATTTTTCACGAAGCCACTGCTACAAAACCGCACGCAGGCAAGGCCATGGTCAATAAATTTAAGGAATTGCCACATTTTCCATACCTTTGTAGATTATACTATATGAATAGCGCGCTACACAGAACATTTAAGGTAGTAAACCTTGGTTGCAAGCTGAATTTTGCAGAGGCGTCTACTATTGCCAGAGAGCTGACAAACTTAGGGTTTACTCAAGCTGATGATGGTAACACTGCCGACATTTGTGTGGTGAATACATGCGCCGTGACCGAGCAGGCCGAGAAGAAGTGCCGGCAGGCTATCCGTAAGATAGCAAAGGATGATGGCAATATAACTATTTGTATAACAGGGTGTTACGCATCTATCAAGCCTTTTGAACTGGAGCAAATGCCTGAGGTTAGCATGGTAGCGGATAAGGCCGATATCGTAAAAAAAATAGGTGAACATTTTTCATTGTCCGGCGCTGGTTGTCCGGTAGCTACAGAAAACTTTTTTCCGGCCTGCTCTTTTGACGATCGCACCCGCTCTTTTCTTAAGGTACAAGATGGCTGCGACTACCACTGCTCCTATTGCACAGTGCCCTTGGCGCGTGGAGCAAGCCGCAATATGGCCATAGAGGAGCTGGTGAAGCAGGCAGAAACCATAGCGGCACATGGTGTAAAAGAGGTTGTAATTACAGGAGTTAACATTGGTGATTTCGGAAAATCAACCGGAGAAAATTTTTTTCACCTGGCGCAAGCTTTAGAGCAGGTACAAGGTATAGATCGTTACAGAATTTCATCCATAGAACCGAACCTGCTCACAGAGGAGCTCATTGATTTTGTTGCAAAATCGCAAAAATTCTTACCGCACTTTCATATCCCGCTACAGGCGGGAACCAACCGTATACTGGGTTTAATGCATCGCAGGTACACGCGCGAGCTGTTTGCCGAAAAGCTGAAAAGCATCCGAGATAAAATGCCGTTGGCTTTTATTGGGGTGGATGTAATTGCAGGATTCCCAACTGAAGCTGATGAGGAATTTGAGGATTGTTACAACTTTTTGCAAGGTTTAGCACCCTCGTACCTGCACGTATTTCCATACTCAAAGCGCCCAAACACTCCAGCTTTCGATATGAAGCAAGTTGCTACGAAAACAATTGCCGGGCGGGCAAAGCGCCTGGGTGAACTTTGCAATACCTTGCACCAGGATTTTTACAGAAAGAATGTTGGACAATCAAGGCAAGTACTTTTTGAAAGCGCCAAGAGAAGTGGCCGTATGTTCGGCTTTACCGACAACTACATTAAAGTTGCCATGCCTTATGACGGTAAATTAGTCAACGCCATTGCTAAGGTGAAGCTGCAGGAAACCGATGAGCAGGGCAACATGAAAGGCACTTTAATATAAATACTAATTGCAGAAAAATTAAGCAACCGTATAACCTGATAAAGTAAGCTGAAATATGACCAACTATCAACAACTTTTCGAACGTTTTAATTCGCTTACCATTTTGGTAATCGGCGATGTGATGATAGACGCCTACATGTGGGGTAAGGTAGATAGGATTTCACCCGAAGCGCCTGTTCCGGTATTGACCTCAACAAAGCGTGAACACAGGTTTGGAGGCGCGGCAAACGTTGCGCTAAATGTACAAGCGTTAGGAGCAACCCCCATACTTTGCTCTGTAATCGGCAATGATGATAAGGCTGATATTTTTCATCAGCTGCTACAAAACAACCAGCTGACAGACAAGGGTATCCTGAGCGACAGCAGCCGCATTACAACAACCAAAACCCGCATTATATCCGGTACTCAGCACCTGTTGCGTATTGATGAGGAGGTAACAAAACCGCTTCATGAGCAGCTGCAGGAGCGTTTTTTTGCGCATATCGCAAATGTGATTAGCAACGACAAAATCGATGCCATCATTTTTGAAGATTATGACAAGGGAGCTATCACTCCCAGCATCATTTCGCGGGTGGTTGAGCTCGCCAAATCCAAAAATATTCCAACGCTGGTAGATCCCAAAAAGCGTAACTTTATGAGCTATCATGGCGTAACCTTATTCAAACCGAATTTCAAGGAATTGAGCGAAGGCTTGAAAATGGAGGTGGATAAAAAAAACTACGATGCGATTTTTGAGGCGGCACGAGAAATAAATCGTCAGCTGGGCGCCCGCTACACAATGACTACCCTGTCTGAGCGAGGCGTGCTCATTACAGACGGTGAGGTGTACGCTGCAATTCCCGCTGAGATTCGTAACATTGCGGATGTATCCGGCGCAGGAGACACTGTTATTAGCGTTGCCAGCCTGTGTCTTGCGCTCGGGTTAGCGCCAAAGGAAATAGCGGCGATATCGAATTTGGCCGGCGGTTTGGGTTGCGAAACGGTTGGTGTTGTTCCTGTGAACAAGAAGCAGCTGCTGGAGGAGTGCCTGAAGAAGTTGTAGCGCAACAGCAACTTAAAACTACTTCGTAAAACCTGTAAAAATCAGCTACTTCGTTACATGTTTCTACCTTTAACACGTAAGTGGGTGTGCTGGAGGATAAAAGTATCCTACGCTTCGCTCAGCATGACAAAGCAAAAAACAGCATCCAAAAAAGGAAGTTGGCTACAAAAAAACTTCAAGTACTGTTTTACTTTCATGGCTTAATCTCCGGTAAAAAATTAGAAGCATCGCCACCGCTTTTAAGTACGTCCCTCACAACGGTGGAGCTGATGAATGTTTGCTCCGGACTAGCTAAAAGGAATACCGTTTCAACGCTGGGCAGCATTAGCTTATTCGCTTGTGCCATCAGCCGCTCCTGCTCAAAATCGGCCACCGTGCGCAGGCCTCTCACCATATGGGTAGCGCCAGCTTTTTTGCAGTAGTCCACCGTCAGACCCTCATACGGCTCAACCCTTACGCGGGCATCACCTTTAAACACATCTTTTATGCTCTGCACACGCTCGTCTACCGTAAACAGGCTTTGCTTACCGGCATTTACCCCAACCGCAATAGCCAGCTCGTCAAACAGTAGCAACGCCTTCTCCACAATGGCCTGATGACCAAGCGTAAACGGGTCAAATGAGCCCGGAAAAACAGCCGTTGTTTTCATCTCTCTAGGTTTCAAAATTTCAGCTTGGGAGAAAAATTGCCTGCATTTTACCCCCTTTACTAGCTGAGCGCGGCCAATACCTTATACCACTTGTGCGCTTAGCCTTTAGATAGGGCGACCATTAGCCTTAAGTTGTGTAAACATTTAAAATTCAGCATTTTACTTCCGACTACCGAAACCCTACAAGCTCCAATCTATCGGCGTTTTACCCTGCTGCGCCAGCAGCTCATTAGCTCTGGAAAAATGCCTGCACCCGTTAAACGCTCCACCTGCCAACGGTGATGGATGCGCTGCCTCCAGCACGTAATGCTTACTTTGGTCAATCAACGCTTTTTTTGCACGAGCAAAATTGCCCCACAGTAAAAATACGATGCCCGCTTTTTCATTCGAAATCTTGCGGATAACAGCATCGGTAAATGTTTGCCAGCCAATGCCGCTATGCGAAGCAGGAGTATTGGCGCGTACGGTAAGTATGGCGTTGAGAAGAAATACTCCCTGCTCAGTCCACTTTTCCAAACAGCCATGATCGGGAGGCGTTATTCCCAAATCTGACTGAATCTCTTTAAAAATATTTACTAGCGAAGGCGGCGCCTTAACTCCACGAGGTACCGAAAAGCACAGCCCGTGGGCTTGGCCATAACCATGATAGGGATCCTGCCCAAGAATAACCACCTTCACATCATCCCAGGGCGTTCTTGTAAAAGCATTGAACATCAAGCTACCTGGAGGGTATACGGTATGCCTTGTGGCAATTTCCTTTTTAACGTAGTCTACTATGCTCGCAAAGTATGGTTTATCAAACTCATCCTGCAGCTGAACTTTCCATGAAGACTCTATCTTTACATCCATAGTACAAAGTGCTAAAATACAATTGCAAATATACAGAAAATTTCACTTATATTTTTTTTACTACCTTTGTAAAATTATGAAACAGCGCTTATCAAAAAAATCGGTCATCTGCTTTCATCGCTGGACGCGCAAAAGCTATGCGGTGTTCAACAGCTTGGGCAAGCAGGTAAAAATTGGCGTGCTGGCGTTTGGATTATCCATTGTAACATTATCAACGCAAGCCGTTTCGGCTCAGGATAAGACTACGCATAGCGAAGCCCGTGAATCCGAAGATGAGGCCGTCCCCATAGATGATGTTACGATACTTGCCGTAGAAAAAACACTTGCCACTGTAAATCCGGCGAGAGTAGTCACCGTCATCAGCCGAAAAGAAATCTCACAGCTTCCGGTACAAGACCTGCCGCAGCTGCTCGAATATGTTGCAGGTGTGGACTTGCGACAGCGCGGCGCAAATGGCGTACAGGCTGACATCAGCATACGCGGCGGAAACTTTGACCAATCGCTCATCTTGCTCAACGGTATAAATCTTACCGATCCTCAAACAGGGCACTACAATCTTGATTTACCCGTTGACCTCGAAAGCATAGATCGTGTAGAGCTGCTGCAAGGTCCGGGTAGTCGTACAATAGGGCCTCATGCCTTTGCCGGCACCATCAACATTGTAACCGGCACCGCAGCGCAAAATCAGGTACAGGCACGAGCAGAAGCAGGCTGTTACGGTTACTACAATTGGGGTGCAAATGGGACGGCTGCTCTGAAAAAATGGACTTTATTCGCCAATATCTCGCAGAAAAAATCAGACGGATATGTTGATAATACCGACTTTGATATTATCAACTTATTTGCCCAGGTACGTTATGCCGACAGCACGCTGGGGCAATGGAATCTGCAGCTGGGCAGGCAGCAAAAGGGTTACGGGGCCAATGGATTTTACTCGCTCACCTACCCCAACCAGTACGAGAAAACCAGCACCAATTTGGCAACGCTGGATTACGCAAAAAGTATTGGTAAATTCCACCTGCTTGTAGCCGCCTACTATCGCCAGCACTACGATAAGTTCGAGCTGTTCCGGAGCCGTCCGCCCGCATGGTACACCTCACACAACTACCATCGTACCGATGTTGCAGGAACGCAGCTGCGGGCTCACTTTTTTTCTCCTTTAGGAAAAACAATGCTGGGCGGAGAAATACGAGGCGAGCATATTTACAGCAACGTGCTGGGCGATCCGGTTAGCAGGCCCAAGCCTGTAAAAAATGAACCCGACGGCATCTTTTATACCAAAGAAAAGCAGAGAAACATTGCCAGCTGGTTTGCACAGCAGGTATACTATCATCATAGCTTTTCAATAGCAGGAGGCTTGCAAGGTTCCTACTCCAACAGCTTTGGACATTACCTCTGTGCCAGCGCTGACGCCGCTTACTCGTTCACAAAAGCGCTAGAGGCAACTATATCGGCAAATAGCTCCCTTCGTTTACCAACGTACACAGATTTGTACTATCAGGGCGCTACAAACACTGGCAATCCGGACTTAAAGCCGGAGCAGGCAGCTACGTATGAGCTGGGGCTAAAGTACATGCAACCGGAGCTAAAGATGCAAACCTCTGTTTTTTACCGGGTTGGAAAAAACATTATCGATTGGGTGCGTAGCAATAGTACAGAGCTATGGCAAAGTAAAAATCATATTTCCCTAAATACGCTTGGAGCGACCTTTACCGGAACCTACTCCCCAAAAAACTCCGTAAAGCGCTTTTTAAGCAGCGCCAAGCTGGACTACACCTGCCTACAAATGTATCTGGATGGTAACAACATGGAAACCAGCCGAACTCTCGACTACCTGAAGCACAAGATAGCGCTAACCTGCATTTATGACCTGGCATACGGATTCGGATTTTCCTGGAGCTTGATTCACGAAAGACGCAACGGACAATACGTAGATTTCACCAGCCAGCTCTCAACGAACTTTTCGCCGGTTACATTGGTAGATGCTAAGCTGTTCTGGAGCTACAAGTATGTTCTTCTATATGTAGAAACCAGCAACTTATTCAGCTATAGCTACTTTGACTACGCCAACCTGCAACAGCCCGGAAGGTGGACAAAGTCCGGAATACGCATCAAAATATAAACAATCACTACAGCATTGCACATCCGGATAAGCTTGAAGCTATTTGGGAATAGCGGCTACTCCAATGCATTCTTTATCACATCTCGAATATTGCTGACGTAAATAAACTTAAGGTCGGTCAGATATTCGGGCTTTACTTCCTCAATATTCTTTTTATTCTCGTCAGAAAGAATAATTTCAGCAGCTCCGGCACGCTTGGCAGCAAGAATTTTTTCCTTAATTCCGCCTACAGGAAGCACCTTCCCTCTTAGCGTAATCTCACCCGTCATAGCCACGCCCTTGCGTACCTTACGTCCGGTGTACACAGAGGCCATAGCCGTAACCATAGTAATACCTGCCGAAGGGCCGTCTTTAGGAATAGCGCCCTCCGGAACGTGAATATGCAGATTATTTTCTTCAAACATCTTTGAAGCTATCTTCAAATAATCCGCTTGCGCCTTCACATACTCCAGGGCAATAACGGCGCTTTCCTTCATCACCTCACCCAAATTTCCGGTTGTAGTGAGCATGCCCTTACCCTTGCTCAGGCTAGCCTCTATGAAAAGAATTTCACCGCCATTCTCTGTCCAAGCCAGGCCTGTAGCCACTCCTGAAAAGTTAGCAGAGAGCAGCTTATCCTTGCCGAATTTCGGAGCGCCCAAAATTTCACGCACTGCTTTTTGCGTAAGCTTAGGGCTGTACTTTGTATTTGTAGCGATAAGCATAGCGGTGTGGCGCAAGATTTTTGTAAGCCGCTTTTCCAAACCGCGTACCCCCGACTCGTGAGTATAATCCTCTATGATTTGCCGCAACAGCTCATCGGAAATTTGCAGCCGCTTCGATGTCATACCGTGCAATCCCAGCTGCTTTGGGAGCAGGTGGCGCTTGGCAATTTCCATCTTTTCCTCCAACGTATAGCTGCTCATGTTTATCATCTCCATGCGGTCACGCAAAGCGGAATGAATGGCGCTGGCATCGTTGGCTGTAGTAATAAACATTACCTTCGAAAGGTCGTAATCTTGCTCCAGGTAGTTGTCATAAAAAGCTACATTCTGCTCAGGATCAAGCACTTCAAGCAGTGCGCTGGAGGGATCTCCCTGAAAATCACGACCAACCTTATCAACCTCATCCAGCATAAGCACAGGGTTGCTGGACTTGCACTTCTTTATGGCCTGAATAATGCGTCCGGGCATAGCGCCGATATACGTTTTACGGTGTCCGCGAATTTCAGATTCATCATGCAAGCCACCAAGGGATATGCGCCCAAACTCACGCCCCATAGCATGAGCAACCGACTTGCCAAGTGATGTTTTTCCCACACCCGGAGGGCCGTACAGGCAAATAATCGGCGATTTAAAATCACCCTTAAGCTTAATTACTGCCAGGTGCTCAAGTATACGCTGCTTAACCTCCTCCAGGCCATAATGCTCGTTATCCAGCACTTTCTGCGCCTCTACCAAATCCAGCTTGTCTTCGGTATACTCGCCCCAAGGCAAATCAATAAAAGTCTGCAAATAAGTCATTTGCACCGGAAACTCTCCGCTGCTTTGGTGCATGTGCTCCAGCTTAGCCACCTCTTTTTCAAAAACAGCGGCAATTTCAGCCGTCCACTTTTTAGTCCTGGCTTTCTCCCGAAATATTTTAACCTCCTGATCCACAGGGTTTCCACCCAACTCATCCTGAATGGTCTTCATCTGCTGCTGCAGGAAGTACTCACGGTTGTGCTTATCTATATCCTTATTTGCCTTATTCTGAATATCCTGACGCACCTCCAATGATCCCACCTCACGCATAAGCACTGCAAGCAAGGCTTTTGCACGATCCTCAACGCTGGCAATCTCCAACAAAGCCTGCTTCTCGTTACCGCTTACCTCCAAATTTGAAGCAATGTAGTTTACCAAGAACGATTTACTTTCGATATTCTTAATGGCAAATCCGGCCTCCGGAGCAAGATGTGGCGACAGCTTAATAACACGCCACGCCACGTCACGAATGGACTCTATGAGCACATTCAAATCTTCGCTTGGCTCAGGTGCAATATCATCCAACACAGAAACCTCCCCTACAAAGTAAGGCTCACTCTCCACCATCCGGAGCAGCTCAATCCTGCGAGTACCTTGCAGCAGCATAGTTATAGAGCCATCAGGCATTTCAATCAAGCGCATGATATGCGCAGCCATTCCCACCTTATGCAAATCCTCCACCTTAGGGTCTTCAATTTTGGCGTCAACCTGCATAAGCGTGGCGATGTTCTTGTCACCCGCATACGCAGCGCGCACCAACTTTACCGACTTGTCCCGGTTGATGTTAATGGGCAAAACCACTCCCGGAAACAATACAGAGTTGCGCAGCGAGAGCGCCGGCAAAACCGACGGCACCGGTGTGTTTCGAAGATTATCCTCATCGCTGTCAGCAAACACAGGAATGAACTCATCCTCGCCTGCCTTATCGGACATTATAACAGCATCTCTAAACATATAACAATCTAATATTTAACTACTTATCTAAAAAAATCTTTAGAATTTCTGCCAAAATCATCATTTTACATGAAAAAAAGGCAGGTATTGCCGGCTATCCTTTCAAGTAGTAAGGAGTAAACACCCAACAAAAGTATATAAGCACATAGTGCAAAAAGTATGCCACTGCACCTATTTTGCCAGCTTGACAACCGTAAATAGCCTGCCCGCAACGAGCTACAAAACAAACAGGGAGTCCCCGATAAACTTCAGAGGCTCCCTGCTTTAAACGGCTATAACCAAATGGGGCTTACGCCTTATTTTCCAGGTGCTTTTTGTAGCGGTTCATGAACTTATCCACACGTCCGGCAGTATCAACCAGCTTCATCTTACCGGTGTAGAACGGGTGCGACAGGTTTGAAATTTCCACCTTGAACAATGGATATTCAACACCGTCAACAGTAATAACTTCCTTGGTGTTAACGCAAGACTTTGTGATAATGGTAGCATCGTTTGCCAAATCTTTGAATACTACTGTACGGTAATTTTCAGGATGTATACCTTTCTTCATGGCTATGTTTACAAAAGTGTTTACGAACTAATTTGGGCTGCAAATGTAGCGCTATTTTTATTCAAAACCAAACTTTTGGCAAGAAAAAAATGCCATTCATCCCAAAACCGCACCGGAGTTCCACAAATGAGGCCAAATATTTTTAAAATTTGGTTGCACGGCTCAGACCATTTACTATCTTGCTATTGACGATGGTAAAGTAGCGCGCAAAAAATTTGCATCTTTATTTTTTTATACTTACCTTTACGGAACTTAATGTTTAAGCTTGCGAAACATATAATTACCATACTGCTCTGCTTTCTTATAGTGGGCGGAAGCGTTGGCGTGCATTTTTATATTTTTAAGTGCAGCGGCAAGGATTGCACCACACAGCTTGCCCTTAACAAAGATATTTCTTGTGCTTGCTCAGCTGCCGGCGTTGACGAGCATCAGCACGGTGGCAGCCATGAAGGCTGCTGTGCTCGCCACTCGCACCAAGCAGAACAGCAGGCTGAATCTTCAGACGCTGTCAGCGTTAGCCCATTAAGTTGCGGCAATAGCGACGTTCAAGTTTTTCAGCTGAGCCAATTTGAAGTTCAACAGGAAAGAGTGCAAGGTACTCTCCTGCTGCCTGTCATCCAGCTAGTGCAAACCATGCAAAGCTGTAGCACCGGCTTTCTTTGCAGCGCCTGTCAAAGAGTTGTACAACACGATTTTTCCCAGCCAAATACCCTCTCGGGAAAGACCATTTTGCTGCTATGCAGCCTGCTGAGATTATGATAAAATAGTTTTCATATTTCGCTAACTAAGTAACGTGTTAGCAGGATAAAAACTTTTTACTATCATAAAATCAACACTACTTCATGAGAAAAATATTTTTGCTATGCGCTCTGCTATTCGGCATTGGCGCAAAAGCGGCAAACCTTAGCGGAGCTGTACTTGGCGCTACCGAAAGCGGCCAGGACGAACCTCTTGTTGCCGCCGATGTTTTCTGGCTGGGAAGTACCGGCGGAGCCGCCACAGATTCCGATGGAAAATTTGAAATTCCCCGCTCCAAAAAGACAAACCGTCTGGTGATAGCTTACTATGGCTATGCAGCAGACACCATCACCATTGATAACGATGACGATAACCTTGAAATTCGACTGAAATCCGGTGGAAGTGAAATTGATGAGGTTACGGTGCAGGCTCGCCAAAAGGGAACCTTTACCTCCAAAATAGCGCCTGTTACCACCGAAATTATTTCCTACACGGGGCTAACCAAAATGGCCTGCTGTAACCTGGCCGAAAGCTTTGAGAATAGCGCTACGGTTACCGTTGGCTTTAGCGATGCGGTATCCGGCACCAGGCAAATCCGGATGCTGGGGCTGGCGGGAATTTACACGCAAATACTGGATGAAAGCCGCCCAATAATGCGGGGAATATCGGCTACCAACGGATTGAACTACACTCCGGGCATGTGGCTGGAGGGTATTCAGATTTCGAAAGGAACATCCTCTGTAATAAATGGTTACGAGGCTATAACAGGGCAAATAAATTTGGAATACCGCAAGCCGAATAATCCGGACAGGGTATTTGTAAATGCCTACTTAAACAACGATTACAGGGGCGAAATAAATCTGGCTACCACCCTTCAGCTTTCACCAAAGCTAAGCGCCATTTTGTTGCTGCACGCCTCGGCAGATCGCGACATGGTAGACGATAACCGCGATGGATTTTCGGATCAGCCGCAAAGCCGCCAGCTAAACGCAGCCAACCGCTGGCTGTACACCTTTGACAACGGGATGCAGCTGCGCACCGGCATGCGCTTCCTGGTAGAAGGTAAGCAGGGCGGACAGCTGCACTTTGACCGGCATGCCGACCGCCACGACACCAGCCGGTACGGCAGCTACATTACCAACCGCAACTTCAACGCCTACGCAAAGCTGGGCATGCCCTTTGGCAACGACGGGCGCAACAGCGTAGCCCTCGTTGTGGACTACATGCTGCACGATATGGCCTCGTTCTTTGGGCAAAAGATATACAATGCAACAGAGCAGTCTGCCTACCTGAATGGATTGGTGCAAATGGGCTTCGGCGAGCATCACAGTATAACTTTCGGTCTTAGCGCACGAGGCGATTTTTACGATGAAGAGTACAGCTTCAGTGATAACATTACCAATCCGGACTATCTGCTGCATGAAAACGAGCGCGTGGTTGGCGCTTTTGGCGAGTACACCTTCAACATAGACAAAAAGTTCAGCGCCATAGCGGGCTTGCGTATTGACAACAACAACCTGTATGGCGCCTTTGTTACGCCTCGCGCTCACCTTAAGTACAACCTTACAGATAACCTGATTGCCCGTGCTTCGGCGGGACGGGGCTTACGTTCTGCTAATATTATTGCCGACAACATTTGGGTTATGGCCAACCAGCGCAATTTGGTGGTGGAGGCAAAACCAAAAATGGAGGACGCTTGGACGTACGGCATGAGTCTCACGCAGTACTTCAACCTGCATGATGAAGAAAAGGCATCAATCGGCGTGGATGTATTCCGCACGCAGTTCTCCAATCAGGTTATCGTTGACCAGGAAGTAGGCAACAACGAGATACGGGTATACAACCTGGACGGAAAATCGTACGCCAACAACTACCAAATTGACGCAAGCGTAACGCCCATTGAGCGCCTGAGCCTATACGCCACCTTCCGCTACAGCGACACCCAGGTGGAGTTGAAGGAAATGGGGTTCTCCCGCAAGCCGCTGGTAGATAACTTCAAGGGTTTGTTGAGCGTTTCCTACGCCACCAAGTTCAACAAGTGGATGTTTGACGCCACCGCGCAAATCAACGGGCAAAGCCGCCTGCCCAGCAGCCGGTACGTGCCGCGCGATGCAAAATTCGAATACGGGGAGTACTCTCCCGTTTACCCCATGTTCTTTGCACAGGTTACAAAACGCTGGCACTCACTTGATGTGTATTTAGGATGTGAAAATATTGCGGACTATACGCAGGATAACCCCATTATATACGCCGACCAGCCGGGTAACGAAAAATTCAATGCCAGCGTAGTTTGGGGACCTCTGATGGGACGCAAGTTCTATCTTGGGATAAGGTGGACGCTATAGGGGCAGGGCGGCCATCAGGCTTGCCACGGCAAAAGTTAACCGACTGGACACGTGATGTTTAACCGCAAGGCGTTAGCAAGGCACCCTTAACAGTATTGTTAAGATATTAATGAAAAAATACGGTAAACATTTTTATAACCATTTACTTTTTAATTTATTTAACATTATGAAAACAACCACAACTTTCCTGCTGTGCCTAACCATGCTGTTAGGCGCAGCCACCGCCGGCGCACAGCTAAAGCCCAACGAAGCCGAAGCTACCTTCAAGACCAGCATTAGCTGCAACCACTGTAAGCAAAGGCTGGAAAGAAGCATCCCGTTCGAAAAAGGCGTAGAGGATATGGTCGTAAACCTGTCCGACAAGACCGTTTACGTTAAGTATAACAGCAAAAAAACCAGCGCAGACCACATAAAGAAAGCCATAGAAAAATTGGGATACAGCGCAGAGGTAATTTCCGAAGCTAAGGCCGAGGAAAAGAAGTAAGCTACTGCAACTCTTTGATAAGCTCAATGGGATCCCAAAAGACCCTGTCAAAAGCTTGTACCTTATCCTTTTTTACTTTTACGCTCTCCTGCTCCAGCAGCTTTTGCATGAGCGAGGGGGGCGCAAAGTGCATTTTGCCCGTAAGCATCCCCACACGATTTACCACACGGTGCGCAGGCACATCAGCCAAGCCATGAGCGCTACTCATAGCCCAGCCTACCATGCGCGATGAGCGGACTGTACCCAGCGCACGCGCAATGGCCCCGTAGCTGGTTACCCTACCGCGCGGTATACGCCGGACAATGGCGTAAACCTGCTCAAAGAAACTATCGTCTGGCTTTGGGAACATGCATGTCAAAAGTAAAACCTTCGGGCTCCACCAACGCCGTACGCTGAGGCAAGTGAAACTGCAGGTAGGTAATTGGGAAGCCACGGTCTACAAAGATTTTCTCATACGCTGTCTGTATTTCCAATACGCTACCTTTGCTGGCGCCTCCGGCATGAACATCGTTACTGGCAAAGACGTAAGTCAAATTGTTCTTGGCCAGCACCGCTTTGGCATACTCATGCAGCATTTGGCTATCCGTCTTAAGGTGGACGGTACCGTTTTTGGTTAAGAGCTTTGAATAGCGGTTGAGGAAAAGCGGAGCGCAAAGCCTCTTCCTTGCCCTTGCAGGCTGCGGATCGGGGAAGGTTATCCACAACTCGCTCACCTCGCCTTCTGCGAAAATAGAGGTTACCACATCCACCCTGGTACGAATAAATGAAACGTTTTTCAGCTTTTCGACGGTAGCGGTTTTAGCGCCCCGCCACAAGCGGGCGCCCTTTACATCAATGCCGATAAAGTTTTTCCCGGGAAACCTCTTGGCCAGCTCTACCGTATACTCTCCCCTACCACAACCCAACTCCAACACAATAGGGTTTTCATTCCCGAAGGACTCCTTATGCCACCTACCCTTCAGCGAAAAATCACCTTTGTATAAATCCATAAACGCCGGCTGATGTAGCAGCTCGAACGTTTCATTTTCTTTAAACCTCGCTATCTTATTTTTGCCCATAAAAACTTCAAATCCTACGGCTATACGTCATGCTTCGACAAGCTCAGCATGACAGCCTACTATGCGTTGTCACCCTGAACTTGTCGAAGAGTGCGGCAAGGAAAAACTCCATAACCACGTCATTGCCGTAAAAGTCAATCTCATGCCTGGAATTATGAGATTACTTCGCTTCGCCCGCAATTTACTGCAATTTACTGCCCGTCTACCCTCTCAATTCTCAACCCCACATCCGAAATCTCGGGCAATATGTCGTTGCGCATGCCTTGCTTGATTTCGAATCTATACATACCCTTACTCGGAAAACGAACAAACTTCCTAAATGCCAAACGATTATCAATAACCTTTGAAAAGCCCTTGCCATACCAACGCCCGTAGGCATCGGTAAGCATATATTCCACCGTATCGCCGGCTACATCGCCGGCAGGGGATATGGCTTT
The DNA here is from genome assembly GCA_031266015.1 of Prevotellaceae bacterium. GTDB lineage: Bacteria > Bacteroidota > Bacteroidia > Bacteroidales > UBA932 > JAISBU01. The sequence goes on along the minus strand of JAISBU010000008.1, from coordinate 79,427 downwards.
TACAAACAGGTAAATGTTGCAGTACGGGTAGGAGCTGTTATTGCGCAGGTTGATGTACACGTTGTGGGTGGACACGCTGTCGGTAATGCTTACGCTAAAAACAGCAGCGCTGTCCTTATTCCATCCTGTAAAGGGAATGGGCTTGTAGGCATTATAAATAACGCTCCTGTCGCAGGCCGTAAACAGTACGGCCAGCGACGCTGCGTAAAAAGCAAACCGTTTAGTCTTGTTCATTTTTCGCTACGCTTTTGGAGTGTTGCTACTCCGCTGTTTGCCATTGTTGCGCTTATCAACGCTTCGCTGATGTCCCCGGTGTTTATTCTTATAGTGGCGGTTATCGCCGTGGCCTCTGTCAAAACGGGTAATGCTGTCTTCACCCACCGCGCTCTTAAATTCCGGCTCACGAGCACTGCTGCCTTTGGGCGTATACTTCTCGCTCAGTAAGGCATCAACCTTTACGCCTTGCTTGTTCTGCTCAAGAATCTCAATTACCCTATCCACCGGTAGCGCAACCAAGTTCTCGATGGAGAATTTATCAAAGTTGTACCACATGAGCCGCTTGAAGATATCGGTTTTATGATGGTAGGCCGTACCATCTATGGTTTCAAGCGTAGCGTTATTTTTTGGGAAGTCTTTTTGTGCATCGAGGTATACGCTCAGCTCGTAGTTCAGACAGCACTTCAACTTTCCACACTGCCCGGCCAGCTTTTGCTGATTAATCGCAATGTCCTGGTCTCTGGCAGCATTGGTCGGCACTGATGCGAAGTGGCATAACCACTGCGAGCAGCAAAGCTCCCGACCGCAAGAAGCAATACCTCCAATGCATCCGGCCTCCTGCCTCGCACCAATTTGCCTCATTTCTATGCGTATCTTGAACTCGTCGGCCATCACCTTTATGAGCTCACGAAAGTCTACTCGCTCATCGGCAATGTAGTAGAAAATAGCTTTTGTTTTATCTCCGTGCATCTCCACATCGCCAATCTTCATGCTGAGCCCAAGGCTGGCTACGATCTTACGGGAGCGAACCATGAGCGAGTTTTCCTGGGCAATGGCTTCGCTCCACTTGTCAATATCAGAGGCTTTTGCCTTACGGTACACCTTTTTGTACTCGTAGCCTTCGGGTCGCACACTGTTGCGAAGCATTTGGAAGTACACCAAATCGCCGGTAAGCGATACTATGCCAATATCGTGTCCGGGCGATACTTCAACCGCTACCACATCGCCCTTTTCAAGCGGAACTCCGGTTGCATTCAGATAGTAGCCCTTACGTGTATTCTTAAACCTAACCTCAACAATATTGCTTGGCAATGCCGAGTTATGCAGGCCTTTGAGCCAGTCAAACGTGGCTAACTTTTGGCATGATTCAACCTGCTTACATGTAGTTTCACCTCCTTCTTCGCGCTGGCACTTACATCCTCTTGTGTAAAGCATTTCTGCTGTATCTGTCATCTATCCGTTGTATTATACTATTTTCTACTTTTTTCTTGCGCCTCTTGTCGCTGTACTTTTTTTCCTCGAATTGCTTTTTGATTTCGCTTGACCTTTTGGCGCCTCACCTGTTTTTCTTGATTCTATAATCTCAAGCGGCTCTTTTTCGTATTCGCCTTCAATCATCAGGTAATCAAGCTGCCTCTTTTCCATGTTCACACGGTCAACCCGAATGCGGACGGGATCTCCAAGGGTATATGTTTTTCCGCTTTGGCGGCCAACTACACGATAGTTTTCCTCATCAAAGTAGAAGAAATCCTGCTTCAAGGTGCGCAGCATCACCATTCCCTCTATCTTATTCTCGTTTATCTCCACGTAAATACCCCTATCGGTAACACCGGAAATAACGCCATCGTACTCCATGCCGATTTTATCCTGCATGTATTCCGCCATCTTGTACTTGATAGATGCCCGCTCGGCGTCGGCAGCCAGCTGCTCACGTTGACTGGAATGCTTACACAGCGCTTCATACTCCTCAGCATTTGCAGAGCTGCCTCCTTCCAGATAACGTTGCAACAACCGGTGTACCATCATATCCGGATAGCGACGTATGGGCGAGGTAAAGTGGGTGTAGTAGTCAAAAGCCAGCCCGTAGTGTCCAACATTTTTAGTGCTGTACACGGCCTTTGCCATACAGCGTAAAGCCAGCGTTTCAAGCAGATTCTGCTCCTTGGCTCCACGCACCTCTTCGAGCAGCCTGTTCAGCTCTATCGAGATGGTTTTCCCCTTACCAAAATTTACCTTATGCCCCAGCTGATTTGCCACATGGCTGAAGTTTGCCAGCTTCTGTTCGTTCGGATTGTCATGTATACGATATACAAAAGTTTTTGCTTTGCGCCCTTGCGGAATTTTCCCCACACGCTCGGCCACGCTACGGTTTGCCAGCAACATAAACTCCTCTACCAGCTGGTGAGATGGAGTATCTTCCCTGAAGTAAACACCAACCGGCTTTCCGTTTTTATCGATATCAAACCGCGCTTCGGCACGCTCAAAGCCCACCGACCCCAACTTAAACCGGGCTGCACGGAATTGCTGTGCCAGCTTATGCAGCTGCATTATTTCCTCTGCATAATTTCCTTTTCCACAGTCGATTATATCCTGTACCTCCTCGTAGTTGAAGCGAAAAATAGAGCGTATAACCGTACGACCAAACCATTGGGAATGCACTTCTGAATTTTCGTCAATTTCAAAAACAGCGGAGAAGCACAACTTTTCTTCATTGGGACGAAGCGAGCACAGCTCATTGCTCAACCGCTCCGGAAGCATCGGTACAGTTCTATCAACCAGGTAAACAGAGGTGGCGCGGCGCACCGCCTCTTTGTCGATAATGGAATCACGCTTCACGTAATGAGTTACGTCTGCAATATGCACTCCAATTTCCCACAAACCGTTCTCCAGCTTACGCAGCGATATGGCATCGTCAAAGTCCTTTGCATCCTTGGGGTCAATAGTCAATGTGGTTACGCCACGGAAATCACGGCGGTTCGGCAACTCTTTTTCAATATCATCGGTTACCTTTTCCGCAGCTTCTTCCACGGCGCTATCAAAGCGGTAAGGCAAGCCATACTCCGCCAAAATAGCGTGCATCTCCGCATTATTCTCTCCCGGACGTCCAAGTATATCTACAATTTTACCCACCGGATTTTTGGAATCCTCAGGCCAATCGGCTATGCTCACCACTACCTTGTCTCCATTCTTAGCTCCGTTCATGCTATCCGCAGGCACGTAAATATCCTGATGCATATGACGGCTATCGGGTAATACAAATGCGCTGCCCGACGGATTCGGGCGCAATACTCCGGCAAACTCGCTACGCGCGCGCTCCAGTATTCCCATCACCTCTCCCTCCGGACGACGCCTGGTTTGGCGTACAAACACCCGTATGGTATCACCATGCAACGCACGATTCAGCGCCTGCGGTGGAATAAAAACATCATTTTCACTCGTATCGCTCACCAAAAAGGCATATCCCATTCCCGTCATATCCAGCTTGCCAATCATCTCCACACCTTTTTCACGCGTACGATACTTGTTATCGGACAACCTGCTCAGCCGTCCCTGCGCAACCAAAACCTCAATGGCAGCAGCCACTTTCTGCTTGTCATTGCCATCGGTTGCGCGAATAGATTTTACGGCCTGGGTAAAGGTGAAAGGCTTCACCACGTTACCCAAGTAGGCCATTAGCCTTTGCAGCACATCTATCCGTTGGTATTTTCTTCGTGCCATAAATTCACGTTAAAACCGGTCACACAAAATACGCTTTTTATTCGTATATTTGCAGTTAGACCGTATGTTTAAGTCCATAAAGGTACAAAAAAGTTGGTATTTTTGAAAGGGCGAAGGAAAAACAAGTGGCAGCAGTGAACAACAATCAAGAATGCTACCGACAAAAAACACAGCTTATAACGGCTAACGGTTTACCAAATCCGGCAATTCAACAACTCAACAAAAAATGACGCAAAAAGAAATACTACGCGTACTATCACAGGTCGTTCATCCCGAGCAAACCGACAACATAGTGGTTCAAGGGTTGGTAGAGAATATACAGGTTAACGATAAAAAAATTTCCCTTACGCTACACTTCCGTAAAGTTCGGGATCCCTTTGCCACAGCCATTAAGCAGCAGTGTGAGAAAAATTTACAAACGGCATTTCCCCAATACGAATGTGAGGTAAAGTTAGAATTCGCAGAACCTAAGAAGGTGGAGAAAAAGCCGGAAGTTGAAAGGCGGGATACGTTGCAAAAGGTAAAAAATACCATTGCTATAGTTTCCGGAAAGGGCGGCGTAGGCAAGTCTACCATAGCCGCCAATATGGCCATCACGCTGGCACAAAAAGGGTATAAGGTTGGCCTTATTGACGCGGATATTTACGGCCCTTCCATTCCAAAAATGTTTGGAGTAGAAAATGAAAAGCCAACGGCCAACAGCGAAAACCTGATTATTCCGGTCGAAAAATACGGAGTAAAAATGCTTTCCGTAGGTTTTTTTGTTGATCCTAAAGACGCTCTGATGTGGCGGGCGCCCATGGCAACCGGCGCGCTCAAACAGCTGTTGCTGCAAGCGGATTGGGGCGAGCTGGATTTTCTTATGATTGATATGCCTCCCGGAACAGGTGATATTCACCTCACGCTGGTAAATGAGCTGAATCTCACAGGAGCAGTGGTAGTGAGCACTCCACAGCAAATAGCGTTGGCCGATGCCTTGAAAGGCATAACAATGCTACGCCATGAAAACGTAAAGGTAAAGGTACTGGGATTGGTTGAAAACATGGCATGGTTTACCCCTGCCGAGCTGCCCGACAACCGTTACTACATTTTCGGTAAGGGAGGCGTAAAAATGCTGGCGGATGAGCTGCAAATTCCACTACTCGGCGAAGTGCCTATCATACAAAGCATTTGCGATAACGGCGATAGCGGAACTCCCGCTGCGCTACATTCGGGGCTACCTAAAAAGGCTTTTGAGGAGGTAGTGAACAATATGTTGGCGCAGCTAAAGTAGTATTCTTCACCACTTCAAAAGTAATGACGGACCTTGAACAATGCGTAGAGCAGGCGCTTGCCGAAATCAGGCCACTTCTAAAGGCAGACGGCGGGAATATCGCGCTGGTTGAGATAACCGGCAATTTGGTGGTTAAAGTTAAGCTCAAGGGCGCCTGCGAGGGATGCCCGTTTGGCAGCATAACCATGAAAAGCGTGGTAGAAGCAGCCATTCGCAAAGTTGCACCGGAGGTAAAAGAAGTTGAGGCCATATAGCCGGCCGCGTAATTTCCTCGCAAAACGTAATAAAACCAACGTTCAAACGTTATAAGAGTTAGAGGTTAGTTGCATTTTTGCGATTGTTAACCTAAAAATCAATGCCAGCAGAAGCAAAAACCTATTCAGGTCATAACTTTGAGGCCAATTTGTAAGCTTATGACAAAACACATAAAAATATTCTTCTTCCTGTTGGCAGCAGCCGCACTACACTACGGCTGCCAGCAAAGCAGCGGAAGCTGTGATTGCATACGGTATATCACACCAAAAAGTGTTCCGGTTATTACAGATAAGGACATAGATCTGACCGGTGCTTTCGATAACGCGCTAGGTCCCTACACCTCTGCGATTGGCATTGTTAACACAAGGCATATCAATAACGAGTTGGTTCAATGCGAGCTGTCGTACAAAAACAACATTTTCGGAAAAGCCATATACAATTCGCAAGACCAGCACTACACCTTTGTTAAAGTTAAGTTTACTTTCAAGCTCAGGCAAAATCCCAGCACTCAACAGTGGGACATTGTAGACGCGCAAAATGCTTTCAGGTATTTTATTGCAAATTGCAGCTCCGTCATAGACAGTGCGCTAAACAACCTGTCTGAAGCAGATTTGCTAAAGATTGCGGAAGAGTATCCTCAGGCAAACCTAAAACCATGTAACAACCTGAATTTTGTTGTTGGAGTAAAAAAGACCGATGAGGGTCCGGCCTACGTTTTGGGTTGGCTGCTCAACTACACCAACACCACCTCAATACAGCTGCTGCCCACCAAATCTATGAACAAGAATGAGTACGAAGAGATTTACCACAACCTGGCAGGCGGCGTAGATTTCTCAAGTGGAGTATCAGGATACGGGGATATCATTTAAGGTCGACCCTGGAAGTTCGCAGTAATAAAAAGGCGGCGTGAGGCTCACGTTGCTTTTTTATTTTATGATGCGGAGCACACCATATACTACAACCTAACCACAATGCCTCTTTCTGCCAAATACTTTTTCAGCGAGGATATTTCCAACTCCTTAAAGTGAAACAGCGTAGCGGCAAGGGCGGCATCAGCCTTGCCGTTGATAAAGGCATCCTCAAAGTGCTGCATACTTCCGGCGCCACCGGAGGCTATAACCGGAATGCGCAAGGAGTCGGATAGCCGAGCCAACGCCTCGCAAGCAAACCCCCTCTTTACGCCATCATGATTCATGCTGGTAAACAAGATTTCTCCGGCGCCACGGCTCTCCGCCTCCTTAGCCCAGTCAAAAAGTTTTTTGTCAGTGGGAATACGTCCACCGCTCACGTAGCATGTCCAGCCGGCGTTGTCCGGTTTTGCATCTATAGCGCATACCACCACCTGTGCGCCAAAGTTGTGAGCAATTTCATCTATAAAACCCGGACGCTTAAGCGCCGATGAGTTTACAGACACCTTATCGGCTCCGGCGGCCAGCAGCGCCTCTACATCTTTCAGCTCATCAATCCCCCCTCCCACGGTAAACGGAATGTTGATATGCTGCGCTATTTTTTTCACCAGCTCCACCAAGGTTTTCCGGCCTTCATGCGTTGCCGTTATATCCAAAAAAACCAGCTCATCGGCGCCCTGCCTGCTATACAGGGCGCCGAGCGCTACAGGATCTCCCGCATCGCGGATATCCACAAAGTTTATGCCCTTTACAGTGCGCCCATCTTTAATATCAAGGCAAGGTATAATTCGTTTGGCCAACATTTCCTCAGCGCCGCTACAGGTTCAAAAAGTTTTGCAGAATCCGTTCGCCCACCGCCGCGCTTTTCTCCGGGTGAAACTGGAGGGCGTAAAAGTTATCCTTATGCAGCGCGGCGCTAAAGGGCTGAACATAATCGGTGGTGGCAACCGTATGCTCGCCCACCGCTGCGTAGTAGCTGTGCACGTAGTACACGTATGCATCCTTTGGAACACCGGCAAACAGCGGAGAATCTTTTTCTGGTTGAAGGGTATTCCACCCCATGTGCGGCACCTTTAGCACAGCAGACCGGAAGCGCTTTACCTGCTCGTCAAAAATGCCAAGGCAAGCTACATTACCCTCTTCGGAGTGCCTGCACATGAGCTGCAAGCCAATACAAACGCCCAGCACAGGCTGCTTGAGCGAGCCAATAAGCGTGTCTAACCCATGCCGCCGGAGGTAGCGCATAGACGTGCTGGCCTCCCCTACGCCCGGAAAAATTACCTTGTCCGCCGCCCTCAGCAGCTCATGGTCGTCCGTTACCACGGCGCTACAGCCAATACGCTTAAGGGCGTATTCGACAGAAAAAATATTACCTGCGTTGTATTTTACAATGGCTACCTTCATGCTTGAGCACAGCTTACGGCCTGCAAAGGTAGCACATTTTTACGATTTACCGGTGCGGGTGCGTTAGCTTGTCGGAGCAAGGACAAGAAGCAAAGATAAAAGAAACAAAGACAAGACAGTCAACAGCTGACTGTGCGCTGTCATCCTGAACCTGTCGAAGGGTACGGTGAGGGCGGAGGTTCCTCCGCTTCGCTCCGCGGAGCCTGCCCCGAGCGAAGTCGAGGGGGTAGGAATGACGAGGGGCGGAGGTTCCTCCACTCCGCACCCTTCGACAGGCTCAGGGCGGCAGCGCACAGCACCAGTCAATCGTAATTCGCAATTGGCTTGAGATTGCTTCGCTTCGCCCGCAACAGCGTGCGCTTTTTGTAGCTAGGCTGAACAATGCCCATTGTTTAGGCTGAACAATGTCCATTGTTTAGGCTGAACAATGCCCGTTGTTTAGGCTGAACGATGCCCATTGTTTAGGCTGAACAATGCCCGTTGTTTAGGCTGAACGATGCCCGTAAGCATAATGCTATTATGTTAAGGGAAAATACCTGATAATCAACAGCGTAGAATAACACCGCCGTACATGGCAGGTGGTTGTGCTGCCGCAACCTGGCCTACTTTGAGGCCGGATGCCAGCCATCACAGCCTTGCAGCGCGTTTTCGACCGTATAAGCCTCTGCCTGCTGGTCTGTCAGCTGATGTGACCACGGTACGCGTTGAGCGGCAGCGGCTCCGGCGCCTGTGTTTTTATACTCGAAGTAGCGGGCTGTTTTCTCATTTTCGGCACTGCGCCAATTATCCCACCCCCCGGGGCGAATGTGGGCGCCCAACCGGCAGCTGATGAACGCCACCGCTGCAAATGCCCGCCACGGGCGTCCCAGGTATACGTTATCAACGCCGGCTGCCGCCGTTAACGTACAGCGGTGAAATACGTACCCGAATTTGTGCTGTTCCGGAGTGGACGCCGCCGTTATGTAAGAATTCTTCTTGCTATGTAACGTGCAGCTCTCGAACCAGGCCGTGGCAGGGCCAAAAATAAAATCGGTAGTTCCCTCTATGTAGCAGCTTTTATACAGCTGGCGGCTGTCGCTATTTCCTGTAAAGAGCGTATCCTGGCTGCCCAGGAATTTACAGTTGACAAACACCGCCCTGTCGCCCTCAACATGTACGGCAACGGCTTGCCCCAGCTGCTCTGCGTTGTTCTCAACGGTTAAATTCTCAGCCCTAAAATCCGATGCCTGAACCAGCAGCGTGTACGTCTTAAACGTACCCATGTTGTTTACTTTGGCATGGTCATTATGGGTGAGGATGGTGCTGTCAACATCTTCACCGATTAGGGTGATATGCGTTTTCTGCGAGGCAACAACAACTTTTTCCCTGTAAACTCCCTTCTTGATAAAGATGCGGACTTCGCCCTCGGGACGATAATCCCGTACTGAGCTTATGGCCTCCTGAATGGTGGTAAAACTCCCGCTGCCGTCTTGCGCTACTACTATATCATAGGCCTGCGCCAGAAGGCACAGACAAGCTGCAACAAGAAGCAGGGCTAATTTTTTCATCGACAATCAACTATTAAGCTTAGGTAATGTATAGCTATTTACACTGAAATTTAACCGCTAAATCTCGCAAAGGCAGCTACAAAGTAGCACGGAAGTACTTCTTTGTGAAGCGGTGCGGCGTACTTTGCCAAACTTTGCGACGTGGGCTTTTAAAGAGGCGCCTCAACGTTCAATTCTCAACCTTCAGCTATTCAGGAAGGTTAATGTTTTTGGTATTTTCCAGCACAGGGGCAGCCTCTTTTTCTGTGATGATTTTGGTATTTTTAAAGTAAATATCCTCAGCATTTTTCAGCGTAACTCCTTCTTTAGCCAAAATAATTACATCATCAAAGAAAATATGGCGTACGGGATGGTTGGGCAAACCGGTTATGGCTACTGCGGCTTTTGCTCCATTGCAGCGAATGTTGCTGATGTAGAAGTGGTGCAGCTCCGGGATTTTATCTGTGGGCAGCGCTGACTCTTCTACGCGCGTGGCGCCTGCCGGAACATTTTGATAGTAGGTATCAAAATGAAATGCCTCCTCCACGATATTGGCCATGAATATGTTTTTGATGTACACATTTTTTACCTCTCCACCACGGCCCCCGTTGCTTTTTACCCTCACCCCTATATCGGAGCCCACAAAGTTGCAGTCGACAACGTAGATGTTGTTCATATCGCCGTTGGTGTTGCTGCCAATGACAAAGCCACCGTGCGCGTGGTACACGTTGCAGGCGGCTATGAGCACATTCTCGAGATTTGGCTTGTTGTTATCTCCGCTGGACTTCATGCAGATTCCATCGTCACCCACGCTAACGTTGCACTTGTACACCACCACGTTTTTGCATGCGCTGATGTCAATGCCATCGCCATTCTGCGCCCACCACTCGTTGTAAACGTTTACATTGCGGATGGTTACGTGGCTACAGCTGTTCGGATAAAGCACGAATTTTGGTGAGCTGCGCAGGGTTATATCTTCCACTAACACATTCTCACAATTTTTGAAGTTAACCAAATTCGGACGGCTATCTTTCTTTGACTGCTCCTCGGTTGGCCACCAAATGCTCTCCCTGTCGGTTAGCACGCCGCCCTGCTTTAGCAAGCTTTTCCACTGGTTATCGGTGGTTTTCATTTTCTTAACCGGACGCCATACTTCACCTGAACCGTCAATAATTCCACCTCCGGTGATGGCTATGTTTTTTAGCTTCTCTCCTGAAATAGGGAAGCGGAGCTTACCATCGGCTCCCACAAAATCTTTGGCGCTGCGAGAGAATAGAATTAGGGCTCCACGCTCAACATGCAGGTTCACGTTGCTCTTCATTTCAATGGGGCCTGTAAGCCAAAGCCCGGCAGGCACTACTACCTTACCACCGCCTTTGGCCACACATGCGGCAATGGTTTTCGAGAAGGCTTCTGTATTCAAGAATCGTCCATCCGGAACCGCGCCAAAATCCAGCACATTAAGCTCATTATCCGGGAAAGCAGGGACTACTACTGTCGGCATTTTAAAAGGCGCCTCGGCAGTATACTCCTCTACTGTTTTTTCTTTAGCAATAGTAGCGCTGCAAAATAATAGCGCTAAAATGGGCAGCAGTAACTTTTTCATCTGTTTTTTATTTATTTGTTCGCTTCTTACTTTTCTACTCTAAAGTAGTCTACATCAACCCAACCACCGTCGTTGGTACTTTTGGGACGTTGACAAAATAAACCAACCTTAGCGCCAATCCACTTACCGGGCTTGGCTGCAAATTTTTGTCCCAGCACGTCATACTTTTTACCATCAAGACTGTAGCTGAAGGTGCAAAGAGCATTTTTCTCAACCTTTACACGCAAAAACACTTGGCCTTCGGATAAATTTACTGAGGCATTTACGCGCTCAGCATTTCCTTTATCGGCTTGGAGGCAATCATGCTGCGAAAGCACAAATCCATCCGTCGTTTTTTCAAGAGATAGTAATCCGTAATCAAGCCCCATTACGATTAATCCTACGCGTTCACCATCCCATCTTTTGTTGGGAGTTAACTTCAGCTTTGTATTCACAGTAAATTCAGGAGCAGGGAATTTTTGTAGCAACAGATTTCCTGCAGACCATAAATTGTTTGAATCCTCAGGCAACGGGACAGAAAATAATCGCAGCTGTTTCTTACCTCGATTCAAATACGACCACCACGGACGCGGATTGGAATGCCACTGCCATTGAAGTCCAGCTGTAATGCCATCAAACTCGTCTGTCTCCTGAGGAGTTGCAACAGGATAAGTTGCTCCAACATCCGGTTTTTTGTAGGTCAAGACAGGTTCGCCACAACCATCGCCATCTTTATCTTCTCCTATTACAGGCCAATCGTTAACCCACTTCATTGGTTGCAGGTGTACCACACGACCGTAGGCAGCTAAATCCTGAAAGTGATAAAACCAATCTTCACCTGTTTTAGTGTCTACCCATGCTCCCTGATGAGGACCATTGACGGTGGTTTTTCCTTGAGCCAACACAACCTTACGCTCGTAGGGCCCAAATGGATTTTTTGAGCGCAAAGCCAACTGCCAGCCTTGGGTTACTCCTCCGGCGGGTGCAAAAATATAGTAGTATCCGTTGTGCTTATAAAATTTTGGCCCCTCAACAGTTTCATCCACATCATGGCCATCATATACAATAACGTCTTCTGTTATGGCTTTAGCGGCATCATTGGAAAGCCGGCAAACCGCCAGTATGCTTTTAATTCCGGCACGACTCCCAGCGTATGCGTGTACAAGGTATACGTTACCGTCATCGTCCCATAAAGGGCAAGCATCGATCAAGCCTTTACCTTCTTTTACCATAACCAGCGGCTCCCAAGGCCCCTCCGCCTTTTTGGATTTGGTCATGTAAATGCCATAATCCGGATCACCGTAGAAAATGTAAAATTCGCCATTATGAAAACGAACGCTCGGCGCCCAAATGCCATCACCATGACGAGGGTTGGCATATACATCAAGCGGGGGTTGCCCGGTAACAGCATGGGCAATAATCTGCCAGCTAACCAAATCCTTTGAATGTAGAATGGGTAAGCCCGGCATGCAGCTAAAGCTGGATGCAGTCATGTAGTAATCGTCACCTACACGACACACATCCGGATCACTGTAATCAGCATATAGGATAGGGTTCTTATAGCTGCCTTTGCCGTTGTCCGCAACCCAAACTTTGGAAACGTAGGGTTGAGCAGTCAGACTAAATGCGAAAGCAAGTATACATAGCAAAAAGCAAGCAGCACTCTTCATTACATTTAATTATTCCGACATCCAACTTGTTCCATTAGCATATCCGCTGAAAATGGCAGCACGTGTAGCATATCCTGCTATATACTCATTTTCGGTGAGCTGATATGAACCGGGTGATAATCGTCCAGTTGTACTCGATGCAGTACCATCTTCGTTCTTACTGCCGTACTCTTTCCAGCCGCCGGTAGCGTTAGCAGTCCCCGGATTGGGTAACGGATTATTATACCATCCTGCGGTAGCAATGTGCTTGCCCAACGTACAGCTGATAACGGAAACATTATCATACACACCGCTTCCCGCGCTACGAGCAAGGTAAGTCTTTCCATCCGGCGCTCCAGCTTCTCCGGTAAAGTTACAATTTAAAAATACAAAGCCCTTGCTGGCAGAATTCTCGACACGAGCCTGCATTACATATCCGCCATTGGAGGTTGCTACGCCATTGCGAACATCAACCCTGGTACGTATTTCGCAATTTTCTATTAAACAGATGTTTACATATCCCCAAATAAAATCCACATCGCCTGCTATAAGGCAATTGTAGAACCAGCAGTAGCCCTTAACCAGAATGGTATCCTGGGCGCTAATGAAGCTGCAATTCACGGCAACTATTCTACCGGTACTATTAAAGTATATGGTCTCGGCTTGATCGCTGGAACCGATCTTAGCATGAGTATTTTTAATGGTGAGATTTTCAAGGCGTAACATATCGCAACCCTCTATCAGAAATAGCGAACGTCCTCCGGATTTCAGCGCTCCTCCGGCTGAGGGACGAACTTCGGCAGCACCCGATCCGCCATTCAAGGCCTCGCAGTTATCGTAATGAATGATCACGCCATCGCGGCTTTCTCCTATAATGGTTATGTTGTTCTTGTTACGTACAAAAAGCATTTCCTCGTACACGCCATTTTTTACGTTGATAGTAACGGGCGCCTCTTTACCTTTTGCCGCAACGTAGTCAATGGCGCTCTGAATCGTAGAGAAATCCGCTCCACCGGCAGCATCCACCGTAACCGCATCTCCTTCCGGAGCCCTGACCTTAGTTTTAAATACCCACTCGTTGGCCTTAAAGCCTATAAACTGAGCAATTGCACCATCAGAGATGGTAACGTAGTATTCCGTGCCGTACTCCAGCACACCGTTGTGCGGTGCAATAATTACGCTGTTTCCCTCAACCCGCACAGGCGTATAGCTCACCGCCCTCACTCGTCCGCCGTTGTTGTTATTCGCCTTTCCAATAAAGTTTGTTTTGGTTGAGGTATAGCTGGAGTTATTGGCTGCGTCGTTCAGCTTAATCAGATCAACTTGTGTACCATCCAGCTTATAAATGGCAATTTCGCCCGCAGTATTTAGCGTAGGCGTTACGCCAAAACGGAGCTGAAGGCGAGTGTCTACGTCAATGTTTTCGGCATTATGTACGGGTGTTGATGTGGCGGCAATAACCGTAACGTGAAAAGAAACCGACACCGAGTCATTGCTTCTTGCACGTATGGTAACGGCAGCTTCGCCCTGCTTTACCGCTATCAGCTCCACCGTATCGCCGTTTACCTTTGAGCTCAGCACCGAGTTGTCGCTTATTTTTATACGAAAATCGTCCTTATCTCCGTTCGCCTTTTTTGCCTGCACCTCAAAAAAAGTAGATGTACCAAGGTAGAACGTGTGCTCATCTCCCTGCAAGGAAATAGTAATAGAAGCCTGAGCCGAATCAACAGGCAGTTCTACGGGAGGTACGATAGAGATGCTGTCTTTTCCCGAGCATGCCTGTAGCGCAACAAAAAGCACAATAAGCAATGCGTAAAATATCTTTTTCATTACACTGTTTTTACTGTTGGTCTGACGTACAATGCCTTACCAACGAGTTGATGTACACCTCAACGTTGGTGTAGTACGCGCCAAAGGTTTTCAGCTTGCCGTAACCGACATGTAGAGGGCTACTGGTTCAAAGTTACATTTTCTCATTGTACTTATTTTTTCTGCAGCGCCTGGATTTCCTCCTTTGTTAAGCCAGTGCTTTGCATAATGTCCTCTAGGGAAATGCCTAGCTTCAGCAGGTTAAGGGCAACCTCTTTGCTTCTCTCTGCCTTACCTTCTGCCCTGCCTTTTGCTTCACCCTCTACCCTGCCCTGTGCTTCACCCTCCTTCAGGGCATCGCTCAGCAGGCTGCGCTCCGTGAGGATCCCGTCTCTGACCTTGTCGTATGCCGACAGCTGCTCTTTGGTGTAGGCGCCCACCTCCATGTACTTCACCGCCTCCCGCGTGTCGCTGTTCTCCAGCAGCGCCGCGGGAGCCTCGCCAGTGCGCTCGTTGATTTCCGTAAGGAACCGTAGCCAAAGCTCGTGTAGCCGTCTCTCGGCGCGGTTCTGTGGACGGAACTTGGGCAGCTCGATGAACACAAACTCCAACCCCTTGATTTGTTTCTCGGTATGCTTGACGTTCACTATCCTGTAGTGGTGGTAGTACTCGCTCCGCATGTCAGGCGACCGCTCAAACGTGTCGTTCACGAAGTTGAGCGAGTAAACCGGCTGCAGCAGCTCGTACCTGTCGGCGCTGTCCAGCTGCAGCACGTACGCCTTGGAGGCGTTGAGCAGCACCCGGCTTTTGAAGCTTTCCGACCAGTGCATCTGCATCTCCACGATGAACTGACGCCCATCGGCATCGGTGCAGCGTACGTCCACAATGGAGTGGCGAAGCACCTCCAGCTCGGGTACCAGCTCGCCCGTTTGGTACTCCAGGCTGACAACGGGCTTGTCCAGCGGCAGCAGGCTGTTGAGCAGGCTCCTGCAGAGGTGCTTGTGCTCGCCGAAAACGCGCTTGAACGTTAAATCGTTTTTGGGATCCAGGTAGTGCGCCATAGCGTCTATTAGTGTGGTGTATTCTTTTGCAAAGGTACTGCTTTTTGCGTGTAATTCAACCTGCCAAAACGGGGTTCACAACTCTTAAGGATTCGAACCAAACGCATTTTTTCATAGCTAAAAAATTTCAAACCCCTACCTGCATGTAATGACTTGCAGGATAGGGGTTTGCGATGCTAAAGCAGCTGCTTTTACCTCCACCTCGGGTCGCCTGCAGTGGCTTTGCCTGCAAAGTCGGCGTCCTTAAACGTAAAGTCGCCTGCAGCCGGGTTAGTCCAGAGCGTAGTGGAAGACCCTGAGTAGGCGGTTACGCCAGACGCAAAGTCATAGGAAGCAGTAGTAGCGTGGTCTGAGGTTTTGTAGCAATCCGTAGCGGTAGCTGTGCTGCCTGAACCCCCGTTAAACTGCCTTGCTGTGGCAGTTTTACCTAAAATACAATTCTTAACCGTTGCCGTTAAGCCCGTGTTGTTGGCGGCTTGAATAAAGTAACGGTTATCCGACGACTCCTTCACGATATCATCGAACGTACAATTTTCAATGTTTATCTTCTTTACGGGGTTGTTTACTACCGTCGTTCCTGTCCCCGAAGCGTTAATAAAATCCATCTTCTGCCCATAGATGGTGGTGTTGGTAATCGTAATATTATCAATACCTCCTTTTTCCGTTGCGACGTTTATGAAAATGCCATTGGAGTTGGTGGCGCCAAAATTACTGAAAATACAGTCATTGACAGACAGCGACTCAATAGATTTTACAGCGGTATCGGTAGTAGATCTCAACCGGACAAAGCCTCTACCGACGTTAAGCAGCTCATCGTTTTCAAACACAAGCGCTTTCAAGGTGTTAATCTTTGGATCTGTTGATAAATTCGGCTGGTCAATAATACCGCTTCCCGCAGCAGGATCGCCCTCTAATATAACGTTAGTAATCAGTATGGTATCGGCATTTGCCGGTAAAATGAAGCATCTTTTGCCGGCATCGCCGAAGAACTTAATCTTAGGCTTAGCGCTTGCATCGGGGTCGCCCATAATGGTCATGCTGCCTGCAATTAGCATACCGTTATCTTCTGCGGAGTTGAGTACGTCAAAAGTATAATTATCGGGCAGGTAAATGATTTTGCCAACGTTAGCAGCATCTTCGCAAGCAGCCTTCAAATCCTGGCCAATGCTTAGCGTTACCACATTTCCTTCTGCTCCGGTGGGTTTCCACCTCGTTTTGGGCTTTACCTCCCCGCGCTTTTTGGTTCCGTCATAAAGCGCAATGGTGTAACTTGTATTCGATTTTAAGCCCGTAAGCTCGCGCTCGCCGTTGGGCATATCTGTCTCGGTAAGCTGTATAGGGTCTATGCCGCCGCTTACCCTTAGCTCCGTGAGCTTACCGTTGGGCAACGACCAGCGCACCTTAACGCTCGTTCCCTTAATATCAACGCTGCGTACCGACAGGAAAACCTGCTCGGCGGGCGTTTTCCACGTGTGGTTTTTCCACTTGGAATCCTCCTTTCCCTCCGCAAAGGTCTTGGCTTTTATCCGGACGCTGTACTGCGCTTCGCCCCACAGGCCGCCCACGTTCAGCCTTGTACCATCAACATTATCCCAGGTACGCACAATGCTGCTGAACTGTAGGCTGTCGCCCTGGCCGCTAAGCTCTACCGTATACGCGCTTGCACCGTCAATAGACTGCCACTCTATCCTTGCCGAGTCAAACCTGATGTGCGTTACCTCTATCTCAATAGGCGAAAAAGTGCGAGGATAATCCGTTCCGGTAATTTCGTCCATAGGCTCCTTGCAGGCGGTAAGGGCAAGTGCAAGGGCCACCATATATAGCAATTTTTGCGCTGTTTTCATATCCTTAGGTTATAAGAAGTTTATTGTTGAAATACCGGGTCGTTAACGATTTTGCCGTTTGAGGCGATTACTACACTTTCCCAAATGGGCCAGTAAGGCTGCGAGCTTGGCGTGCGCGCATACAGGCGTTCCTGATAGGTCTTTGTATCGGTGTCGCCTTTAAGCTTCCATGTTTTTCCGACGTAACTGGCGTCGCCAGGGTCGCCCAGTTGACCAGGCTCCAGCCCGTACAACAGCAGGCTTACGCCGTCGGGCGCCGTCTTAGAGTACACCTTGGCATTTACATTGTTGTAGGGCGCTGTACGCGCCTCTAACTTCGCTAGATCCTCCCTGTTTGAGATCATTTTTGCGTCCAGCAAGCCCCAACGTATCAGATCTTCCTTGCGGTACATTTCACCCGCCAGCTCCTTAGCACGCTCGTCCACAACGGTGTTGAAGAAGGCTGTCTTGCCTGCGATAGCGGCGCTCATTTCGGCTTCCACAATAGAGGAGTTTTCCGGGTAAGCACGCTCCTTAACTTCGCGAAGGTAGGGCGCCGCTGCACCCGCGCCGTCAAGCTCATTAACGGCCTCGGCGGCCATGAGCAGCACGTTGGCGTAGCGCATGTACAAGAAGTTCAGACCATCGTCGTTGACGTTGGTAACGCGGCGGTTGAGCCACTCGTAGCGGTGCTTGCCAAAGCACCAGCTGTTGAGGCTACGTAGTACGTGATTCCCTGTGGTAGAGACAGTTCCATTGTCCCACTCGTAGGGAATACAGGTAATATCGCGGCGAACATCCTCTTTTCGGTACTTGTAAAACAGAATGGGGTTGGGCAAAATCTGGGCGCCTTTATTTTGCGCGGTGTATATATCAACCTTCTTATGCTCTATGCCCCAGGTGTAGATTACCCTGCCGCGCTCTGTGCTAAAGGGAATTTCCCAAAGCGCCTCGTTGCCGGCTACGTGAGCTTCGGCATGCACCGCCCTAAAGGCCGCCTCAAAGCTGCTTGCCCAAGTACCCTGCGGCTGCAGACGGGCTGTTCCGCTTTCAATTACATCCAGACACTCCTTTTTGGCAATGGCGTACATTTTGTCCTTAGCCAAATCGGGGTCATTACTTGGGCGCATGGCGGTTTCGCCCATGTGCATGGAGTGTCCGCCCGCCATAAGGGCAACGCGGGCGCGTAAGCCTTTCACAAAAGCCTTGTTAATATGCTCATTTGTAATAGTATAGGCATTCTCGTTGGGCCAGCCCACCAAGCCTGCGGCTTCTTCAAGGTCTGCCAGCAGCTGCTTCAGCACCACATCGCGGTCGGCACGCGGCAGGTAAATGGTTGCGGGCGAAATAGGCTCAAAGCGTGCAGGCACGTTGCCCCAGCCCTTCAGCAGGTCTACGTACAGCACGGCCCGCAGGGTTAGCATTTCGCCAAGTATTTGCGCCAGCTCCCAGTTGTTCAGATCGGCGTACTGGCGAAGCCCGCGAATGGACAGGTTGGCTCGCTCGATGCCCTCGTAGGCCTTGACGTAAGTATCATTACCCACGTTCATTTCGCCGTTGGCCACATTCGTATTGTAATTCGACAGGCGCGCCTTGTCATCGGGTTCGGCCGTTCCGCTCAGGCCGCTCTTAACCTCTACATCGGTGTTTACGCCGTAGTGGGTGTAGTAGCGTCCCCGGTAGGAGTTGGTTTCGCCAAAGGATTGTATTACGCCTGCAATGGCATTTTTGGCGTAGGCAGGCGTTGAAAATATTACCGATTCGTCCATAGACGACTTGGTAGGCGCCTCCAAAATGTCTTCGCAGCTGGCGCCAAAGGCTGCCAGCAGCGCCAGGGTCAGTATTTTTATGCTGTTTTTCATTTCTCTACTCATTTTTACGGTTAGAACGTTAGGTTAAGCCCTACCACCACCTGACGGCTGCGCGGGTAGGCGGCGTAGTCCACCCCCGGCGTGTACGGCACCTTGCGGCGGGTGTCTACCTCAGGGTCAAATCCGCTGTAGCCGGTCAGGCAGAACACGTTGTACGCCGATACGTAAAAGCGTGTGGCGCTGAGTTTTACCCTTTCGGTCAAGCTGCGCGGAAGGGTGTAGCCCAAGGTGAGCGTGTTGAGGCGCAGGAACGAGCCGTCCTCTACGGCCCAGTCGGTAAGCACGTATTTTGACATCCAGGGGCTCCACATGGTGGTGTTGGCGTTGGCGGCTTCAAGCGCAGCAGGGTCGGTAATGAGCTGCCCTGTCGTCTTGTCCAGGTTTGTCCAGCGGCTGCCGTCGGCCATAATATCAATCATGTTGCGCGAGTGGAATTTGCTGGTTGAGGTATACTCAATCTTGTTGGCGTTGTACACATCGTTGCCGTAGCTCCAGTTGAAGTAGGCGCCCAAGTCGAATCCGTAGGCGCGAACGTTGACGCTGAAACCGCCCGTATGCAGCGGGTTGGCGTTGCCTATTACCACGCGGTCGTTGTCCGACGTTACCTTATGGTCGCCGTCTATATCCTCCAGCTTCATAGCGCCGGGGCGCAGCTGGTTGGCGCCGATAACATCGCTACAGTTCACCACGCCGTCCTTTAGCCTCCATTTTCCGTCTACGTAGTCAAAATCGCTTACCTCATAGCGGCCGGCAGCGCGGTAGCCGTACATTTGCCCAATAGGCTGGCCTATTCTTACCATGTAGTCAGTACCAACCTCGGTGCTTGACCATTCTGTAGCGCCCGTTACCTCTTCCATATCGCCTAAGGAAACCACCTTATTTTTGTTGAAGCCAATGTTGGCGCTAACGCTAACGGTAAAATTCTTCTTGCTTACCGCCGCCCAGTTTGCCGATATTTCCAATCCCTGATTTTCGGTTTCGCCCATGTTGCGGTACTGGTTATCGTAGCCTGTTCCTGGGGTTGGGAATAGCAGCAGCAGGTCTTTTGTGCTGTTGAGGTAGGCCTCCACCGTTCCGCTCAGGCTGCCGTTAAGCAGCGACCAGTCCACGCCCACGTTGCGCGTAATGGTGGTTTCCCACGTAAGGTCGGGGTTGGCCATAATTTTGCTGGGCGCCCAGTAGCTGCTGTATCCGCCCACCCAGGAGGTTCCGCTTGCCTGATAGGTTTGCGTCATTTGTCCGGCGGGAATGTTGTTGTTGCCCGCAGTACCGTAGCTGGCACGCAGCTTCAGGTCGTTCAGCCACTTGTTTGTACCCTCCATAAAGGGTTCGGCTGAAATACGCCATGCAGCTGATACTGAGGGAAATAAACCCCACCGGTTGCCGCTGGCAAACTTTGAAGAACCATCGGCGCGGAAGGTTGCGCTTGCCAGGTACTTGCCCTGATAGCTGTAGTTGGTGCGGCCAAACCACGAGAATAGCTTATCGTCAGGCGAAAATGAGTTGTTAACAGCCGGATAGTACTCTCCCCCATTTCCCTCAGTGGTCAGGCGGCGGGCCATATCCAGGTTAAAGCTGTAGTCAAAGCCCGCCCCTAAAGACTCCATAGTGTGGCTGGTGGTAATAAGGTACTCCTGCCCCAGCAACAGGCTCAGGCTGTGATCTTTTGGCAGAAACGTGTTAAAGTCCATGTTCAGGGTATTGGTGTTGCGCAGGGTTTCACGGTTGCGGTCAGTGAAAATAACGGCGGGTTTTCCCTTGTTATCATTTCCCGGCACGGTCATTCTTGAGTAGTAGGTGGTAACGCCGTAAAAGCGGTCGTTGCGCTCATCGTACTGGTCTAGACCCACCTCTGTTTTGAGCTTAAATCCGTCTATAAACTCCCAGCTGGCCGCGCCGCCCATGTTGAGCGTTTTACGGTTGTTGACGCGCTCGTTGTCGCGCAGAGAAACGGTAGGGCTGTACAGCGCAAAATCCGGGTCGGTTTCGGAGGGGTCTGTCAACTCCTTGGCTGTAAGTGGTATAGATGGATAAATCATTACGCTCTTCAGGCGGGTATCGCTCGTAGAGCCTTTTTCCTCACCGCCGTCGTTGGTGATGGGGCCGTTTACCCCAGTTTTTGCCCAGCGCACCGAGAAGTCCAGCTGAACGCGCTTGTGCGGGTTGCTGGTCAGCTTTAGCGCCAGGTTGTCGCGGGCATAATTCGAACCTTTGGCAATGGCCTCATCGTCAATGTGGTTGTAGCTAAAGGCGTACTTGCTCTTTTCCGTACCTCCGCTAATGCTCAGGTTGTGGTTAAAAGTTGTTCCGACGTTGCCGAAAATGATGTCCTGCCAGTCGTTGAAGGCTATGCCGTCGTACATATCAATATCCTCCCAGTTGCCAAAGTACCTGGCGTACTTGTCGTCGTCGGCCAGGAGCGATCGCTCATACGACCACAGCGCATAATCGTAGGGGGATATAACGTCCAGGGTTTTTGCTATCTTTTTCCAGCCGTAGTAGGCGTTGTAGTTTACCGTAAGCTTGCCCTCCTGTCCGCTCTTAGTGGTAATAATTACCACGCCGTTTGCGCCACGAGCGCCGTAAATAGCTGCCGATGAGGCATCTTTGAGTACATCCATGCTCTGGATATCGCCCGGAGCAATATCGTTAATGGAGCTTACGGGGAAGCCGTCCACAATGTACAGGGGGTTGCTGCTCTGCGTAATAGAGCCGCCGCCGCGCACGCGGATTTTTACCTCGGCATCGGGCGAACCTTCGGTGGTGGTTACCTGCACGCCAGCCATTTTTCCCGTAATTGCCTCAGCGGCAGAGCTTACAGGAACGGCAGCGACATCCTTGCCGCCTACCGACGAAACTGCGCCCGTAAGATCGCGCTTACGCACTGTACCGTAGCCAATTACCACAACCTCATCGAGGTTGTTGGCGGCATTTGCCAGGGTAACGTCTATACGCCCCCTTCCGTTAATGGGTTCCTCCACATCGGCCATGCCTACAAACGAAAATCGCAGCACACCGTCGGCAGGAGCTTGAATATCGTAGCCACCGTTAACATCGGTAACCGCACCCGTTGTAGTACCCTTTACCACAACACTCACACCCACAGCCGGCTCGCTGCTTTCGTCGAGCACCGTACCCGAAATTTTGAGCATGCTTTGCGCCGCCGCCGAAAAGGTCAGCAACATGGCTAGCGCAGCTGAAAGTAGTATTCTCATAATTTGTCGTTGGTTTATTTGTTTTTATGGTTATCCGCAACGTTACCCGCTACCCTGCCCTGCTTCCTCGTTTTCAGGGCACAGATTAAACAGGCGTTGTCACAGATTTTCACCGATAAAATATGTATTTACCTGTGGAAAATCATACTTATTTTTTGCTGAGTAAAAAAGTAAGCTCCTCTACAAAATAGCCATGAGGAGCTTACTCAACGTACAATTGCTTACTGCTTTACCACCTGAACGACAGCGGGTGCGCCGGTTTCGGGGAATAGCAGCACAATGTAGCTGCCTGCCGGCAACGCGCTCAGGTCTACGCTTGAGCCGCTCAACGGTTGCGAAAGCACTAATGCACTGCTTGATGCAGCGTATACCTTAACCTGCTTGAGCGTTACGTTGCTGTTCACGTTCAGCAAACCGTCTGTGGGAATAGGCGACACTACAATGCCGTAATCATCGGCGCTCTTTGTAATGCCGGTACCTGCCGCCCTCACGTAGAAGTACACGTCGCGGGTAAGGTTGCCGTCGGCGCCGTTGGCTCTGGCCCTAAGCTGAACTGCTGCACTACCCGACGCTAATACGCCCGTTACGCTTGGCGCTGAGGCGTTTAGCGTGGCGTACGAGCCGCCGCCTATCAACTCCCAGCTTACCGACTTATCGGTAGCGTTGTCCGGCGTAACGGTGGCCGTTAGCGCAACCGTTGCGCCTACCGCTATCTCCTGCTCCTCGGTGGGGCTGGTAATGGTAAGGTCGCTAACAAACACTTCATCGCCAACAATGGTAAAGGTGGTAGACTGCACATCGCTCTTATAGCCGAAATTGTTGGATACGGTATCTACCTTAAGCGTGTAGGTCGCGCCGTTTTCCCAGCGTGCGCCATTTTCGAGCGCTACCTTAATGGTATCGTTGTCCAGCGCAAAACTTAAGTCTGCGGTTGCCACAGGCGTTTCGCCCTTAAGCAGCGTAACGTAGCCGGCCAGGTCGCTGAAGGTAAGCTTTGCGGTCATGTCGTTCTTGCGGTACATGGGCTTGCTTGCCGCAGCCACCAGCGTAGCGTTAGAGGCCACGCCTGTAGCGCCGTCAGCAGGAGTAAAGGCTAGCACAGGGGCTTCGTCATCAATTTCTATGGCCTTAACCAGAACATCAAGCAGCCACATACCGCTGCTGCCACCCGTAAGCCTGAACGTAACCATATCCGTGCCGGCGTACAGCGCAGAATCCTTGCGGTAGATTGAATTGGCTGATGTCGTTCCATAGGTAGCGGTAGCGGTAGCGAGCGAATTGCCGCCCAAATTCGCGCCGTTAGCCGTCAACGTCAAACCGCGTACGTTACTATTAGCGCCACTGGGGGCATGCCAGAAGTATATCATACAAGGCCCTTGCAGCGAGGGCAACTCCACATAACCACCTTGCCCACCCGTAGAGAAACGGCCATCGGTAGCTCCGTCCATACCCGGTTCGTCAGGCGTAGCTTCGAGAGCGCTACCTTGAAGCTTTGCGCTGCTGTGTCCGCCAAGGGTCATATTGCCTATAACTACCGGACCGGCGCCAATTGCATACTCGTTGCTTGCATTGAACACGAGCGCGCCAACTGCGTCCGGCGCGGTAAGAAAGTCGGTGTAGAACAGACCCTCTACCTGCTTTTTGGTGGTAAAGTGCAGCGCCAAGTCCGTAGCGTACTCATTGCCCGAAATATCGGCAATGCTGCCGGCAGGAATGGTAAGCGCGTACTCCGTAAGGTACTCAAAGTTATGCGCGGGGGTTACGGTTACCACCGTACCGCTTGCGCTTACGGCCAGCGTTACGTCTATGCTGTCGTTAATGGCGTCGGCTACGGTTGCGGTAAGCACGGTTACCTTTTCGTTGAAGGTAAACGAGGGCTTAACGTTAATGGCTGCACCGGCTGCATTGTCGGCAGGGGCGCTGCCGCTCAGCACGGGAGCTGCGTTGTCTGTGGTAAATGACCAAGAACTTGCCACCGACTCGTTCTCCGCCGCATCCTTTACCGCACCCTCAGCAAGGGCTACCGTATAGGTAACGTCCTTTACCAGGGCGGCAGTGATAAACAGCGTATCCTCCTTTACGGTAACGCCGCTTACGGTAACGCCGTTGTCTATGGTTACCTTAGCCGGATCTACGGTAACAGGCTCGCTAAACACCACGTACAGAGGGGTGTTGACAGGCACGTTAACCGCCTCATTTACAGGGAAAAATGCAAGAGCAACCGGTGCGGTTATATCCGCTCCGGTAACTGTAAGCACCAAAGGTATCTTTATGATGGTATCGGCGCCGCCACCGGAAATTACCAGCGTATCGCGCAGGGTGGTTCCTGCCACCGCTGAATAATCGCCAAGCTCCAGCACAAGGGTATCGCGAATGGCTCCGTTCAAATTGGGCGTCAGGCTTGCTTTAAGCACCGGAACTGCAAAAATGCCTGCTGCTCCGCCCACTTGAATAACCGACGTAACAGGATCGCTGGTAAGCGTTGCCCCTACCACGATTATTGATCTGTCGGCCTCTGCTACCGTTGCGTTGGCCGCCACGGTAACGTCTATGGCTTCAGGCGAAGCAAAAATGGCAGGCCTGTCCACCTCAGGAGCGGTAATTTCAAGGTTAACCAAGCTAAAACTAGATCCCATATCCTCAATGCGGATAACTACAGGCGTAAACGAGTTTACCTTGTAGTTAATGTAACCAACTCCACCGCAGGGAGTGGTCTTCTCTATGGCTGTCGATGGAATCTTCTCTACTCCATCTACGAACATTTTGAATGTTCTGCCGCCGTTGGCGGTAACGTCTACCCTAAAGTAGCCGCATTGAGGCAGGCGGAACTCTGCAAAACCATTAGCAGTACGCAAAGCGTAACCGGTAGTAGTTTGGCACCCGTCGCTGGTTCTTCCGGTAGCGCTCGTCAACGTCATCCATGAGGGGATAACAAAGCTGGCGTCCAGAGTAGGCTTATAGGGGAATACCGGGCTGTCGTCCAGGGCGGTAAAGGTCCACTTAATATTCTCGGCCAGCTCGTTACCGGAAATGTCAGTAATGGCCTCCTTTGGAATTACTACCGCGTAGGTATGCTCCGGCCCAACGACGGTATCCGTTAGCGTAAGGGTAATGCGGTCGCCGCTAAGGGTAGCGCCAACAATGCCGCCGTTTACCGTAATGAGATCCCCGACTACCTCTACAGGCTCGCTGAACGTAACCTTAATCGGCTTAATGGGAGCGGTATTGCCCTCCGGCTCCTTGCCTACCACCGTGGGCGCTGCGCCGTCGGTGGTGAAGGACCAGGAGGATTCCTCAGACTTGTTTGTTGCCAAATCCTGCACGGCGCCTGCCCCCAGGGTAATGGTATAGGTGGTGTTCTTTACCAGCAAGGCCGTAATAAACAGGGTGTCGTTGCTTGCCGCTACGCTGGTAATTTCATTCCCGTTATCGATGACTACCGCATCAGTATCGTTTACGGTAATATTCTTATCAAATACTACGTACAGCGGAGTGTAGACGAATACGTTAGTGTCCTCATCTACAGGGAAGTAGCCGGTGACCACCGGCTTGCTTTCATCAACTGCGGTAACCGTAAGCTCCAAAGGAACTTTCACCTCGTCGGCGTCGCCACCGGAAATTACCAGCGTATCATACAGGGTTTGTCCTGCCGCCGCTGAATAATCGCCAAACTCCAGCACAACAGCCGTAGCCGCCACTGCACCTTCCACTGCGGTAAGCGTTTCGCTTGCGGAGGGTAGGCTAAAAATAGCATCGCCCTCGCCTTGAATAGCCAGCGAAAGGTTTCCCGTGAGCGCTACGCCCGAAACGGTTACCGTTTTTTGGGTCTCCTCCACCACCGCGTTGGCAGGAGTGGTAATAGCTATGGCTTCAGGAGTAGCGGTAATGGTGGGAGAAGCGGAGACCCCTGAGGTAAACGTCACTGAAGGAAGATAAACGCTTCCGTCTACACCAGACACAGACACCTTAACACTTCCTGTACTATTAACACTTATAACGACATCCTCACAACCGTTTGTTGTAATCACCTTTTGTTCGACCTTGTTGTCATTCACATAAAAAGCCATTTCGCGAGAGCCATTACCACGTAAGGTAAATATAGCGTCACCGCAATTGCTAAGGTAAAAATCTACCTTACGCCCAGTCCCACTTAGGTTAGGATAGTTACCTTGAGGCGTGCTGCAATCTGTTCTACTTGAATAACTGTTCGCAGTGTAGGTTACCCACTCCGCAGCACTAATATTGGTTTCAGAAGCTACAAACGTAACAGGGAATTCGTCTGCATAAGGTGTAGTTCCCGCAGCCTTTACGTGCGCTCCCCATAGCATAAGCGCGGCAAGCGCCAGCAATGAAAAAATTCTTTTCGTTTTCATAGGTTTATTTTTTTGTTGAATTATTGGCCTGTATGTATACGCAAAATTCCGTATGCGCGGCCGCGCATACGGAATTCTTTACATCAAAATCAGAAACTACGCCACTCGTGTGTGTGTGTGCAAAAATCGTGCCAAAGTCAATCCGGCAGCGGGCTTGAGGGGCTTTACTATTATTTGTTGCAGGGCGTATCAATGTATGATTTATTATTTATGAATTATTATTTATGATTTTCGACGCTCAATGTGCGACTTGCGATATAAAGAACAAGGAACAAAGAGCAAGGATAATGCGATTTATGAATTACTATTTATTATTATTTGCGATTTTCAACGCTCAATGTGCGACTTGCGATATAAAGAACAAGGAACAAGGAGCAAGGACAATACGATTTATGAATTACTATTTGCGATTTTCAACGCTCAATGTGCGACTTGCGATATAAAGAACAAGGAACAAAAAGCAAGGATAATGCGATTTATGAATTATGAATTTTCAACTTTCAACTAAAGACTGCGTGTGCGCACACGCACATTCACTGGGCAAATGTAAAACATTTAATCATACATTATTCAACCTATTTTATCATAAGCCGTGTTAAATGAGTTAATACTTTGATTTACAGGGATATACAAATTCAACTTTAACATTGTGTTTAATAAAGTTTAACAATTCGTGTGCGCACACAGGGGGATTTGCTGCCTGATTTATGATTTATCGGGGCGGAGGGGGGAGGTTCCTCCACTTCGCTACGCGGAGCCTGCCCTGAGCGAAGTCGAAGGGGTCGGAATGACGGGGGTGGAGGTGAGGGGAAAGGTTCCTCCGCTTCGCTACGCTCCGGTCGGAATGACGGGGATGGCGATGAGGGGCGGAGGTTCCTCCACTCCACTACGCGGAGCCTGCCCTGAGCGAAGTCGAAGGGGTTGGAATGACGGGCGGCGGTAAGGGGGAAATGGGGTGTTTTGCGGCGGCTACGCCGCCGCAAAACACCCCATCCTTACTATTAAAAAAGATCACCGTCATTCCGACCAAGCCCGCGAGGTACGAGCGGGCGCGTGGAGGAACCTGTCGGCAAGCGCAGAACGATGGTAGCCACAATGACGGAGGGCGGAGGTTCCTCCACTCCACTCCGCTGCGCGGAGCCTGCCCCGAGCGAAGTCGAGGGGGTCGGAATGACGGGGTGGCGGTGAGGGGAAAGGTTCCTCCACTCCGCTACGCTCCGGTCGGAATGACGGGGCGGAGGTAAGGGGGGAAAGGGAGGTAAGCTATTTTGTGGCATATCTTAAATTGCCTCCTCTATCAGGTAGTGATTCCTATCGCTGGAGTTACGGGCAATGAGCTCGCCCAGGTACCCTGCCAAAAACAGCAGCGTACCCATAACCATGGTGGTAAGCGCAATGTAGAAGTACGGGCTGCTGGTTACCAAAATGGCGGGAATACCTTTAGCCAGGCAGTATACTTTATTCGCACCCAGGTAGATGGCCATAACAAGCCCAATGAAAAACATGAGCGTACCCATAACGCCAAAAAAGTGCATTGGCTTTTTGCCAAACTTGGTAAGGAAAACAACCGACATCAGATCCAGGAATCCGGTCATAAAGCGCTGCCAGCCAAACTTGCTTACCCCGTACTTACGCGCCTGATGGCACACTACTTTTTCGCCGATCTTTTTAAATCCGGCCTGCTTCGCCAGCACCGGAATGTAGCGATGCATATCGCCGTAAACCTCAATGCTTTTTACCACTTTTCTACGGTATGCCTTAAGCCCGCAGTTAAAGTCATGCAGCTTAATCCCCGTAATTCTACGGGCTGTTGCGTTATACACTTTGCTGGGAAGCCTTTTGCCTATTGGGTCGTGGCGCTTCTTTTTCCAACCGGACACAACATCATAGCCATCTTGTACAATCATGCGATATAGCTCCGGAATCTCATCGGGGCTGTCCTGCAAATCGGCATCCATAGTAATGACAACGCTACCCTGAGCCGCCTCAAATCCGCAAAAAAGAGCGGCAGATTTTCCGTAGTTGCGCTGCAACCTAATACCGCGCACCATGCCCGCGTACTCTGCAAATAGCGTTTGCACAACTTCCCATGAGCCGTCGGCGCTGCCATCGTCAACCATCACAACTTCACAGATTAGCTTGTTGGCATCTGCCACTCGCTTTATCCAAGCCATCAGCTCGGGTAACGACTCTTCTTCGTTGTACAACGGAACAACAACTGATACGTCCATTTTTCCTTACTTATTTTGAAATTACCTATCTTCTTACCATTGCCGAGGTTATCAACCCAATAATCATTCCAAAGAATGTGTAGCTGGCAACGGAATACATGAAGAAAGTAGCGGGAAAGCTCATTCTGCTTGCCACATCTTTAAATGCCAGCACATCCTTTTCCGAGGCAGTTTTTTCGAAAATCTTCAGGATTTCATCCGTAGCGTCGGCTAAATATTCGGGATGCAAAACGTTGACAACGGTGGTTGCCGCCCCTACAATAATAGCGCCAAAAAAACTGAGCATCAACGCATACCTGAAGGTCTGCCCATAGGTAATGCGGCCTCCTAATTCCTTGTCTCTCAGACGTATAGAGAACCAAGAGAAGCCGACAAACGGCACAGCGTAGCTAAGCAAAGCCAGCAGCACATTACCCCCCAGCAGCTGCTCCAGCAGTACGCACAAAGCACCCACGCCACCAATATACGCCCCGTTTACAGCCGCTTTTCTCCAGTACATATTTACATCACTCCTAAAAAATTACTATTCACAAAGGTAAGAAAATACAACAAAACCCCATGACGCTAGTCCTCCCTCCTATCCATCTCCCGCCGCAAATCTTTCTCTTTGATGCTTTCTCGCTTATCGAATGATTTTTTGCCTCGCGCAAGCGCTATCTCCAGCTTCACAAAATTTTTCTCGTTAAAGAAAAGACGATACGCCACAAGGGTGTAGCCCTTCTCCTTAACCTTGCGCTGCAGCTTCTGCAGCTCCTTTTTATGCAGTAGCAGCTTACGGTCGCGCTTTGGGAAATGATTCGTATACGTACCAAAACGATACTCCGTAACGTGCATGTTCTTTACCCAAAGCTCGCCATTGGCAAAAAAGCAATAGCTGTCTGCCAGGCTGACCTTGCCCTCACGTATAGCCTTAACTTCCGTTCCGGCTAGCACCACTCCCGCCGTGAATGTTTCTACCAGCTCGTAGTCAAACGTGGCGCGTCTATTCTTTATTTCAACATTCGAAGCTTTAAACATGGGGCTCTACTTTGGTGTATTACGGTACAGGTACATGGCTACGCCAATATAAAGGATATTGGGAACCCACAAAGCTACGCCCGGAGTAAGCGTACCGCTCTGCACAAACATTTCACTAAATCGTTGAAAGAGTATATATGAGAAGCTCAGCCCCACACCCAGCCCGATATGAATACCCATACCTCCGCGCATTTTGCGGGATGAGAGGGTTACGCCAATAACCGTAAGAATAATGCTGGCAACAGGATAGGCAAACCGCTTATGCTTCTCTATAAGTGCATCATTTATAGCAGCAGCGCCCTGGTGCTCCAACGCTCCAATGTACTCATTGAGCTCAAAGAAGTTCATGGTTTCCACAAAGCGATTAAGGCGTATTGAAAAATCTTTTCCCGTAAGATAAACAGACGTGTCCAGCTGCTGCCCCATGGCAATAACTTCGCCGCTGTCTGTAAGCGTACGTATGGTGTAGTTGTACACGCACCACACATTTTTGGATGAATCCCAAGTAGCATATGCCGAGGTCAGCTTAGACTGCAGCTCGTCGTTCTCTATATTCTCCAAAGAAAAGCGGTAAGCCGTCTGCTCGCGCACACCAAAGCTCTCCATGTACAAAAACTGTGTAGGCGAACACTGGCGGTGAATATCGCGCTCTCTATTCTGATACGGATTACGAATATATTTTTCCTCAAACTCATAGCGATTCGCCGTTGCAGGTGGTATTACGAAGTTGACCAAAATACAGTTAAAAATGGTAATGGCAACCGCCGTAATCATGTACGGTCTCATGATACGAGAGAAGCTGATACCGTTGGACAGCATTGCTACAATCTCGGTATGAGATGCCAGATTGGAGGTAAAAAATATTACGGCAATAAAGGTAAACAGCGCGCTGAAAACGCTCAACAGGTAAGGAATAAGGTTGCCGTAATAGTTAAAAATAATAGCTGTAAGGGGAACCTGCTTGGCAACAAAGTCGTCAATTTTTTCGCTGGTATCAAACACAATAATAATTACCGTGAGCGCCAGTATGGCAAACAGGTAAGTACTAACAAACTTTCGAATAATATACCAGTCAATTATTTTAAGCACGCCTTCTGAAATATGTTGAGTTGTTGAACTGCTAAATTGTTGCCTGTAGAAATTTTAAACCTTGAACTCCATTAATAGATAAGACAGATACAAACTAGCGGAAATAAATTCTCAAGAATCGACTTACCTTTCGTGTTGACGAAATTCATAGATGTGATACTTATCAATAGATTTAGCCAATAACGGAGAAAATGTAGTTGCGCGAAAAGCACTCCTTGTTTCATTTTCGTTTTCAAGATTAATCATAAAAATTGAAGTCAGAATATAGTTTAATATCACCTCTCTTGTATCACCCAATTCATATAGTTGATGCATAAATTCATTTATTTGATAGTCAGGACTAAATCCTTCTCCATAACTAGATTCATAACTTGAATTATACACTTTCATCACAACCGGCATAATGGCATACGTATTTCCCCAATTATTAGTTTTTGTAAATA
This sequence comes from Prevotellaceae bacterium, assembly GCA_031266015.1. Lineage (GTDB taxonomy): Bacteria > Bacteroidota > Bacteroidia > Bacteroidales > UBA932 > JAISBU01. Next base: position 48,181 of record JAISBU010000008.1, on the reverse strand, counting down.
GCGTAGACGCAAAATTTTTGCCGTAAGTAGATTCTCCAACAAGAATTACGTCCATATACGGTAAAAGTGCATTAATGACTGCCTCACTGGCTGAGGCAGTCATGGAGCCTACGATAAAAAAAACACGATTGAGGTTAGACCCTACGTAAGAATCAGGATAAAGAGAAAAATTTAGAGTCCGCCGATCTTTATCCCTGTATATTAATGACTGAATTTTTTCGTTATATTCAAATTGCAATGCTATTTTCGTCGAATCAACGTTCGGAACTATCAAACTGGCAAGTAAGACAGAAAGGTTAATGAGACCTCCAAGGTTATATCGTAAGTCAACTACCAACTCGTTTATACCATTTCTTTTGAAATTACTGAAACACTCCAAAAGTTCATTCACATACATCATTGATCCGTCACCGTTATCATCAAGGAATTGATTATAACAAAAGTAACCAATTTTTGTATGTTTCATATCGAATATCTTTTGCGTATAGATCGGAGCAATTTCGTGAGTTTCCCTTTGCAGCATTTTATTAAAAATTGTGGTGTCACATCCATCATATCTGATAAAAGTAAAAGTCGCCCTCGCTTTTTGAAATACATCCTCTATGTTATCCATCGTTAGCGAAACCTCATCTATAGAAATGAAAATATCTCCTCTCTTAACACCCTCTTTTTCGGCCATGGAATTTGGAAATACGTACAACACTAATCCGCCAATACGGGTTTTATCTTCGTCTATATATCCAAAATTTGATTCAAAACCGTAATTTCCAACATCGCTTATGGAATTGTTAATACCAAGGCTATTACTCTGATTAATGATGAATGAATATCTATCTTTAATATAAAGTAATGATTTAAAAAAATCAATCGGGGAAATATTGTAATTTTCAATGTTATCTGGCATTTCTTTCTCCCAGTAGTAATAGTACGACATGGTATTATAAATCCATTGATTCACCTCTTTGTTAAGTTTTTCTTCTGTCATTATAATAGCATCGTCTTCATAGCAGGAAGTTTGGAACAGTAACACTGTCACTATTATAATAAAACATCCTGTTTTCATTTTCACAAAATAAATCCGATTGTAACTTTGAATTCTAATGATTTAATTTCTTTACTCCTGTAGGCATACACATTATTTTCTTGGTATGAATACCCATACCCAGAAAACAACGCACAGTCTAAAACGATCGGATTGAAACAACAGCGATAGCCAAGGCTTAAATTCAATCCATATTCATGCGATTTTTCATTATCAACGCTTAACATTCCGTTAGCATAGTATAATTCCGGAGATATATACATTCCTGAATTACGCTGATTTTTATAAGGAAAGTAATAATGTTCCAATGCAAGCAATAAATTTCTATGGGTTATCGCTTTCCCAACTTCGGGTACCTCCATTTTGGAGGTTTTGAAATCCCAACCAATCCGGAATCCGACAGAATGTTTCATATTTAAAATATACTCATATCCCAAACTTTCAAAAACAAAACCCTCTCCTTTGAATAGCGCATTAATTTTAGAATTTGCTTTGATAATATGTGTATTATTGCTTTGAGCAACAGATATTGTTGCTGTATACAAAAGGAAAAGTAGTAAAATACACTTATTCATTTACTATTATTCTTTTCAATTGACTGTTAACTTGCTGAGTTTTCTCTTGCTTTCTAAAATTGATGATAATATATTTATCATCTGCATAAACAAGATATATGTAGGGTTTGGCATTCGAATGAAGCAACAGCTTTACATTTTTCCGCAACGATTTTGAAAAAAAATACCCCTTACTAATAGTTCCCGTCGATATGCCATTTGTACGTAAACCAATGCTGGGAAGTGTATCCGCTACAAACACTTCGCTTATTTGATTCAGTGGAATTGTTTCACCATAAAAACCAGCTATTTTGAGCTTATCATTATCAACAATCACTGATGTTTCGATGTACGAAAAACCTATAAATACAACCAGCACCACAAATACCAGTATCCCTAAAATAATTGACACTATAGGGACTTTACCGGTCAGTATTTTCCGAAAATATAACAGATAAATGAGAAGGCTAACTATGGGAATAAATAACGCAAGCAAAGTAAATTCGGGACTGCCAACCAAATATTGGACAAATGCTAAGGCAAAAAATAAAACACCTAACAATCGGAGTGCTCTGGATATCTTATTCGCATACAACGTTACCGCTTCGGGGGCAAGATTCATTCTTGACAGCTTTAGCGAATTTTGAATCTGTGAATACGGATTTTTTCTTACATAAAAACCCTTCCAATAAAGAAGTCCTCCCACAAGCAGGAAAATAAACACAAAAAAGAGTACCATTAATTGTTTTGCATTAAGATGTTTAACTTCAAAAATTCTCTCATTTTCTTTTCATCAAAGTTTTTTACATTGGATTTATTACTGTACGATTTTATCACATCCATAATTTTATCCACTTGATCTTCAATACAGAGATCTGCTGCAATATACATAGCATCAGGTTTTCCTTTTAATGACCATATTTTAAGAGATGTATTACTAGGTAATGTGTATGGATTTTTTAAAAATGGTGTTCCTCCTATGGATAGAGCAAAAACTACACCTACTGCAACTCCAACTGCTGCTATTGTAGCAGCACCCACATACACTACTGCTGCTAAAAGAAGAATAGCCACACATATAGCCGGTCCACAAGAGTAACATTCAATATCACTAGCATTAATACCCATAATACCCATAATTTCTTTAACTTGTTCTTCTGGAAAATTTACATTAGAATAGGAATTTGTATAATCACTCAGAAGATTTTTCTCGTCCATTAACTTCAATACCATTTTAATATCACCCACATTAACCGCTTTATTTATATCATCATCACCTAAAGTTAAAACGAGTTTCATCATATTTTCATCCATATCAATTGGCTCATTATATCCATACTTTTCCAAAAACAACTGCGGATTTTTAGCAAATTCACGAGCAATCACGGGATATTTAACAATATCATCACTTAATTTTTGTAAAAACCGTAAATAATCCAATTCTCCTTTTGTAAGATCTAAATCAATAGCATAAGCACCTTTTGCCGGCAAACTGTCCGAAACAATAACATCCTTATAAACAAGAGTTTCGCAGGATGGTGCCAACATTCCTACTATTGTAGTTGCTGCAACGACCCGTACCAAATTTTTGCTAGGAGATTTCATTTTCTAATTCTCTTTTGTTAATAAAATATTTGATTAATATATTTGAATAAATTTTTCGATAATTATCTTTCAAGATTTGCAGATATTGCGTATTGCTGAAAATCTTTTCGCAGACCTGACAGACATGTTGTCGCTTATAATCCGTATCAACAAGTGAATGAACAGCAATAAAATCCATTATTTTATGAGGACCCTCCGTTGCTATCCATATTTTTAAAAAATCATTAAATTGTCTATCATACAATTCCTTTATAGAATGTTGGCGTACATCTCCCAAATCCAAATAATGCACATTTTTTGATGTGATTCCACAACAAGCAAGCATCCGATAATTAGGGTCTATAGTAATACCAGAAAAAATATTGCTGCATTTAGTGTATTTATTTAAATATACATGCTCTTTATGAAAATTCAAAATTTTATCTTCATTATTTGCTATTTCTTTCTCTGGCAATTGAGCAAATGGTATCCACATCCCATTCAGTATCTTCAATTTCCCATTTATTAAATATTCATTGAAATTGGTATCTTTAAAAAAGTAATTAGAATCAAAATTTCTGTCATCAGCAGACTCAACATTAATGGCTACCGTCAAATTTTGCTTCAGTGAAGCTAAGGTTGCATTCTTTATATTTTCTATCGGCACAAATTCCAAATGATCATCACCTGTACTGAAATTAATTTCATCTAATCCAACTTCCACCAACTTCTGGATTCTTTGAAGAGCGATGTCGTAGTCTTTTGCCCAAAAACCATTACTAACAATACGAGTCAATAATCCTGCCAATGATGCGTATTGGATAATTTCTTCAACTGAATTACCGTAGGTAAAAACTTCTTCCTCCTGTCAAAACTAACAGCTTCAAACTACTATATGAATCAATACATGCATCTATATATTTTTTCATATCATCAACCGACAGCCTTTCTTTCCTTTTCGGGCTGCATTGAAATCAACAACTTCTACATGTGCTAGTACAAGTGTAAGTTGTTATAAAAGTTAGTATTGTCGGATTAATTATCAAACTCTTCATTTCAAACAATTTTATTCAAATATGAGTAAATTGTATAAAACAAGGATTTTATAGAATATGCAACTCCCGCAACCTTTAATCAGCATATATAACTAATGTACGAGTAATTAACATCCTGAGAATTAAACAGGGCGGAGACCTTTCCCACTCCCACGCCGTACCCTTCGACAAGCTCAGGGTAACAACGCACACTCACGCCATTACAGGCTAGACCCGCAACCTCCGGCCTAATGACAGTCATTTTCCGCTATGCGCCCATGCCTAACGGGATATCGAATGTCTTTCCGGCTAAAGCCTGGCGGCTACTTTCTTTACCATAACATTTTTCCAAGCGGCAAATGTTCCCGCCGCAATATGCATACGGGCCTGCTGTACCAGCCACAGGTAAAAACCTAAATTATGCATGCTGGCAATCTGCGCGCCTAACATTTCCTTTGATACAAACAGGTGACGCAGGTAGGCACGGCTGTACGCCGAATCTACAAAGGTAGCACCATTTGGGTCAACAGGCGAAAAATCTTTTGCCCACTTTTGGTTACGTATGTTTATAATTCCCTCTGAGGTAAACAGCATACCATTGCGTCCGTTGCGCGTAGGCATCACACAATCAAACATATCCACACCCCGGGCAATGCCCTCCAGAATATTTTCGGGAGTTCCCACGCCCATGAGGTAGCGGGGTTTACTTTGCGGCAGAATTTGGTTTACCACCTCAATCATTTCATACATTCGCTCAGCGGGTTCGCCCACCGCAAGCCCGCCAATGGCGTAGCCTTCGCGCTGCAGGTTGGCGGCATGCTCCGCCGCCGCACGGCGCAAATCCGGATATACGCAACCCTGCACAATCGGGAAAAAGCTTTGGCTATAGCCGTACTTTGGCGCTGTGCCGTCAAAACGCTTTATACCCCGCTCCAACCATCGCTGGGTAAGGCCTAACGATTTTTTTGCATAAGCATACTCCGCTGTCCCAGGCGGACATTCATCCAGCGCCATCACAATGTCAGCGCCAATAGTACGCTGAATATCCACTACATTTTCCGGAGTAAAAAGATGCTTTGAGCCATCAATGTGCGAGCGAAAAACGCAGCCTTCTTCAGCTAGCTTGCGCGTATTGGATAGCGAAAACACCTGATAACCACCACTATCGGTCAAAACAGGTCTATCCCAAGCCGAAAATTTGTGCAAGCCTCCGGCGGCCTCCAGAACCTCCAATCCGGGACGTAAATACAGGTGGTAGGTGTTTCCAAGAATGATTTCTGCCCTCACCTCCTCTTTTAAATCCCTATGAAACACTCCTTTAACGGTAGCCACAGTGCCTACGGGCATAAAAATAGGCGTAGAAATTTCGCCATGTTCTGTATGAATTTGTCCACAGCGGGCTGCCGTTTCAGTATCGGTATGCTGAAGATCGAACGTAAGTGCCAAAAGTTAAAATATATATATGTTAATAACTCATTGCCGTTATTGTATAAGATAACCATGCAAAGATAGGGCGAATTTCCAAAATCTTTGCTAAAATTGTATGCTCATTTTGGGTAAGCCAACGTATTTTATATTATTTTGATTATTAAATACATAGCAAAACCAAAATTAGAAGTTTTAGCACCTCCAACCGATAAACTTACTCACGGTGAATTTTGATCTTTTGTACGAACTAGAGTACCTCTCGTTTCCGGAATATATCCTTGCATTGCTTGCGTTCTTTGCGCTTTGCATCTTTGTTCAACTCTATTTTTACTGGTTTCCATTCAGGCGGGCTACCGCCAAAAACAAACCCGTTGCGGCCAACCGTCGTCCGGTATCTGTTGTCATCTGTGCTACTAATGAGCGCAGCAACCTGGAAAAAAATCTGCCCCGCTTTTTAGAGCAGGACTACCCTACCTTTGAGGTTATTGTGGTAAACGACTGCTCTACCGATGATACCGAAGCGTTGCTGCACGCTCTAAAGCGCAAGTATAGCAACCTTCAAATAAGCGCCATTGAGCCCGACAAAAAATTTCGGCACGATCGTAAGCTAGGCATGACCATTGGCATCAAGGCGGCTCGCTTTGACAGTATTCTATTTACGGAGGCCGATTGTGAGCCTCAAAATAATCGATGGTTAACCACTATGCAGCAGGCTTTTACCGATAAAACAGAGGCAGCTATCGGATACTGCCGTAGCAAGCCCAGAGCAGGTGGAGTAGACAAGATACGAAGGGCAGACTCTCTGTACTTAGCCCTATTCTCATTAAATGCGGCAAAGCTAGGCAAGCCGTACCGTGCCAGCATAAAAAATATGGGTTTCAGCCAGGGAATGTTTTTCCGCAACAAAGGTTTTGCCAACTACCACTCTTACGCCAACAGCGAAGAAACCATCTTCCTTTGCCGTAATGCCAATGCGGAAAATACGAGTGTAATGCTGCATCCGGACTCTATACTTGTCAGCACACAGCGCCTCACATTCGGACAATGGTTCCTTCAGCGCTGTCAGTATGCGTCACTGTTAAGCATGGGTAAGCGTGGCCGGAAAAGCATCAACGTTGAGCTTCTTTCCCGAATATTTTACTACCTGTCAGCAGCAACTTTAATAGCGTACGCTACTCTTTTCAATAGCCTGATCATGCTGTCAGGGTTGACGTTGTTCATGCTCATACGCCTGATATCACGTGTAGCAGTATACCGTCGCGCACAGGTGAGATTACAAGAACGAAAATTGTTTTGGGGACTCATGGCCTACGATTTATACTCGCCGCTACTTATGCTGGTTATTGCCATTGCCCGCCCCAACCTGCATAAAATTAAACGTATAAAATAATGGCAGCGCAATTTCCAAAAGGTGAATTGCTGTGGATTGAGCAGGCGAAAAAGGGCGATCAAAAGGCCTTTAGAGCCCTTATGCAGCGCCACCATGCCGGAGTTTTTAAACAGCTAAAAAAACGCTTGGGTAATAATGCTGATGCCGAAGATCTGGCGCAGCTAACTTTTACCAAAGCATTTGCCAATATCCACACCTACAATAGCGATTTCGCGGTTTTCAGCACATGGTTGTATACCATTGCGAATAACTGCTGCATAGATTTTATGCGTAAGCGTAAAAACAACCTCGTATCTATCGATAAGATGGTGGAAAATGACGAGTTCAACGCGCAAAATACTACCCCGAATCCTGAAGAAAGTATGATTGCCGAGCAAAATATTGCGTTGGCAAAAGCAGTGCTTGATAAGCTAAAGCTTCCGTACCGCACTATGGTAGAAATGCGATACATGAATGAGTTTGCCTATGAAGAAATTGCGGAGAAGTTGAACATGCCCATTGGCACAGTAAAAACTCAGCTGTTTCGTGCCAAAGAGCAGCTCATAAAGCTGGTATTAGGCAATTCAGGTGATAAAAAATAAGAATCATGTCCGAGCTACCAATCGTTTCAAAATATTTCTCAAATCTCACCACACGGCAGCAGGAGCAATTTGCCAAGCTGCCGGAGCTATATAGCTACTGGAATGAACGAATAAACGTGGTTTCCCGCAAAGACATTGAAGAGCTTCCCACACGCCATGTGCTGCACTCCTTAGCTATTGCCAAAGTTGCCACCTTTGCTTCCGGAACAAAAATTTTGGACGCAGGTACTGGCGGAGGATTCCCGGGAATACCGCTTGCCATCATGTTTCCTCAGTGTTCTTTTATGCTGGTAGATTCTATCGGGAAAAAAATTAAGGTGGTAGCAGAAGTTGCTCAATCATTGGGATTGAGCAATGTGCATGCACAGCAAATCAGGGCTGAGGAACTACGCCAAAATTTCGATTTTGTAGTAAGTCGTGCCGTAACGGATTTACCAACATTTATGAGCTGGATTTGGAACAAAATCTCTACCGGAAATAACAGCAATCTCCCCAACGGCCTACTCTACCTCAAAGGAGGAGATTTAACAGAAGAACTAAAATCTGTAAAACAGAAAGTTGACCTGTTCAATATTTCCGACTTTTTTTCCGAAGATTTTTTCGAAACAAAAAAAGTGGTTTACGTGAAGAGGTAAAGGCGCTACGTACGTTTGTAAAAGCTGAAAGTCGCTGCAATAAAATTGCAGGATTTTAACCGATAGCTATAGATAATAAAAAAAGTGGTTGTTATAGCTTATTCAACAACCACTTTTTGTTTATTCATCGCTAAAAAAACTACCACCGTCCCCCTGCGCCGCCGCCGCCGGAGCGGCCACCACCGCCACCGCCGAAGCCGCCACCAAACGAGCCACCACTGGAGTGTCCGCCCCCAAAGCCAATCGGAAAAATAAAGGGTATTCCGCCACCTCCGGATTTTCCTCCTCCTTTGCCCTTGTTATTGGCGTTACGAACAAAAATAATAACCAGCACCACAAATATGAGCAACCACGGCAATGCTTCCATAAAATCTGATTCACCCTGCAGCTTACCTTTGTACTCGCCTGATGCATAGGATATTACAGCATCAACCGCCATATCAATTCCCCTGTACGTATTACCGTTCTTAAAGTTGGGAATAATCACCTGCTCAATAATTCGCTTGCAGTAGACATCGGGCAGCACACCCTCCATCCCGTAACCCGTACCAATAAACACCTCGCCGAATTCATGTTCCAACTTTGGTTTTATCAAGATCAGTACACCATTATCCTGCCCCTTCTGTCCGATTCCCCACTGCTTAAAAAATTCCGGAGAAAGCTGTGCCAACGTATAGCCTTCGGTCTCTGCAGCTGTTATAACGTACACCTGAGTAGAAGTACTATCATGGTACGCTCTCAACTTTTGCTCCAACAGCTGTTGCTCGGCAGGCGTCAACAGCTGCGCAAAATCATTTACAAGCCGAGGAGGTTGCATAGGCTTCGGCAAATTTTGCCCCCACACCGCAACACTCAGCAGAAATGAAAATATAAACGTAATAATCCGCATAGCTTACCAGTTGCCAGCTACCCGTAACAACAAGATTTATTGATCACCGGCAGCTGGTAAAATGATACTTAAAACTGTACCTTTGGAGCCTTATCCGCACCTTGTTCTGCCTCAAAATAACCTTTAGCTTGGAAGCCGAACATTCCTGCGAATATGTTATTGGGGAAACGACGAATAAAAGTATTGTACTCCCTTACGGCTTCATTAAAATTTTTACGGGCAACAGCAATTCGATTTTCTGTACCCTCAAGCTGAGCCTGTAGCTCCAAAAAGTTCTGGTTAGCCTTCAGATTCGGATAGTTTTCAGCCACCGCCATCAGGCGCCCCAGCGCAGAAGTAACCTGAGCTTGAGCCTGCTGAAATTTCTTTACGCTGGCATCATCCAAATGCTCTGCCGCAATTGTTACTTGAGTAGCCTTGGCCCGTGCATCCATCACCGCTGTCAACGTTTCCTGCTCATGCTTAGTGTATCCTTTTACTGTTTCAACCAAGTTCGGAATCAAATCCGAACGGCGTTGGTACTGGTTTTCCACCTGAGACCACGCCTCAGCAACCTTTTCCTCCAACTCCACCGGACGGTTGTACAACGAGCAAGAACTCATTAAAGCCGCCACGACCACAACCATAAAAACTTGTAACTTTCTCATTTTTCTATATTTTATAAATCAACATGAATCTACTTCTTACGCAGTTCGAATAGCTTACGATCGGCCACATACTCCGTCATCTCATCTTGCTGATTGACCGTACGCAAGCTGTATAAGCTCAACACACCACCCTCTACCGTCCATCCATAAAATTCTCCTGCGTTATCATCCGAAAAAAACTGAACTAAGCTGACGTCTGTTGAGAAATTCATGCAATCTCCACTGAAGCATAGCATGTAGCGAGTAAAATTGGGACTTCCGTATATGAAGCCGTTAGGTTTCCACATTACATCATAACGCTTATCCGTTTCCAAATCGATAACCGCATAATCGCCTGATAACAATCTGTAATTCAACGTATTAACAAAACCCTCCTTAAATCCGTGCGCCTCGGAAATTAGCAAGGGCGAAGCTTTTACATACTGCCAGCGCTTGTTGTTCAGCTCGTCATAAAACACCATCACCGAATCATTCTCCAAGGTGAGCACCATGTCTTCCCCTCCGTCACACTCACGAATGCTGATCTTATTTCCTACGCCGGTATACGTCAACTGGACTTGCTCTATTTGCCCATTTACCGCCATCAGCTTAGCAGAATCCCGCACAAAGGACAACTCCGTATAGGGCGGGAACTCCCGTAGCGCTTTGGTTGACTTAGCATCAACAATAGCATCAATCACATCAGCGCATACCCAGCTGCCGCTCATAAGCATAGCCGACATTGTAGCAGCCTTCTGTGCACGTTGATGACAAGATGCAAGCATCACCAAGCTCAACGCAAAGAAAAACAACCTCTTCATCTTGTATTTTTGAGTATAAATTAACCGCGAATTACTTAGAATTTCCATACAAAGTAAGCTATTAAAATCAGCCATACAAAAGAGGCGTTGCAGACTTGGTACTATTTAGCTATCTTTGCAGTATACAGCCTTGATGTCCAGAGTACAAGACTATATTCAGGCATAAAAAATTAAAAAAACAAGCCAAAAAATTTCATGTCCTCTATCGCAAAATACACCTTTGGCCTCATCTGCATAGCGGTTGCGCTACTCTGCTCTTGCGAAAAAAACGACTATATTTCGGATAGCGACGTTATGCTGAAATTTTCCCTGGACGAGCTCAACTTCGATACTATATTTGCACCTCTCGGCTCCACCACCTACCAGCTTACCGTACATAACCGAAGCAACACAAACTTAAAAATTGACCAGGTTATGCTACTACGTGGCGCCGCTTCTCCATTTGTGATGAATGTTGATGGACGTTCCGGAGTTTCAATCGACAATGTGAAGCTGGCAAAGAAAGACAGCATGTACATATTTGTGGAGGTCAAGCAAAATCAGGCGCTACTCAACATCGATTCCATCCTTTTTAAGCTTGGCGCCAGCAAGCAATACCTACTGGTAAAATCTTACGGACAAGAGTGCATCGTAATTAGCGACAGCGTGCTACCCAACAACTATACCTTTACCTCCGAAAAGCCTTACCTCATAGTAAAGACCACCTCCGTTGCCATGGGCAATAGCGCCAACATTGCCGACAGCGCAACGCTTTATTTTGGCAAAAACTGCGGGCTTAATGTACATGGCACCCTCCTAATTACGGGTACTAGCGAAAGTCGCGCGAGGCTTACCTATATTCGTGCAAACGAAGAATGGTATGCGAATCTAAGCAGCCAATGGAATGGGTTATACTTCAGCTCTACCAGCACAAACAACGCCATTACCTTTGCCGAAATTTCCGGAGCAGCTAACGCTATTGTAGTGGAAGATACGCTACAGCTAAATACCGCCCAAGTGCAGCTAAAAATAAACAACACCATTGTAAAGCATGCTAACATTGGGTTGCAAAGCAACGGCGCTTACCTGCAAATAGCAAATTCACTATTTGCCAGCGCTTCACGTAACGCCCTGCTGCTAAAGGGCGGCACATATCAGGTGTACAACAGCACTATAGGTTCCCCATATTCTCGTTTTGTAGAGCTGGTATCGTTAAGCAACGGCAAATATCCACTTGCAAATTCACTATTTGCCGGATGTATTATTTATGGTAATAACCAGACAGAACTCAACATTGAATCCGGCTTGAATAGCTATACATTTGACCATTGTATTCTCAAATTATCAAGCAGCTTTAATACTTCAGACACCAGCCACTACAAGTCCATTTACAGAGATAATCCAAATTTTGTAAATGCTCTCAAAGATGATTTCCATTTGAAGTCCGACTCTCCTGCTATTGGCATAGGAACCAATGAAATTAGCGCGTTATATCCACTAGATTTAGATGGAAATTACCGCAGTAGCAATGATGTCGGAGCTTACACTTACAAGCCAAAATAGCATTATCAAACCTCCCAATACACCTTCAACCGTATCGTAACCATTTGCAATGAAACGTATCACCACCTCCATAGTATTTTTCATTCTGCTATTCGTTCATGCGCTACCCGCACAAAACAGAGCGCTGGCAGAAGGCGATGTACGCATCATGTTTTACAACACGGAGAACTACTTTTGGCCTTTGGTAGACAGCCTAGATCCTCTACCTCCAAAAGATTACTCAACCAGTGGTTCTCACCATTGGACATGGAATAGGTTCGAAAAGAAAACCGGAGACCTATACAAGGTTATAGCCTCCGTTGGCGAGCTTACACCCCCCGCCTTGATTGGGCTTTGTGAGGTGGAAAACCGATGGGTGCTCAACCGGCTCATATACGAAACGCCGCTGGCAAAATATCCCTACGGCATTGTTCACCAAGATTCTCCCGATGGACGAGGTATAGATGTAGCCTTACTCTACCAAAAATCAACCTTCAACCTGCTTGGCAGAAAATTCTTTCCTGTAACACTTTCCAACGGACGTAAAACAAGAGACATTCTATATGCAAAAGGTGTTGTAAATGAGCTTGATACGCTACACGTGCTGGTGTGCCACATGCCATCAAAATACGGAGGCGCCGTATTTTCAGAAACCAGCCGGATGGAAGCTGCAAAAACGTTGAGGAAAATCACAGATTCGCTACTTCACTCCTCCACGCGGGCAAACATAGTAGTCATGGGAGATTTCAATGATACACCCGACAGCAAAAGCGTAGCGGAAGCGCTATGTGCTTCGAACAACCTGGATGGCAATTCTCCCGACAGTCTTTATAATCTGGCAATAGCCGCTCACAAGTCGGGTGTTGGGAGTATCAAATTTCAAGGCAAATGGGAGCTGATCGACCTCATTTTTGTTTCGGGTAATCTGCTCAACGTCAATGAACCAATATACTGTATATCAAATGCTTATCGCATATTCTTTGCCCCATACCTGTTGGAAAATGACAACGCATACACCGGCCAGAAACCATACCGAACCTACAATGGTTTTAAATACAACGGCGGCATCAGCGACCACCTGCCGGCAGTGTTGGATTTGAGAAAGGGATACTGACGAGAGAAAACACTTCTCATTTATAAAAAGAATAGAAAATGCCCTCGAAAGTTTCAGATGGGAGCTTGAAAAGTACGTGATTTCTTCTAAAAATACTATTACTTACGCAAAGCAAAACATTAGGAAAAGACTAGCCGCAGTAGCGGTGTAATTTTTTCCATAAGGGGAAACAGCCAAAAGCGGCGAAGTAGTATTTACTTTGCCGCTTTTGGCTGTTTATCAAAAATAATTTTATCCCAAATAAGATTTCAACAGCTTGCTACGTGAGTTGTGGCGCAAGCGACGGATTGCCTTCTCTTTAATCTGACGAACACGCTCACGAGTAAGGCCGAATTTCTCACCAATTTCCTCAAGGGTCATTTCCTGAGTTCCAATGCCAAACACGTATTTCACAATATCACGCTCACGTTCGGTAAGGGTCGACAGCGCACGGTCAATTTCCTTTGAAAGCGATTCGTTAATCAAGCCTCTATCTGCGCTGGGGGAGTCATTGTTTACCAATACATCCAACAGGCTATTATCTTCACCATCAACAAAAGGAGCGTCAACAGATACATGGCGACCGGAAACCTTAAGGGTATCGGCAACTTTTTCCTTCGGAATATCCAAAATAGCAGCCAGCTCTACCGCAGATGGCGTACGTTCGTTCTCCTGCTCAAATTTGGCAAGCGCCTTATTTATCTTATTAAGTGATCCAACCTGATTCAACGGCAAGCGCACAATACGTGACTGTTCTGCCAATGCCTGAAGAATAGATTGACGAATCCACCATACCGCATAGGAGATAAACTTGAAGCCACGAGTTTCATCAAACTTCTCTGCTGCCTTTATAAGACCAAGGTTACCTTCGTTAATCAAGTCCGGTAAGCTGAGGCCTTGGTTTTGATATTGCTTGGCCACCGACACCACAAAGCGAAGGTTAGCACGAGTTAGCTTCTCCAAAGCTTTTTGGTCGCCTTTTTTGATACGCTGCGCCAGCTCTACCTCTTCCTCCACCGTGATAAGCTCCTCCCGACCTATCTCCTGCAAATACTTATCCAACGAGGCGCTCTCGCGATTAGTAATCGACTTTGTAATTTTAAGCTGTCTCATTATAAACGTTTGGGTTTATTTTCTCAGAATTTACTCAAAAGCGTAGTACGCTCTCATACCATTCGGATAAATACCTTCCACAAAAATTGCTTCATTGCTCTTATTTCCAATGGCCTTTTCTATATCCTCTACGCTATTTATCAGAGCTCGATTCACACGCAGAATAATATATCCCTCCTTCACTCCTTGCTGTTGCAGCTTGCCTTGGCTCAACTTGCGGACCTGCATGCCACCGTGAATACGCAGCGCTTTTTTCAGCTGGTCGCTCATCGGCTGTAATTCTGCACCCAGTAGCTTTCCGGAATTTATAACGATCTTCTTTACAACATCCGTACCGCCGTCTTTATTTCTTAGAACAACGTTTACATAACGGGTTTTATTATCTTTATTAACCATTAGCGTAATTTGATCATTCGGTCTGAATCTGCTGATCTGCTCCTGCAATTCAGCAACGCTATTTACCCTTACATCATTAACCGCAATAATCACATCACCCCTGATAATGCCCGCCTTCTTTGCGGCTCCGCCTTCAATTGCATCTGCAACAAATACGCCCGCCACATCTTTAATATCAAGCTCCTTAGCCACCTCTGAAGTCAGCTCCATAAGCGAAACGCCCAACACAGCGCGCTGCACAACTCCATGCTCTATAATATCTGCCGCAACCTTTTGCACAATTACGGATGGTACAGCAAACGAGTATCCGGTAAAAGAACCTGTTGTAGAAGCAATTGCGGTATTAATACCGACCAACTCTCCGCGAATATTTACCAATGCTCCACCGCTATTACCCGGATTTACAGCAGCATCGGTCTGTATAAACGACTCTATCTTAAAGTTCTCCGATAGCAGATTTATGTTTCGGGCTTTAGCGCTCACAATACCTGCCGTTACTGTAGAGGTAAGATTTAGCGGATTGCCTACTGCCAGCACCCACTCTCCTAAACGTAAATTGCCTGAGCTACCGAAGTTGATAAAGGGTAAATCTTTTTCCGCTACCTTAAGTACGGCAATATCCGTTCCAGGATCGGTTCCCACCACTTTGGCCAACAGCGTACGCTTATCATTAAGCGTAACTTGTATATCCTCAGCCCTGTCTATCACATGATTGTTGGTTACAATGTAGCCATCCTGCGAAATAATTACACCGGATCCGGCTCCCATGCTTGGTGTGCGCTCTTGACGATATTGCGGCGTACCAAAAAAGAAATCATAAAAGCTCTCCGGTGCATTTTGCACATACCTGGAGTAGCTGACTTTCACGTGAACCACCGCATGAACGCTTTGCTCCGCTGCGAATGTCAAATCTACCGCACCACCTTGCTCTCCTGAATTTGTGTAGTGTACCGGCACATTACTTTGCCCGCCAATAACAACAACATCCTTTTCTTTCTGAATAAATAACGTTACCGCCAACGCAGCAGCGCCACCAACTATGGCAGCTACAGCTACAGCGCCAATATTGCTTTTCTTTAACCTCATAACTATATCCTCCGGTTTTGATTATACGTAAAGTTTTACAAATTGTTTCATATCCGTTACAAATGTCTAACGTACAACTACATGCTGCAACAATCGTGCCTTAATATGTCTTAACCTTACACCTGTTTTTTTGTCAGATAATTGAGGTTTCTTAGCTGATATCAAGCTAAGTTTGAAGTAATTTTGTATGAAAACCGTTGCCAATACCGAATTTATGCCAATTCTAACCCTTACCACCGATTGGGGAACCAGCGATCACTACGTGGCCTCGCTAAAGGGTTGCATACTGGGACAATGTCCGGACGTTAAGATTGTGGACATTACCCACTATGTTGCGGCGTATGATCCTCAAACGGCAGCATTCACCGTAAGCGCTGTATACCAAAGTTTTCCAATAGGAAGCGTTCACTTCGTAGGTGTAGAAGCCAACGTCACGGAGGAGCAGCCATTGGTAGCGGCAAAGGTTAACGGGCATTTTTTCATTTGGGTAAATAACGGCTACCTCAGCTTGCTTGCCCCTTCTTTTGATGCGGTTATCAGCGTGCAAAGTACGCCGCCAAATAATGCAGCCATTGCCCGTATTGTACAGCACATCTGCCAAAAGAATGAAATCGGTGCGCTTGGCCTCCCCCTGCAGCCAAAAAAATTACTGGCTAAAATACCCACCATACAACCCAATAGCATAGTTGGGCAGATACTACATTTTGACAGCTACGGAAACACCATCACCAACATCACCAAGCCATTGTTCGACGAGGCGGCAAAAGGACGCAACGGTAAGATCTACATCAACAGCATGGCGTATAAAGTACCTCGGCTATACAGCACGTACACTGATGTTCCCGATGGTAGTCCCGTTGCATTCTTCAACGGGCAAAATTTGCTGGAGGTGGCATGTTGCCGTGGAAATGCCCGCAAGCTATACCGGTTAAGTAAAGACCAAAGTAGCATAATGGTAAAGTTTGACGCGGCTCCCGAAGCCAGAGCCTAATAATTTTTGTTAACAACACCGGGCGTGCAATACTTCGTATTTACCTATAATTCAAAATATTACAATGGATTCAACCTTACAATCATTTGAGCGGCTGCTAACCATAATGGACGAGCTGCGGGAAAAGTGCCCGTGGGATAAAGAGCAAACGCCGGAGAGCATTCGCCCGCTTACTATTGAAGAAACCTACGAGCTTAGCGATGCCATACTGGATAAAGACTTAAGCGGCATACGTAAAGAGCTGGGAGATTTGTTGCTTCACATTGTTTTTTACGCAAAAATAGCCGCCGAGCAAAAAGCCTTTGACATGAAAGGAGTGATAGATGGGCTGTGCGATAAGCTGGTATACCGCCATCCCCATGTATTTGGCGATGCAGAGGCGGCCAACGCCGGAGAGGTAATAAAAAGCTGGGAGCAGCTGAAGCTAACCGAGAAAGACGGAAACAAAACCGTGCTGTCCGGCGTACCCAAAACGTTACCGGCCCTCATTAAAGCGCAGCGTGTACAAAGCAAAGCGCGTGCAGTAGGATTTGACTGGGAAAAACGCGAGCAGGTGTGGGATAAGGTGCACGAGGAGTTAGCCGAGCTGCAACAAGAAATTGACAGCATGAATAAGGACAACATGGAGGCCGAATTTGGCGACCTGCTTTTCTCTATTGTCAATGCGGCACGGCTTTATAAAATAGATCCGGAAACCGCACTGGAGCGCACAAACAAAAAATTCATTTCACGCTTCGGATACTTGGAGCAGAAGACCATCAAGCAAGGTCGTCCACTCACAGAAATGACCTTAGCTGAAATGAACGGGATTTGGGAAGAAGCCAAAGCCGCTGAAAAAGGAGAAAAGAAATGAACATTGTATTCCTTGACCACGCCACTATGGGCGCTGTGAGCCTTGCCCCCATTGAAGCGCTGGGCGCCCTCACCGTGTACGACAATACTGCCAACGCCCAAGCCATAGAGCGCTGCAAAAAGGCAGAAGTCATTATCTGCAATAAGGTTCGCATGTCAAAAGAGGTAATGGATGCGCTCCCTAAGCTGCGCCTTATCTGCATTGCGGCTACAGGGATGAATAACGTGGATTTGGAGTACGCAGCGGCAAAAAACATCCTGGTAAAAAACGTAGCCAACTACTCCACCGCCAGCGTAGCGCAGGTTACATTTGCCCTGCTGCTGCCGCTCATGCATAACATCTGCTACCTGGACTCATTTGTAAAAAGTGGAAATTATGCGCATGCTGCCATGTTTACCCACCACGGCCACGCCTTCTTTGAGCTCAGCGGAAAGCAGCTGGGCATTATTGGCATGGGCAACATAGGCAAGCGCGTAGCCGGCATTGCCGAAGCCTTTGGAGCGCAGGTGGCATACTACTCCACTACAGGAAAAAATCATTCGGCAGCCTACCCCTCGCTTTCGCTAAATGAGCTGCTGCAAACGTCCGATGTTATCAGCATACATGCTCCGCTTAACGATAGCACCAACAACCTGATAGCCTACCCGCAGCTGCAGCTGATGAAGCCATCCGCCTATTTGGTGAATATTGGGCGTGGAAGAATCGTTAATGAGCCCGACCTGGCCAGAGCGCTTAACGAAAACCTTATTGCAGGTGCAGCCCTGGACGTATTCGTAAATGAACCTATACATACCGACAACCCGCTGCTGCACATCAACAACAAGGAAAAGCTGATAATGACCCCGCACATTGGCTGGGCAAGCGTAGAGGCCCGCAGGCGGTTGGTTGACAAGATAGCCGAGAATATCCGCACGTACGCCTCCTCAAGGTAAGCTTGCTCTTACCCCAAGCCCTTCGCCGCAGTATAAAGACCATGCAGAGGCTGCCATACAAAAAAAGCAATGCGCCCCGATAAACAGCTATCGGGGCGCCTGTATAGTAAGGTGTGCAAATTACTACTGAGCCTTACGGGGGGCAGAAATCTTGCCCTGTCCCGCAGCCTTGGAGGTGGCTTTTTGAGCAACGGGCTTGGCAGCAGCGGCCTTACGGGGAGCAGCAGCCTTGGTTGCCTTAGCGGGCTTTTCCGCTACCGCCTCTCCTTCAGCCTTTGCCTCTTCCGCTGCCTCTTCCTCCTTCACCTCAAAGTCCATCATGCTGTTCTTTTGCAGGATGTTGTACCACGATATAATCTTCTTTACATCCGACAGGTACACGCGCTCTTTATCATAGGTGGGGAGCACCTCTGCAAAGAACTTACGCAGGTCATCTTCCGTTGACTCCTTTACATCAATGGCCGGACCGGCGTTTTGCTTATCCTTAATAGCCTGCAGCACCTCATGTAAAGGCTTTTCCTCAGCCTCGGTAAACACGGCAATATCGCTCATGCTGCTCACCTTAGCGGCAGCGGGCACGCTGCTGCGCTTCTTATCCACAAGGGACTCTACAATAATACCATTCCTACCCTGCGAAATAAACTGGTACAGGCCCGGCTGACCGGCTATGGCCAAAATCTCCTTTAAATCCATACGGCTAATTCTGTATTGATGGTTCTACTTTGCTGCCAGGGGCAGCACAACTGTTTTACAAAAGTAAGCATTTTTGCGCAAACACGCACATTTACGCTACAATTTGGCCTCCAACCTTTCATTACAGAAGCAGAACAGCACCGGACAACGGCTTTTTAATTCTTTTTAAGCAAGCGGGAACGTAATGTTACCCCTTATTTTTAGTAACTTGCGTCTCATTTTGATTCTGTTCACACACAAATTAAGGTCTGCCTAATGAAAAAGAACATTCGCCGTACGGCTTTAGTAATCCTCCTTATAGTGGTGGGTATGCTGCTGTACAGCTTTCTAAAGCCCGGCAAGCTGCCGGACACTCCCCCCACAGAGGCCCCCAGGCAGGCACGCAAGCTGCTGCCGGTAAACGCCCTGCTGGTCTCGAGCAAGCCCATCGTGGAGTACATAAACAGCGCCGGTACGCTCATGGCAGACGAAGCGGTGGAGCTGTCCTTTGAATCTTCCGGAAGAATCATTGAGCTCAACATTCGCGAAGGGCAAAAGGCGCAGAAGGGCGCCCTCATTGCCAAAATCAACGACAACGAGCTGCAGGCCCAGCTCGACAAGCTCAACGTGCAGCACAAGCTGGCCGAAGACCGCGAGATGCGCCAGCGGGCCCTGCTGCGCCGTGAGGCCATTAGCCAGGAGAGCTACGAGCAGTCCCTCACCGAGCTGCAGGTGCTCAAGGCAGACATTGCCCAGCTTGAAGCCAAGATTGAAAAGAGCAGCATCCGCGCCCCCTTCGACGGCATCATAGGCCTGCGCTACACCAGCGAGGGCGCCTTTGTTTCGCCCGGAACGCCCGTTACCCAAATGGTAAAAATAACGCCCCTTAAAGTAGACTTCTCCATACCCGAGCGCTACGCAGGCGTGGTACAGGCCGGCGCCCCTGTGCTGTTCCGCGTTGACGGATACAGCAAGCCCTTTACCGCAAAGGTATACGCTGTAGAGCCGCAGGTCGACAGCAAAACCCGTACGCTCACCGTACGCGCCATATACCCCAACGCCAACGAGGAGCTCATGCCCGGCAGGTACGTTACCGTAGAGCTGCAAATCAAGATGTTCAGCAACGCCATAGCCATACCCAGCGAGGCCCTGATACCGGAAATGAACGGCGCCAAGGTGTACCTGTACAAGGGCGGCAAGGCCCACCCGGTACCGGTATCCACCGGCATACGCACCGAGTCCGAAATACAGATTGTAAGCGGACTGGCCGCAGGCGACACCCTCATTACCTCCGGCATACTGCAAATGCGCACCGACCTGCCGGTAGCGCTAACCCATTTACAGCTGACCGATTGACCGCTTATGAACCATTATTTATCAGCTATGAATTACGATTTTTACAGGAGCAAGGACAACTTCAGCCTTTGTTCTTTTATTCCTTTGTTCTTTTGTTCCTTATTTGTAGCTAGGCTAAACAATGGGCATTGTTCAGCCTAAGCTATGGGCATTGTTTAGGCTAAGCTATGTACATTGTTCAGCTTAAGCTATGGGCATTGTTTAGGCTAAGCTATGTACATTGTTTAGCCTAGCTACAAAAACGCCCGCCATGGCAACAGGCTCCTCCGCTGCGCGGAGCCTGCCCCGAGCGAAGCGAGGAGGGTCGCAATGACGGGGGACGGAGGTTCCTCGGTTCCGCTACGCTTCACTCGGAATGACGGGGCGGCGTGGGGGAAAAAAGTGTTTGGCGGCGGCTGCGCCGTCGCCAACCCCCCCCTCCTTCAAAAGGCGCCGTCATTCCGACCAAGCCCGCGAGGTACGAGCGGGCACGTGGAGGAACCTTTTGGAGGAACAAAGGAACAAAGGCTGAAGTTGTCCTTGCTCCTGTTGTCCTTGCTCCTGTAAATAAGGAACAAAGGAATAAAGGCTGCCCCGAGCGAAGCCGAGGGGGTCGCAATGACGGGGGACGGAGGTTCCTCGGTTCCGCTACGCTTCACTCGGAATGACGGGGCGGCGTGGGGGAAAAAAGTGTTTTGCGGCGGCTGCGCCGTCGCCAAACACCCCCCTCCTTCAAAAGGCGCCGTCATTCCGACCAAGCCCGCGAGGTACGAGCGGGCGCGTGGAGGAACCTTTTGGAGGAACAAAGAATAAGGAACAAAAGAACAAAGGAATAAAAGAACAAAGGCTGAAGTTGTCCTTGCTCCTGTAAATAAGGAACAAAGGAACAAAAGAATAAGAGACAAAGGCTGAAGTTGTCCTTGCTCCTGTAGTCCTTGCTCTTTAATCATCAACCGTAAATAATAAATAGTAAATTATGAGCCTTTCGTCCACCAGCATAGACCGCCCGGTACTTTCAACGGTATTCATGATTGTGATACTGCTGTTTGGCATGATCGGGCTAACGTTTTTGGGCGTGCGCGAGTACCCCAGCGTAGACCCGCCCATCATATCGGTCAGCACCAGCTACATTGGCGCCAACGCCGACATTATTGAGAAGCAGATTACCGAGCCGCTGGAGCAGAGCATCAACGGCATTGAGGGCATACGCTCGCTCACCAGCACCAGCAGCACCGGCAGCAGCCGCATTACGGTAGAGTTTGAGCTGAGCCGCGACATGGAGTCGGCCGCTAACGACGTGCGCGACAAGGTGTCCAAATCGCAGCGCCTGCTACCGCAGGACTGCGACCCGCCCACCGTATCCAAGGCCGACGCCGACTCCGACCCCATCATGATGATTGGCATCAAGAGCGACCGGCGCTCGCTGCTGGAGCTCAGCGAGCTTGCCGACCTCACCTATAAGGAGCAGCTGCAAACCATTTCGGGCATCAGCGCCATCACCATCTGGGGCGAGAAGCGCTACGCCATGCGCCTGTGGATGAACCCCAGCAAGCTGGCGGGCTACGGGCTTACTCCCCTGGATGTGCGCAACGCGCTGCTGCGCGAAAACGTGGAGCTGCCCTCGGGCAAGCTTGAGGGAGAGAACGTGGAGCTCACCATTCGGGCGCAAGGATTAATGACCACCCCCAACGACTTCAACCGCCTAATCATTTCGCAGCAGGACAACAAGATTATCCGCTTCAGCGACGTGGGCTACGCCGAGCTGGGCGCCGAGGACATACGCAGCATCATGAAGCTGGACGGCACGCCGGGGGTGGGCGTTAACATTATTCCGCAGCCGGGCTCCAACCACGTCGAAATTGCCGATGAGATATACAAGCGCATGGCGCTTATCGCCAAAGACCTGCCGGAGGACGTGAGGGTTGACCTGGTGTACGACAATACCAAGTTTATCCGGGCCTCCATCGGCGAGGTGCGCGAAACCATCGTGGTGGCCTTTGTGCTGGTGGTGCTGATCATTTTCCTGTTTCTGCGCGACTGGCGCACCACGCTTATCCCCACGGTGGTTATTCCGGTATCGCTGGTGGGGGCGTTCTTTGTGATGTACCTGGCGGGGTTCAGCATCAACACGCTGTCGCTGCTGGCCATAGTGCTGGCCATTGGCCTGGTGGTGGACGATGCCATTGTGATGATGGAAAATATTTACGTGAAGATAGAGGCCGGCATGAGCCCGCTGGAGGCGGGTAAGAAGGGCTCCGACGAGATATTCTTTGCCGTGGTGTCTACCACCATAACGCTGGTGGCGGTGTTCCTGCCCATTGTATTCTTACAGGGAACTACGGGGCGCCTCTTCCGCGAGTTCAGCATCGTGATTTCGGGCTCGGTGCTCATATCGGCCTTTGTGGCGCTCACGTTCACGCCCATGCTGTCGACCAAGATTCTGAAGCACCGGAAAAGGCAGCCGTGGCTGTACCGCGTCACCGACCCGTTTTTTGTTGGGCTCAACAGCGTATACAGCCGCTCGCTAAACGCCTTTATGAGGCATCGCTGGCTGGCGCTGGCCATTACCGCCATCACGCTGGTGGGCATGGTGTTCTTATGGATGAATATCCCCTCTGAAATGGCGCCGCTGGAGGACCGCTCTGCGCTTATCATCCGCGGCTCCGGTACCGAGGGCTCCACGTTTGATTTCATGAACCGCTACATGGATCAGGTGTATGACGAAGCGCTTGAGTCTGCCCCTGAGACCCAGGCCAGCCTGATGCGGGCATGGATCGGCGGTGGCTTTATCCGGCTTATACTGGTGCCGCAAAAAGAGCGTGAACGCTCGCAGCAGCAGCTTTACGAAGCGCTATCGCCGCAGCTGCAGCAGTACACCGCCGCCCGCTCCTTTATTATGCAGCAAAGTACCTTTGGCGGCCGCCGCTCCGGAATGCCCGTGCAGTACGTGCTTCAGGCCACCAGCCTGGACAAGTTGAAGGAGTTTACCCCCAGGTTCATG
The DNA here is from genome assembly GCA_031266015.1 of Prevotellaceae bacterium. Taxonomy (GTDB): domain Bacteria; phylum Bacteroidota; class Bacteroidia; order Bacteroidales; family UBA932; genus JAISBU01. Next base: position 24,604 of record JAISBU010000008.1, on the reverse strand, counting down.
GCTAAGGTTTACGAGAGCCCCGTATTTCAAATGGCCGACATTGACCTCAAGTTTACTAAGCCGGAGGTGCGCATGGAGATAAACCGCGATAAGGCCAACCTCATGGGGGTATCTACCCAAAATATTGGTCAGACGTTGCAGCTGGGCCTTAGCGGGCAACGTTTTGGGTACTTCTTCATCAACTCTAAACAGTATCAGGTAATCGGTCAAATGGAGCAGCAGTACAGCAGCAAAATGCTGGACCTGAAGTCCATTTACGTAAAGAATGACGCCAGCCAAATGGTGCAGCTGGATAATCTGGTAACGCTCCGGGAAGAGAGCTCGCCGCCGAACCTGTACCGGTACAATCGTTTCGTTTCGGCTACCGTATCGGCAGGATTGGCCAAAGGGAAAACTATTGGCGATGGGCTGGACGAAATGGACAGGATTGCTAAAGAAACGCTGGACGAAACCTTCCGCACCGCGCTGGCCGGGGAATCTAAAGAGTTTCGCGACAGCTCCTCTAGCCTTATGTTCGCGTTCCTGCTGGCCATTGTGCTCATCTACCTGGTGCTGGCCGCACAGTTCGAAAGCTTCCGCGATCCGCTCATTATTATGTTTACCGTGCCGCTGGCGCTGTTTGGTGCGCTGCTGTTTCTGTGGTGGGCCGGAAAAACCATGAATATTTTCTCGCAAATCGGTGTTATCATGCTGATTGGTTTGGTTTCTAAAAATGGCATCCTGATTGTGGAGTTTGCCAACCAGCGTCGCGAAAACGGGTTGAGCATCGGAAGTGCTATTATAGAATCGGCCACGGCGCGCTTCAGGCCTATTCTTATGACCAGCCTCTCTACCCTGCTTGGCGTGCTGCCGCTGGCCTTTGCCACAGGCGAGGGAGCCAACAGCCGTATCATGATGGGTACAGCGGTAGCAGGCGGCTTGCTCATTTCAACCTTTATGACGCTGTACGTAGTTCCTGCCACATACACCTACCTAACCAGTAAAAAGGACAGAGCCAAGCTCGCAAATAACGATGACAATTTAAAACCTGAAATTTGAAACCTTACCTATGCTTTTCTTCAAAAAACATTTTCTGCTTTCGCTCGCCCTTTTGACCGGCGCTGTACTTCATGCACAAAAAACAAAAGAGGCCAAAGAAGTATTTGATTTACAGCGATGCGTAGAGCAAGCTATAGAAAGAAACTTTGACGTAAAAATCTCAAGAAACAGAGCAGATGCAGCAGCCAATAATGCCTCGCCGGGCAACGCCGGATACCTGCCAACCGTTGATGGGAATGCCGGATATAGCGGTACTTTTAACAACTTTCAGAATACCTATTCACGCACCGGCGCCGATGCTAAATACGATAATAACCACACCGGAAGCTACAACCTCGGCGTAGGCCTTACGTGGAAAATCTTTGACGGCTTCAACATGTCCGCCACGCTGTCCAGATACAAAGACCTGCAACAAATTGGAGAGCTGAGCACCAAGCTAAGCGTAGAGCAGCTGGTAGCGGAGGTAACCGCCATGTACTACGACGTGGTACAACGCAAAATCCGCATGAAAAACCTTCGTCAAAGCTTAGATCTGTCACGCTTCCGCTTGCGTATTGCACAAGAGCAGTTTTACTACGGCAGCCGTTCACGCATTGAGGTGCTGCAAGCCGAGGCGGACTTCAACGCCGACAGCTCCACCTATGCAACCTATGCAGAGGGAATCAAGCAGCTAAAAATCAGGCTCAAAGAAAAGCTGCAGGTACCTTTTAACCAGGCTATTTACGTGCAAGATACCATGCTGACGGTGCAGCGCAACTTAGAGCTGGCAACGCTAGAGCAGCTGGCTACACTCAACAACACATCGCTAAAGATTTACGATAAAAATAGAGATGTATCCGCACAAGAGCGCAAGCAGGTGGAAGCAGGAAGATACCCATATTTGAACTTCAACGCAGGATATGGATACAGCGGCAATAGCTACAGCACAGGAAGTAATACTCGTTATGAAAACTTAGGCTTCAACTACGGACTTACCTTAGGTATAAAAATATACGACGGCAGCAACCAGCGCAGAATGGAGCGGAATGCAGTACTGGAACAGAAAAACAGGGAGCTGGAATACGAGCACCAGCAGCTACAGGTGCAAACAGATTTACAGCAGCTGTACTCCAACTATCTACACTACATCAACCTGCTGCAGCTGGAGCAGCACAACAAAGACCTTGCAGAGCAAAAGGTAGATTTGGCTATGGAGCAGTACAAGCACGGACAGCTTACAAGCATTGGCCTGCGTGAATTCCAGCGCACCCTACTCGACGCTCAAGACCGCGTAGTAAACGCGCTATATCAGACAAAATACGCAGAGATTTACCTCATGCAGCTCTGTGGCATGTCGCAAATTTACATGGAGCCGAGCTAAAGGGAAAAGCCCATAAAGACGTCATCCTGAGCCTGTCGAAGAAGCGAAGCAGCTCATGTTTGCACTATGCAGCCATGATGTATGTGCGGGCGCCAGTCAATCGTAATTCGTACTATTGGCTTAAGCTTACTTCGCTTCGCCCGCAATAGTGTGCGCTTTCTGTAGCTAAACTAAGCAATGCCCATAGCTTAGGCTGAACGATGCCCGTAAGCATAATGCTATTATGTTAAGAGAAAACGCCTGATAATCAACAGTATAGGACAACGCAATCGTGCACGGTTAGGTGGTTGTCCCGCTGTAGAGACGTGGGTTTGTATTCTTCTACTTCCTTTTATTCTTCAGCTGCGATGCTTCCTCGGTTTTTACAGAATGCTCAATTTTCTTGTACAGTAGCGTAACCTCCTCTTGTGTCAAATCTCGCCATTGTCCAATTCTCAGCTTTCCCAGCAAAATATGCATAATACGTACACGCTCCAGCTTGGTGACTTCATAGCCCAGGTATTCACACATGCGTCGTATTTGCCGGTTGAGACCTTGGCGCAGTATGATTTTGAAGGTGTTTTTTCCTAAAAGCGTAACCTCGCATTTGCGTGTAACAACGCCCAGTACTGGAATACCGCTTTGCATGCGGCGTGCAAAATCTTGGTTAACAGGCTTATTTACGGTTACCAGATATTCTTTGTCGTGATTGTTTCCGGCACGAAGTATCTTGTTTACAATATCCCCCTCGTTGGTAAGCAAAATAAGTCCTTGTGAATCTTTATCCAACCGACCGATAGGGAAGATGCGCTGTGGATGGTTGATTGCATGGACGATATTGTCAGGCTCTTTCGGGTCGGTAGTGCTTACAATGCCTACCGGTTTGTTGTAGGCAATAATAGCTGATTGCACAGCATTGTTGCTTACGGTGCGCCCATTGACTTTGACAACCTGCCCCGGTAAAACTTTGCTGCCTGTTTCGGCTTGCCTCCCGTCAATGGTTACACGACCCTGCTCTACAAGTGTGTCGGCTTCCCGCCTTGAACAAAGTCCGGTTTCGCTGATGTACTTGTTTATTCTAATGGGTTCCAATGGGTGGTAGAACGGTTAATTTTGTTTATCCATAATTCGGCTGAAGGTTCTTTTTCCGGTCAAGAAGTAGGAGATGAGGATGCTCCACTGGTAAACGCCCTGTAAGGTTTTCAACGGATGGTTGTGAGGCTGGCGTTTTCCTTTGCGCATTTTTCTAAACTCCCAATGCGCTTTAAAAATGGATTTTGTGAAGGAGAATTTGCCCTGCAAAAGGAATACCACTGCCGATGCCCAATCCATAAGTAGCCTGATGGCGAGCACGACATACCGTGATTTCTGCGGCAGATTTTTGTACAACATCAGCAGATTATTGCGGTAGTTGAAAAATAGCTTGCGTGGATTGTTGTTTGGCAATGTACCTCCACCTACGTGGTATACTTTGGATTGCCCGACACACTGTATCAGGTATCCTTCGTTCTGCATACGCCAGCAGAGGTCAATCTCTTCCATGTGCGCGAAGAAATCATCATCCAATCCGCCGAGCTGCTTATAAGCTTCTGTGCGTACCATCATGCAAGCTCCTGTTGCCCAGAAGATGTTTCGGGTATTGTCGTATTGCCCCTTGTCAACTTCCACTGCGTCTAGAATTCTACCACGACAGAACGGATAGCCCAGTACATCCAGAAATCCTCCTGCACCTCCTGCATATTCGAAATATTCAGGTCTGTTACAGGCAAGTATCTTAGGCATACATGCACCGATTTTTTTGTTGCTATCCATTTGTTGTACAAGCGGTTGTAGCCAGCCTTTTGGAGTGTCCACATCTGAGTTGAGCAACACAGTGTACGTTGAGCTTACCTGATCCAGCGCACGGTTGTAACCTCCGGTAAAGCCATAGTTCTGATCAAACTTGATAACTCTTACTTGTGGAAAGTTTTGCTCTATGTAGTTTACCGAATCGTCGGTGGAGCCGTTATCCGCAACCACAACCTCGGTTTCGCTGTCAGTGGCGTTGGCTACAACGGAGGATAGAAACTGCTGCAAGAATTTGAGGCCGTTCCAGTTCAGTATTACAACAGAGGTCTTTATCATTTAAAAGTAGGTCTTTACAATTTTCATGAATTCATCGTAGGTTTTTGCATTGGTGGCAACAATTTCTTTTCCGAAAATGTAGCTACTACCCCCTGCAAAATCGCTGACCTTTCCGCCGGCCTGCTGTACAATAAGCGCGCCGGCCGCCACATCCCACGGGCTTAAGGAATATTCGTAGAAGGAATCGCAGCGACCGCAGGCAACATAGGCTAAGTCGGTGGCAGCGGAGCCAAGCCGGCGCGCACCATGCGAATTTTTGAGCAGGTATTGCAGGCTGTTTATGTACTTTTCGAATTTGCCAAAATCGGTGTACGGAAAACCGGTGGCTATGAGAGAATCTTTTACCGCTGGCGCCTCTGAAACGGTAATTTCACTGCCGTTGCAGTATGCTTTGCTCCCACTCCAGGCGTAAAAACATTCATCCAGACCAACCTCATAAATCACGCCGATAATAGCTTGTTCACCATCCATTAAAGCAATGCTCACGGCAAAAGGGTAGAGGCCGTGAATAAAATTAGTAGTGCCATCCAGCGGATCTATAACCCAGCGATAGCGCTCGTCGTTGCTTTGCGCCGTTCCCTCTTCGGCAATGAATCCGGCTTCGGGGAGTAGATTTTTTAGCCCGTCAACAATTTGCTTTTCCGCTTGCTTGTCAACGTAGCTTACAAAGTTGTTCGTCCCTTTTACCTCAACGGCATTCATGGAAAATTGCTTACGCTCTTCACGCAAAAAATTGCCTGTTTTACGGGCAAGGGTACAGACGTTTATGGTGAATTTTTCTAAGCCTATTTCAATATTAACCATTTGATTATCAAAGATTTATGTAAGTTTAAGCAATTCGACAACTTCGACAATAAGATTTAATTTGTAGATTTTTTCTTTTGCATTTTGCTAAACAATTTGCCAATTGTCTTTTTGTCGATTTTGCATCTATCCTTCCATTTTCTTCAGCACCACCATTGTTCTGCTTGGCAAATACAGCTTCAGCAAGTTCTTTTTATTTTCAAAAACGGTAAAGTATGGCGATTTAGTATCTACTCTGTCAAAACCGCCAAACTCTTTGCTGTCGCTGCTAAGGAGCATGTTGTACTTACCCGGATCAATTTCTAATCCGTAACTGGTGAATGATTTTGTGGGGTTGAAGTTGTAGGCAAATACTACATCTCCACGTTTGAAAATCAGAACTTGGTCTGCATTGTTTTGTATAATGGCAAACGGACGTTCGTTGAATATTTTTTCATTTTTGGTTAGCGTAATCATTGCCTTATCCCATGCCTGTAGGAAGCGATAGCGCAGGTTACTATCATCGGCCAGGTTCCATTGTCTGCGGGCGTAGTGGTGGCTCCAGTCGTTGCCTGCGCGAGGGAAGTCAATCCACTCAGGATGCCCGAACTCGTTGCCCATAAAGTTGAGGTAGCCGTCACCGGCGGTAGATAGCGAGGCCATGCGAATGAGCTTATGCAATGCAATACCTCTGTCAACGGCAATGTTAGGTTCAAACACGTTCATGCCCGTGTACATTTCCTTGTCGAGCAACCAGAATATGATGGTTTTGTCGCCCACCATAGCTTGGTCGTGAGACTCGGCGTAAGAGATGGTTTTTTCATCGGCACGCTTGTTGGTTAGCTCGTAAAACATATCGCCAACGTGCCACTGTTCATCCTTTTTCGTTTTGAGGGTTTTTATCCAAAAGTCGGCAATGCCCATGCTCATACGGAAGTCGAAACCCATGCCGCCGTCTTTAATGGGGCCGGCTAATCCCGGCATGCCGCTTACATCTTCGGCAACGCTAATCGCAGCCGGGTAAACTTCGTGTACAAGCTTATTGGCAAGGGTGAGGTAGGTAATAGCGTCTTCATCCTGTGTTTCATCGTAGTACATTCTGTAGTTTACGAAGTTTGTACCTAGCCCGTGGTTGAGATACATCATGCTGGTAACGCCGTCGAAGCGGAATCCGTCGAACTGAAATTCATCTAACCAATACTTGCAGTTGGATAGGAGAAACATCAGCACCTCGTTTTTACCGTAGTTGAAGCAGCGTGAATCCCATACGGGATGCTGTCCTCTTGCTCCGGCATGGAAGAACTGGTATTCGGTTCCATCGAAGTGGCTTAATCCTTCATTGTCGTTTTTTACGGCATGTGAGTGTACGATATCCAAAATAACGGCAATGCCCAGTGCATGCGCAGCGTCAATCAATCGCTTTAGCTCCTCGGGTGTTCCAAAGCGGAAGCTGGGTGCGTAAAAATTAGAAACCTGGTAGCCGAACGACCCGTAGTAGGGATGTTCCTGAATAGCCATAAGCTGAATAGTGTTGTAACCCAGCGATGCTATGTGTGGCAACACTCGCTCACGAAACTCATTATATGTACCTACACGATATTCATCGGTAGCCATACCCACGTGCGCTTCGTAAATCAGTGGATTTTTTACTTTTTTGGGACGAGCGCTTTTCCAAACGTAGGGTTGAGGATACCAAACTTGCGCTGAGAATACGTGAGTTTTCTCATCTTGCACCACCCGTTTGCAGTAGCTGGGAATACGCTCTCCGCTGCCGCCCGGCCAGCAAATGAGTAGCTTATAGTGGTCGCAATGTTTGAGCGCATTCGCAGGTAGGTGTAACTCCCAACGTCCTCCTCCGATGGAGCTAAGCTTCCAGCGAGTGTCGGACTTCCAATCATTGAAATCTCCGATGAGATAGACGTATTCGGCATTTGGCGCCCACTCACGGATTACCCATCCATTTCCGGTTTTGTGCAACCCGAAGTACAGGTGATTGTTGGCAATATCGGCCAAATTTTTACTGCCTTGAGTCAACTCCCTCTCTTTACTTTCTGCGCTTTTGATACGCCTACAAATTACATCCTCATAGGGTTTGAGCCCCGAATCTTTTTGGATAAGCTTGGGTGTTTTCATAAAAAGGAGGAATTATGGCGCTACACTACTTTTATTGTCACATCCTGCATTTGCACTATATCGCCACGACGAATTTTCGCTCGCTTGCGTGATTCTGCCTGCCCATTGAGCGTCACCATTCCGTCCATCACCATTTGCTGTGCCTCGCCACCGGAATATGCGATGTGCGCTGCCTTTAGCAGCTGGATGAGCGGAATAAACTCTTCGTCGGGATGCAGCTGAAACTCATGCATGAGAAAAGGGACTTCAAGAACAAGGATTTAAAGAGCAAAGACAAAACTCTTTGCTCCTGTTGTCTTTGCTCTTTCAGCCATATTTACTTCTTTGTAACGCCTGTAAGCATATCTTTTATACCGCCTACGGAGCTTAGCACGCCTGTTGCTTCGTAGGGCATGTACACCACCTTATTGTCTTTGCCGGATGTCATTTCCTTCAATGTGTCTAAGTAACGCATTGCAACAAGGTAGTTAACGGGGTCGCCTGTTTTTGAAATTGCTTCCGTAACTAACCGAATTGCCTCAGATTCTGCCTGCGCAACTTTTATGCGTGATTCTGCTTGTCCTTCGGCAGTAAGAATTTGCGCCAACTTATGACCTTCTGCACGTTGCACCTGCGCTTCTCTAACTCCTTCTGCTTCAAGTATTTGTGCGCCTTTTAGACCTTCTGCCTCAAGTATTTTGGCGCGACGGTCACGCTCTGCACGCATTTGCTTCTCCATGGCATCGCGAATATCCTTTGGAGGGTTGATGTCTTGCAGCTCTACACGGTTAATTTTTACTCCCCACTTATCGGTTGCCTCGTCAAGAATAGTGCGCAACTTGCTGTTTATGGTATCGCGAGAGGTTAGCGTCTGATCCAGGTCAAGCTCTCCGATTACGTTACGCAGCGTGGTCTGCGTAAGCATTTCAATAGCAAGCGGCAGGTTCTCAATCTCGTATAGCGCTTTTACCGGATCAATGATTTGGAAGTAAATCATGGCATTGATTTCCGTAACTACGTTGTCTTTTGTAATTACGTTTTGCTTTGGAAAATCATACACCGCTTCACGCAGGTCAATGCGCTGGCGCTTACGGAAAACGGCTGTTTTTTCACCGTTATATCCGGTTATAATCTGGCGCCAGGTAATTTCGCGGGGCTTATCAATAACTGGCCAAATAATGTTGATGCCGGAAGTCAGCGTACGGTCGTAGCGTCCCAAACGCTCAACGACCACGGTTTCGGATTGCTGTACAATTTTTACTCCGGAAAGTACGATTACCACTACCAGTATGGCAATGGCAATAAAAATGAGGGTTGCGCCGGTTATCATAATCATGTTGTTTTAGGGTGTTTATTTTATATTTTCTCAACTGTAATTGTAACGCTTTCTATTTTCAGCACCTTTACCTGTGCGCCAACTTCCAGCGTGCTACCGTCAGCAGTCTTAGCCCGCCAGTCATCGCCGCCTGCTGCTACACGTCCTGTACCTGCGGTAGCGTCAATAGCTTGTGTTACGCGTCCCGTTTTTCCAATCAGGCTGTCGGTATTTGTTTTTACTTTATGCGACTTGCGGTAGGCGTACTTCATCATAAACGGGCGAACGTACATGAAGGTGAGGGCGGTGGCTGCCGCAAATATTATCCATTGAACTATTCCTCCACTATTCATGGGTATAACAGCAAGCCCGGTAGCTATACATCCCACGCCAATGCAGGCTGCGTAGAACGAAGGCGTGAAGATTTCCAGTATAATAAACAGTATGCCTGCAAGCATCCAAATGTGCCAGATTTCAAGGGTCATAAGGTTGTTTTATTAGGTTAGAAAATTTAGGGTAAAGGAGCAAATTGCCAATTATTCCGAACGTTACACCGCTCGCTAACATTGTCCATAAAGGTAGTAAATTTATTGCATAAACCGTTGATTTTTGACTAAATTTGCTAATCTGTAAGTCAATGATTTGTGGTTGCCTCAATGAACTATCTTGCGCACATATACCTTTCGGGTGATAACTCCGGTCGCAAGATTGGCGGCTTTATTGCCGATTTTGTGAAGGGAAACCAGCTGTTGGGCTACCCTTCTGATGTACAGAGCGGTATAAGGCTTCACAGGCAGGTTGATACCTTTACAGACAGGCATCCTTATGTTCTGAAAATCAAGGAGTTATTAAGGCCTGCATTTGGACGTTACTCCGGTATTTTCTTGGATATTTTCTACGACTATTTTTTGGCGAAAAATTTTGACGAGTACAGCTCAACGCCTCTCTTAAAATTTTCCCGGACTTTTTATCTGGATACGGTGGGGCGCTACACGAGCTTACCTGCTACCGTAAAAGGTTTTGCATGGCATTTCATGCTAACGAACAGGTTGTGTAAGTATGCGGAGCTTTCCGGAATACAGCGGGCTTTGGAGATCATGAGCCGCTATAGCTCGTTGCCTCCACTGAGCCATGAGGCTGTTGCGTTTTTGAAGCGGCACAACGATGTGTTGGAGAAAAATTTCAGAGATTTTTTCCCGGATTTACAGCGGCTGTCGTTTGATTTTATTCGTAACGAGCAACGTCCAGCTTAAGCAGAATAAATAGCAGAATGGTAAAGGTCCACAGCGACGAACCTCCGTAGCTGACGAAGGGTAGCGGAATACCTACCACGGGCATAATGCCAATAGTCATGCCGATATTCACACCCATGTGAAAGAAGAGTATAGCGGCTACGCCGTAGCCGCATAGCTTGGCAAACAGCTTTTTTTGCCGTTCGGCAATATTGAGAATACGAGTGAGCAGAAGCAGGTACAATCCGACAACTACCAATGATCCTATGAATCCCCATTCTTCGCCGATGGTGCAAAAAATGAAGTCTGTACTTTGCTCAGGTATAAAGTTGAATTTTGTTTGAGTTCCCTCCAAAAATCCTTTTCCCAGGAATCCACCGGAGCCAATAGCTACTTTGGACTGGTACACGTTATATCCTGCGCCCTTAAGGTCGGATACTATACCCAGCGTGTCATTTATACGGTTACGCTGGTGCTCCTTTAGAACGTTGTCAAAAATATAATCTACCGAAAAGCTTAGGCCTACCGAGAGTACAAAAAGGCCAACCAGCAGCAGCACGTATTGCAGCTTATTCCACAGCGCATAGATGATGGCAAAGGGAAGTATTGACGCATACGCAATAAGCAGCGATTCGTATAGCTCAAATTCGGCGTCAAAAAGCAGGAGAAAATAGTGTAGCGTGCAGGTAATGGCGGCAATTATTGCTACGCCAATAAAACCTAGCTTGAACTTTCTGGTAGTAACCATGAAAATGGCCAGTACCAGCCCACCGAGTAGTATGAGGGTAGCCTCTTCTGTTAGCAGCAGGGATAGTATGAATAGAAAAATAAGGAAGATACAAGTCATTATTATCCAGGGTTTTAACCCGGCTCGGTAGAATACGATTATGAATGCCGTAAATACCAGTGCGGAACCCGTATCGTGTTGCAAAAAGGTGAGCGCCATGGGCACGGCAACGACCATTAGCGCCTTCATGAAATCGCTGAAATGTTGCAGCCTGAAGCTATGCGGGCTCATTATTTTAGCCAACATCAGCGCCGTTGCCAGCTTCATGAACTCTACCGGTTGTAATCCGATGGGGCCAACGTAAAGCCAGGATTTATTCCCGTTGATTTCTCTACCGAAAATGAGCGTTGCTATCATTAACAGAATGGATAGCCCGTACAGTATTTGTGCGAATACGTAGTAGAAACGACTCTCAATGATAAGGGTAAATGTTGCTATGATGAGCGCCACGCCAATCCAAAGCGCCTGCATACCGCTGCGTGTGGACAGGTCAAAGATGCCGCGGGCTTCATCGTCATATACGGCAGCGTATATGCTGATAACGCTTATGGCCATAAGCGCCATCCATATAAACACGACTACCCAATCGAGGCGTGACAGTATGTTATTGCTTCTTGACTGCATTGGGGTATAGTAGGTCGCCGCTCATCACGTAGTTTTCCATCCACGGACGAGCGACGGTACGTTTCAAATATTTTTCAATCATCAAGCTGGCAATAGGTGCAGCCCAGCGTGCTCCGAAACCACCGTTTTCTACGTAAACCGCTATGGCGATTTTCGGATTTTCGCGTGGCGCAAAGCAGATAAACACGGAGTGGTCTTCGCCATGCGGGTTCTGTGCCGTACCTGTTTTTCCGCAAAGGTCTATATCCGGAATTTTAGCAATAGTGGCTGTTCCGCCAGGGCCTCCGTTTACAGCCAAATACATTCCCTGTACGATAGGATTAAAATGGCTGAAGCTTATGGTAGTCGGATGAGGCGTTAAGAAGCGCTTATCCAGCTTCTGTCCTTTTATTTGCCTGGCAACGTGAGGTGTATAGTAAAATCCACGGTTAGCTATAGTAGCCGCATAGTTTGCCATGTGCAGCGGAGTTACGCCAAGCTCCCCCTGGCCTATAGATAAAGATATGATACTCAGAGATTTCCACCTGCCGACTCCGTGCATACGGTCGTACGTTGCGGCGGTAGGAAGAATACCGCGGAGCTCGTTGGGGATATCCGTATCCAGCTTGCGACCAATACCGAAACTTTCTATATGCCTGCGCCAAACGTTGAATCCGTTTTGCGTGCTTCCGTAAGTCGGATTATCAAGAATGCCTCTAAACAAATGACAGTAGTAGGTGTTGCATGACATTTGCACAGATTGTACCATGTTGATGGGCGATGGATGCCCGTGGCAGCCTACCTTACGCTTGCCGTAGTGATAGCCTCCGTCGCAGCTGTAAGTGGTAGCTGGAGTTGCCGTTCCTTCTTGCAGTGCGATAAGAGCATTTAGCGTTTTGAACGTTGATCCCGGAGGATATTGCGCCATGACTGCACGGTTGAACAGCGGCTTTAGCGGATCTAGGCCAACCTCGGCACGCTCTGCGGCCCGGTGTGCGTCAATGTAAATTGCGGGGTCAAAGTTCGGTGCAGACACCATGGCAAGAATTTCTCCGGTAGCGGGCTCCAGCGCCACAACGCTACCGACTTTGTTCTGCATTAGCTTTTCGCCGTACTCCTGTAAGTCAGCATCAATAGAGCAAATGATATCTGATCCGGCTACGGCAACAGTGTCGTACGCTCCTCCGGCGTAAGACTCTTTTACTCGATTGTAAACATCTCGCATATAGATGCTTACGCCTCGTTTGCCGCGCAGTATATTTTCGTAAGAGCGCTCAATCCCGATTTTACCAATGTAGCTGCCTTGTACATAAAATGGGTCGCCCGATACGTTTGCCGTATCAGCTTCGCCAATGTAGCCGATAAGATTTCCGGCTAATTTACGAGGATAGGAGCGTATGCTGCGAGGTTGAACATAGAAGCCGGGAAAGCGGAACCACTTTTCTTGTAGCATTGCGTAAACCTCCGCTGATACTTGCTTGCGGAAAAGCGCAGGTTGGTAGGCAGCCAGTTTTTTCGCCTTGCCCTTTATGGTTTCCAGCGTACTGCGGATTTGATACTTTGGGATTTCCAAAATATTGCTCAGCGCCAACGTATCAAAATCTTTGACTTCACGGGGAATGACCATAATATCGTACACCGTTTGGTTGCCCACCAACAGCTCTCCGTTACGGTCAAAAATTAGCCCACGGGCAGGGTATTGAATTTCGTAGCGCAATACGTTTCTGTCCGAGGCTCGCTTGTAAGTGCTGTCTACTACTTGCATGTAGAAAAGCCGGGAGAGAATGACGCCGCAAATCAGAATAATAAATCCGATTATATAGGTCTTTCTATTTGCAAATTCGTTCACCTGATTACTTGTGGTAGCGGTTGTTTTTTCTTACAAAAATAAATTCGATAGCCATCATGGCTGTGGTGGCGGCAATAGCGCTAAGTATAGCTCTGACTACGGTTAGGTACGCCTCGTAGAAAGTGAAAACTTCCAGGAAAAATAGCGCCAGATGGAATATGAAAGTAGTAAGTAGCGTGTAGTAGAAAAAGTTCAATACCCCAAGCGTGTAAATGGAGGGTTGAACGCTCTTGTCACGCTCCTCACGTACAAAAAGCAAGCGTAGAGTGGTGGGACGCAGGTAGGCTATCAGAACGCAAGCCGCCGCATTTATACCCAACGTTCCGGAAAGTCCGTCTACCGCTATACCTATGGCAAATGCCGAAAGCAGCAGGTTAACACGGGAGGTATTTATGGGCATGGTGAGTATGAACAACGCGTAAATGCTGGGCGCAACAAAGGAGTTGAGCATACCGCGCAGCTGCAAATTGTTGAATAGCAGAATCTGCGATATGACCAGTACCGCTGCAATTATTACTTGTTGTAGGCTTTTATTCATCGATTTTCACGAGATTCAAATTGCGCTCCAACGAACGCTGTTCGGCTTGATAGGTAAACCTAACCACCTTTACATGGCGCAAACGCTTAAAGTCGATGTCCAGCTTAATGCGAATGTTGTAGAAGTTGCCCTTCTTGGTTTCGTACGATAATACCTGGCCTATTTGTATTCCCTCAGGGAACATGGCAGAGTAGCCGCTGGTTTCAACCGTGTCGCCCACTGCAATTTTCACGTGCTGCGGAACTTCGGTTAACAATGCCTCCTGATAGTTATGTCCATCCCAAATGAGCGACCCTAAATAGCCGGTACGTTTTAACCGGGCGCTAATCTTGAAGTCACGATTGAGCAACGACATAACGGTAGAGTAGTGGGCCGAAGTATTAATAACAATACCAACTATGCTATTGTCGGATATTACGCCCATTTCCGAACGTATGCCGTCCCATTCGCCAACATTTAAGATAAGGAAATTGTTCTGCTTGTTGGTGGGAAGGTTGGCAACCTTAGCCGGAATGTAAGTGTACAGCTTACCGTTGCGTGGGTCTACACGAGTTACGGTCTTTGCAGTATCGTGATTTACGTAGTAGTCCAGTTGATTGCGCAGACGAGCGTTTTCACGGGCAAGGGCAGCGTTGTCACCTCTCAGCGAGGTGTACTCGGCCATATCGCTCAACAGCTCAAAGAAGTAGTTTTGAGTAATCTGCAACGCACTGTACAGCTGTGTTTGCTGGTAGTAGGTGCTGTTGGCGATAAGGGCAAAAGCGGCGCCTTCTAAAATTAGAAAAAGAATAAAATCGTGAAAACGAAGTATAAACTTTAGAAGGTTGTTCATGGACTAGATGCTCAAGGCAAAGTAGAATAACATACGACTTACGGTTTACAGATTTACCGGAGCGTAAATTTTCTGTAAACCGCAAGCATTTGTGTAATGCGTTATTTTTTATCTCATCAAGAATGAGAAGTTGTGGATGTTTTTCAAAGCGATACCGGTACCTCTTGCAACGGCATGAAGAGGATCTTCTACCACATGGAAAGGTATGTTGATTTTTTCCGACAAGCGCTTATCCAAACCACGCAGCAATGCGCCACCACCCGCAAGGTATACTCCCTTGCTTACGATATCGGCGTAAAGCTCGGGAGGAGTCTGCTCCAGTACGCCAAGAATGCCGCTTTCAATCTTGGATATTGAACGGTCAAGGCTGTAAGCTACTTCCTGGTAGGTAATAGGAACTTCAACAGGCAGTGCGGTCATTAGGTTCGGCCCACGAACGGTGAAATCCTTTGGAGGATTATCCAGCTCGGTAAGAGCGCTACCTACGTTAATCTTAATATCTTCTGCCGTACGCTCGCCAATCTTAATATTATGCTGGTGGCGCATATAGGTCTGAATATCAGAGGTGAATACGTCGCCGGCAATACGTACGCTCTTGTTGCATACAATACCGCCAAGGGCAATCACAGCAATTTCAGTAGTACCACCACCTATGTCAACAATCATGTTTCCTTCCGGAGCCTCTACATCAAGGCCAATACCCAGCGCTGCGGCCATTGGCTCGTATATCATATAAACGTCTTGTCCGCCGGCATGTTCGGCAGAATCGCGCACCGCACGAATTTCTACCTCGGTAGAACCCGACGGAATACATACTACTATGCGCAAAGATGGTTTGAAGAGGCGGCTTCCGGTGTTGATTTTTTTAATCATGCCACGAATCATTTGCTCGGCAGCGTTGAAGTCTGCAATCACGCCATCACGTAGAGGACGGATAGTGCGGATGTTCTCGTGCGTTTTACCGTGCATTTGGCGCGCCAGCTCGCCCACGGCAATCAGCTTGCCGGTGTTTTGATCGATAGCCACAATAGACGGCTCGTCCACCACAATGCGGTCATTGTGGATGAGTACAGTGTTGGCTGTACCTAAGTCCATTGCCAACTCCTGTGTGAATAGTGAAAAAAGTCCCATGCTTTGCGTTTATAAAATATTACGATTGTTTTTTTATGCCTGAAAAACCTATAGTCATTAATGTTTAAAGTGCCTTACACCTGTGCATACCATTGCAACATTATTGGCGTTGCAGTAGTCAATGCTTTGCTGGTCGTTCACCGAACCGCCCGGCTGTATTACTGCAACGATGCCTGCTTTGTGGGCAATTTCTACACAGTCGGGGAATGGGAAAAACGCATCGGAAGCCATAACGGCGCCCTTCAGCGAGAAACCGAACGAGCTTGCCTTTTCTATAGCATACTTCAACGCGTCTACCCGAGAAGTTTGACCAACACCGCTTGCCAATAGCTGACCATTCTTGGCCAGCACAATGGCGTTAGATTTTGACTGCTTTACCAGCTTATTCGCAAAAAGCAAATCCAATACCTGTTCTGCCGTTGGGCGTGCTTTTGTTACCGGGGTAAGTTGCGCTTCTGTTTCTATGGTTGTGTCACGATTTTGCACCACTACGCCATTCAGCAGAGAGCGATATTGTGTGGCAGGTAATTTGAATGTTTTCGCAATAAGAATAATACGATTCTTCTTTTGCTTCAATACCTGCAAGGCTTGCCCGCCGTATGACGGCGCTATAACCACTTCGCAGAATAGCTTGTTCATTTCCTCAGCGGATTCCAAATCCAGCTCACGGTTGCAAACCAATACTCCGCCAAATGCAGATACGGGATCGCCGGCCAGCGCATCCTTCCATGCCTGAAGCAGAGTCGGACGTGTTGCAACACCGCAAGCGTTGTTGTGCTTTAGAATTGCAAAGGTAGGTTCGGTAAATTCAGCAATAAGGCTCAAGGCAGCATCAATATCCAACAGGTTGTTGTAGGATATTTCTTTGCCATGCAGCTGCTCCAACATATCGTTCAGCTTGCCGTAGAAGCTGGCTTTCTGATGCGGATTTTCTCCGTAACGTAAAGGTATTTTTCCTTCTACACAGGGCTTGAATGCCGGTACTTCTCCGCTAGCGCTGAAGTAGGAGAAAATAGCGCTATCGTAGTGTGATGATACGTTGAAAGCTTGCGTTGCCAGATAGCGACGATTTTGCAGCGTGGTACCACCATTGCTCTCTTGCAGCATGGCAAGCAGCTCGGCGTATTGCGAGCGTGAAGCAACAATGGCCACATCGTTGAAATTTTTTGCGGCTGCGCGAATGAGAGATAC
This sequence comes from Prevotellaceae bacterium, assembly GCA_031266015.1. Classification (GTDB taxonomy): domain Bacteria; phylum Bacteroidota; class Bacteroidia; order Bacteroidales; family UBA932; genus JAISBU01. Next base: position 7,730 of record JAISBU010000008.1, on the reverse strand, counting down.
TCCGCCGATGTCAATTTTTTCGATAATAGCGGCATCGGGCGCACCTGATGCCAAAGTTTCCTCAAAAGGGTAGAGGTCTACCACTACCAAATCTACCTCAGGAATTTCGTACTGCGATAGCTGCTCCTTGTCCTGCGCGTTGCTCCTACGGGCAAGTATTCCTCCTAATACCTTGGGATGTAGAGTTTTAACTCTTCCTCCCAGTATGGACGGATAGCCGGTCAGGCTCTCCACAGGCTGAGCCTTTACTCCTAAGCCTTCAATAAATTCAAGGGTTCCTCCAGTAGAGTATATTTTTACGCCGTGCTTATCCAGCTCCTTTACAAGGACATCAAGCCCATCTTTGTAAAATACAGAGATAAGCGCGCTTTTAATAGGTTTCTTATCGGACATTACACACCTGGATAATACTCATAATCAACATGTTGAACAATCTACGTGTGGCTTAAATTCAAGTTTTAAAGATAGCTAAAAGTATTCTATTCCTTATGTGTTCTTACCTTGTATAGTGCTAAAAAAACTTAAAAGAAGCAGCTATTTATGTGTTTGATATTTAAGTATTTTCAGCTCAGCTGTCAGCTGAAGTGAAAAATCCCTCCACCCACCACTCGCACCGGAGGCTCTGCAAAGCCCATACGAACAGGTAGCCAAAGAGGTACTTTTAAATTGTACAGCTTACCGGCGTGCTTGTCGATGCAGCTCAAGCTTACACAACGATGACACGTTATCACGACTTGAGAGGCTTCGCTCATGACAACAACGCACTCACACGCCATCCCAATTATGAATTGTAAAGTAGGAGTTAAGACAAAATATACCGAATCGTATTTTTAATCCATAGCATTTCAATTTACTGGACACAGCTAACGGGGAGTCCGTTCCGGTACCACGGGTACAGCGGCGTGCCGTTAACGCCTGCAGCTGCGCTCACAATGGCGTACTCCTTGCCGGGCTGCGCAAGCACGTAGCTCTGCGCCCATGCGCCCTAGAGGGTCAGCCCTGCTAACAGCAGCAGAAAAACTCTTTTGCCCATAGCATAAAATTAAGTTGCTCTCAAGTGCCCCAACTCCCTGGGCGATGTAAAAATGTTATGAAGACATACTCCGGAAATGAAAAAGCGCGGAATTGAAAGGAAGATATTGCGGGTCAAGCCCGCAAATGACATTCGCCATTGCCCTCTGTTTTTGCTTTTTTCTTCCTCTTAGGTAGCACAGAACCATCTTTTATGGGCTCAAATCCCTCGCCGTAAACACCTGTAGCGCTGGAAGTCGACACAAATGCTTTTGGGTCAATTTCCTTAACGATACGGTAAACATCAGTTATCTCATATTTGCGCACGATAACCAAAACCACAGGTTTTTCGCGCTTAGTGTACCAACCGGTTGCATGCACCATAGTCACGCCGCGCTCTGTTACCTCGCTTATTCTACCGGCAATCTGGCTACTCTTTTCGGAGAAAATAAGTATTTGCATGGACTGCTTTGAACCCACAATCAAAACGTCGATTACGTAGGTAGAAACAGCTATCATGATGTAACCGTACACCACCGTAATGATAGTTCTATCGGGGAGAAAAATTGCCGAACCAATAATTACTACATCGCAGTATAGCAATACCCGCCCCGGATTGATGTGCTTAAACTTATTTACAATCAGCGCAATAATATCCGTACCACCGGTATTTCCGCCACGTGTAAACGCAATTCCAATACCTACTCCCTCTATAATACCGCCTACAATTACCCACAGCAGCAAATTTTTCTCGGACTGCACCTGTTCAATTAATGAGTGGGGAATACATTTTGGCAGCAGGTGAAACATCAAAGTGGAAACCAGAATGCTATACAGCGTTTTAATCCCGAATTGTCGTCCCAATACTGCAGCCCCAACTACAAAAAGCAGCACGTTAATGGTAAAATAGGTGTACTCAAACTTAATGCCCGTGGCGTAAAGCACCAGCGCACTTATACCGCTGACGCCACCACCGACAATTTCGTTTGGGATGATGAAAGCCACCCACGCAAAGGCAAAAATCAGCAGCCCCAGCGTGATAATAGCGTAATCCTTTAGTATGGGAAAGAAGCTCTTATTCACAAGCAATTTATGATTGACGATTTACAAATGGTCACCCGGTTACATCGCGCATGTCTCAAATTTGGAATTTGAAATCCTAAACCTTCTCCGCTTGACGCTTCAAATCCTGCACGTAATCTTTAATTCGCAGCTCAATACGAGCCACATCCTTACGAAGTCCGGTTACTGTAATATTCGTATCATCCTCAAAAGTAACCACCACATTATCTTCATAAACAGACAGCGCTCGGCGTACAGGATTTTCCGCCACAAAATGCAGCGATCCGTCGCTCTCCTGCTTAAACCTGAAGCCGCACAGCTGAGCCGCATCCCTCAGCCCACGCTCGTGGGCAACCAAACCACCCTCCGGCAGCTGAAGTTTTACCAATTTAAAGCCAATAAGCGGATAGGCCAACCCCAACAGGACAATACCCAAAATCATTCTACGGTTGAACAACGCCTGCCAGTCCGGCTTTATACTTCCGGCAGGATTTTCAATGCCCATCAGGTACATGAAAGCATACAGCAGAAGAAACAAGATGTAAAAATACACTATGAACTTTAGCGCTCTTATAGGATAACGATTCCACATGATACAGAAAATAAGAAATACTCTGTCAAAGTTAACATTTTTAATGGCTTAAACCTAATTTACAACGCCGTTTTTACCTAACTTTGTATATTACAAGTTTATAGCCAAACGTGTCCATTACCGTAAAAAACATCAGCAAAATGTACGGCGCTCAAGCCGCGCTGAACAGCGTATCTTTTGAGGTGGGTAAAGGACAGGTCGTAGGGCTTCTCGGGCCCAATGGGGCAGGAAAATCAACCATGATGAAAATTTTGGCAGGCTACATTCCGCCGACATCCGGACAAGCCTTTGTCAACGATTTGAGCGTGGTTGAACAATCCCTTGAGGTTCGCAAAACCGCAGGATACCTTCCCGAGCACAACCCGCTATACTTGGATTTGTACATTTATGAGTACCTGCAGCTGGTAGCGGGCATGTACGGAATAAAAAATGTCAGATCCACCGTAGAAAACACCATAGGAATTACCGGATTAACGCCTGAGCGCAGCAAGAAAATAGGACAGCTCTCCAAAGGCTACCGTCAGCGGGTGGGACTTGCCCAAGCGCTACTCCACAATCCGAGCGTGCTGATTTTGGACGAGCCCACCGCCGGTCTTGACCCCAATCAGCTGGCAGACATTCGTCAGCTGATTCGTGAAGTGGGTAAAGAAAAAACGGTAATCCTGTCTACACACATAATGCAGGAGGTAGAGGCGGTTTGCAGCAACGTGATTATTGTAAACAAAGGACAAATTGTTGCTCACGATACCCCCGGAAACATTCGAAGGCAGGCACAGCTATCGTCGCAATGGCAGGTGGAGGTGGAATTTTTGGATAACATCAATGAGCAGCTGCTATCTCAAGCTGAATTCGCAGCCCAGGTTCAAAAAACCGGCAACAAAATATTTTCTATTAGCGCCCGGAAAAGTGAGGATATTCGCCCTCAAATATTTAATTTTGCGGTAGAAAACAAGTACACCATCATTGGCATGCAGCAGCAGCAAAAGCAGCTGGAAGATATTTTCAGAGAGCTGACCGGCAACACATAAGCCCTCTTTTCTAAATTCAATACAAACACCCAAAATCTGTACATCATGGAACAACAGGCTGAAAAGAATACAAACAGAAAATACGTCATTACTATACTGCTACTCGGTCTTGTGCTATGCGGCATGATAGGTTGGTACGCTCATGAAGCGGGCAAATGGCGCAACAACGAACGCGAGATGGTTGCTGCACGTGACAGCATTCAAAAACAGCTGAGCAATACGCTATGGGAGTATGGAAGCCTTAAGACCTCCAACCAGAGCATCAAGGATGAGCTGGAGGTGGAAAAGGCAAAGATTCAAACGCTCATGAAGAAAATGAAAACCAATGAGCAAATCAGCGTTACCAAAATCAGAGAATACGAAAAGGAAGCCAACACCTTGCGCGCCATCATGCGCAGCTACATTCAGCAGATTGACTCTTTGAATACGCTAAATCAGCAGCTCGTTACCGAGAACGAATCGGTAAAACAATCATTGACACAATCTAAAGAGGAAAACAAAAAGTTGACGGAAGAAAAGGCATCTTTGACTTCACAAATTGAAAAAGGATCGGTAATCAAGATACGCAACGCTGAGGTTACAGGGCTTAACAGCCGCGACAAAGACACTCGCTACGCCAGCCGTACCAGGAAGATTAAAGCATGCTTCACCATTAACGAAAACACCATTGCCAAGCCCGGTGTGCGTATTGCCTACATACGGATTATAGCGCCGGACAAAAGCCTGCTGGCTAGCGCCGAAAATGGCACCTTCGATACCAAGATTGAGCGTTTGGCGTACTCTGCCATGCGCGAAATTGATTATCAAAGTTCGGAGCTGGAAACCTGCATATTCTTTGACACCAACAACGTAAAGCTGCCAAAGGGTAAGTATGAGATTCAGGTGTACATGGATGGCGCTATGGCCGGACAAGGCGACTTCCTGCTGAAGTAGGAGCATCTTTTCCATTTACCATTGACTATTTACAATTGACCAGCGTGCGTGCGTTTTGTAGTTAACCTAAGCAATGCCCGTTGCTCAGGCTGAACGATACCCGTAAGCATAATGCTATTATGTTAAGGGAAATATCTGATAATCAATAGCATAGGACAACACGTGATGCGCCGTTCATAGTAGAGACGCGGCGCGCCGCGTCTCTACCTCCGTTAACCGTTGACGTGCGGCTGCCGACTATCAATCGTAAATTATAGATAACCTTGCGGATAAGCATAATTTTTCTTACATTTGCGCAGTAGCTTTTAACGTTATGCCCTGCACTGCTTATAAGTATGCCGTAAAAACACGGCCAAACCTTTGGCCGTGTCGGAATTTCTTTTAAACACACACCATCGCAACCCTATTTCATGGTTTCCGGCGTGCCGGAACCGTCCCGAAAACCTGTTTGACCATTTCCCCATGTAGGGAAGCGTCCTGCAGCTCTGTTTTATACCTTCGGGCTCTACGGCAGCAGGGTGCGAACATGAGATTAACTTCGCCGAACTCGCAATGACATGAGTAAGGAACAAGTTGGCAGCGTATGGCGGGGAACAAAGAACAAGGATTAAAAGAACAAAAAGCATGAGCAAGGAACACAGACAAAGCTGATGTAAATACTGATAAGGTTCTCGCTGAACAGAAAAGCGATAACATAAAACCGGTGAGTACATACAGCAGCGCCGACGATGAAGAGGATTATTACTTATTTTTACAGGATGAGGTTCGCAAATTTCACCTTAAAGAAATGTATTATAGCTATTAGAACGTATTATAACTATTAACCTATTAGAAGGAGGAATTATATATGAAATTAAAAAGCATCCTGTTTTTGTTGCTATTGTTCAGCTTCGTTTTTGCTGTAGCCCAGAGAGGAAAAGAAGTTGATATTGATGTATTTATTAAGAAAAAGTCTGAGTTTCTGAAAAAAGAACTTAGCCTGACAGATGCTGAGGCGGAAGTGTTTATTCCGTTGGAAGCTGAACTTTCGAAGAAAATATACAAAGCGAACCACGAGCTATATAGGGAACGGCGTGAGTTGACATTTAAACCGGCATACAAAACCAAAGCGGAAAAAGAGCGTATTATCTATTTAACTCTGGAAGGGGAAAAAAGAGAAACGATACTGCGTACTGCGTACTTCAAGGAGTTTGCAAAGATATTGTCCGCTGAAAAAATAAATAAGTATCGAAAAGCCGATGATAAATATAGAAAAGAAACGTTGGGGGATTATAACTATTAGAAGGAGGAATTATATATGAAATTAAAAAATATCCTGCTTTTGCCGCTATTGTTTAACTTCGTTTTTTCTGTAGTGGCCAGGAGAACCGGAAGGGAGGAGGATTCGATATTGACGCATTTATTAAGAAAAAGTCTGAATATCTGAATTAACTAATCTTGAACCTAATTCATAAATCAAAACAACTCCATGAGAACAAAGTTACAAAGATTCTTTATCGGCATTTTCGTTGTCCTGCTATCCTTCATTGGCGTATCGCAAGTTCAGGCGGCAGAACCTGGACGCCAAGCTCTGGATAGAGTAAAACATATACTCTGCCCTGACAATAAGCCCATTGGAAAACCACAGGGACAAGATGCCACAACCACCGTGGTCAGCGTAAGCGATTTTTCCGATGCCTACACCTACCTCATCAAAATTTGTCCGGCAAAAGAGCTGCGAAAAGAAACCAAAGGCAACTACATCTTCTACTCCTACACCCTACCCGACGGCGCAGGCAGTATCGTTTTGCACGACAAGGTGAGCTACGGTAAGAGGGAGGTGGCTGTAATGGAGGTAGAAATACCAGAGCTCAAAAACACGCTGCAAAAAATAAATTTTGTAAAAAGATAGCTTTTTGAGGTTGAAAATTAGAATATAAATGATTTACGGTAAACTAAAATCTTGACTACTTAACGGATATAGCATATGAAAACAAAAATCTTGACCATTGGGCTTGCCGCAGCGCTGCTGGCGAACGTGGGTGCCAAAGCCCAAACAGCAATTCTTTCCGAAACCTTTGAGGAAGGTTCGGGCACAGCGCTCGCGGGCTGGACTTTTGCCAACGACGGCCAAACCAACCGGTGGCGCGTGGGCGCTGTTGCCGGCAACGGCGCTGCTGCAGCCGGCAGCAAGGCCGCCTACATCTCCGATGACGAGGGGAGCTACCATTACGCCACCGACAGCTCTTCGGTAGCGCATCTCTACACGGATGTCACCCTATCTTCGACCTCAAGCCTCACCATTAGTTTTGACTGGAAGGGAAGCGGTGAAAACGGCTTCGACGACTTGCAGGTGTTTTTGGTAGAAGCCACCGTTACGCCAACGGCAGGGGAGCCGCTTGGCAACCCTCTGGCTACTTTCAGCGGCTCCGACAGCTGGCGACAGGCAAGCATCACGGTGCCTGCCTTGAAGGGCAACAAGCGGCTGGTGTTCAGCTGGCGTAACGATGAGAGTCTTGGAAAGCAACCTCCGGCGGCTATTGATAATGTTACTGTTACCGGCGCTCCCTTAACGCTGATACCTTCTATGACCGCAGCGCTTACCGCTGCAGGAACGCTCCAAAGCGTAGCCAATATAGCCGGCGTACAGAAGCTAACCCTTACGGGCAGCATTGACGCCCGCGACGTAAAATTTATGCGCGACAACATGCTTTTCCTTACGGAGCTGGACTTGAGCGGAGCCACCGTGGTGGCCTACGAAGGAGAGGATGGAACGTATCCATGGTGGAATAGCTACCCGGCCAACGAAATGCCGCAGTATTCGTTTTGCAATGTCTCAAGCTATCCCTACTTCGCTAAAACGTCCCTTACCTCGGTAAAGCTGCCGGCAGGGCTAACCTCCATTGGCGAGGATGCGTTTAACGGTTGTAGCGGATTGAGCGGCAACCTGACCTTACCGGCAGGATTAACCTCCATTGGCAGCGGTGCGTTTTACAGCTGCAGCGAGTTGAGCGATAGCCTCACCTTACCGGCAGGATTAACCGCCATTGGCGACTGGGCATTCGAAAATTGCAGCGGACTGAGCGGCAACCTGACTTTGCCGGCAGGATTAACCTTCATCGGCG
>JAISBU010000059.1 GCA_031266015.1 Prevotellaceae bacterium | reverse complement strand
GTCGTGTGTGGAGTGTAGAGTGTAGTGTGTCGTGTGTCGAGTGTCGAGTGTCGAGTGTCGAGTGTCGAGTGTCGAGTGTCGAGTGTCGAGTGTCGAGTGTCGAGTGTCGAGTGTCGAGTGTCGAGTGTAAAGAGCATAGAGGTCAGGGCTACGTTGATAGATTACCCCGCGCAAGCTACTTGCTGTAAAAAATGGAACGGTATGGTGGTACAAAACGTACATACGATAAAAATAAGCTATAATTTTTGCAGAAGAGTTGAAAAAACAAAGGTAGCAAGTTGCCACTTCGCAAAAATACCATAAAAATGGTATTTTTTTGTTTTTCTGTTAAAACTTTTCGTTAAAATGATGCGTAAATATACACAATTTTCCACTACACCAAAAATCTAAGACAAAATGTTTTATAACCTTTACAAACAAAATTAAAAGAATAAAGCGCTACCTTTGCAGTTGAGAAAATTAGTAGCTTGTTTAGCTGATAAACTTAATAAATGAAAGTAGTTGTACAATCAGATAAAATACCCGGTAATGCTATAGTTTCAACCGGATTTGGGGAAATAAGCTACTGTGATTCGTATCGCATTGCAAAGCAAACAAATAAAACGGTGGACGAGATCACAACACAGCTTTTTAAAGCGCCGCAATGGGTAGTTGTGCTTATGAAAATCAGGAACAGTATTGTTAAAATAGCTGGATTAAGAGCTGGCAAAAACGAAAACGTGGAAGAGGCGGCATATTATCCGGTTGGCTCAAAAGCCGGATATTTTACAGTTACAGCGCGTAACGCGAACGAAATCGTTATGGGTGAAAACGACAGGCATTTATGCTTCAGAACATCCGTGCTGGTTGACAGGGAGCGGTCATTTATTTACCTCACAACCATTGTCCGGTTTCATAACGTGTGTGGTAGAATATATTTTCTACCGGTTAAACCATTCCATCAGCTTATCGTTAAATCGCTTCTGAGAAGACAGGGGAAACTTAAAATCAGAAAAGCAAATCTTCCGCTGCTCCCTGACCAAAATTTTTAGTTCAGCCACATTACCACGACATGAGTTGCTGTTTGAACTTTAAAATTACCAGCTGTCAATCGTAAATCGTAAATGGCAAATGACAAATGGCTACTCCATAGCGTTGCGACCTAAAAGGTACAGTAGCCCGTTTATGAAGGTGAGAGGGTGAACAGGGTTGCCGGGAACGTAAAGGTCTGCCTTGTATTTTGTTAGAAATGAGCGATCTATGGCCTCGCTGTCCGCAAACATGCCCCCGCTGATGGCGTCGGTGCCGGCCAGTATGAGCAGCTTTGGCGAGGGCATTGCCTCGTAGCAAATATTCAGCGCTCCGGCCATATTTTTGGTTAGCGGCCCGGTGATTACCAATCCGTCAGCATGACGCGGAGAGGCTACGAACTCAATGCCAAAGCGTCCCATATCAAAGTTAACATTACCGGCAGCGTATAGCTCGAGCTCGTTGGAATTATCGCCTCCGGATGACACTTGTCTGAGCTTTAGCGCTCTGCCAAAATAGCTGCGAATTTCTTTGCGAATGGCGTTTTCGTTTAAGCGTATGTTGCTGCTTATTTCTTTGCGAATAAGAAGGCAATCGGGATCGTTGGTGGCAATTTTATAGTCGTTGGTAAAACGAATTTTACCTTGCGTTACAAATTCGCACTCCTTGCAAAATACGCACTTCCCGAGGTTCAGTATGCCCATTTTGGCGTTAATGGCCTTACTTGGACAAATGGTTTCGGCCCGCTGCAGCTCCTGGATAGAGATGTTGGTATCTATCTCCGGACGGCCTCTGAAAAGTGGCGTGAGCGTTGCCTTCTCAAGGTTTTTTACGTACTGTACTCCGTGGGCTGATGATATTTTAAGTTCGAGTAGGTTCATTCGCCGTTTACAAGTTTCCGGTTTACAAGTTTACAAATTAACCGCTAATCACTACAGGTCGTGTCCACAGTATGAAAGGTTGAAGCTTTTGTTGCAAATAGGGAAGTCCGAAATTTGCTGGTTCCTCATGGCAATGCTCAAGCCCATCCAGTTGTGCAAAGACGGATCTTTTATTTTGTACTGCGATATTTCTCCCTTTTCGTTAGTAACCGCCATATGGCAAATTTCACCTCGCCAACCTTCTACCAGTGAAATAGCAAGGCTTTCCGGTTGGTATTGCAGCTGGTAGCCTGGCGTGCTTTCCGAAGTGAGGATAGATAGCGCAGCAAGCTTGTCTGCCAAGCTAAGAATCAAGTCTATAGATTGCTCTACCTCAATTTTGCGCAACATCATACGGGCGTGAATATCGCCATTTTCCATGATGTTAGGATTGAAGGCGTGCGTTTTGTAGCTCATGAACGCGTGCGTTGAGCGTATATCGCGACGCACTCCTGATGCACGTGCTGTAAGCCCTACCATTCCGAGCTGTAGCGCCTGCTTATGAGTGAGCGCACCTACGCCTTCAAAACGAGATAGCATACCGGGCAGGGTAAATATACAATCCGAAATATCCCGGTAGCGCTTTTTTACATCATTAAGCGCGGTGGCAATCTGGTTGAGCGTTTCGTGGTAGGCAGTGTAGTATGTACCACCTGGTCGGATAAGCCCCTTGCCGAACCTGTTGCCGCACCATGCCTGCAACGTATTGATGGTTATGGTGCGCAGCGCTTCACATGCCACTTGTCCGAGCTGGTAGGCAGTATCTGCGCACATGGCAGAAGTGTCGGCAATGTGCATGGCTACACGCTCTATCTCAAGAGCCATACCCCGTTCCATAGACAGGCGAGCGGATATTTTTGTGTCGGATAAGCTCTCCGCCAGCATGGCGTATGCAAGGCTGTGACCAATGGTAGTATCGCCTGCAATGCTCTCTGCTATAACGGATTGCTGTAGCGGATGAGTTTTTTTTAGCAGTAGCTTTTCTATGCCTCTGTGCTGAAAACCTAACACAGATTCCAGGTGTAGCACTTTCTCACCGTTGCAGCAAAAACGAAAATAGCCGGGCTCAGTAATTCCGGCATGTATTGGGCCTACGCCAACCTCATGTGTTCCCTCACCGGTTAAGCTGTAGAAAGGATAGCGCTGTATGGTGGAATTTTCATCAGCGGCTCCTTGCGGAAATCGTAATGGTTTCAGCCACGGGTGGTTGGCAAAAGGAATGCCGTAATTCTCGTGCATTTCTCGCTCGTAGCTGTGCAGCGCCGGATGTTTTGCTGATAGCGCCGGTATGGTTTTGGAGCGAGTTTTTTTGACCTTGTGCGCCAACACCATAATCTTTTCTGTTTCATCGTCTGCAATGCAGCAAATGCATAGCCACCCATCTTTTTCGGGATGAGCAAAGTAGCTTACGCAATGTTTTGCCTCAATACTAAGCAAACTGATTACCAACTCGTAAAAGTAGGTATAGTCGAGCGGTGTTATGCTTGATAGCGGAACGGACGTGTCGTTGTTGCGTAGCTCTATCATATTGCTTCGGCTGAGGTTTGTGGTATCCAGCCTTGGTTTCCGTCGGCAGTTTTGATTTTTTTCCAACCGCTCAAAAATTCCAACACTTTTACTTTGGCGCCTTCATGTAGTATGAACAGGTCAACGCTGGTATTGTCCGGCGCTGCCTTTACCGATACTACTCCCGACATTATGATAGCTTCGGCATGGGCCTCGTACTGGCGTTTTTCAGATAGAGAAATGTAGAATGACGTGAGCGATGCTGCTAAAATAACAATGGCGGAAAAGAATGCCAGCTTTCTCTGTGCACCGGATCGGCCAAAAAATGATAGCAGCAGTAGAAGCAATCCTACCGCAAAGCAGGTGATGCTTACCCATGCCCAATTGCCGATGGTGAGCATATTTTTTACCGCACGCAACCATGTAACAAGGAAAAATTCCGGAAGCGGTTCTATTTTGTCTACCGTTTGTGAATTTGCCAGCTCCAGATTGTAGGCTACATCGTCATCATCCGGACTCAGGCGCTGAGCGCGTTCGTAGTATAGAATTGCTTTTGCCAGCTCGCCTTGTTTGTAGTATGCGTTGCCCATGTTGAAGAATAGGGCGAAACTTTGCCTGCTGCTACTTACAATGGCGGTGTACGCTTCGGTGGCTTCTGTATATTTACCCTCTGCATACAGGTTGCTGGCCTTTACCCACAGTGAATCGGTCTGCGTAACTCCCGGTAATGGTAGCGCCAGCAGGCAGAGCGGAAGTATAATTTTTAATTTACAGCTCATAATTCTCGACTATTTTATCCGTTGCTCCAGCTTGCTTATTACGTTTGCAGCATCTGTGTAAACATGCTGCATTTCTTTGCTGTCGCTGCCGGGAGCATAGCGGGCAAACTCACACTCGTTAATTACGCCCAGGAATGTAGAAATATATTCTTCCTCTATTCCACGTTCGGCAAAGGCTTGCTTGGCGTTATCCTGTGAAAGGTCTGCCACCGGAATGCTCAACTTATCGCTCAGATAACCCCACATAGCTCGTAGCAGCTCATCGTAAAAGCCTTGCGTGTTGCCCATTTTGAGCAGTAGCGCTGCTGCGCTCAAACGCTTTTTGGCCACCTTTTTGGCTTTTTTGTTTTTGACAAGCACAACATTTTGACTTTCTTTTTGGTACTTCCTGGTAAGGAAGTAGGCAGCGGTGAAGGCTGCCAGTAAAAGAACGTACAATAAGTAGAAGAGTGCAGAACCGGCAAACATGCTATCGCTTTCGTAGCTAGCCGCTCCTATTTTGATATAACGAATATCTTTTCCTAGGAACTTGATGCTTTCCCTGCGTCCGTCGCCGGTAGAGGTATAAGCCTGATTGGCACGGCTATCTTTCTCTACGGTAACGGTTTGCTCTTTGGTACGCAACGTCACATACTTTCCTGTAGCAGGAGAGAAATAGGTAAACTCCAGTGATGGAATGGTAAATTCGCCCGCGCTACGTGGGACAAGTGGTATTTCAAATTGGCGTGTACCACTAAAACCATCAACGCCATTCTTGATATTCTCCGTGATTTTGGTGTCGTAAACCTCAAAATCGGGTGGAAAATCTACCTTGGGAGCATTGATGAGCTTTAGGTTTCCTGTTCCTGAAATCTTTATGGTGAAGTTAAGAGCATCATTTGCTACCAGTTGATTTCTAGACACTTGTGATTCTACCTTAAAATTACCCACGCCTCCGGTAAACGATGCGGGCGCTCCGGCCGGTAGTTCTTTTACTCGAATTTTAACCGGCTTGGATTTCAATGACCGGTTGAAATCTTGGAAGCTTCCACCGAAGAAGTTTTCAAACGGATCACGAGTGGCGCTTTTTACGCGTACTACTGTGTTCAAATCAACAGGCGGTATGGTTAGCTCACCTGTTTGCTGTGGAATGAGCAGCTGCCTGAGAAGTAGCGCTACTTCGTAAACAGTACCGTTTACATTCTCTCGTTGAGGGTTGAATTTTGTAGCAGATTCCAGCTCCTGACTCCAAAAACCGTCCAGCGCCGGAAGTATTGGCCTGTCTACGCTAACAAGGTTGGCATTACGGTTATACAGGCGTAGAGATATGGCAAAGGCCTCGCCTCGATAAACCTCTTTTTTTGCAACGTCAATAGAAATGAATAGATCACCGCTGCCGGCGTTGCTGCCACCCGTTACGGCTTTATTTCCACCACTTCCGGAATTTTGCTTGGCTTGTCCGGCATCGTTGCTCTTTACGCATTCAATGCTCATGGAGCGGGATTGCGCCTCCTTGCCGTCTGCCTTTATCTTTGCCGGGCCAAGGGTAAACGTTCCCTCTTGCTCCACCATCATGGTGTACGTGTAAGATATGGTGATGGTGCGGTTAACGCTGCCGTTGACAATGCTCACGCTGGTTTGGCTGGACTGCGCAGGCCCTGCCAAAACTGTAAATCCTTCGGTTGAAGGCGGTGTGAACTCACCTACTTTTTGGTTGGCAACGAAGGTTACGCGAAATATTTCTCCGGTGTTGACTACGCGCGGCGCTTGCACCTCAAGCGTAAGGTTTTGCGCCCACGCTACGGTGCACAGCATCAGCAACAGCAGGGTAGCAGCTAATGATTTTATATTTAATGATTTGATTTTTAACATGTTGACGGTTGTTGTCCGTTGTTATTTACGTCTGGCTCTAATGGCGATAATGATGCAGGTAATTATAAGGCTTGTAATCATAATGGTTTAAAAGTTACCAATTTTTGTCGGATGAACGTTGTTTTGCTTGCTTTGCTTTTTCCAGCTTTACCTTTTCTTGTGTATCTTTTTCCTTTTGCTCAATGGCGTCCATCATTCGCTGAGCGTCTTCTTTGGAAATCTTCGGCTCTTGTTGCTGCTGTTGATCTTTGTTTTTATCTTGATTTTGCTGGTCTTGATTTTGTTGCCGGTTATCTTTTTTATCGTCTTTCTTATCTTGATTATCCTGATCCTGATTTTGATTCTGTTGGTTGTCCTGCTTATTTTGTTCGTTCTGGTCTTGTTGATTTTGCTGTTGTTGCTGTTGCGGATTCTGCCTCATCGCTTGTGCAAATACTAGATTTTCTTTTGCCTCCCTATCGTCGGGATTTTGCCTCAACGCTTTTTTATAATGCTCAATTGCTTTGTCCCAGCTTTGCTCGGATAAGAAAGTGTTTCCCAAGTTATACTCAGCGTTGGCTCTATCGGTGGCGGTTGTTCCTTGCTCGGTCATGGGCTCGTACAGCTTGCGGATTTGCTCCATTTGCTGCTTGCCCTCTTCACTTTGCAAACTTTTGGGATCCAGCTGCATAAGCAGTGAATTTCCCAGGTTATACTTGGCATTAAGCGATTGCGGAGCCTTATCCTGCGCACGCCTGTAGTTTATTTCGGCCTCGCTGTAGCTGCCGTTTTTGTAGGCTTTGTTACCGCTCCTAATATCCTTGCGCTCAGGCGCTGCTGCCCATAGTATGGTGGGTAGCAGGGTAAGTAGTATGGTTATTTTTAGTGGCTTCATAACAATTTTTGTGGCAGTTTTACTTCTTATTCAAAAAGTCAAATGTGTGAGTCCAACGACTTTTACGCTCCAAAACAAGCAGCTCCAGGACAAAAAATAGCAGCGCTATGTAAAAAAAGTAGTGGTACTGCTCGTTGAAATCTTCGTATATCACGTTAGAGAATTCTTGTTTTTCCAGCTTTCGAATGTCGCTTACAATGTCGCCTAACCCTAAGTTCTGAGGTGTAGCACGTACGTATAAACCGTTGCCGGCGCTGGCAGTTTGCTCCAATACTTTTTCCCCTAAGCGAGTAATAACAGTGCTTCCTTGCTTGTCTTTCATCAGCCCGCCTTCCTTTAACGGAATTGGGCTTCCGGTGGGCGAACCTATGCCGATTGTGTATATTTTTATTCCCTCCTTTGCGGCAATTTCCGCTGCTTCTACCGGATTGTCGTCATGATTTTCACCATCGGAAATAATGATGATGGCGCGGCTTTTTTCGCTCTGCAAGCTAAAAGAACGTATGGCGGTCGTTATGGCTTTTCCGATAGCAGTTCCTTGCCGTGGTACTATGCCGGTATTGATAGCATTTAAAAAGAGCTTGGCTGAAACGTAATCGCTTGTAACAGGCAGCTGAATGTATGCATCTCCGGCAAATACGATAAGTCCTATACGGTCGTTGCCCAGCTGGTCGGTGAGA
The DNA here is from genome assembly GCA_031266015.1 of Prevotellaceae bacterium. GTDB lineage: Bacteria > Bacteroidota > Bacteroidia > Bacteroidales > UBA932 > JAISBU01. The sequence goes on along the minus strand of JAISBU010000059.1, from coordinate 36,370 downwards.
CGGGCGATGGCACGCTTGGCATTTTCCAACCGGTTGGGCGAAAAATCCTGTGCCATCATGCTATTCGAAACGTCTAGCGCAATGATAATCTCCGCGCCTTTCTTTTTTATCTCTTTTACTCTTGCTCCCAGCTGCGGACGTGATAGCCCCAAAACAAAAAGCGTAAAGCCGATAAGCCACAGCGATAGCTTTATCCAGCCACGTGCTACGGAAGCGTTGGGGCTGAGCTTTTTTACCAGCTCCGCATCGCCGAAACGTGCCAGCGTTTTACGACGATGCATCAGGTAAAAGAAATAGAAAAGCACCACTGCCGGAATAAGCAGTAGCAGCATTAAATATTGGGGTTGTGCAAAACGAAACATATTTAAAAGTTGTCAGTTGTCAATCGAAAGTCGCTCTTCTTCGCAATGACGCTCTGAGCTTATGGTATTCTTTTTAAAACAGTCAATCTCAAAAACAGCTCAACAAGTAAGCAGGCCAATGCCAGCAGCGCAAATGGCGCGAACTCCTCCCTGTAGTGCATAAGCGAATCAACCTCTACTTTTGCCTTTTCCAGCTTGTTGATTTCGTTATATATCTCAATCAGCTTAGTGTTGCTGGTTGCTCTAAAGTATCTACCATCGGTCATTTCCGCAATTTGGCGAAGCATATCCTCGTCAATTTCGACAGGGATATTTTGTATTTGCACGCCAAAAGGGGTCATTATCGGATAGGGCGCACTACCAATAGTTCCAATGCCTATAGTGTAAACCCTTATACCATAGGTTTTTGCAATTTCGGCAGCCGTGAGCGGAGCAATTTCTCCTCTGTTGTTTACCCCGTCGGTAAGCAAAATTACCACGCGGCTAACGGACTTGCTGCTCTTTAGGCGGCTCACGGCGGTAGCAAGTCCATTACCAATGGCGGTACCGTCTTCAATCATACCGCACTCGACCTCTTTCAGCAGGTTAATGAGCGTAATCCTATCTGTTGTCAGCGGACATTGCGTGAAGCTCTCTCCTGCAAAAACTACCAATCCTATACGGTCATTGGGACGTTCTGCAATAAACTGCGAGCCTATATCCTTCGCGGCTTGGAGACGGTCGGGCTTGAAGTCTCTTGCCAGCATACTGCCCGAAATATCCAGCGAAAGCGTAATGTCTATACCCTCGGTATAAATATTCTCAGACTTGGTGGTGGATTGCGGGCGAGTCAAAGTTGCGATAAACAGGGTTAGCGCCAGGCAGCGCAATGTAAATGGCGCATGCTGCAGGTAGTATCGTAATCCTTTGCTGCTACTGTTTCGTAGCGCTTGTAGCGATGACATTTGTAGCGTGCTGCGCTTGCGAATAGCCACAAAAATATACCATGCTATAAGCACCGGAATGATGAGCAGCAACCAAAAGAATTTTGGTTGAGAAAATACTATATCGTGGAATCCGTACATACGCTATGCTTGCTCTTGTGGTGTTGTGTCTTCTGTTGGGGCAATACTGGTTGTTTCCATCTTCATGGTTTGCTCTACAAACAGGCGGGAGCTGCTGTAGCTGCTCTCGTTTTCCATGGGTGTCGGCGTGAATTTTGCGAATTTTACAAGATCGGAAACTGCGAATACTTCGCTGAGCTTACCAAGCTGCTCCTTGCTGCACAAGTTCAACTCCGTCATGGCTTTCAGTATCTCATCAGAGGTTTGCTCCATAGCCGGAACGCCGTACCTGTCTTCAGTATATACCCTCAGAATTTCTGAGATTCTGGTGTAGTATTCTTTGGTTTTGCTCTGCTGCCAGAGCTTGTCTTCCTTAAGCTTGTCCAGCGCACGAAAGGCAATAACGTGTGCAGGTTCTTTTGGTTTTGGGCTGGAAAACAACGGCTTGTTTTTCGCTCTTCTATCCAAATAGTAGAGCACAAATGCAATGATGGCAAGTACCAGAAGAGCTCCGCTTACGTATGGAATTGCCTCGCCAAAAGTTATGGGATACTCAATGGGAGGCTTAACTCCATTGGGAGTCCACGTGCTATCCATGGGCGGAGGCATAACTTTTAGCGTAAGCTGACTGGATGAAATGGTATCGATACTACTATTGCGGTTGAGCAAAAGCTGAAATTTTGGCAGCGAATAGATCACGCCTGCCTCAAATGAGGTTAGCGTAAACTTACGCTCAACGGTAATTAAATCCTCCTTCTTTTTGTTACGAATGGTGTCCAGCTTACCCTGCTTTACTACCTCAACGCCAGGCATAAGCGTATCGCCTACCGCTGGAAAAAGAAAGTTTAGCGACTTGCTGTAGGCAATGTTTAGCGTCATGTCCACCTGATCTCCCACCAAAATGCTATCGCGGTCAAGGCTCGCTTTTATGAGTATTTCTTGAGTCGTGGCCACCTTGTGGCTAAGTAAAATAACCAGCAGCGGCACAATATTTTTTATCAGCTTCATTTTGAGGTAATCCTTATCGTTGCTTAAATAGCGCCATTAGCGATTTTACATAATCGTCGGCCGTGCTTATGCTTACATGGTCAACCTTACACCTGGCCAGGGTTTGCTTGAGGGCGGCGGCGGTCTGCTTCCACCAGCTTTCATACTCGTTTCGTACAGCGGATAGCGCAGTATCCACCCACATCGTTTTGCCGGTTTCGGCATCCAGCAGCGCTACAATGCCGACGTTGGGCATGGTGGTTTCCCGATGGTCGTAGGTTCTGATAATACCAATGTCGTGCTTGTTGGCGGCAATTTTCAGCGCATGCTCAAAGCGGGCTTGACCATCGTCAGAGAAGTCCATCATATCGCTTAAAATAAAGGCGGAACAACGTTTTTTTATGGCGTTGGTAAGAAATATAAGCGCCTCCGAAACCGCCGTTTTCTTGCTTTGCGGTTCAAACTCCAGCAGCTCTCGTATGATGCGTAGCGTGTGCGAGCGTCCTTTTTTAGGGGGGATAAACTTCTCCACCTTGTCGCTGAAGAAGATTACGCCTACCTTATCGTTATTCATCCCGGCCGAGAAGGAAATTACGGCGGACAGCTCGGTTATCAAATCCTTCTTCTGCTTGCCGGTTGTACCAAACAGGCGGGAGCCGCTTACGTCGATAAGCAGCACCACCGTCAGCTCCCGCTCCTCCTCAAAAACCTTCACGTAGGGCGTGTTGTGGCGGGCGGTAACGTTCCAGTCAATGCTGCGGATTTCATCGCCGTACTGGTACTCGCGCACCTCGCTGAACGACATACCGCGCCCCTTGAAGGCGCTGTGGTACTCACCCGCAAATATTTGCCTGGACAAGCCTCGCGACTTGATCTCAATTTTTCGTACTTTCTTTAATAATTCAGTGGTATCCATGTGAACAGTTGACCATTTACAATTTATCCTTGCGTGTGCAGTGTCTCCCAAAACCCACGTCATTGCGCCGTCCTGCTGTAGAGACATGGCACGCCGCGTCTCTACCTCGTAATTCACCGATCACAGTTAAAATACTGAATTTTAAGTGATTAACGTAACTAAGTTTGTTCATGCCCATGAACAGCTTATCGTTGTATGGTAACGGTAAAATCCGTCTTTATCGCGCGAACGTTTTTCAGGAGGCGTCCACCACCGCTTGCCGACGCTTGCGTGCGAATGTTGTAGGGTTTTTTCGCATCGGGCAAAAAGGCCGGAAAAAACTTTACGGTGATGCTGTGGTGTATCACGTCTTTTAGCTTGAAGTCAATGGCCATGGTTTTGAGTTGTTTAGCCGGTTAAAAATTAAACGTTGAGGGTTGAAAATTATGAATTGTGCTTTACGGTACTTCTACGGCGTTCAGCACCTGTGTAATGATGTCCTCGCTGGTGGTATTCTCGGCTTCGGCCTCGTAGGTCAATCCGATGCGGTGGCGTAGCACATCGTAGCTGACGGCGCGGACGTCTTCCGGAATTACGTAGCCTCTGCGCTTGATAAAGGCGTATGCCTTGGCGGCCAACGACAGGCTGATGCTGGCACGTGGAGAACCTCCATAGCCGATTAGGTTCTTAAGGTTGCCCAGCTTGTAATCTTCGGGAGTACGCGTGGCGTAAACGATGTCTACGATATAGCGCTCAATCTTTTCGTCCATGTACACATCGCGCACCACGTTACGGGTCCGAACGATGTCTTCGGGTTTCAGCACCTGTGCTGGCTTTGGAAAACTTCCGGCTACGTTCTGGCGAATAATCAACTTTTCTTCCTCTTTTTTTGGATAGGAGATAATGACCTTAAGCATAAAACGGTCAACCTGCGCCTCGGGTAGCGGGTAGGTGCCTTCCTGCTCCAGCGGGTTTTGCGTTGCGAGTACAAGGAATGGCTCCGGCAGCTTGTAGGTTTGATCGCCCAGCGTAACCTGACGCTCCTGCATGGCCTCCAGCAAGGCGCTCTGTACCTTTGCCGGAGAGCGGTTAATTTCGTCCGCTAAAATGAAGTTGGCGAAGATAGGCCCTTGCTTAACCACAAATTCTTCCTTTTTCTGGCTGTAAATCATGGTGCCCAGGAGGTCGGCAGGCAGCAGGTCCGGAGTAAACTGAATGCGGCTGAACTTGGCGTCAATGGCCTGCGCCAACGTGTTTATAGCAAGTGTTTTGGCCAGCCCGGGAACGCCTTCCAGCAGCACGTGCCCGTTGCTTAGCAGCCCAATCAGCAGGCTTTCGGTGAGGTGCTTTTGTCCCACAATGACCTTGGCCATCTCCATGTTAAGAATGTCTACAAAGCTGCTCTCCTGCTGGATTCGTTCGTTAAGCTCCTTAATGTTTACGGTTGTCTCCATACTATTTTTGTGATTATTTTCGAAATATAAAAATGATACCGCAAATTTGGTAATATTATGGTTGAGAGGTGGTTAAGTATTGTTAATAAGGGCGAACGTTTTTGACTAGTTCGTGATAAACAATGTAAAGAAGTTTAAATGACTGGTAAACGCTGGTGCGTAGCGGGTTTGACTTGGGTTGGCTTGTTGGTTGAGTACTAGAAAAATAACCTCTGAAAACGGGGGATTTTACCTCCTTGGGGTATGAAGCTGCCCTAACTGCTGGCTCCAAACACCTTTTCAAAGGGTGTGCGGTTCTTTATGGAGCGCCCTAAGGTGATCTCGTCCGTGTACTCCAGCTCATCGCCAAAGCCCACGCCACGCGCAAGAGCGGATATCTTCACCTGGTAGAGCGCCAGCTTTTTAAAGAGATAAAATGCAGTGGTTTCACCCTCCATGGTGGTGCTGAGCGCAACGATAACTTCGGCTATACTACCCGCTGCAACCCGCTCCATAAGCTCATCTATTGTAAGGTCCGAAGGTCCAACGCCATCAATGGGAGAGATAATTCCGCCCAGCACATGGTACACGCCGCTGTACTGTAGCGTGGCCTCAATGGACATAACGTCCTTTATGCTTTCCACCACGCAAATGGTGCTATGGTCGCGATGGGGGTTGCTGCAAATATCGCAGGTGTTGCTGTCCGATATGTTGCTGCATACGCTGCATTTTTTAACCTCATTGCGTAAGGTGAGAAAGGAGTTGCTGAATTGCGTAACGCTCTCCCTGGGCTGCTTAAGTAAATGCAAAACCAGGCGCAGCGCCGTTTTGCGGCCTATGCCGGGTAGCGATGACATTTCATTTACAGCTGCCTCGAGCAGCTTTGACGGTAGAGCGTTTACATCCATTTGCGTAATTTGAAAGACAAATATAGCTCATTTGCCGATAATGATGAACATTGACGAATTACAATTGATTGGCGCGTGTGTCATGCTGAGCAAAGCGAAGCTTCTCAAGTTTGCACCGCGCTGCCGCACCGTGTAACGCCGTAGGCGCAGCGCAATGAGACAATTTGAAACGAAGTTCGACGTAGTCAAATACACCCCGTTAGAATAGCTCATTTTTCATCGTTGTTCTTTAATTCATTACATTTGTAATCAAATAAATTTAAAAGCCCATTAAATGTCCTTTTCACCATACCTCGTGCTGCTTATTATCGGGTGCTACTTTCTGCTGCTGGTGCTGATTTCGTGGTTTACTACCCGAAATTTCCGGAGCGATGATTTTTATTTGGGAACCAAAAAAACGCCGTGGTATGTGATTGCTTTCGGTATGATTGGAAGCTCCATATCCGGCGTTACGTTTATTTCGGTTCCGGGAATGGTGGGAGCGAGCCAATTCTCGTACGTGCAAATGGTGTTGGGATTTGTGCTGGGGTACATAGTGGTGGCGCAGGTGCTGCTGCCCATGTACTACGGCTTGGGGCTTACGTCAATTTATACCTATCTGGAAAAACGCTTTGGCCGCTATAGCTATAAAACGGGCGCCTCATTTTTCCTCATCTCCCGCCTGCTGGGCTCTGCTATTCGACTGCTTGTGGTAGCGGTAGTGTTGCAGGCATTGGTGTTTGATAAGCTGGAAATTCCATTTTGGATAAACGTTATTTTTACCGTCCTGCTTATTTTCACCTACACCCACAAAGGCGGCATCAAAACCATCATCTGGACAGATACGCTGCAAACGGCAGCGCTGCTTGCAACGTTGGTTTTGTGCATGTACTATCTTGCCTCGGATATGGGATTGTCGTTGAGTGGAGCGGTGAACCTGATGTCGGAAAGCGCACTTTCTAAAACATTTTTCTTTTCGGAGGTGAACGACAAACGATATTTCTTTAAGCAATTTTTTGCCGGAGTTTTTACTACCATTACCATGACCGGATTGGATCAGGATTTGATGCAAAAGAATTTGAGTTGCAAGCACTTAAAGGATGCTAAGCGTAACATGCAAAGCTACGGGTTGGCCTTTTTACCGGTCAATATTTTATTCCTTTCGCTGGGAGTTCTGCTATGCACTTTTATGCTGCAAAATGGCATCGCATTTCCAAACGATCCCGATAAAATATTTCCGTTAATTGCTACCGGCGGATACTTGCCTCCGGTGGTTGGAGTGCTCTTTATTATCGGTATTGTGGCCGCTGCCTACTCCAGCGCCGACTCCGCTCTTACAGCGCTTACCACCTCATTTACTATTGATATTTTGGGAGTAAAAAGCGACGATCCCCAGCTGCGCAAAAAACGACGCCTGGTGCACTTGGGCATGTGCGTTGCTTTTGCTGTTCTCATATTGGGAGTTAATGCCGCCGCTAACGACAGCATTATTAACGTCGTGTACAGGGTTGCAGGTTATACCTACGGCCCGCTGCTGGGCTTGTTTGCCTTTGGTATGCTTACTAAAATGCCGATACATGACAGGTGGGTGCCGCTAGTAGCTATATTGTCGCCGGCGCTGTGCTTTGCGCTCAGCTTGCTATCACCCATCCTGCTTAGTGGTTACGAATTCGGTTTCGAGCTGCTAATTGTTAATGGAGCACTCACATTTCTTGGGTTGCTGCTATTGAGGAAAAAAGGTTGATAATGAAAAAGTCAGCTCGAAATAAAGCTGTTTGAATTACCGGGGCTTCTTCCGATATTGGAAATATACCGCCAGCTAAGATGCTAAGCATGTAACGAGTTGGTTGACTTTTACAGCAATGATGATACGGTGGGTGTTTTAAGCTGGTCAGCTGTAATTTGTAAATTATTAATAAAATGAAGCTGTCTTTTTCGCCTTGTCCTAATGATACGTTTATTTTTCATGCCATGCTGCATGGATTGATAGATGTAGAGGGGTTGACATTTGAAGTACATATTGCCGACGTGGAGGAGCTGAATATGCAAGCCTTTGCCGGTAAAGCGGATATTACGAAGCTCAGCTATGCTGCATGCGCATACGTTGCGGATAGCTATTTGGTGGTAGATGCCGGAAGCGCTTTGGGGCGTGGAAATGGTCCGCTATTGGTAGCTCGACATAAGGGCGCTCCATCGGAGTGTGAGCGTGTGGCTATTCCGGGAAAATATACAACAGCAGCATTTCTCATGCGCTCGGCATTTCCAATGATACACCACTATGAAGAAAGATTGTTCTCGGAAATTTCACAAGCTGTGAATGAGGGAGAGGTGGATGCCGGAGTGCTGATTCATGAGAGCCGTTTTACCTATAAAGATCTGAATTTGAGATTGTTAGCTGATTTAGGAGCCATATGGGAAGAGCGTACCGGACTGCCAATACCTTTGGGCTGTATTGCTGTTTCTCGCGACTTGAGCCCGGATGTGCAAGAACGTTTCGCTCGTGTTATGCAGCGTAGCGTGAAGTATGCGCTAAACAATCCTCTGAAAAGTCGTACCTTTGTAAAGCAGCATTCGCAAGAGCTGAGTGACGTCGTAATTGATAGGCACATTAGCATGTTTGTAAACGCGAATACGGTTAGCTTGGGTACAGAGGGGCGGACGGCTGTAATGTTTTTGATGAATGAGGCGGTGAAGAAAGGCTTGATTTCGTCTTTGCCGGAAAGAATTTTCCTTTAAGTTGTTCAATTTTAATTCTCACTAAAAATGATTGTAGTAACAGGCGCCGCCGGATTTATAGCCAGCTGCTTGGTTGGCGAGCTAAATAATCAGGGATATAAGGATCTGGTTCTTGTAGACGATTTCTCTCACGAAGATAGGGCTGCGAACTATAAAGATAAAACATATTCTGCGCTGGTTGAGCGGAAAGATTTTTTTGAATGGCTAAAAAACAACCATCGTTATGTGCAGGGTATTTTTCATATGGGGGCACGCTCTGCCACAACGGAAACCAGCTGGGAAGTGTTGTTGCGGCTGAATTTGGAGTACACCAAACAAATGTGGAATGCTTGCGTAGAGTACGGCCTTCCGCTAGCTTATGCGTCATCTGCCGCTACCTATGGAGGCGGTGAGCGTGGCTATTCAGATAACCACGAGCTGGTGGAGAAGCTGGAGCCGTTGAACCTTTACGGAAAATCTAAAAATGAGCTTGACAAGTGGGCATTGAAGCAGGAAAAAGCGCCGTTCTTTTGGGCGGGGCTTAAATTCTTTAACGTATATGGACCAAACGAATATCACAAGGGGCGTATGGCTTCGGTGGTAATGCACGCCTACAACCAGATACGCGAAACAGGCTCCATGAAGCTGTTTCGTTCGCATAATTCCGGGTATGCAGATGGCGGACAAATGCGTGATTTTGTGTACGTGAAGGATCTTTGCAATGCCATGATTTTTTTGATGAAGGAGCGTCCTAAGTCCGGCTTGTACAATATGGGTTCGGGACGTGCCCGCACATTCCTGGATTTGGTAAAAAGCACGTTTAAGGCTATGGGAATTCCCGAAAATATTCAGTTTATTGATACTCCGGTTGATATTCGAGATAAGTATCAATACTTTACCGAAGCTGATATGGCTAAGCTGCGTAGCGCAGGCTATGTAGCGCCATTTTATTCGTTGGAGGACGGGGTAGAGGACTATGTGAAGAATTATTTAATTCCGCACAGGTATATGTAGTGAGATAGCGTAGATAACGTAAAGCTAATCCCAATGAAGCTAAAGCTCATTGGGATTAGCTCTTCTTTTTAGCAGCAGGTTTTGCTACAGACTTTTTGCTCAAAAACATTTTGGCGCACTCACGAGCCTTACGCTTCTTCCAATCGCCCTTGTGGTAGGCGTAGCTGGCTAGTAACGGAATTACGGTAGTTGCCTCAGCGTAAACCATTTGCTCCCATACGGTATCAACCTTACCCCAGCTGCTAGCTTCCTTGAGGGTAGAGCTAGAGCAAGCGCCGTCGCGAACATCGGCTACGGTAACCTGTATAGCGTACTTGTGCATTGGCGCATCGTAGCCCAGGCACTCGGCGCACACTACGGTATCTTGTGCGAAGTTCTTTGGAACGCCGCCGCCTACCATAAGCAGTCCGGTAGTTTTTGCCGCTATCTTAATATCGGTCAGCTCACGGAAATCGGTCACGGAGTCAATGGTCAGGTAGGGTTGTCCTTTTTTCATGCGCTCAACTTGGTGCATAACCAAACCGAATCCTGCGCTGCAATCTGAGAATGCGGGAACAAAAATAGGAACATTCTTCTCGTAGCAAGCTTGAATAAGTGAATTCTTCTTCTTGCTGTTTTTGGTTAGCCATTTGCCTATTTCCCAAATAAACTCACGTGAAGAGTAGGGGCGCGGCTCCAACGAATCAGCAATTTTTTTAATGGTGCTGTCGCATGCCTGTAATTCCTCCTCATCAATGTAGGTATCGTAAATACGGTCGATGTAAAGTGAACGCAGCTCCTTATCATCGGCAAATGGCGATCCCTTATAGTGCTTGTAACCAAGCGCTTCGAAGAAGTCCATGTCAATGATTGAGGCTCCTGTAGAAACGATGGTATCAATCATGTTGTACTTTACCAAATCAACGTATACCTGCATGCAGCCTCCGGCGCTGGTGCTACCGGCTAGCGTAAGCGTGTTGGTGCAGTCCTTATCGGTTACCATTTTTTGAAAAATGTCGGTAGCACGTGCGGTTTCACGTGAGGCAAACGACATGTTGCGCATGGCATCTACGATTGCCGTAGCGTTAATTTTTGCTATATCTACGTGATTAACAGTATCTTTAAGCAAGGATTTCTTTGTTATTTTGGCCATTTATTATAGGAAGATTAGGAATTTAAGAAGATTAAGAGTTTTAGGAAGATTTAGAAGTCTGGGAAATCTGGGAAGTATGTAAGGGGAGTAGCGCTTATTATTCCTTAAACTTCCTAAACTTCTTAGACTTCCTGAGTCTTCTTTCAAGCTTTATTTTACCCCTAGATTACCGGATGAAAGTATGAGGTAAAGCATAGCGATACCAGCGCTGTACCATACTTCTTGGCAGGCGCAATACTTTCGCTAAGATACTTAATGTCAGTAAGTTGGTAGTCTTCCTCAAAGCCGTTTACGTAAAGTTCCTCAAGGCTTGAACGAAGCAGTTTTCGCAAATCTTCGCTGGAGTAGTCGCCGAAGTTTTCGCAAACCAGGCCGCCGTACTTTTCGTTTGTTTTGCGGTTGTACAGCCACCCGTAAATGATGCCCGCTGTTCCACGCTCACCTTTGTTTACAGTACAGGTACTCATGATGGATTCTACTACGCAGCCGTGTACCATATCCTTGGGTTGTTCCACAAGATTAGCAATTCCCGGTAGTATTGATGAGTAGGTCATGATGTTGTACTTCTCAATGTTGGCGTCTTTAAGCGCAAGGTGGTAGGAGCCTGCGTGTACGGCAATATCGCTCTCGCCCTTGCCGCGTGTTTCGAAATAATCTTTAGGTACGCGGCATCCGAAGGTAATGCCCCAGGGTTGTGCGTTGCCGGATGGATGAGCTTGTCCGGAAATCATGCCCTGCATTTCCATTTCTGTGATAACAGCGGCGGTATTGAAAAGTTGGTTCTTCATTTTCAGCTCATAACGTATTAGTTGGTGAATGATAGGCAATAGCATAAACTCCCCCCGCCTGCCTCGTTGTCGTTGAGTGGCAAAAGTAAAGTTCTCCTTCTTGATTTCGCAGGGCAAGCGTAAAGCTTATTCTGCTTACGTCCGTACGGCACTGTGCGTGAAAAAAACCGACGGCAAGAAAGGGTATCGGGATTTTATCAGATATTAAAGCGGACTGCAATGCAGGCAAGAAGCAAGCATTGTACAACATTCCTGTAAACGGAAAGTATGTGCTTCCCATTAAGCGGAAAATGGCGTGAGCAAAGGTCTTTCATTTTTAAGATGTTGTTTTAAAACAGGTTAAACCTGAAAAATAATCCTTTATCCTCGCACCCGAAGAGCTGGCAATTTCGGGATTTGAGAATGTTGTGTTTACTGTCCTTTTTTGAAAAGGATTGGCAAATGTAGGTATAAAAAATAATTTCGCCACATTTTTAACTAAAATACCGTGCTTTTTATGTGGCTTTGTACTTTAAATAGCTGAAAATCAGAACAATGCTTGCTTGAGGTCGAAAATTCAAGCGATGCTCATTCATTTAGCGGTTTTTTGGGACAGATTTTTTAAATAGCTACCTTTACACGTTATATTTTTAGTGCTTTTTACATTCTGACAGCTTGGGAGCGGCGAGTGTTGTGTTGTGCTCTCAGAAAAATGTATTTTCCCATACAAAAACCGGGCAGGGTAAGGAGTTGGCGCTTGGGATAGCAAGAGATTTGAACCTCTCAAAAAATAGACGACGAGATGAAGTGGCATGTTGTAGTTCGGTATATAGGCGTTGTGCTGCTGGTAGTGGCAACATTTATGTTCCTGTCGGCAGTGTTGTCGTTTATTGAAAAAGATGAGGCTTTTGTTCCGCTCCTTTTTGCCGGAATCATTACTGGAGTGGCCGGCATATTTCCTATGATTTTTACGCCCAAAGAGAATGAGCTGAATACCCGGGAGGGGCATATCATTGTGGCGCTGGCGTGGCTGTTCGGTTGCCTTTTTGGTATGCTGCCTTACGTGCTTTGGGGCGGTGAATTTACGGTTACAAACGCTTGGTTCGAGAGCGTGTCGGGCTTTACAACTACCGGCGCTACCATTCTTAACGATATTGAGGTGCTGCCCAAAGGGCTTCTTTTCTGGCGCTCATCCACGCATTGGATTGGCGGTGTGGGAGTAGTAGTATTTACGTTGATAGTTTTGCCCTCGGTCGGCAGCGCCAAGATGCGGCTGTCTCGTGCAGAGTCTTTTCGCTTGGCGCAGCACAAGGATGCCAAGCATACATCGCAGCAAATCGTTCGCATAGTTCTAAAAGTATACGTGTGGCTTACGCTGTTGTCGGTAGTTGCGCTGCTTGTGGCCGGCATGACTCTTTTTGATGCCGTAAATCATGCGTTTTCTGCGGTGGCAACAGGTGGTTTTTCTACAAAGAATGCGAGTATAATGCACTACGATAGCGTGGCTATAGAGGTTGTGCTTATCGTAATTATGCTACTTTCCAGCATCAACTATGGTTTACTGTATGTAGCTATAATAAAGAGAGTTGGCTCGCTATTTAGTTCTCCGATTGTGCGCTACTATTTGGGTTCGGTGTTGGTAGGGGTAGCTGTGGTGGCGTTAAGCTTGAGATTTCAGGGCAACGTAGAGTCCCTTCCTTCGGCGGTACGCCAGGCTTCTTTTCAAATGGTGGCATTGGTGTCAACAACCGGATTTGCCGGCTGCGATAATGTGATGTGGCCGCCTTTAGCCATAATGGTATCGCTGGTACTTATGCTGCAGTGTGGTTGCGCCGGCTCTACGAGCGGCGGTATCAAGGCCGATAGAATTGTAATTTTCCATAAGGCGCTGGTTGCGCGTATTCGTAAAAACTTGCATCCGAATGCGGTTGTACCTATCAAGCTGAAAGGAGTTGTGATGGACGATGATGCTGTATCGTCAACTACCTTATTTATAGGTGTTTACATTGCCATAGTGCTATTCTCAGCTATACTGCTGCTTGCTTCGGGAGTGGGGCTAACGGAGAGTGTTACGGGAGCTATCAGCTGTATGGGCAACGTGGGGCCGGGCTATGGCGCTATTGCCTCGCTTGGAAATTTTGGTGATTTTGGCGCTTTTTCGAAGGTTATTTGCACGCTTACCATGCTGATAGGACGCCTTGAAATATTCGGATTTATTGTGATCTTTTACTTCAGGTATTGGAGGTAGGGATGCGGTGGTAAGCGTTGCTCTTGAGGTTATATTTTTTTGTTCCGAACGGTTTGCTATAGTAATCAACATAAAATGGAAGTAAAAATGAAGAAGTCACGAGTGGTTTTGACAATGTCATTGCTTTGCGCATTGTTGCAGCCCTGGGCGTTGCGTGCTGCAGATGATGATGACGATGAGGCAATGCTGGATACGCAGATTGAGCTTTACAGCCGTAAAATTACGGCTAACCCTAAAGACACGAAATCTCTTATGGCTCGTGGTATGGCTTACAACGATAACGGTGAGTATGGCGAGGCCGTAAATGATTTTATTCAGGTTTGCCAGCTGGAGCCAAAGAATTTTCAGGCCTTTTTGCTATGCGGCGAGGCCTTGAGCTCTGCAGAGGATTATGATATGGCTATTCTTACCTACAGCCAGGCCATACAGCTGAACGCTAAGTCGGCAGATGCCTATGTTGGTCGTGCCGATGCCCGTGCTGCCAATGGAGAATATCAGCTGGCGGTTGACGATTACAGCTGCGCTATTAAGCTGAAAAATAGTATAGATTATGTGAGGGCAAGAGGTTGGGCATACGTACAGCTGGAGAAATATCTGGATGCCATAGCTGATTTTAATGAGGTAGTGCAAAAGGTAGGTGACGAGGATGGCGGCGTTTGCTACTGTGAGCGTGGAGAAGCTCGTTTGGGAGCAGGCTGGCTGGAGGAGGCGCTGGCTGATTTGGACAAGGGTTTGTCATTAGCCGTACAGGCCACCGGATTGCCTGAGCATGAGGTAGCTGATAATTGCCACTTCCTGCGTGCTAAGGTGTACATTGCACAAAAAGATTACAAAAAGGCGCTGGCCGCATTCAACGTTGCAATTAAGCAGAACGGCAATTTGCACGAGTACTACGCAGAGCGAGCCAAAGCATATGCTGCCTTGGGGCAGCCTGCGCAGGCAAAGAAAGATGAGGCTCAAGCAAAATCTATGAAAAGGAAATAGGAAAAAAATCCCCCTGCAGCTTAACGCTACAGGGGGATTTTTATGCTCTGGTTCAAGATAGCTTACAGAGGATAATTTTTGATGATTATCCGCCATGCTGCCGCTACCATGCTACTTCCCTAAGAGAAGAACCGGCACGGCAGCGCCGCCGGGCAGCTGCCGAGTGCGTTGCGCACAATCACCTTTAACCCGCTATTAATAAGTAGAATGAACACGGAACGCATGAATGCAAAATTTCCGGGTGTCGGAACTTGTAGAGACGTGCCGCGCCGTGTCTTTACCGCTGAACCTTATGCTTAGCCGGAATAGTTTACCAGCATGCTCCTGTAGGCAGAGAGGAGCTTCGATTTTGAAACGAAGCCGATGTAGTGGTTATCTTTGGTTACCACCGGCAGGTTCCATGCCCCTGTCTTTTCAAACTTGGCCAGGACGGCTTCCATAGCCTCGTTTTCATCAATAACGTCGGGCGGAGAGCACATGTAGTCGTACACGTGAATGGTGTCATACTTGGAGGTGTTGAACATTTCTTGCCGTATATCGTCCAGCATCAGAATGCCCATGAGGTGGTTTTCCAAATCTACCACCGGAAACACGTTACGCTTTGATTGTGCCACAACCTTTACCATATCGCCCAACGAGTCGTTAATCACCATAGGCTGTAAATCCTTCTCAATGAGACCATTAAGCTTGAGCAGCGTGAGCACGGCCTGATCTTTGTTTTGCGTAAGCAAGTCGCCCCGCTGTGCCAAACGTTTGGTGTAAATGGAGTGCGGCTCAAAGGTGTTGATGACTATAAAGGCCGTTACGGCCGTTATCATAAGCGGCATAAACAGCGTGTAGCCTCCGGTAATTTCGGCAATCAGGAATATGGCGGTGAGCGGCGAGTGCATTACGGCAGCCATAAGTCCGGCCATACCTACCATCGTAAAGTTGGCTTCGGGCACTGGGTTGTTTACTTTGAAAAAGTTTACCAATTTGCCGATAAACGCTCCGCAAATACCTCCCATAAACAGGGTGGGGCCAAAGGTTCCGCCAACGCCTCCGCCTCCGTTGGTGGAAGACATGGCTACAACTTTGAACAGCAGCAGCAGCAGCAGGTACACGAATATGAACCACTTGAGGTCTGTCAGCTGAGAGAAGAAGGTATTTTCGAAAATATCCTGGCTGCTTTCGTTAAGTAGAGCAGAAAGTATACCGTAGCCTTCTCCGTAGAGTGGCGGAAATAGAATAATGGTCAGGCCAAGTATGGTTCCGCCGATGAGCCACTTTGCGCTGGGGCGTTTTACCTTTCGGAACTTACCCTCAATGAACATTGTACCACGGGTAAAGTACACGCCAACTAAGCCACAGAACACTCCCAGTATCAGGTAAAATGGGGTATTGGACATAGCGAACGGCTGTAGTGCGCTTGAGGCAAACTCTAAATCGTTACCGAGCATGAGGTAGGATACCGAGGTTGCGGCTACGGCTGAAATAAGCAACGGGACAATGGAGGTTAGCGTAATATCAATCATCAACACCTCCAGCGTGAAAATTACGCCTGCCAACGGCGCCTTGAATATACCTCCAATGGCTCCGGCAGCGCCGCAGGCAAGCAGCAGGGTAATATTTTTGTAGCTTAGCTTTAGCGCTTGTCCAATGTTAGATCCTATAGCGGAGCCGGTTAGCACAATAGGCGCCTCAGCTCCTACAGATCCTCCGAAGCCAATGGTGATGGAGCTGGCAATGATAGATGTCCACGTGTTGTGGCGCGGCAGCTTAGATTCTTTTCTGGATATGGCGTACAGCACACGGGTAACCCCATGGCTTATGTTATCTTTTACCGCATACTTTACAAACAGGAAGGCAAGCAGCATTCCGAAGGCAGGAAAGGCGAACAGGAGCAGGCGAGTCCACGAAAAAGAATCGACAAAGCCCACTAAAACGTGCTGGATAAAATGTACGGTATGCTTGAGCAGCACCGCGGCCAGCCCGCTGAGCAGCCCGGTTACGATGCTGAGCACTATGAGCAGCTGGCGTTCGTTTACGCGCCTTACCCGTGAGGTAATGGTGCGTACGAACAGCTGCGTAGACGGTATGGATTTTCTGAACATGAACTACAAAGGTAGCTATTCATATTCTAATCCTGATCCTTTTTTAACCGCTGCTAAGTATTTGTGCTTGCCTGCGGGTTGCTCAGGTTAATCGGGCTGTCACGCTTTTGCGGTTGCTTCCATGTTGGCTCTTGGCATTTGCATTTGGTCGTGTATTCCCCAACATGCACACCGCGCCGCCAACCTCACGCAAGCAAATGGTGGGAAATAGCTCAGGCTTGCTATCCTCTAATTTCAACTTATGATAAGCCTTCGGTTTCATTTGCTATTATTATTTACAAAAAACCAATATTATTTAGTTGATTATCAATGATTTACAATAAAATAGACATTCTATGTGTAAATTTTTTGTAATAATTTTGGTTATATCAAAATTATTACGTTAACTTAATGCGTTTTTGTACAAATAACAACTATTGCTAATACTATGGGGCAATGGACAGTAAATTTTTGGTACCATTAAAATGTAAATATAATCCGCATGAATAAATTTTATTCTTTTGTGTTTTCTCTTTTGTGTTTTAGCTGCACAACACAATATAAAACATTGACAGGCAGTCATATTCTAACAGGAGAATATGATAAAACCAACCTCAGCTATGCGAGGCATTATTTAAACGATAAGCTGAATTTTTCGTCTGAATTATCGTGGAGCAATAGCTACGATACAACGATTAACATTACAAAGGACGATAAAAAAATATTAAAACAGATTCATTTTAATGATAAAAACGACACGTTACTGTATAAGGGAAGTGCCGGATTTCTAATTTTAAAAGATAAAAATGTTGATTTATCAAAATTTCGCGTGTTTAATCTTTACGATAGCGTAATATCTGCCACTCCTTTCACACATTGGAAAGTTAATTTTTATCGAAAAACCACTATCCATTCTAAAGATAAATCATTTATTATAAATGATTTAATTCCATTTAATGGTAAATATTTCCAAAGAATAACGTATTTCAAACACGATGAAATTTCTGCTATTGACCCGACAAATCCTGATGATGTAGTCTTTTTTAATGGAATGTATAGAGACGCGTTAAGCTTGACGAAGAACACTTATCATAATATTTTGCAAAACAAAATTGTAGAACTTAAAAATCCGTATAAATTGTTTGGTGATTGTTTTTTTTATAATGAAAAATTAAACTACGGCGCTGCCGATGTAGCTGAAGATAAATCGCAAAATTACTACAAACCGGAAGATAAAGGTTTTTTTGACCAAATGCTTGCTACCTACTATTCGTTTGCAAATAATGTTGAAAAATCCGATTCTGTATGGATAAATTTGACCAAGCACAAAACAAAAGCTGTTTACCCCGCAAAAACAGGCGAGCTGGTCGACTTGTTGAAGTTAACTCAAAATCAACAGGTTGTAATGTTTAATGAGGCGCACAATGCGCCAAAACACAGATTACTGGTAACAAATTTGCTTGATTCGCTTTACGCACAGGGCTTCAGGTATCTTGGGTTAGAGGCGCTAGGTGAAGATTCTACTTTTTTAAAAACAGGTTACCCAAATTATGAAACAGGGTTTTATACTGTTGAGCCGCATTTTTCTAATTTAATTCGTAAAGCGCATAAAATCGGCTATAAAGTTTTTGGTTATGATGTTGATTTTGGCGACAGGGAGCAGGAACAGGCGCAAAATATTTACGATAAAACTCTTCGGCTTGACCCTGACGCAAAAGTTTTGATCTATGCTGGCTATTCGCACATTGATACCGTTTGGATGGCAGGTAAGTTTCAGAAAATTAGCGGAGTAGATCCTCTGACGATTGACCAGACATACAGCTATTTTTACTGTTTGGGAAAACCTGCAACAAATTTTGCATACCTAATACAACCCGATTCTGCCGACAATTATATAAAAAGCGCTGATTTATTTTTACTCAACGATTTGGATATAAAAAATGGAAGCATAAAAATTGATATTCCGGTAGACGAGGAAGTAAAACAAATCTGTAAAATAATTTGTATTTACAATCAAAAAGAGTATACGGAATTAACTAAAAACGGAAAAATACCTTTGCCTGTTTTTGTACAAAATTTTGAAAATACGCCATATGTTATGGCAAGTTTGGAAAAAGATAATTATCTTGTTCTGTTTATGGATAATTATGGAAATGTGTTGAATGAACAACCATTAATAATTCGCTGAATGTGAAATATGAAAATAGTACAAACGCTTTGGACTTTACCGAGTTTATCGGACAAGTCAAGTAAGAATATTTTACAAAATAGATTAAAAGGAGGTTGGATAAATCAACGTTACAACTATTTTTCAATAGCATATAGTTGTTTAACATTGAAAAAATTTTATAATAAAATCGAATTAATTACGGATGATTTTGGCGAAGATTTATTGATAAAGGAGAATTACAAGATGATGGAAGTATTACGTGGAATGATATACTTTTGAGTCAATTTTTTGCTAAAGCCACGTTTGAGAATGAGCGATGTTTAGCCTGTAAAAACCTTCCCCTTTGCATGGGACCTTGCGTACAAAAAATTTATGAATCTTACATTAATCAGATTCCCCCACCTTGTTTTTACGATAACGTAGAGTATAGCCTGAACTCCTTTATTATCGAAGAGGCTAAAAAGCGAGGTTTAGTAGAATAAAAAATGAGATACCACACAATACTTGTTGCTATTTTTTTAAGCATAACCTCTAACAATGCTATTGCTCAAAGCAAAACGCTTCTTACCAAAGCGGAAAAAATTTATGCGCTCTCGCAGTTTTGGAAAGAAATGCATTACAACTTTGCCTACCCCGAACGATTGCAGCAGGTCAACATTGATAGCCTGTACCTTGTCTACCTGCCAAAAATAGAGCAGGCAGAGAGCTTAAAAGATTACTACTTTACGCTTCAGTCGTTTTTGGCTCATTTTAATGAAGCTCACACGAGAATGAGTACTCCTGCTTTTGGCTATCCGCAAATTACGCCAAGAATTTTTAGCCAAAAAGTTGTCGTATGGAATATGCCAAAAAGTAAGGTTAGTACAATACCAAAGGGAAGTGAAATCGTCAAAATTAACAGCATCCCCATTCAGCAGTACCTGCGGGATTCTGTGTATCCGTATGTTTCGGCAGGAACGCCACAAGCTAAGCTAAACCTTTCCATGTACCCCATGTTGCGAGGCAAAGAGGGTACTAACATTGCACTTACCGTACAAACACCCACAGGAGAATTAGCTGATGTAAAATTACCTCGCATTTTACATCCTCAACCTTACCCGGAAGAATGGGCATTTCCCGATGATTGGGTGCCAGTAGAGGTAAAAATTGTTGGTAACGATATTGGCTATATTGCACTCAACACCTGCAATGCGCGCCATATAAAAACCATAGACTCAGTGTTTTACAGGTATTTATTACAGCTGCGCCAATGCAGGGGGCTTATTATTGACATTCGCAATAATAGCGGAGGCGCCGATGCTGCATGGCAAACAATAGCTGAACATATTATTCATTTATCACATGTAATTACATCTAAAAATGCCACAAGAGTACACAATGCTCGCTATAAAACCGTAGGGGCATGGCATTGCGACAAAGCCACTGCCGAAGCAATAGGAACAACGCATGATGCGAACAGCAAGTACTGTGATTATTACAAAAATGTGGCTATGCAAGAAATCAACAGTAGCGCTGGCTGGGAGAATTTTTCACACGATTCTATAAAGCTACATCAGCCCTTGGTGATTCTGGCAGGTAGGACAACGGCTTCTGCAGGCGAAGATTTTTTACTACTACTAAAAGCCTCTGCGCGAGGGGTAGTTATAGGGGAAGCAAGTTCCTCTTGCGTAGGAGGCCCCTTGTTTTTGCCTTTACCCGGCGGTCTTAACGCCTATATAGCTGCCAGCAGAGTCAGCTACGCAGACGGTACAGAGTTTTATGAAACGGGTATCTTGCCGGATATTGTTGTACCGGAAGATTTGAGCGCGTTCTTAAAAGGGAAAGACAACGTGCTAGAGCAAGCTATTGAAGAATTGCGTAAGCGAACAAAGAAGAAATAGTATGCTCATATTTTAACTGCGATTAGTAAGTGGATAAATTTCCCTTTACCCACCAATACGATGCCATGGACTGCGGCCCCTCGTGTCTGCGTATGATAGCCAGACACTACGGACGTACTTACACGCTGCAAAATCTTCGGGAAAAGAGTTTTATTACCCGTAATGGCGTTTCCATGCTTGGCATCAGCGATGCTGCAGAAGCTATTGGTTTTCGTAGTATTGGCGTAAAAATCAGCTTTGAGCAGCTGGTAAAAGATGCCAACTTCCCATGTATTTTGCATTGGAATCAAAATCATTTTGTTGTCTGCTACGGAGTAAAGAGGAAGAGAAACAGCTACTCCATCCAAATTGCCGACCCCGCAGCCGGTTTGAACGTATTTACCGAAGAAGAATTTAAGAAATGTTGGCTCTAAAAAATACTTATTTCGCATTGTTCAATAATAACTTACAAAGATAATAATCTTCTAAAGTTGTCTTGAACCTAATTAAAAAAGAATAGAGTATGAGGTTTTTATTATTTACTACAGTGGCTGTTTTACTTGTACATTCAGCCAACGGACAAGCACAAACTTGTACCTGCGAAAATAATTTTGAGTGGGTAAAAAATACATTTGAAGAAAATGATGCAGGTTTTCAGCATACCATAAATAAAAAAGGACAAGCGGCTTATGATATTCATAACCAATTAATGGTAGAAAAAGTAAAGTCAGCAAAAACTACAATGGAGTGCATAGAGTTACTACATGAATGGCTGCATTTTTTTCGTTCGGGACACATTACCATAGAGCCTTCACAAAATGTTTTACAAACGATACCGAAGGCAGACATGTATGAGGTAAACATTCCAGAATTTGAACAGCGTATAAGTACCAAGCAAGTTATAGATTATGAAGGTATTTGGGAATTTGAAGATGATAAAATCGGGATACAAAAAAACGGGGCAAATTATATTGGTTTTATTATTAAACCTGATGCTGAAGTAAGGAGGCAAATAAAGTTAAAAATTGAGCAGAAGAACGGAAAATGGCAAACCACTTTTTTTTGGCCTAATCATAAGCCTACTGTAAGTGGCAGGTCAGAGCTGATTGGTAAAAACCATCTGCAAATCGGTGGTTTGATTTTGAAACGCGTGCACCCGTTTTTTGGAGAAAACGATTTAAGCGTTGAAAATTATCTTAAATCTTTTGATCCCCCTAGTCCGTATTTGGAAGAATTGAGCTCAACTACGCTCTACTTACGCCTACCATCATTTGAGCCCGATCAAAAAGCTGCTATTGACAGCGTACTAACCGTCAATAAAGATAAAATCTTAAAAACGGAAAATCTGATTATTGATATACGAAATGGTACAGGTGGTAGTGATGATACTTATGCTGAGCTACTACCATTTCTTTATACAAATCCGATACGGACAGTAGGAATAGAATTTCTATCAACAGCGCTAAATAATCAACGATTTATGGATTTTGCGACTAATCCAGAATATCAAGATTTTTTTGATGAAGAAACACGCCAGCTATTTAAAACATACTATGATACCATGCAGAGCAAGTTGGGCGAATTTGTGAACTTATTCGGGGAAGATGTTTACATCACTCAATATGATACGATTTACGAATACCCTAAAAATGTAGGAGTTATCATAAATCAAAGAAATGTAAGTGCAGATGAGCAACTTTTATTGATGGCCAAACAGAGTAAAAAAGTAAAACTATTTGGGGCTACTACATTCGGAGCGCTAGACATCTCGAATATGTACTCTGTAGATTCGCCCTGCGAGGAATTTAAGCTTTGGTATTGTTTGTCACGCAGCTTGCGAATACCCGATATGCCAATTGACGGCATCGGATTACAGCCCGACTACTATTTGGACAAAACTATTCCGCAACATAAATGGGTAGAATTTGTGAATGAGATGTTGAATAAATAAAGAAGATAAAAAAACAGTGTAAAAATGCACGACCTCCAATGAACAAAGCGTGGTGCGGATGGCAGTATCACTCGCAAAAATCTTTATGCAAGTTTCACTTCCATGCAATGCCTGTGAGCTGATATTCCTAATAGGGTGATTGTATTTTGCTGTTCTTTTATATGTTGTTAGAGTAAAAAAAAATATGTATTTCTTGTTGGAAAATATAAAATAGTTGAAGTGAAAATTATTTGAGTTGCTTACCACCACTTGAAACTTTTGATATCTCGGCTACTATGTCTATTTTATACGCATAAAAAAGCATAATGTAGAGGTAGAAACAAAATATTGATTTTTTTTATGAATACTTTGGCTCATTTTCAAATGAAGAATAGAAGTTTATCATATTTACTTCCTTTTTATCTTATATTGGTTTACAATACAATGATAAGCAAGTGCTTGAAAATAATTTAGAACAAGCAACATACAATATGTAAATCTAAGCAAAACGTATTACATAGAAGTGATTGTAAAGATATCTAATATTGTTTTCCAAACATTTATTTTCGAGTTGAATATTTAATATCTGTAAATGATGATTTATCTGAAGTAGTATCATTAATAAATACGGATTTAATTTATAAGTAAGCATGAAAAAGTGTTTTTAGTATTTTACAATCTGTTGTATTTAATTTGACTTAAAAATCTATCTGCTTTGCAGGTGGTTATGTTCTTTTAGTTATGCCTAAAAAAGTGATATTTTTTACCTCATGGCAAGTTCAAGAAGCAAAACCGCGTTATCTGGCAGTACTGTTACCACTTAGTTTTTTGCTCGAAGTATCGTTACTGTGTGCACTCATGGGCATCGTTAAAGACTTGGTCGAATGGGAATTTGTTTGCTTTGCGAGTGGAAAAACTGCGAGGTCGAGGAGTTCAACGTTCAGGTTGACTACGTCCATTTAGTCGCGCCGATTCCTTCCAAAGTTTCGGTTTCCGAACTGACGAGGGTTCTGAAGGGCAAATTGACTATAAAAGTTATTTAAGAGTTTCTCCCAACTCAAGATAAAGCTTTATTGGGACACCTACTTTTGGTCTTGCGGTTACTTTGTGAACAGCGTGGGGATGGACGAAGATTTAATTTGTCGCTTTGCTGCCAAGAAGAGCAAAAGGAGCAGCAGGGTCATAGTTTTTTACCTTGTTTGACTAAGTTGTATCAAAGAGCGCTTGAAAACTAAGCCTTCATTCTTTCAATAAATCCACCTGCAAAACAGGGGTTGTTTAATGTATATAATTTTTATTGAAAAGTAAAATAATTGAAATGAAAACATGTGTTCAAATACAGAATCTCAATAAAACCTTAATTCAATTGCAGAATTCGGCAAATTCTATTTCAAACAAAATTTCTGTTTCCCTCTACTTCTATCAATTAAGCCATTTCGAACACAATAAAGAATACGAGAAACTTGCTGAAAAGTATTTGGAGGATGTTTTTTCGGAAATACATACAGTTAGAGAAGTAGATATAAAAAACGGATTGTCGGGCATAGGTTTAGGAATAAATTACCTTGTAAAAAATAATTTTGTAAGTGGAAATATTAATATTATTTTACAAGAAATAGATAATTATTTGTTTAAAGTTATGAGTGTTCCTCAGTATCATGAATCGGCCAATACTTTCTCCATGATACAAGTGTTATATTATTTTTATGTACGGTTAAAAGATCAAAAAAAAGACAATGAAAATGAATATCTTTTCCAAGAATTATGTGTCAAAACTATCAATAATATTTATTCTAAAATAGGAAAAGCATTAATTGGTAATCGTTTGGCTTACAATGTAGAATCCGAATTACCTTTGTTTTTATATGTATTAAGTAAAATTAGTATTTTAAATATCTATAATGTTCGTATTACCAATATATTAAATGAATTATCACCTATTGTTCTATCTACTATTCCTATGCTTCATTGTAATAAATTATATTTGCTATGGAGCATGAGTGCTATTTATGAACAAATCAAAATAAGTGGTTGGAATGCGCATATTGAATTGTTAATACGAGAACTAAACTTAGATGAAATTGTAAACACTGAATTAAAAAATCGAAATATTTTTTTTAATGATGGTGCTACTAGTATTTTTTTGTTGGCAGAAAATGTAAAAAAGCATTTGGGTGAAGAAATAGTTTATGACTTTCAACGAAAACTGTTAAAGAAAATAGAACAATCAGAAGTGTGGTATTTATTGAAAACCGATCTGCAGTATTTCAGTACCCACAACAATTTGTATGACGGTTTTTGCGGTGTAGTTTTGTTATTAATGTCTTATAAGAAAAATGATTTATGAAAATAGATTTGAAGGATATTACATTTCTTATTCTTGTTAGGTTAGACTCAATAGAACGTTTGGAAAATACTATAGTGGTAGTTAACGACCTTGCCAAACACTTTGATACAAATATTTACGTACTAGAAGCAGCGAACTACAACAACGGTATATTGAAACAAGCGTTGAACAAGAAGATTAAGTATTATTTTGAACAAGACAAAGACCCTGTATTACATAAAACATTGTATTATAACCGAATGGTAAAAGAAAGTAATACACCTTTTTTCTCCATCTGGGATACCGATACAGTAGTTGATAAAAATGTAATTGTTGAAGTTGTAGAATGCCTACGAAATGGTAAAGCTGAGATTGCATTTCCTTATGATGGCGTATTCATGGACACTTCAGATATTCTTCGCGAATTTTACTTTAAAAAGCGAGATGTAAAAGTGCTATATCGACATAAAAATAAAATGGAACACTTATATCATCAACACATTGTCGGGGGAGCTGTGTTTTTAAATAAACAAAAATTTTTCGAAATAGGCATGGATAATGAAAAACATTATGGCTGGGGGAACGATGATTTTGACCGGTTTTATCGTGCTCAGAATTATGGATTAAAAATATATAATACTGATAATTGTTTGTTTCATCTTTCTCACCCACGAGGAATAAATAGTTATTTTCGTTCTAATGTGCAACAAAACATTTCTACAGATGAGTTACATAAGATAGAAAATAGTTCAAAAGAAGATATTATAAAAGATTTTAAATTAATAAATAGCGAATAATTTTAAGATTATAATAAATGTAAGATGCAAATTTAATTTGAAATTTTTACTATAAGAAATGACTTTGTTTCAACGATTAATATGTTTATTTTTAATCGATTAGAAACTGTGACTTTTATTGATTTTGAGCGTCATTTTTCGTAATTAATTATAAATAAACGAATTGATAAAAAAAGATCACTTTCAGTTACAGTTGTAAATTATTGATAATCAATGCTCCACCGTTGCAACAAAGTCATAAGAAATTGTTATTTTTGGTTTTGATTGTCGAATGCTTAATGCCAAGTTTAAAGAGTTATTATAGTATGATGATGATTTTTAAATGAATACATTGTTGGATTCAAAGTGTATTTTTTAAATGATACGAAATATTAATAAAATCAATGAAGATCATTCAAACATATTGGACAAAACCCATTATGACTGATAATTCATTTCTTGAAAATAGAAGTGGCGGAGGTTGGTACTCTTTTCGGTATAATTGTGTAAGTTGGATGTATAGTTGCTTAATGCTACGTCAATTCTACAATGATGTTGAACTATATACCGACAAAATTGGTTATGAATTACTTATAGAAAAATTATGTTTGCCTTATACGAAGGTACATCTTTGTTTGGATGATTTAAATGATATTCCTGTTCAAATGTGGGCGATATCCAAGTTGTATACATACAGCCTTCAAACAGAACCTTTCTTACATATTGACGGAGATGTTTATATTTGGAATAAATTTTCTTCAGAAATAGAAAACGCAGAATTAGTGGTTCAAAACATGGAGATGGGAAAAAGTGAGCAATATTATAGCAATGCTTTGCAGATTATGAAAAATAATAATTTTCAAATACATTCATCCTTATCTGGACCAATGAATGGTAATGAACCTATTATTTCTGTAAATGCAGGTGTGTTAGGAGGCCATGATATAGATTTTATAAACTATTACAGTTGTGAGGCTCTTCGTTTTTTTTACGACAATAAACCTCTTTTCTTTTCTGATGCTGCTGCTCAATTAAATATTATTCTCGAACAACTATTGTTTTATCAGTTGGCCAAAAAAAACAATAAACATGTTTCCATATTATTTGAAAATATTTCGGAGGATTTTAGCGAATTAATGGATTTTGATTCTGTCCCAAATAGTAAAAGTTACATTCATTTGATTGGGCATGCAAAAAAGAATTACAGAGTTTGTGGTGTATTGGAAAAACAACTGCAATATGATTTCCCTACTGAGTACAAAACATTAGATAATTATTTTTTAGAAGAAACTGTTAACGACAACACAGAACTTTGGTCATCTTTTCAATATTCAAAACAATTAATTAGTGTTTTCAGCGAAGAAAATAACAATTTATTATCAACTATTAGAAATATCAAATATTGTGTCAAAGATATCTCTGAAAATTTATACAACATTGTTAAATCAATCTATCAGTTTGAACGTGCGCAGCATAAACTTTGGAACAAAAATGAGCAAAATGATTTTGATAAATCTGACTTTTATAGATTTATACTGGCCAGAATTTTTCTAAACGACCAAACACTAGATAGGTTATTACATACAAAATATAAAATAGCAGAATATTTATCTATTTTTGCTGCTGATATTGATGTTTTGAGTATAATAAAAAAGAGTGAATGGATGGACAGAGTTACATCATCTTCTAAATATTTTCAGGACTATTCTCATACTACGGTTTACTTGCTGAAAAAACAAAAAAACACAATAACGACAGAAACATTAAAAGAATTAGATCAATTCCTATATTACTTTTCGGGAGAAGCAATCTCTGGAGAAGATTTTGCTAATATTTTATATGAAGAGTTGAGTCCTGAGATTAATCTAAATGAATGTAGAGAATTAGCAAAAAGATTACTTAAGAATCATTTACTTTATACAAGATACCTTGTCGTTGTGCATAATACAGAAGACAATTGAGAAGCAGGAAAAACAAAGCAAATATTATGATGTTTTGCAATGATTAAAAAATTTCCTTTATACCGTCAACTTGATACCATGGACTGCGGCCCCTCGTGTCTGCGTATGGTAGCCAGACACTACGGATGTACTTACACTCTGCAAAATCTTCGGGAAAAGAGTTTTATTACCCGCAATGGCGTTTTCATGCTTGGCATCAGCGATGCTGCAGAAGCTATTGGTTTTCGTAGTATTGGCGTAAAAATCAGCTTTGAGCAGCTGGTAAAAGATGCAACCTTTCCGTGTATTTTGCACTGGAGTCAAAATCATTTTGTTGTCTGCTACGGAGTAAAGAGGAAGAGAAACAGACTGATCCTTTTTTAGCCGCTGCTAAGTATTTGTGCTTGCCTGCGGGTCGCTCAGGTTAGTCGGATTGTCGCGAAAGGCGGTAAGGGGAATGCGGGCTAAGGAGGGGGAGACAGCGCTGCTGCTGGCGGCAAGGGCGCTTTGCCCTGCCTTAATCTCCTGCAGCGTATCTACAATGCGCGTGAGCACGTGCTATGGAAGCTGCACCACTACGGTGGCGTTTTGCAGGTTGTTCATGGCGGAGTAACGTTACGGGTGAACATTATCAGCGCAAAGGTGCAGCGGCTAAAAACCGCGCCTCCTGCTTTCTCCCAAATGCTCCTGCATACTCCTGCTTGCTTAATGTATTTTAACGTTTAAGCCCTGCTTTTTCACAGCGTATGCGGATAAAAACAACCGCTAAGGTGCTCTTTCTGACGTTTTTGCAAGCTGCAGCTAACCTCCTAACGGCTAATGACCTCCGCTACTATGATTTTACAGAAGAAGCATGGGGAATGGGAAAGCCTGTTAAAATTGGGGGAGTTGGCTTTACTCGGCAGCCTTGGGCTTTTTGGCCTTCCAGATGGCAGCGGAGAAAGCGTAGGCGTAGCTGAGATTGGCCATCCACTCCTGGGTGCGGGTGGCGCCCTTGCTGCTGCTGTGGCTCTTGGTGAAGCTGCCGCTGCCCGAAAGGCTGAGGCTGTGCTTCTTGTACCCGTAATTTAGCGATAGCCGAATGATGTTGGATTGCCGACCACCCTGCGCCGAACTGGAGCGCAGGTACGAGTAGCCGAGCGTTGCCTTGAGTTGCTTTTTGAAAAAGGATTTGGTGGACGAAAAGTTGCAGCCGTAAGAGGTATTCTTGCTGCTGTCCACCACGAGGCTGCTGTAGGACAGGTTGACGGCGCTTCCCCAGTCAACAGGGGCGTAGGTCAGGCGGTAGCCCAGCGATACGTTGCTCATGCCGGTAACGCTCCTGTCCACCTGCGTAAAGGTGCTGTTGATGGTGCTGGCGGCCTGCTGGCTGTACGCCCCGTTGAGCGCGTGCTTGTAGTCGCCCTCGCCGAAGCTGTACGCGGCCGTGAGGCTGAGGTTGTCCGTTACCTGCGCGTACTTGAGCGAGTCGTCCACCACCAGCTGGTTGGGCTGGCTGCTGGAGCTGAAGTTGGAGTAGCTGCCCGATAAACTCAGCGCTTGTAGGGGTGTGTAGTTGACGTTCAGGCTGCCGATGCTGCGCGTGCTGGTGGCGGCCTGCAGCCGACTCAGGTTGTCGCGCTGCACGCCGATAGCCCCCGAAATCCCCAGCTTGTTTTTAAATAAATTTACGCCGCCGTTGGCCTGTACATCCTCAAAGTCGTTCGTGAGGTACAGCGTACCTAAGGATTGGTAGCCGGGGTCAACGCGGTTGTAGCCCAGGCCCAGCGAAAACAGTTCGGACTGAAAGCCCAGCGCACCGCGCAGCGCGTGGTGGTACGAGGATGAGGTGCGGGGCTTGAACAGGAAGCCGAAATTGTTGGCGTAGGTGTAGGTATCAAATTTCTCGTAGGGCTGGTTAATGTCGCTGGTCAGCGCGCTAAAGGCGTACTCCACCTCAAAGGTAAGATGCTCGCCAAAGGCGTGGCGGGTGTTCAACCCGATAACGGCGTTTTCCTGTGGGGCGATGCCCATGGCGGTCATTACGCTGTCGTAGGCGCTCTTTTCGTCCCGCGCCTTGAATAGGATGAGGTCAACGTTATGCTCTTTTGTACCCAGGGTTACCATTCCGCCGTACCCCCAGCGGTCGTACTGCGGCTGCTCGTAGGAGAGCGAGAGCGTGTCGCCCATGGGTACGGACTTGTTGAAGCGGCCGTACACCGCCTTGCCGCCCACCCAGAAGTCATCAGGGGCGACTTCAATACCGCCGCCCAAAAAGGTGATGCCCGACAGCGTGTAGCTGGAAAAGCTCATGCTGCGCCAGCCGATGTGCGCGGTTACGACCTTGTAGCGGGGGCTTACGCCATAGCGAGTGAAGGTGGGCTGGTTAAAAGTCTTGTTCTCAGACATGATGCAGGCCGAGAAGGGCAAGTCCAGCACGCCCCACAGGTTGACGTTAAGGTTGGCGTTGAGCACGTAACTCCACGGGTCTTTGCGACTGTTGCCGCTGGCGCTGTACAGCGTACCCGTCAGCCCAAGACCGCCTGACAGCGTTATGGGGTTGGCCGTCTTGAGGCTTTCTAAATCCTGCCCCAAAGCACCCGTGCCATACGCTAACGCTACGGCAAAAAGTAGATATTTGAGGTAGCTTCTCATACCTGCTACTTGCCCTCTACTTCCAACACCCAAATGTTGCCCACCACGTACTCGCGCAGGTCGTACTGCTCTTGCAGGCGGCTAATCTCCTCGCGCGCCTCACGGCGGCTACCTACCTTTTTGCGGTACACGTAGTAGGAGCTGTCGTTCTCGCTGTAAATGCTGGTTTTTAAGCCAAGTGCACGTTCGAGCAGCGCCTGGTAGCGCTCCGCAAAGTTGCGGTGCAGGTAGTAGCCCAGCACCACGTAGCGGTGAACGGTGGGGGGTGCGCTGCCCAGCAGGTCTATGGTGAGGGCGGGAGCGGTGTCCGCAGTGCTGCGGGTAATCGCAGTATTTTTGAGGGTTTCCTGCGCTACGAGCGCCATTTGTTTGAGCTCGGCAAGCTCGCGTTTCAACGAGTCTATCTTGCTTTGCTGCTGCCGTTGGCCAAATTCCTGCACCTGCGCCACGCGCTCAATGTGCTCAAAATTTTCCTGGTTCATGCGGCGCAATTCCTCAATATCTCTCGGCGACACCTTGCTCGGCCTTGGCTGTGCGGGCTGTCCTATGCGCACCCCCAGCGATACCTGCTGTGTGAGCCCGGTGTAGCGGCTGATGTCAGGCGGCGGAATTTCGGCCGTGTAGCCGAGGTTTACCCTGTCGTACAGCCAAAGGCTGGCGCCCACTGAAAAGGCGTTGCCCCACGTGTAGCCGCCGTAGAGGGTGGCGCCGTAGGGCAGGTAGGAGAAGTGCAGGCGTAGCGTGGGCTCCACGGGCAGCCCCTGCTGCGTGTAGAGGTAGAGCAGCGCGCCTAGCTGGTAGTCCTCTACAAAGGTTTTGCGGTACTGCGCGTTAAAGGCAAAGCTGCGGATAGCGCTGTACGTGCTGCTGCGCCCTGTGGTGTAGCTCTCATAGCGAAAGCTGTTGTTGAGCAGCCGGTAGCCCACAAGCCCCAGCTCTAAAAAGTCGGCAAAGCTGTACAGCAGCCCGAAGCTGGCGTTGAAGAGCAGCTTGTGCTCCACGCCCGTCATCAAGAGGCTGCTTTCAAAAGGATTTTCGGCAATGATGCGGTCAAAGTTGATGCGGTTTTGCAGGAGCCCAAGCGAGAGCGCGGAGCTGAGGCGCTGCTGCGGGCTGAGCTGAAAACTGTAGCGGTAGGTAAGGTAGCCGCCCGCGTTGGCAAGCACGTTGCTTTCCTCGTTGAACAACACCAAGCCCACCCCAGCCTTGCGCGGTACCAAGCTGTGCTCTAAGAAGAGGTACTGCTGCTGTGGCGCGCCCGGCATGTCCACCCACTGCGTGCGCACCTGTAGCGAGGCAAAGGTGTACTCCTGCAACCCTGTGTAGGCAGGGTTGAGCAGGTACCCTGAGGTGTGGCTCTGGTTCAGCCCAACATCGGGGTTAGCATGGGATAACGCGGGGAGCAGGAAAAGGAGGTAGCAGAGCGCTTGTTTCATGGCGATAGGCAAATTCTATAGCGTAGGCTTACTGAATTCTCATAATAAAGATAACCGCGTAGTATGGTGGCAGGTTAATGTGCGGATTACCTTGACCTGCCGTAGATGTTTGGTTGCCCTGATTATCATCATTACAAATGTTTGCTCGCCCTGAATTATCGGATGCCCATTTACCGGCAACAGCCGGCTTAATATCATTAAAGGTATGGGTATGCGGCGGCATTTCGCCGATGCTTAGCGTATGCTGCCACTTACCTCGTGGCGCATTAGCTTGTGATTCATCAGCGCCTACCCTGTAGTTAGGATTATAGCTTCCATCTGTTTGATAGGATGGGTTGATATGGCTTGCCAAAGTAGGCGCGCTGCTGCTTTGAACGCCGGCAATTGCGCCGACAATAAAGCGCCCGCGTAAATCAGGAGTGCCGTTGGCGCCGTTACAAACAGCCCAGCCGTCTACCGATGTTCCCGGTAAACCTTTACCCGTGTTATCAAAGTTTCCGACACTCCCATGCCACATGGTAATGCTACCAATGGGCGTGATGCCATACCCTCGCGTTGCGTTAACCACCTCTGCAGCGATAGTATTACCGCCTGCGCTAACGTTGCCGTTTACGGTGAGCGTGCTGTTGATGGTGGTTGGATTTTGCAGCGTTGTGCTGCCGCCTACCTGTAAGCTCTGCTTTACAACGGCGTTGCTATCCACCTGCAGGTTTCGCAGCACAGCGGCGTTGCCCATTACGGTATCACTTCCCTCTACCCTCAAGTTTTGACGAACTAGCGCGCTGCCGTTCACGTCCAGCTTGGCTTTTGCCGTATTGCCTACGGGTAGGCCAAGACCCATATTTAGCTTGTTTACAGCAACGTTCTGCGGACGAATGTCCATAAAGCCATTTTCGTGCTGAACGGCGCCAAACGGAGCAGCCGTAACCCACTCGCTGCCGTTATAGTAGTACAGCATCATTTCAGTGCAGTCAAATACCAGCATGCCTTTGCTTACGCGATTTTTTACCTGCTGTCGCTCGGCAGCATCTAGGTGGGGCAGCAATACGCCTACGCTGCTGCCCTGCCCGCTGTACCGTATATCCAGCAGGGCGGTGCTGTCGGGGCTGGTGGTGTTTATGCCCACCTGGGCTGATACGCTAACGCTGCTAAGCAGCAGCATGGATAAAAGAATATTCTTCATGGGTACTGAATGACTAAACATATACGGTATTTTTTACAGCAGCCTTGTAGCTAAGTGGCTATTTTTTAGGGTACAAAGGTACAAAAATAAGTTTACATGTTCAAGTACAGCTCCACGCAATTTTTTAGCATAGCAGCGCTCCTGGTAAAGCAAATACTACTGCGCGACAAGCGCTTTAGGTGGGTGCCGCTCAATGCGGTTGGTGCAGCGGGGATATACGCCGTGAACGTTAGCCCTGATAAGGCTTTCGTAAAGGTTGAGCTTGTCTGAGTAAATACGGGCAGGCTGGCGATTTTCCAGCTCATGTACCACCTGCGCCACGTTTTCTTTAGTTCTGCGACCCACAAGGTAGGCCACTATGCGCCTTGTTTGGCCATCGCCCGCAATGAGGGATTTTTTCAGGGTCAGGTTGCCGTCCTTGTCCTTGCTCATCAGGTTGGCGGCGTCCACCTTGCCGTAGATTTCCAGGATAAAGCCCCTGTCCAGGACGTTCACCCCCAGCCCCACCTCAAAGAAGGCCGCCTTGCCGCCGGTTTGGTCAAAGAACTGGGCGTCCAGGTTTACGCCGAAGCGCACTTCTTCTGCGGGGGCGTAGGTGTATGCAAAACAAATATGTCAAAGAACGTGTAAAATCTTATCAAGGTTGTATCAATAATTTACTGCAAAGTAAGCAAAATTTATTTTTTCGTATCCTCCTTTTTTATCCAGCCGGTTATCAGCTTCTTGCCCTCATACTCCATTTTTATCCAACCTTCTTTTTCTTCCAGCACCGTAACTATATCGCCTTTGATAAGGTACATTCTGGTAGGTTTATCGGGTTCGGCGTAGATAGTGCTTTTGGATGATACGACCTCTGTAACATCAATATTTATGTACTCTTTCAGGTAGTCGCGATTGTCTTGCATACCTCGTAAGTATATATTTTTCAACGCAATAGAAGAAAGTTTCTTTCTTTTACTATATTCTACCAACTGCCCCCCATTAATAGACATTTCTTGTCCATCACAATCAAAATCTTTTATTATAAAAAGGTCTATATTATTTACCCAACCATTGGGGGAAATAGCATTAGTACTAGCCAGCGTATAATATGTGCCACTGTCAGTCAGGATAGATACATTGATGCCATTAATTATATCTTCTTTTTTTAGTTCTTGAAAACCTTCTATTGATTCGGTTAATGGAAAGTCTAATTTATTACTGCTCTTCACATATGTTACGGACAATGACTGATGATTGCGTATGATAGTCCATGACTCCTCTTCGCTATCAGGATGAAGAGGGTCAACCCTTGCTTTCCATATGCCTTGCATTAAATCCAACATAGAGTCCTCTTTCGGTTTGGTACTACCTAAAAGTATGACAGCAGATGCTAGTAGTAAGATTGATTTCATTTTTTTACTATTTAAGTTGGTTACTTACATTTTTTGTATAGTCTCTTCTTTGCTTATAGCCATTGGGCAAATTTTTCCCTGAACCATTAATTATTTTTCCAACAGCATCTATACTATTTTGATCTAATCCTTTGTCGGATAAATTATTCAGCTTCTTCATTTCCCAGTATATCATTGATACTTTCATTGCCACATCCACATCTGTTTCCAATAGGTTAATATCCTTGCCATGAAACTCCTTTTTATCATTAGGATAGAGTTTATTCCACTCGTTGCTGACGGTCATGTATTGCTCTTTGCCTGTCAGATGAATGAACCCTTTTCCCAAATAAGTAGAGCCATCTTTAGTAGATTTGGCTCCATTGCCCATGCGGCAGCCGTAGGTGTAGTCGAACAAGGTACTGTTGCCCACGTAGCTTGTCTTTACAGCATAGGCAGCCTTGGTTTTGTCAGACTTTAAGAATCCGGCGTAATCCCATGTGCATTCTTCATTAGCATCGTATGGAACGTTGATGACGGAATCGCAACCACTATGTCCTTTGTTGCTACCTGGACATGATGTTAAACTAATGCAAAAAATACCATCTATAAGGTCGCAGTACTTAAACGTTTTTTCGGTTGTAGAATTTGAGCTACTTAGCAAAACACGCTTCAAGAAAATATCGTAAATTTGTTTAGCAGAGTAGTTGTAACTTTCTGTTAATTTTTGCAGGCCATCAGTTTCTGCCCCTATTTGCCCAAGAAAATGTGCCATTCTGTCGGGGGTGGTTATCCCAAACTCGGCGCTGTGCTTGTTTAAGGCTTCAACCACTTCAGCTGAAACGTTGGGAAAAACCTTCTTTAACGAGTCTATCGTTACTGTTACCCCCTTTACCTGCTTTTTCAACGTTTGCAGCTCCGCTGCAATCTTTTTATAGACCCTAACGTCCGCTTTGAGCCGGAGGTTAGCCTCACGGTGGCTGGTTATGGTGTCGTGAAACGCCTGAACCGCTTCGTCGGGAAATTGCCCTTTTACAACATCAGGCTTTACCTCTACTTTATCCAGCGACCACCCCTCCGCTGTTTGCCTCCAAAACAGGTCAATAGCAATCACATTCTTTGCCTCTTCAAATAAGCTCCAAAAGCTCTGCCACAGCTCCACCACCATTTGCGTGAGGCCTGTAGGCTCAGGAGTGATGCTGCTGCTAACCTTAACCTCGCAGCCGGTGGTACTCCTAAAGCTACGCCGCTCTTCGTACAACCCATCCGGGTCTGAGGATTTTTTCTTCTCTTTCATTGGAACTCCAGTTAGCCAAACGGCGTTAATGCTGTCCAGCGTAGCGTTGGCTTTCTTATTCACTTTTCCTTGCCCTGTAGCTGGCAGGGCTAATAGTAAGAGCGCCAAGCTTGCCACTACTGTTGGGAAGCTACAACGCTTCCACTTCCCGCTGCCTCGCAGAAGGTTACTCATAGAAATACAACTTTTTTTGTCCATTTTAGCAAGTAGGCTATCTTTTTCTTTCATTGCTAACATTTTTACAGCTCCACTTTTGCGCTGAAGTCCACGTCAAAACCTACGCCCAGCACCCTTACCTTGCCGTACATTGTTCCGGAGATTACGCTCTTGGGGTCGGACACGTACTTGAGCTTGCCGCCCAGGCCCACCTCGGCAATGGTCAGGTTGCCGCTCTTGAGGCAGAAGTCGTACTTCACGCCCACGCCTGCGTACATGTCCAGCCAAATGCTGGCCTCGGCAATCCTGAACGGATCCCAGTACACCAGGGTGGTAAACCCGCTCTTGAACAGGAAGCGCATCCACGGCTTTACCTTGGCGCAGCCGCCGCCAATCCAGCCCGTTTCCAGGTTAATGTCTATGTCTATGAAGGCGCCCATGTCCAAACTTTGGCTGCTGAGGGCAAACCACCCCGCCATTTGGGGCTTGTTGCGGCAGAGGATGTCTAATTGTAGGGGCTGCTCGCGCGTGCCCAGCGCAAAGAGGAAGTTGTCTTTGGTAATCGCTATGTCCATTGCTCCGCCTGCGCAAACCAGCGGGTCGGTGTTGGTCTTCACGGTGGAGCGCCCTAAGAACGTGCCGTCAACGGTGTTGAGGGTAAACCTGCCATCGCCCGCAATGAGGGATTTTTTCAGGGTCAGGTTGCCGTCCTTGTCCTTGCTCATCAGGTTGGCGGCGTCCACCTTGCCGT
>JAISBU010000049.1 GCA_031266015.1 Prevotellaceae bacterium | reverse complement strand
CCTAATTCCCGCCGATCTATGCCGTTAAGAATATCGAGCGATTCCTTGTACATGCCCATTATGCCCAATATTTCGGCAGTATTCATCTCGGCAATGTACACGTACTGCCGGTTTTGCAGTTCTTGGGCGATAATTAACTTCTTATCGGCTACCGACAGGGCAGCGCTCATGCTGTAGCGCCGATATTCTTTATACAACTTTTGGTAAATACGGAATCGTTGCTCAAGGCAGGCTTCCTCATTCAGCAAGATTTTCAGGCTGTCGATGCGGCGCTCCCGCACTTCGGCATACGATGATTTTTCCTTTACGGCCTTATCCAGCACAAGCAAAAGCGAATCCCGCTGCTTATGCCCAGCAAAAGCAGCAATTACTTGAAGTAAAAGGAAAACTAAAAATACAGACCGGCACATTCCTGACATTTGACGCTTGGTTAATTCTTAAAAAGCCATTTTCAGGCGGCGATATAGTAAAAATATCATCGCGAAAAAAAGCGAAAAATAATTGCAGATAATCATTAAATCTTTCAGCATTGGACGAAGAAACATGTTTTGCTACATCATAGCAGGTATATTCTTAGTACAGTTTTAAGACACAAATATGCACATTTTACGTGGTTTTTGGGCAAAAATAAAGAGGTTTTAGCTTTCGCCAAAACCTCTAACTTATTGATTTTAAACCCGTCGGGATGGCCAGATTCGAACTGACGACCTCCTGCTCCAAAAGCGTTTTTATCATGCTGAAAATTAATAAGTTACGAAGTTTTGTCGAGTTTTTATCAAGTTGAAATCGCCTACTCTTCTTTGTCATTTTCATGCGGAAGTTGAAAGCCAATCTTACTACGTGGCTTTTGTTCTTGCAGCCTTTTTTGCTCGACAAGGCCGCTAATAATTTCGTATACACGCCCAAACTCCTCGTACATGAACGAGTCCGTCTTGTCTTGCCGTTGCAGCAGCTCGTTTATGCGATTAGCCAGCTCCTGCACTTTAGCTTCACTTACGGGCAAGCTTAGCAATTGTCGTACGGCTACAAAGGCCCGCATAATTTTTCTGTTTACATCAATTGCGATGTCAGAGTTAAGTACGCTGCTAAGCATAGCTACGCCCAGCTCGGTAAATGCAAAGGGTTGGTAGCGAGTGCCACCCCTGTTTGAGGTCGCAAAATGCGACCTCAAACTGATAGCCAGTATGCTATGTTCTTCTTTTGTCAGCTCAAACATAAAATCTTCACCCTCAAAACGTTTGATGTTACGTCTTACCGATTCTTTCAAACGTTTTGTTTCTATTCCATACATGCCGGCAAGGTCAACATCAAGCATTACCTTATACCCTCTTACCTCGTATATTTTACTTTGAATAAGCTCTAGCTTCATAGTAAATTTAGTTTACACAAATATAGCTATTTATTGACC
Source organism: Prevotellaceae bacterium (assembly GCA_031266015.1). GTDB lineage: Bacteria > Bacteroidota > Bacteroidia > Bacteroidales > UBA932 > JAISBU01. The sequence continues at coordinate 3,711 of JAISBU010000049.1, read as the reverse complement.
CTTGAAAAACCATATCATACAGCGGTGGCGTAGCTTGGGCACTATCCAACATTCCTCGCACGCTTCTCGCTCGAGTGTTCTAAAAATCTGTCTGGTTTTTCTAGCAATGCCTCTATACGTTGTTGTCCTTTCTGAATTTTTTAATTATCAATTAGCTATCACTTTGCTCTGGGGTGATACAACAGAATAGACTGCTTGAGGAACTCTCTATCCAAGTGCGTATAAATTTCTGTAGTGGTAATACTTTCATGTCCCAACATTTCCTGTACAGCACGTAGGTCTGCTCCGCCTTCAATCAGGTGCGTGGCAAAAGAGTGACGAAAAGTGTGCGGGCTGATATTTTTTGCTATTCCTGCCTTTTCAGCCAAATCTTTCACAATCAAAAACACCATAACCGTAGTTAGCTTTGCACCTCTACGATTGAGAAATACAACATCTGCTGAGCCTTTTTGCACAGGCATGTGTAAGCGCGACTCCAAATAGTGGCCTATTGTTTTTATAGCCTTTCCACCGATCGGAACAAGTCGCTCCTTATTTCCTTTTCCCACTATTCGTAAAAAACCTTTATCTAGGTACATTTGCGATAGCTGCAAATTTACCAGCTCCGATACGCGCAAACCGCAGCTGTAAAGCGTTTCCAGAATAGCCTTATTGCGATGCCCCTCCGGTTTACTCAGATCAATAGCCGCCATCATGCTTTCAACTTCCTGCAGGCTGAGCACCTCAGGAAGCTTACGTCCAAGCTTTGGCCCCTCTACCAGTTGAGTTGGATTCACGCTAATGACGTCATCCAGCAAAAGATACTTGAAGAATGCTTTTATACCGCTCAGTATTCGAGCCTGAGAGCGCTCATTAAGTCCGGCATCATATAAACTTGACAGAAATTGTTCAATATGAGGATGTTGTACATCCTTAGGGTCTAAAGAAAAATTGCCCTGCACAAAATCCCGTAGCTTTTCTACATCAGCTTTATAGGCAATAAGCGTTTTGGCGCCCAACGATTTTTCTAATCGCAGGTAGGCCAAAAAATCTGATATAGCGTCAGCCCAAGGCGTCACTTAAAGTCGTGATTATTAATGATTTATACATGAAAAAGCGCCGTCACTGCTTTGCGCAATGACGGCGCTAATTTACAACAGCGCTTTTAAATTCCCATTGCCGCAATAGCAGCCATGTTAATTATATCACGTACTGTGCATTCATCAGGTAAGATGTGTACAGGTTTTTCCAACCCCAGGATAACCGGCCCAACCATATCATAACCGCCAAGCTCTTTCATAAATAGCGGAACAATATTTCCGGAGCTGAGACATGGGAATACAAAGCAGTTTACATCCTCGTCTTTAAGCTTATTGAACGGAAATTTTTCCATGCGCAGCTTACCGTTGAAAGCATAGCTGGCCTGCATTTCACCTTCAACTTTCAGATCAGGATATTTATTCTGCAAAATCTCAACCGCACGTGATACGCGCTTGGCGCTACCCTCCTGTACCACACCAAAGTTTGAGTGAGATAGCATGGCTATTCTTGGTTCAACGCCAAATTTCTTTACGGTATCAGCCAGCATAGTGGTTGTCTTAACAAGAGCGTCTGTATCCGGAGATTTTATGGTGCAATCTGCCAAGAATAGAGGTCCATGCTTAGTCATTATAATGTACATACCTGCCAGATGGTTGGCCTCATCATTTGCGCTGATAACCTCACGCACTGTTCTAAGCTTAGAGCCGTAATCGCTGGAGAATGAGGTTAGCATGCCATCGGCATCGCCTGCCTCCACCATCATTAGAGCAAAAGTATCATTCCGATCCATCTTCTTTATGGCATACTGCAACGGCATACCCTTACGTTGACGTTTTTCGAACAGCAGCTGAGCGTAACGCTCGCGGCGCTCTTTTCCCTCCTCTCCATAGAAACGTACGATTTCTGCGCCCGTTAAATCCAAGCCGTTTTGCTCACAAAGCTGTGAAATTTTCTCGGGACTACCCAACAAAATAGGTTGTACCAACTTATCATTCAACATGTTCTGAGCAGCCTGAAGCACCCGCAAACGCTCTCCATTGGGCATTACAATACGCTTAATCTCCTTCTTGGCACGAGTAACAATGTTGCGCATAAAATCGCTGCTGCGCCCCATACGACGCTCCAGCTCAAATGCGTATGCTTCCCAATCTGTAATGGTTTTGCGAGCCACACCGGAATCAATAGCTGCCTTAGCAACCGCTACCGACACTCGTGAAATCAAACGTGGGTCAAGTGGCTTTGGAATAATATAACCGCGACTAAATGATAGCTTCGTGTTGCTATATGCAGAGCTTACGCTTTCGGGAACAGGCTCTTTTGCCAGCTCAGCCAATGCGCGTACAGCGGCCACCTTCATTGGCTCATTGATGCACTTAGCACGCACATCCAATGCTCCTCTGAAAATGAACGGGAAACCCAGCACATTATTTACCTGGTTAGGATAATCCGAGCGGCCTGTGGCAAAAATAATATCGTTACGAGAAGCCATAGCCACTTCGTAGGAAACCTCAGGCGTGGGATTAGCAAGAGCAAATACAATCGGATCCTTAGCCATAGACTGTATCATTTTCTCATTCAAAATATTGCCTTTTGATAATCCTAAAAACATGTCCGCGCCAACCAGCGCTTCTTCCAGCGTAGTAATATCACGCCTGGTAGCAAAAAACTTTTTCTGCCCGTTTAAATCCGTACGCTTAAGGTTAATTACACCTTTGCTATCGAGCATCACAATGTTCTCCGGCTTCACGCCCAGATACATGTAAAGCTTTGTACAAGCTACGGCGGACGCTCCGGCGCCGTTCACCACCAGCTTAATATTCTCAATTTTCTTACCCGACAGCTCCACCGCATTCAACATTCCCGCGCTGGAAATAATAGCAGTACCATGCTGATCATCGTGCATAATGGGAATATCCAGCTCATTCTTTAAGCGCTCCTCAATCTCAAAACATTCAGGCGCTTTAATATCCTCAAGGTTAATGCCGCCAAAGGTTGGAGAAATCAGCTTTACAGCTTCAATGAACTTCTCTACATCATGCGTATCTATCTCAATATCAAACACATCCACATCGGCAAAAATCTTAAATAAGAGTCCCTTACCTTCCATTACCGGTTTTCCGGAAACAGCGCCAATATCTCCCAAACCAAGCACAGCCGTGCCATTGGAGATTACAGCAACCAAATTTCCCTTTGCCGTATACTTATACGCGTCTTCCTTATTTTGCTCTATGGCCAAACAGGGCTCCGCCACACCGGGCGAATAGGCCAACGACAAATCCCATTGCGTGCTGTACGGTTTCGATGGTATCACCTCTATTTTCCCCGGACGTCCTTCTGCGTGGTACTCCAGCGCCGCCGCTTCCAAATCTTTCATAGCAAAATAATTTTTTAGTGTAACTTGCAAAACCGTTTTTTGCCTAAAAACAAACAACTACCGATATAAAGGTACGCATTTTTTGACATAGAAAACACTCGTTAAGCAAAATTGTACTTTCAACTCCCATTCAACCAAGCAGTATAATACTACTTGGTTGAATAAATATTCAACTAAGTAGTTGAAAAAAGAGATTTAGTAATTTAAGATAGATTCATTATCTTTGTCGCAAAAAACACATGATGAAATGTCCTAAATGTCAATCAGAGCACAACGTAAAAAACGGTATTATCAGAGGTAATCAACGTTATAAATGC
>JAISBU010000026.1 GCA_031266015.1 Prevotellaceae bacterium | reverse complement strand
CACCGGCGTGTCGGCAGCGCAGTACGAGGTGCAGGTGCGCAGCTACACGGGTGTGCTGCTGCTCAGCGGTGCGGTGGTCATGGAAAATGGGCAGGCCCGCTTTGATTTATCCTCGCTACCCAACGGCATTTACCTCCTAACGCTGCTAGAGAACGGTGTCCCGGTAGGTAGCCAGCAGGTAGCAGTACAATACTAAAAAAAACGTGTAACTTTGTGGTGATAAAAAAGTTAAAAAATTATGAGTCAAGGACTACCAGAGAACGCAAGTAGAGAGCTGAAGCCGGGTGAAACCTATAAGCCGGTAATGGAACCCGGTAAAACCTACTCGGAGGTAAACGCATGGTCTGTTACGTGGGGAATTGTTATGGCCATTGTGTTTTCGGCTGCCGCCGCTTATTTGGGCTTGAAAGTCGGACAGGTTTTTGAGGCCGCCATTCCTATTGCCATTATTGCATTAGGGTTATCAGGAGCAGCTAAGCGAAAAGGCGCTTTAGGCGAAAATGTTATCATTCAGTCTATTGGCTCCGCATCGGGGGTTATTGTAGCCGGTGCTATTTTTACGCTGCCGGCCCTGTACATTTTGCAGAGTAAATATCCGGAGCTTACGGTCAACTTTACGCAAATATTTTTCAGCTCACTTTTGGGAGGATGTTTGGGTATTTTGTTCCTCATCCCATTTCGTAAGTACTTTGTGAGCGATATGCACGGCAAGTATCCTTTCCCCGAAGCCACTGCTACCACGCAGGTGTTGGTAAGCGGAGAGAAAAGCGGAGGACAGGCAAAAGTGCTTTTGTTTAGCGGTCTTATTGGTGGTTTGTACGATTTTGCTGTTGCAACTTTTGGTGCATGGAGCGAAGTTTTTTCATCGCGCGTTGTTGGCGTTGGGGAAATGCTGGCCGATAAGGCAAAAATGGTGTTTAAGCTGAACTTGAGCGCCGCCCTGTTAGGGCTGGGCTACATTGTCGGGTTGAAGTACGCCGCTATTATTTGCGCAGGCTCCTTCCTTTCGTGGTACGTTTTTATTCCGCTTCTCTCGCATTTCGCTGATGGACAAACCATTGCGGTCGGCGCCGGAGTTACTCAGCTCTTGGGCGATATGAGCGCTGAGGAAATTTTTAGAACCTATGTGCGCAACATTGGTATAGGCGCTATTGCCATGGCAGGAGTTATTGGCATTATCCGCTCTTCGGGAGTAATAAAGTCTGCCGTGGGGCTGGCTGCTAAGGAGCTTAGCGGAAAAAATAAGGTTGCTGTCGCAAACGTGCGTACGCAAAGAGACCTGCCCATGAAGATAATTGCGGTTGGCATTTTGATTTGCTTGGCGCTGGTGTTTATTTTCTTCTACGTTGGCGTTGTACATAACCTGATGCACGCTATTGTTGGCTTGCTGATTGTGGCTGTTATTGCCTTCCTATTTACGACCGTAGCGGCCAATGCCATTGCCATTGTGGGCACTAATCCTGTAAGCGGTATGACCTTAATGACGCTTATTTTAGCTTCGTTGGTTTTGGTAAGCGTGGGCTTGTCCGGCACATCGGGCATGGTAGCGGCGCTGGTAATCGGTGGCGTGGTGTGCACGGCGCTTTCTATGGCAGGAGGTTTTATTACCGACCTTAAAATCGGCTACTGGTTGGGATCCACCCCTGCAAAGCAGGAGGGGCTAAAGTTCCTGGGAACTCTGGTTTCAGCGGCAACGGTGGGCGGTGTGATTATGATATTGAGCAAGACTTATGGATTTACCGGCGACAACGCCCTGGTGGCTCCGCAGGCAAATGCCATGGCGGCTGTAATTGAACCTTTAATGAGCGGACAATCTGTGCCCTGGCTGCTATACGGCGCAGGCGCAATGCTAACGTTGATACTTACCATGCTGGGTGTACCCGCCCTGGCGTTTGCTTTGGGAATGTTTATCCCCTTGGAGCTGAATACCCCCTTGCTTGTGGGCGGACTGGTAAGCTGGTATGTAACCCGCAGCAAAGATGCGAGCGTAAATGCAGAGCGCAACGAGAAGGGAACGCTTATAGCCTCTGGGCTCATTGCAGGAGGAGCGCTCTTTGGCGTACTCAGCGCAATGCTGACCTACTTTGGTATCAACTTTGTTAACCCTCAGTGGGTTAGCTCGCATGTGGCAGAGATTTTGGGTATCTGTATGTATGCCTTACTGATAGGCTACTTTATATGGGAAATTTTAAGGAAAAATAAGAAGTAGGATAAATATCTGATTATTATATTTTTATATAAAAAGTCAAGTAGTTGTATGCGGTAGAATATTTTTATGAAAAAAAGACTATATTTGCAACTACAACATAATCTTAAAAGATATGATGGACGATTTTGACAGGAGTGAGAGAAACGATAGCGATTTGTTCTCGAAGCCGGTAAAAGCAGGAAAGCGCACGTATTTTTTCGACGTGAAAGCTACTCGTGATAATGATTACTACCTTACCATAACAGAGAGCCGACGCCGTGTTGACCGTGATGGAAAGTTTACTTACGATAAGCACAAAATTTTTCTGTATAAGGAAGATTTTGAAAAGTTTGCCGACGGGATGAAGGAGGCAGTTGACTACATTAAGCAGAATTGCCCTGAAGTAGAGGAGAGACCTAGACATAACGATGCTGACGCTGAAAAGCCAAGCGGTTATTCAGATGTCAGCTTTGACGACTTGGGCTCTAAGTAGCTTTTCCGAATAATTTGTGTAAAAAGCGCCATACAACCACCAGCGGGCTGTAGCGGCGCTTTTTCTCTTTTTTGTACCCTTCTTGAGTAGTGTAGCTTTCTATATCAACAATCCCACCGCTATCTTCAATCTCGGATGCAGCCTACTGCGGCATATCATCGTCTTCGTCCTCATCCTCGTCCTCATCCCCTTGCTCTTCGTCGTCAAATTCCTCGTCCCAGCTATACTCAAACTCCTCACCCATAAAGTCATCGGGTGTTACACCATTACGCTCTAGTTCGTCCAGCTCTTCATCAGAATAATATTTGGCAGTAGATACGAGCGGGCTGGGGGAGAGAAAATTTCCCAGCTCGTTACATGCATCAATACTTTGCCTGAGCAGCTGCTCCACGTTACAGGTGATGGGTATAAGCACCAGCATTTTACAGTAGTAACCGGAGAATACAACCTCTTCTGCCTCTGCATCCTGTGCCTTAAACAGGTAGCTGGTCTCCTTACGTACAATGCTCTGCTGTAGCTCATTAAGAGCAGATTTGTCGGCCGAAGAGAAAACGATAAAGTACCTGATTTTATTGAGAGAGCCGCCTAGGCCGCTGGCAATAATAACCTGATCTTCATTCAAAAGAGAGGCCTCCATGAATATTTTACTTTGCGAAGCCGCTATTTGGGCAAAGGCGCGAATATCTTCGGGGCAATCAAGAGCGTACTTTTCCAGGGCCCGCATAACCTCTACCGAGTCGGTAGTAACGGCCTGCGCAATCCACTTTTTACGTTGATCCAGAGGATATTCCGGGTTGTGAAGATCGTTCAGGCGCTGCTTAAATTCTTCGGGAATACTGCGCTGCTTTTGTTCGGCAAGCAAGCTGAAAAACTCTATCTGCTCCTCCATATTCATACGTAAATCCAACACACGTACATTTTTTGGAAGGTGCTCCAACATCTTAAGCAATGGGTTCGAGGACATGATAAGTATCTGGGGATTTTGCTAAATAAAACGCAAATAAAACAAATATAAGCAAATTTCGCTTTACTTTTTAGCGTATTTTTTGTTACTTTGCATGAAATACCTAATCCCACTTGAAATGAAGGTCAACTACCTCGGAAAGCACAACTCCTTGTTGGGCTGCTTTATTGCAGAGCTACGTGATGTGGAGCTACAAAAAGACAGCATGCGCTTTAGGCACAACTTAGAGCGCATAAGTGAGATTTTTGCTTACGAAATAAGTAAGCAAATGGATTATGAGCCTGCCCAGGTGCAAACGCCGCTGGGTGTGGCTGCTACTTCAAAGTTGAAAGAGCAGGTGGTTATAGCCTCCATTCTGCGTGCGGCGTTGCCTATGCACAACGGTATGCTAAGATGCTTTGACAGAGCACAAAACGCATTTATTTCGGCCTACCGTAAGTACAGTAAAGACAACAAGTTTACCATTTCATTCGAATACCTTTCAAGCCCTTCCACCGAAGGAAAAACTATAATTCTTTGCGACCCAATGCTAGCTACCGGAGGATCTATGGTGCTGTCATACAGGGCGCTTATAGAGCGAGGCATGCCTGAGAAAACGCATATCGTGAGCGTTATTGCCAGTAAAGACGGCATAGAGTACCTGAAGCAAAACCTGGCCAGCTATCCTGAGGTTACCTTATGGGTAGGCGAGGTGGATGATGAGCTCACGCTGAAGTCGTACATTGTACCGGGGCTGGGTGATGCCGGCGATTTGGCCTACGGCGACAAGATGTAAAATGGCAGCTTGTTGATGGACAGAAAGCTATCTTTTTTTCCATGAACATGCAGCTCCCTGTAAATGAAAATTTCCAACATAGATTTAGGCGATCGTCCGGTGCTGCTTGCGCCTATGGATGATGTTACCGATCCTTCATTTCGTTTCATGTGTAAGCGCTTTGGCGCAGCTATGGTGTACACCGAGTTTGTATCTAGCGACGGGCTTATTCGTAATGCGACAACCTCTGTGGCCAAGTTGAATATTTTTGATAGCGAGCGCCCCGTTGCCATTCAGCTGTATGGGCATATCGTAGAGGCAATGGTTGAGGTTGCGCGTATTGCGGAGCAGGCAAAGCCGGATGCCATCGACGTTAATTTTGGCTGCCCGATGAAAAAGATTGTCAACCGTGGAGCCGGTAGCGGAATGATGCGCGATGTTCCCAAAATGGTGAAAATGACTCGCCAGATAGTGAACGCCGTAAAAGTTCCTGTTACGGTAAAAACGCGCCTGGGCTGGGATGAGGATAGCAAAAATATTGTAACCATTGCCGAGCAGCTGCAGGATGTGGGAATACAGGCGCTGACAATTCATGGCCGTACACGGGCGCAACTTTACAAGGGCGCTGCCGATTGGACGTTGATAGGAGAAGTGAAGCGTAATCCCCGAATGCACATTCCTGTTATTGGTAACGGTGATGTGAACGGCCCGGCGAAAGCGAAACAAATGTTTGATGATTACGGTGTAGACGGTATAATGGTTGGCCGTGCCACCTACGGTCGTCCGTGGATCTTTAGGGATATAAACCACTATTTGAAAACCGGAGAAATACTACCTGAACCAACCGTACGTGAGCGAGTTGAAATAGCCAAGCTGCATTTTGCCAAATCTTTGGAGCATAAGCAGGGGCGTGCTGCCATACTGGAAATGCGCCGACACTTTGCTGCCTATTTTAAGGCCTTGGTAAATTTTAAAGAAACACGCTTAAAGCTGATAACCTCCGAAAGTCCGGAAGAAATATACGCTTTGCTGGATTACATTGCGGAAGTTTGGGGATAACTCAAGCCGCTTTTGTGGTGCTTATTGAACCGGATTCCCACTCCTGAAAATTTCTGCTAGCTACGGCTGCATCAAAAACTGCAAATCGCTGTCGGCAGCGTACTCTTTGGCTTCAACGCCATGTTTGAAAACCCTCAGGTTCCGGTTTCCCGACAGCTTAAGGGTTTTTCCTTGAAGATAGAGCATACACCCTTCGCGCAATCCCACAACATAGCGGTTGGGGTTAGCCGCTATATATTCTTGAATACGCTGTTCCCGGGTTTCTCCGGCGTACCCGTCTGGATGAGCATCCAGATAGTGAGGGTTTATCTGAAATGGAATAAGGTTGAATGCCGCAAAGCTGCGGGGTTCAACAATAGGCATATCGTTTGTGGTACAGATAGTTGGGCATGCAAGGTTGCTTCCTGCACTCCATCCCAGGTATGGGCTTCCCGACTTCACCTTAGCTTGTACGGGCTCCACTAAATCCAAATCGTAAATGCATTTGAGTAAATGGAAGGTGTTACCACCGCCTACCATTATTGCCTGGGCTTGCGCTACTGCCTGCTTAGGATTTGCCGCACGATGTATGGACTGTACGGTAATGCCCAGCGGGGCAAGCTTGTCCTGCACTTTCTTTTCATACTCATCGTATGAAAATGTAACGGCGGCAAAAGGGAAAAAGAGCACGCTGTTGGCCTTACTGCCCTTTAAGAAATTAACGATATTTAACCTGCAGTATTCCAGGTAGCCCTCGCCGGCGTTGGTTGAATTGCTGATGAGTAAAAGGTTCATGGTTGTTATAATAGGTTATGGTTCAAAAGTTTACAGCGGTGTATTGAAATCTGAAACCTCAAATTCGCGAGCCTCGTATTTGAATCCGTGAGCCTGAAATCTGAAACTTTATTTCACCTCCCAGGTTTCACCGCTGTTTAGCAGCTCGGTTATGGTGGTAATTTTGCGCTTCGCAAAAACCTCATTCGCCTGTTCTTGCACCTTTTGGTTGTATTCAGCGTCTTGCACTTTGCGAATAATGCCAAGCGCAACAGGAAAATCCGGGCTTTTCATGGCGGCCAAAAGCATATGTATGGCAGTATCGGGTTCTGTAGCATCGTGCACGAGCAAATCTTTGTCGGTAATGCCGTTTTCGCCAAGGTTTACCACCTTCAACTTCATATCATCAAGGGCAAGCCCTTTATCCCGGTTTGCGCCAAAAATCATAGGTTCGCCATGGCGTAGCACTATGGTTTTTTCTGCGCGAGCATCTCTACCGGCAAAGTGGCTGTGAGTGCCGTCGTTGAAGATTACGCAGTTTAGCAGCATTTCGGTAACGGAAGTTCCGTTGTGCAGCGCCTCCTCCAGCAGACACTCTTGAGTGAGCTTGAGGTCGCCATCAAGCGTACGGGCGAAGAAAGTTCCTCTCGCACCAATTACCAATTCACCTGGATTGAACGGACGCTCAATGGTTCCATAAGGTGATGTTTTTGTAACGGAACCAAACTTTGAGGTGGGTGAGTACTGACCTTTTGTAAGGCCGTAAATCTCGTTATTGAACAACAGAATATTAATATCGATATTACGACGGATAGCGTGTATGAAGTGGTTGCCTCCAATGGCTAAGGCGTCGCCGTCGCCGGTGATCTGCCACGTGCTGATTTTTGGGTTGGCAGCCTTTACTCCGGTTGATATGGCCGTAGCACGCCCGTGTATGCCGTGAAAACCGTATGCGTTGACGTAGTAGGGCAAGCGCGATGAACAACCGATACCCGATACCACGGCAAAATCTTCCTTGTTGTAGTGCAGCTTTTCGGCAACAACCGGGAGTACACGTTGCAGCGCGGCCAGCACAGCGTGGTCTCCGCAACCCGGACACCAGCGTACTTCTTGATCGGTCTTAAAATCTTGTTGGGTTAGCATATTTTTGATTTCAAATTTTCAAGTTTCAAATTTGCGGCAATGCCACATTTCTTTACTCTAGTTTCTGCTTTTTACAGTACGCTTTCCATTTTGATTTTTAATTCTTCAACCGTAAATGGCAGTCCCTGAACTTTGTTGTACTGCAAGAAATCATGCTGTGGGAATTGCATTCGCAAGTAGCTGGCAAACTGCCCCATGTTAAGTTCACACACCAGTATCTTCTTGAATTTACCCAGGATATCTTTTGTATTTTTTGGCAGAGGATTAATGTAGTTGAAGTGAGCCATGCTGACTTTCTTACTTTCTTTTTGCATCTTTTTTACCGCAACCAACAGATGCCCGTAAGTACCGCCCCAGCCAACCACCAGCAAATCCCCCTCCTTGTCGCCGATAATTTCTTGCGCTGGAATAAAGTCGACAACTTTGGCAACTTTGGCAGCACGAAGCTCCGTCATCTTTTGGTGGTTAAGCGGATCATGTGACACATTACCTTTGATAGCGTCTTTTTCCAAGCCGCCTATGCGATGCTCCAATCCCTTAGCGCCGGGGATAGCCCAACAACGAGCCAAACGCCGCTCATCACGACGGTATGGCAGATAGTTTTCTCCCTCTTTTGCAATGGGAGGATTAATTTCAGGGTAGCTATCCATGTCTGGAATTTTCCACGGTATAGATCCGTTGGCTATGAACCCATCGGTTAGCAAAATAGCAGGAGTCATGTGCTCCAGTGATAGCTTGGCAGCCCAAAAAGCATAGTGGAAACAGCTTGATGGTGTGCTGGCTGCCATTACTATGGTGGGGCACTCGCCGTTACGTCCGTAAAGGGCCTGCATCAGGTCAGACTGTTCGGTCTTGGTGGGCAAACCTGTTGAGGGACCACCACGCTGCACATCTACAATTACCAGCGGAAGCTCTGTCATTACAGCCAACCCAATGGTCTCAGACTTAAGGGATAACCCGGGACCGGATGTTGTAGTAACAGCTAAGCTGCCTGCAAAAGCGGCGCCGATAGAGGTACAAATACCGGCAATTTCATCTTCGCACTGCAAAGATTTTACACCCAAATCCTTTCTTAGCGCCAGCTCCTCCAGTATTCCGGTAGCCGGTGTAATAGGGTAGGAACCGCAGAACAGCGGACGTCCGGATTTTTCCGCTGCCGCAATAAATCCCCATGCGGTAGCTATGTTGCCGTTTATTATACGATACTTGCCCTTTTCCAGCTGTGATGGCGCAACCTTGTACGTGTTGGCAAAAGAGTGAGTGTTTGCAGCAAAGTTGTAACCTGCTCTTAGCACGGTGGTATTACACGCTACGAGCTGAGGCTTTTTAGCGAACTTCTTTTTAAAGTACTCTTCTGTATGGTCAAGCGGGTAGTTAAACAGGTAGTAGCACATGCCCAGCGCCAGCATATTCTTGCAGCGTAAAACCGACTTGAGATCCAGACCGCTATCCTTGAGCGCCTCTTTGGTAAGCGAGGTAAGTGGAGCCCATATTATATTGTAGTTCTCCATCTTCAGCTCCACTAGCGGATCATTGGTGCAAAAACCTGCTTTAGCAAGCTGATCTTGATCAAAAGCATTGGAGTCTAAGATCAGCGTAGCATCCCTTTTTGCCCATCTGGCATTTGCCTTCAGAGCGGCAGGATTCATTGCTACCAGCACATCGTAATAGTCGCCGGGGGTGTGTATGGGTGAGCTGCTAAAGTGTACCTGGAAACCGGATACGCCGGCCACTGTGCCTTGTGGCGCGCGAATTTCAGCCGGATAGTCGGGGAAAGTAGACACGCTATTTCCCAAGAGGGCAGTGGTGTCGGAGAATAGCGTTCCGGTTAGTTGCATACCGTCGCCGGAGTCGCCGGAAAAGCGGATAACAATGTCGTTACGCTCAGTAAAGTTTGCCATGTTGTGATTTATCCTGTAGTTATAGTAATGTATATCAATGCTAAAGCAAGTGGGGTATTAGGGAATTGACTAACCGTGCAAAGGTAAAAAAAATGCATTGAAAATGCTAAGCGGGTACGGGGTTTGTGTAAAAAAAGTGTACTTTGGCAAACCGTAAAGAAAATAGCCGCTTCCGACTCATTATGAAATGGTCGTTTTTGCAGCTTTAGAAGCCCCACCAAAGGCTGCCACTTACGACTATCAGCGCTATCACAATTTTTATCGCTTTCATGTAAATAAATCCACGCTTAGATTCTGCCAGCAGCGGAATACCTGCGTGCCCATCCTGCATTATTGTATTTACAAGCAAAACGCTGAAGGGAATGTTGCCGTGCGCAAACATCAGCACAAATACCAGGTGCGACCCCGAGGCGGGAATGAGTCCGATAAGTATAGCCGCCAGATACATGTATAGCAGGTTATCCTTAACCCAATCCTGCGCTTCAATGTAGTGGTTTATGAAGGCTATTACTACGAGCGCTCCAAGCGTCCACAGGAATATCTTAGTAAAGTGTTTCTTAATGACGTGTTCCCATAAATGCTGCTCTAGAAAATGCTCGTTTACTCGAATAATAATGATAAGTACCGCTATGGCTACCGCTGAGAATAGCAGGTTTAACCAGCGTTCGCTAAATAGAAAGTTTTTAGCGTGGTGCGCATGAGAGTAAGCTCTTCCATGCTCATGAGCGTGCTCTAGCGTACCGCTGAGAGCGGCTATGATAAATAGCCCCAAACCTCCAATCAGCAACGCCCGCTGAAACGAAATGTGCTTTAGGTTATCCCTCCAGCGGCTACTTACCTTTTCCTCGTGATGATGCTCGTCTGCCGCATGAATGGCGAGGTGGTGGTGAGCAAAAGGTGCGGGAAATTGCTTTACGACAAGATTAATGGCGTAGCCCACAACCAGCGCTAGAATAACCAGCATTCCCTGTAGCAGCAATGCTTGCAGCGGAAATGAGGCGAACATTACAAATGCCTCATCACCCATTGTAGATATCATGGAGGCAGCTAACGCTCCAAAGTTTACCACGCCGTGGGTAAACAAAGATACGGAGGCAAAACCTCCTAAACAGCCGGGTATTACTCCTAACAAAGTTGCTACCAATACTTGTCCGAATTTTGACTTTCGCAGCCTGTCCAATCCACTTGTGCGCGTGGTGACGTTGATGTATTCTATTAGCAGCAACATTGTCATTACCAGGCAGGTAATGAGCGCTGTGTTACGTAAAATATCCGCTATTTCCTCTAACATTATATAATAGTTGATACGCAGGTTTTGGCTGCTATGCTTTACTCAGTAGCTCTTTTGCTGCTGCGAATGAGCTGATTTTTCCATCCAAAACTTTCTGCTCAAACTCAGGCAGCAGCTTTTCCACTTGTAGATTATTGTAAAAACGATCGCGCAACGTTTCATTAATTGTTTCGTACATCCAGTGCTTATTCTGCTCGCTGCGCTTACGCTCAAAGAAACCGTTGCCTTTGGTGGTGTTTACGTAGTCCAGCACGTTTTTCCAAACTTCGGTAAGCCCGGTCTTATCATAAGCAGAGCAGGTAAGCGTGGTTGGCTTCCACCCCGATTCGTGTGGCGGAAAAAGGTTGAGCGCACTTTGATACTGTATTTTTGCCGCCATAGCCTTGCTTACGTTTGCACCGTCGGCTTTGTTTATGGCGAGGATATCCGACATTTCCATAATGCCTCGCTTGATGCCTTGCAGCTCGTCACCCGCACCGGATAGCATGAGAAGGAGAAAGCAGTCGACCATTGAGTGTACCTGAGTTTCACTTTGTCCCACACCTACAGTTTCTACAAATACTACATTGAATCCTGCAGCTTCGCATAGTATTATGCTCTCCCGGGTTTTACGGGCCACCCCACCTAAAGAACCGGCGCTGGGGCTGGGACGTATAAAAGCATTAGGGTCATTGGCCAAGGTTTCCATCCGGGTTTTATCACCCAAAATACTGCCCCGGCTACGCTCACTGCTGGGGTCTATGGCCAGCACGGCCAGCTGATTACTCAAGCCGGTTATGTAGCCGCCAATGGCCTCAATAAAGGTGCTTTTTCCTGCACCCGGAACGCCCGTAATTCCTATTCGAACAGCTTTGCCGGAGTGGGGCAGGCATTGCTCAACTATTTGCTGTGCAAGCTCGTAGTGCTTGGGTAGTAAACTCTCTATCAGCGTAATTGCCCTACCTAAAATCATTCGGCTCCCGCTCAAAATTCCATCTACATACTCGTTGAGCGAGAGTGCGCGGGACTTGCGTAAGTGAGCCAGTACGTTCGGGTTTACTTGTGGAGGTTGTTCCACCCCCGCATTCACATTTAGCGCACTGCTATAGTGGTGGTCATCAATCATGGTATTTGAGACTTAGTACATTCAGTGGTTAAACAATCGTCAATCATGTGTTTTTACACATTTTGTTTTTGAAATTTAAAGTCCAAAGGTATCAAAAAAAATCGATACTGGCATAATGATGTGGTGGTAGCTGTTTGAACTTTAAATGATTGTGTAAATTCCTTGCCATCCTTCACTTCGTTCAGGATGACAATAGACGAAATGTCGATATGATGCTAAAAAACAAAAGGTGGACAGGGTTATCTGTTCCACCTTTTGCTTTTTTAGCTATGATGCAAATTCTATTCTACCGTAGCTGATACGCGAACTACCGTGCTGAACTGCTTCGGAGCATTGGTAATTACAGTTACTGTTTTGTTTACCTTGCCTTTCAATCTTCCGGGGTTAAAAGTTGCTTTTAGCTCCGCAGCTTGTCCGGCCTTAATGTTGGTAGGATTATTGCCTGCCAACGATATGCAATCGCAGTTGGTGGTAACCTTGCGTATAAGCAAATCGCTCTTGCCGTTATTGGTAATGCTTATGCTAAATTCCTTGCTATCGCCTTGTTTTACATGGCCTTCAACAGTAATGCTGCGTGATGCGAATTGCGCAACAGGAGCGTTGGCCTCATTTACAGCGGAAAAGTCTTCGTCAACGCTGGCGCTTACGGTTAGCTCGTAACCCTTGTCGCTCTTGCCGTTTATGGTTACTCCAACCCTATCGGTTACGTAGCCCCAGTCGTTTTTCTTGAAAGCGTTGTACACACAGGTGATTGTACCGGTCTCATTAGCCTTTAAAGTTTGTGGCTGCACGCTCAACGTAATATGTTCCGGCACGCTGGCAAAAGCAATGCTCAATGGAGTATTGCCTGTGTTGATAATCGCCAATGTTTCCGACGCTGTAGCGGTATTGTAAATGTTGGAGAACGGAATATTGTTCGACTTCAACCTCAGGCTGCCCATTGTTCTTGGGTAAATATCCGCTGTGCCTTTGGTTTTTGGAATAACTTCTCCTGTAATTTTCAGCTTAACCTGCTCCGATTTTGTCGATACGGTAATTTCCTTATCAAAAATTCCCGGACGATCCTTTGGGTCAAAAATGGCCTTTACAAAGCCCGTTTTGCCGGGAAGTACAGGCTGCTTTGTCCACTCGGGAGTCGTGCATCCGCAAGATGACTTTACATCTGTAATAATCACAGGGGCCTTCCCCGTATTGGTAAATTCGAAAGAGTAAGCGATCTCTCCGCCGGTTTCCTGAACCTGTCCGAAATCATGCTGCGTTTTTGAGAATTGCATTTGAGCCAATACGGCGCTTGCGAAAAGCAGCGTGGTAATGGTGGAAAATAATTTTCTCATGGTACAAAATTATTTAGTTTGATTTTATATTTGGTTTTGCTTTTACAATGGATACAAAGTTAAACGTGCTCCGGCTATACTTTATTGCCTGTGGCGCTTATGCTTTGAGTAAATTTAAATTTCACACCTGTCTTTTGGCAAAACTTTTAATCCATGGGTAACTATTTTAACATCAATC
This sequence comes from Prevotellaceae bacterium, assembly GCA_031266015.1. GTDB lineage: Bacteria > Bacteroidota > Bacteroidia > Bacteroidales > UBA932 > JAISBU01. The sequence goes on along the minus strand of JAISBU010000026.1, from coordinate 13,081 downwards.
ACATTGCCCGCTTCCGAGGCTTCCCCGTCAAAATGGATGTAACCGGGACATTGGCGGGTTATGCGTAGGTTTGAGCAATGGAAAGTTTCTATGTATCGGGTTTTGTCTACTCGTTTGGTAAAAAACGCCAGTCCGATGTATGGAACAGCATAAAACGGAAATTTGCTCATCACTACCACATCCATGACGCCATCTCGCAGGCTGGCCTGCGGAGCAATATGGGCATTGTTCCCCCATTGAGAGGCGTTAGCCACGGTGACCAAAAAAGCTTTGCGGTAAAATGGTTTACCTCCATCGATTGAAATAGCGTACCGCTCCGGCGTATACCGTGGATATTCGGTAATAATATGCTTGATGTAGGTAATCAAACCACGAGAGGCGCCCATGGCAAAACGATTGCCCACCAAAGCGTCAAAACCAACGCCCGCAGTGCAGAAAAATGGAGCGTCGTTCAACAATCCGTAGTCAATTGTTTCAACCTTAGCTGTTTTGATGAGCTCCAGCGAACGCCTTTTATTGATAGGAATATTGAGGTGACGTGCCAGCCCATTACCCGAACCCATAGGAACGATACCCAGCGCCGTATGGGTGTGGATAAGACCGCTAGCAACCTCATTTACAGTACCGTCGCCACCTACGGCAACTACCTTGGCAAAATCTTGCGTGGCAAAATTTCTTGCAGCAGCGGTTGCATCACCTGCGCATTTGGTGTAGTAGATGGCGCTGTCGTAACCTTCAGACGGTGAAAAAATACCGGCAATCAGCTCGGGTAAATCTCGCTTGGCGTGTACTCCGGAAATTGGGTTAATAATAAATGCTATCTTCTCCACGAAACCTTTTGCGCTGCTTGGTTTTATCAAAATTTCACACAAAGATAGGACTTATTTATCTACATTTGTAGAATACGTTGACTTAAATAGTTTGAAAAATTGCAGGTTTCAGTAGATGGTAAATCAGGCTTTTGCTTCGGGGTAGTGCATGCTATAGAAAAGGCGGAGCAAATGCTGGATAGCGGGGTTGAGTTATACTCGCTTGGAGAGATTGTACATAATAGCGTAGAAGTTAATCGCCTGAAAAACAAAGGATTAAAGATAGTAAGCCATGACGAGTTTGCGCAGCTTAAAAACGTTACGGTGCTTATTCGTGCTCATGGAGAGCCGCCTTCAACCTATGAAACGGCGGCAAAAAATCATATTACGTTGCTGGATGCCACTTGTCCGGTGGTGCTTAAATTGCAGGAAAACATAAGAAAATGTTATAATGACACAAAGGAGCACAACACCCAGCTGGTTATTTTGGGACAAAAAGGTCATGCCGAGGTAAATGGGCTTGTGGGGCAGGTAAACGGGGATGCCCTTGTAGTTGACGAAGCTGTTGATTCCTTGGATTTTACCCGCCCCATAGAGCTGTTTTCGCAAACGACTAAAAGTGTGGAATCTTTCCGGAAGCTATGCCACGAAATTAACGTCAGGCTGCCAAAGCACTTGAATTTCCGTGCGCATGATACCATTTGCAGACAAGTGGCCAACAGAAGCGTGCATCTGCAAGAGTTTGCCACAGCCCATGATGTGATTATTTTTGTGAGCGGGCACAACAGCTCCAATGGTAAAGTGCTGTTCAATGTTTGCAAAGAATGCAACCCGCGCACCTACATGTTGGAAAATATAACAGAGTTGAAAAAAAACTGGTTTGGAGGCTGTCAATCCGTTGGCATTTGTGGAGCAACGTCAACACCACATTGGCTTATGGAAGATGTAGCCGAGGCGGTTAGGAGAATTGCTCAATGAAATTTGTTGACGTAATACTTCCCTTAGCGCTTCCCCGCTTGCTGACATATGCCGTGCCCGATGAGCTACAATCCTTATCCATGCCGGGCTACAGAGTCGCTGTACAGGTTGGCAAAAAAAAGATTTATGCCGCTATTGTAAAAGCGGAGCATAACAATACTCCGTCGTATCCTGTCAAAAACATTATCTACATCCTTGATGATAAGCCGCTTGTGCACCAGCATCAGCTGGCCATGTGGGAGTGGATTGCATCCTACTACATGTGCTCTTTGGGTGAGGTTATGAAAGCAGCGCTACCTGCCGCTCTCAAAATGGAAAGCGAGACAGAGGTGCGCTTAAGCGATGACTGGGAGGCTTTTGATAAGCTAACCGAGGCGGAAGAGCTGCTGATAAATGAGCTGCAAAAAAAAGAAACGCTGAACCTTGAATCCATAGCGGATATTGTACAAAGCAAAAATGCGATGCCGCTTGTCCAGCGCATGCTGCAAAAGCAGCTGGTAGTGGTAGAGGAGCATTTGCAAAATCCGTTCAGGGCAAAATTTAAAACACTTGTTACGCTTCATCCGGAGATTAATTCGGAGGAAGCTCTGAACATACTGTTGGATAAGTTGAAGCGTGCACCACAACAAGAAAAATTGCTGATTACGTATATTTCAGAAGTTGCTTCACTGGATTTTTCTTTGCCTCATAAGCTGGATAGACAGCTGCTTTTAGAAAAATCAGGAGTATCGCCCGCTATACTAAAAGCGTGTGTAGATAAGGGAGTTTTTGAATTACATAAGGAAGAGGTTAGCCGAATTGCTAGTAGCGGGGAGGCAAGCAACGGTATTCCTTTTTTATCCGATGCTCAGCAGCGGGCATACAATGAAATTCAAGCTGTTTTTGATGATAAGCAGGTTGCTTTGCTGCACGGAGTAACCTCATCGGGCAAAACAGAAATCTACATACACCTTATTGAGCAAGCCTTGCAGCAAGGTAAGCAAGTACTGTATTTGTTACCCGAAATCGCGTTAACTGCGCAGCTCATCAATCGCCTTAAAAAAGTTTTTGGCAGCAAAGTTGGAGTTTATCACTCCAAGTTCAGCGACGCTCAGCGAGTAGAGGTGTATCAAGCTCTGTTGAACAATAGCAGCAACATGCAGGTTGTGCTTGGAGTTCGTTCGTCAATATTTTTGCCTTTTAGTAGCTTAGGTTTGGTAATTGTAGATGAGGAGCATGAGAATACTTACAAGCAGCAAGATCCTGCACCTCGCTATCAGGCACGCGATGCTGCTATTGTTATGGCGGTGAGATATGGTGCAAAGGTGCTTCTTGGTTCTGCAACTCCGTCCATTGAGAGCTACTACAATGCCATTACCGGAAAATACGGGCTGGTTGAGCTCTTTGAGCGCTATGGAAATGTTGCTTTGCCGGAGATGCGCATGGTCAACATTAGCGATTTGCGACGTAAGAAAGATGCCGGCTTCCTTTCTCCATTGCTAAAAAAAGAAGTCGGAGATGCGCTGGGGCGGGATGAACAGGTTATCTTATTCCAAAATCGCCGGGGATTCTCTCCTTTTGTAGAATGTAGAGAGTGTGGCTGGATTCCGCAGTGCGAACATTGCAACGTTAGCCTTACCTATCACAAACGTACCAATCAGCTGGTTTGCCACTACTGTGGATATGCTATGCCAATGCCTCATACTTGCCTGGCCTGCGGAAGTAGCGAGTTGCAAACAAAGGGTTTCGGAACAGAAAAAGTGGAGGAGGAGCTGCGTTATATTTTCCCGAATGCTACCGTAGAACGAATGGATTTGGATACAACACGTTCACGTACTGCCTACGAAAATATAATTGATGACTTCGAGAACCGCCGCACGCAAATTCTTGTGGGCACACAAATGATTACTAAAGGGCTTGATTTTGAGAATGTTAGCTTGGTCGGCGTGCTGAATGCGGATACCATGCTATCCTTTCCTGATTTTAGGGCGTTGGAGCGTAGCTTTCAGCTTATCTCTCAGGTAGCGGGTAGGGCAGGGCGCAGGCTGGTGCAGGGTAAAGTTTTAGTTCAAACAGGTGCACCGCATAGTGAAATCTTGGAGCAGCTTCGGAATCATGATTACAAGGGAATGTTTCAAGCACAGCTGGAGGAACGTCAGGCATACTCTTATCCTCCCATTGTCAGGCTCATAAAAATCTCATTGAAACACAAGGATGAAAACGTGCTGAATCAAGCGGCAGCAGCGCTTGCCAGAATGTTGAAAGATACTTTTGCCGAACGGGTTCTTGGCCCGGAGGCGCCAATGATAAATCGTATCCAGAATCGTTACATCATAAACTTTCTACTCAAAATTGAGCGAAGTAAATCTGTTGAGCGAGCAAAGCAGCTGCTGCAAAAATGCTTTGCGGAGCTGTCGCTAATTTCCGCCTTCAGGCAAATTTCCATTACTCCGGATGTTGACCCGATGTAGCGATTTGGTTGATGAGGTAAAATAAAAATGCCATTGCAGCTGAACTTGCAATGGCAAGTTTATTTTAGGAGAAATCTTTCTACCTGAAGAAAATTTCCAATGGGTTGTGCAGCTTTTCTGATTCTACTGCAACATATTTATACCAGTCATTCTCGGTAGGAAATCCGCCTTTACTCCAACCGCCTCCACAGTAGTAGGTAAGAGGCTCTACACCTTTATAGGCGGCAATAGATAGCAGGTGACTTTCGGCCACCTTAATTTGGGTAGGCTGGTTTGGAATAATGGTGGCAACGTATAGCCTGCCGCTTTTCTCGTCAGGAGTATCGCTGTAGGCAACCCAGCCGTTAGCAGCATCAGACTCGTATCCGTCTTTGTCGTTACGAATTACAATTCCTGCCGCAACGGTCATTTGAGCGCCAACACCAACGTAAACCTCCCGCACCTTGTTTAGATGAGCATATGCGTCAAGCGATATGCGGCGCACCTCAAGTACCACTTGATTTTCCACCTTAAACGGAGCGTACTTTAGCTCGAAAGTAGTACGAATGGGGCCATTGTCAAGAGTTTGCGCCAATACAAAATTATTGCCTAGTACTAGCTTGTTGTTTACGTAGGGCGCCATTGCTCCGGCGCCTAATGTGCGGCCAACTTTATAGAAATCCAACCCCTCGCCGTGGTCTTCATGGTAAGGACGAACACCACCTAAATCATCCTTGTACCATTTGTCAACTACCAAATCCTCCGTACGCTTTGCCCAAAGGTCAATACCGTTGCTGATTTCGCCTGTAGCCTCAAGCGCCGGGCCATACATGCGGAATGCTACACGGTTATTTTCCCAAGCATAGTCATCCTTGCGCTCCGGAACCAGGCGCCCGTATGCCTTAGAGGGCTGTATAAGAGGCTTACCTTTCTTTATGGTGTAAACAGACTTGCCTCGTTGTGCTACATTTGCCTGAAAAATAAACTTTTGCGGGTCTTCCATTCCCTCGTACACTACTTGCGACAAAAGGGTATTACCCTGAGCATCGGTTACGCAGACGTTGTCGGGTGGTACATTTCCAAGCTTACCTTGTACGGTAATCCAGTCTATCTCTACAGTCTCGTTATTGCGGTCAAACGCAAGAGAGTTGGTAGCTGTAACCGTAAGCGCAGGGTTGCTGCATGATGCCGCAAAGGCCAACGCCAATAGTGGTAAAAATATTTTTTTCATAATGGTGTAAGGATTTGTTTGTACTATAATATAACGGTTGAGTGTAGCAGCAGTAAGGGATTGCGGGCTTCATTCCTGTCAAATTGCACAAAATTTTATGCGGGGTAGAATACTTCAAATACCACTGAAACCCTTATTGCTGCTACACTTTGTTAACTGTTCGGCTTTAATTTTGTCAGCATTTCTCTTATAATTTTATCTATTTCTGTAAAATATGGAACGCTGATTTGTTTCGCAATCACTACCTGAACTAATCCTTGTATTGGCAATATGTCCTTCACAGCCAAAATTTCGTCTGAATCATTATCGAAAATACGTTTTAAAAGATTTTCAGGACTTTCTCCTTCGTTTAAGGATATAGTTTTACCTTTTACAGTAGTGTCTTTAAATATTTCTAACGTTGATGAATGCGAATACGGATTTCTAAATTTGTCCTTGAATTTTTTAAGTAGCTTTTTTTGTTCCTTTGTAATTAATCCTTGTGTACAAGCACGATTAATGGTGTCGTCTAAATCAAGTTGGTCAAATTTTGTAATTCCCTCTTTAAAAGCATCTTCTAACTTAATATCATTTTGTTTATTTGAAATGGAATGCTTCATTGCTAGACATTTTTTTAAGGAAGATTCCAATAAATGATTTGTTAGGGTAATAGCAGCTTGGTGTAGATTACAAATAATACATTTACAGATTTCATCCCTCAACGGGTCAAATTCTGGGTATCCATATTCAAAATTAAATATGTCCTGAATCTGGTTGTAGTTAGGGAAAATGTTTGAATTCAAATCTTCTATGAAGTATTCAAGATTAGTCTTATCCATATTATTTTTTACCTTGAACGAATTTCAACAACGACTTCTGGTTCTCGATAATTACCCATTTTAATGAATTTCTCACATGAACCATATACTCCTCGTGTATCGGCAGCTGTCACAGTATAATTCTTTTTTGCAATTAATTTTCCCTCATAGAAAAACAAAGCAATAAATTCATCAGCCATTTGTCCTGTTTTGCAATAATGCCATTCTTCGACATTTTTATAAAAGTCACTTTTTACTGGTGCTCCCATTATTGCTTCGGCTTCTTGTTTAGTCATTCCTTCATGTAACTTGTATGAAACTGAAAGATTTTGTTGAACGCCACAAGAAACAAAGCTTAAAATTAGGCTTGTAAGCATTGCTAAGACCAGTTTTGTTTTAATTCTTTTTGTCATTTAATTGAATTGATTAATAATATCCTACTCTTATGGCTTTTCGGTTTCGCCCCGTTTTTATTGGTCTCTGGACTCCATTAATGCACTGCCTCGTTTTTTAAGCTGACCGCTAAGGAAAAAACATGAGTAAGTAAAACAAAAATGGCTATAATTAAAATACTGATTTTCAAGATATTAAAGTTGCAGTAGCAGACTACTTCGGCTGCTTGCCGATGTACGCCAGAATACCACCGTCAACATATAGAATGTGGCCATTTACAAAGTTAGAAGCCTCTGACGCCAAGAACACAGCGGGGCCTTGCAAGTCCGCTGTGTTGCCCCAACGTGCGGCAGGCGTACGGCCAATGATGAACGTGTTGAATGGGTGTCCTTCTTCACGCAGGGGCGCTGTTTGTGGAGTTTCAATGTAGCCCGGGCCAATGCCGTTTACCTGAATGTTGAACTCAGCCCATTCACAGGCAAGGTTCTTGGTAAGCATCTTCAAACCGCCCTTTGCCGCAGCGTATGCCGATACGGTCTCACGTCCAAGCTCGCTCATCATAGAGCAAATGTTAATGATCTTTCCGCCTCCTTTCTTAATCATGTAGGGAGCCACAGCCTTTGACATGATAAATGGGCCGTTCAGGTCAATGTCAATAACCTGACGGAAATCCGCAGCGGTCATTTCCACAGCAGGAATACGCTTAATAATACCGGCGTTGTTTACCAGAATATCAATAGCACCAGCTTCTTTGGTAATCTTAGCGATGCTTGCGTTTACATCGTCCTCCCTGGTTACGTCGAACACGTAGCCTTTGGCGTCGATGCCTGCTGCCTTATAGGCTGCTTCTGCCTCACGCACCTTATCTTCGAAAAGGTCGTTGAAAACGATTTTTGCGCCAGCGCTGGCCAATGCTTTAGCAAGCGCCATACCGATACCATAAGAAGCTCCTGTTACCAGAGCAACTTTTCCTTTGAGCGAGAAATTGTCCAGAAAGTTCATTTTATTAGTGTTTAAATTATTGTAAATTTTAAATTTCAAGTACTCCAAAATGGTCAATTGTACATTACTTTTACTACATCAGCTGATCAGGCTGTGTGAAGTCTTGATCTCCGTAATCAAGGTTCTCACCGGCCATACCCCAGATGAAGATGTAGCTGCTGGTAGCGGCAGCTGAGTGGATTGACCACTCGGGAGAGATAACGGCATCTTCGTTGCCCATAAATATGTGGCGAGTTTCAGCAGGCTCACCCATAAAGTGGCATACGGTTTGGCCTTGTGGAACTTCGAAGTAGAAGTATGCTTCCATACGACGTGAGTGGGTATGTGCAGGCATGGTATTCCAAACGCTACCGGGTTTCAATTCGGTCATACCCATTTGCAGCTGGCAGGTTTCCAGCACTTGGTTTACAATAAGCTTGTTGATGCGGCGAGCATTGCAAGTTTCCGAAGAACCCGTTTCCGCTACGATAGCATCTTTTTCCAGGGTGATGTGCTTATCTGGGCAGCTCTTATGCGCAACGGCAGAGTTAAAGTAGAAGCGTGCAGGCTTTGCGGCATCGTTGCTGCCGAATGTAACCTTACGATCTCCTGAGCCCAGGTAAAGTGCCTCTTTATACTGCAGCTCGTATGCTTTTCCGTCAACAGTAACTTTACCTGTACCGCCAACGTTGATAATACCAATCTCGCGACGGTGCATGAACACAGGCGCTTTCAACGGATCAATGGTTTCCAAATCCAACGCCTGCTTTACAGGTACCGCACCGCCCACAATAAGGCGATCGTACATAGAGTAAACCATATTTACTTCATCAGCCTTTAGCAAGCCCTTAATCAAAAAGCGCTCACGCAGCTTCTTGGTGTCGTAGCTCTTTACATCACTCGGATGTGCTGCATAGCGCAGCTCGTAGCTTGTTTTTGTTGCCATATACTTTATGTTGTTACTAATTAATTTACTTTCCTCATTATCAGATAAATAGCAGACTAACCGCCAAAGCCTCTACGGTAGAGGCTTTGGCAGCTGATTTTTTCACTTGTATAAGGTTTAAAAATCTTGCAAACTGGTCGACCAATTCATCTACCCTACAAATCTAATGAATTTTTACGAATAAAGGATAGCAAATTCGGGTAATAATATCAATTATCTGATTATGAGTATCTTACTGATATTAACTTTTCTTATTTTGCAGCTATGCGTAAGCATTAAAATCTTACGAAGGAGGTCATATGAGAAAAAAGTATTGCTAATTATATATAGATCTCATGCAATATTCAATTATAAACATTTGATTTTTAGTATGTATTGTTTTAAAGAAATATCAAAAACTATACTTAAATTAACAATGCCAGAAAAATAATATTTCTCTGTTGTTTTTGAGAGCCTAATTGGGAATAAAATCGTAATTTTACGCCAATACCTGCAAAGTCTTTGATGTTTTTGATGAAATGGGTTTTTGTATGGTTTCTTTGAAGTACATATTTTAGGGAATAGCGTGCAGTAAGGCACGTGAAAAAATCACACAATAAAATCTTTAAATATACAAGGAGTCGGCGGCAAATATATTTACCTGTGTTACAAAGTAAAAAAAGCCTGATATACTTTACAGCTGTCAACCATGAAAAGAGTAATTTTTATCGTTGCTGTCGTAATGGCAGGTAAGGCAGCCTTTGCCCAGCTGAGCTTCGGCGCCAAGGCAGGGCTTAACATCGCTTCCGTGTGGGGAGTTATAGAAACAAGACCTCACGTTTTCAGTATTCCTGGGCCGGTATCTCCTGTGGCAGGCGCCGCGCTCGGAGGCTTTGTCCGCTACGACTTCAAGGAGATCTACTGGCTGGGGGTACAGCTGGATTTGCTGTTCTCCATGCAGGGCGGGCGCGATGTTAGCTACTGGCAAATGGGCGAGCAGTACACCATTCGCACCCTGCGGCAGAATTACATTAACATGCCTGTTGTGCTGGATTTCAAATTTTTTCGCAAAATCCCGCTCAGCTTCCTTATCGGCTACCAAAGTGGTGAATGCGTTTTTCGGTATGCCGACGGTGAAAGAATCAAGCGAACCGAAGGGAGCATATTTAACAACTGGGACAACTCCTACGTTTTAGGATTTCGGTACGTTTTTTCGGAGCGCCTCACAGCAGAATTGCGCATCATTAACAGCAGCACGCCCAGCATCGTCATAGACGAAACTTGGGTGTTGCGCGGAAACACTCCCGTATCCGAAGACTACGTGTATAAGTCAATAGGGGCACAAAATTTGACCGGGCAGCTAACCGTTGGCTGGACATTCTAATCATGAAATGAGGCAAGCGTCAGCCTGCCTCGTTTTCCCTCATTCCTTACATGCCCATTTGTCTATTTCGGTGCAATTAATTTCACAACAGTAAAATTTTTCCAGCAAATTGTGGGCAACTTTTTTAATATTTTATTCTTAGAATAGCAATTTATTTTCACTAATTTATCAAACATATTCATAACACTCCTTTAATATTTTCAAACAAAGTTTTATCGCCGCAAAGGTAAATAAAAAAACCAAACTCTGATAAAAACGGAGGTTAACTTACTGAAAGAGAGCGGAATGTTGGAATGGTTAATGCCTAAGAGTCAATTTGTCAAATCATATTTGTATTTTGTTTTCTGTGAGGGCGAAACGGAAAGTGCGTATATCAAATACCTGCGCGCGCGCTACCGTTTACCAATCCATCTATGAATGTTTACCGGTTTATCGAAGAATTAGACAGGATACAACATACAACGTAAAAACCGAAATCCGCTTCTCTTTTCCACCTGATTATCATGACAACCCTCTCGATGGTCATCGGGATGCTGCCCGTAGCGCTGGCGCAGGGCGCAGGCTCGGCGTGGAAGAACGGTCTGGCGTGGGTTATCATCGGCGGACTGCTCAGCTCCATGTTCCTGCTGCTGGTGATTGTGCCGCTGGTGTATTATTTGATGGACAGAGGGATGGAGAGGTTTGGGTGGAATAAGAAGAAAGATATTGAGATAGAAGAAAATGTAGATATTTTATAACGAACAAATCATTTTTCCAATTCTGATATTTTTTGCAAAGTATATGATTCAACTTCTTTCACAACTTCATACAAATCCAAATTATTTTCATCATCGAAGTTGAAATCAATAAATGTTGTTCTTTCGCCGTCAAAAGCAGGCATCCAAACTTCTTTATCTTTTTCGGGCGCAGCTTGTAATATGCGTAATAAGTCTTTAATTTTCATTATTTATTTTACTTTTATATTAATCAAAAAGGTGCTTTTTTCTTGAATCTTACGTTTGATTTCCTCTATTGTATTTATCCTTTCCGCTAATTTGTTTTGTGTTTCCAAACTAATGTTTCCGCTGCTATCTACAGGTATTTCTATTTTTAATTCCTGTACCTTTTCTTTACTCGCAGTTTTTGACCATTTAAAGCCTTGTTGAAACAATAATTCTTGAAGCGTGAATTTAATGTAGTTATGGTCTATTACATTTTTATACTTATCCTTTATCAATATTGGTCTGTGGTGGTCATTAGTTGTAAATTTATGCTGGTGATAAAAAACATAACCGACAGAGCCTTCCCTATTCCAGCCCAGGCAATTTTCAAAATATTTGACATTTTTTAGATTATCGGAAATATATCCAATCGGAACTTCATCTTGTCGTCCACCATACACAGGAATTGTGCCCGAATTATTTTTAATAAAAGTTTTTGTCAATCCTTTTATTGAGGGAAAATCGAATAAATCAGCAAGTTTATATTCCTTTGTTACAATGTTGCTTTCATCGTGTGCAGAAATCAGATTTTTTAATTCTTCTGTCAATTCTTCAATTGTCAAAGACATATCTTCAAGTAAATACGGGAAATCCTGAAAATTTATTTCCTCCACCTGCTTGATAATGCCCAATTCCACCAACTCATCTTTTGTCCAGCATTTATCAATAGACCAATTATGCTCAACATTATTTTCAAAAAAGGATATGTCTAACAATTTACATCGTTTATTATTGTTGACTTTTGCAAAACCCTGCTTGTTTCCTTTGAAAAGATTAAAATATTCAGTTGCCTCAATCAAATCATTTTCATCAATATCAAACCGATAAACATCTCTGCTTTCCCCTATCTCGCTTACCAAATAAATGAAAACAGGTGTGATTTGTTTATTGGATTTATTTTGCTTTTTAGTTAAACAAAGAATATAAGTCTTTTTGTTAGTTGTAAAAAAAGTATTTTCTGGCAAGGAAATAATTCCATCAACATAACATTCATCTAAAATAAACTGTCTTAAATGTTTTTGGTCGCCTCTGTCAAAAATTCCATCGGGAACTACAATAAATGCTTTTCCGTTTATTTTCATGGCGCGAATAATCCATTCCATAAATAAACCTTCAACACCCATTGCATTGATTTTGTAGTAATTAACAAGTTCACCGTCTTTTTTAATTTCGTCTTTCAAATTACTGCTGCCGCTCGTTACATAAGGTGGATTTGTCAAAATTAAATCGTATTTATCCATAGCAGGTTCGGAAAGCGTACCTAAAATCGAATTTGTTTTTAATGTAAAACTTTCATTGAAAAGGGCTGAAAAATCTTTTGTTAATCCTGCATTTTTACGAATTAAATCCGAAAAATAAATCAGCATATTTGCCTTCGCCAAAATAATTGTTTTTTGCTCATCTTTGTCAAAACCCTTATCAAAACCGTGAATAGTAATTTTTGGCGTTATCCCTTTTTTGGTAATATCATAAAAATAATCCAAACGAGAAATCAACGGCTCTAATAAAAATTTGCCCACGCCACATGCTGGGTCGCAAATGCTTATCCCTTCTTTTATATTATCTTTTGCCATTTCAACAATAGCGCGGACTACTTTTAAGGGCGTAAAGAACTGTCCCCAATTCTTTTTGCTAATACTTTCTTTTAAAAAACTTTCAAATAATTGACTTTTGAAATCATAATCAATATTTTCAAGTTTACCGTAATCTCTAAATTTCAACAATATTTTTTTGAAAACAGCACTATAACCGGCTACCGCCTTTTGGTCTTTGCTGACAAAAATAGTACCGTTAATAATAGTAGTTTTATCTATGGGATTGGCAGGAAACAAATCTTTTATTTTGGGACGAATTACATTTGCGTAATTTTCAAGAATTTCATCATTGCTATTTGTCTTAAAACTATCAATTACCGTGTTGAAACTATGAATACCTGTCAAAATCCCTAAATCACTCAAGTACTTAAAAATAAACAATTCAACAAAAGTGTAAAGACAATTTTCAGGTGTTGCACCGCTAACAGACCATATATCTTGCCAAATTTGCTTTGCCAAGTCAGTAGGATTTACTAATTCTTTGGGTTTAATTTGATCGTTTTTTTCATTGATAGAGGCAATAATTTTTTCAATCAAGTTGGGTAATTTTTCATCCTTTTCATCAAAATTTACGGTTAA
>JAISBU010000071.1 GCA_031266015.1 Prevotellaceae bacterium | reverse complement strand
GTTGGGGGGGGGTGTTTGGGGGGGGGCGTCGCCCCCGCAAATCCTCCCCACTTACATTTTTTTTCCTTACCGCCGCCTCGTCATTCCGACCGGAGCGCAGCGGAGCGGAGGAACCTCATGCCTACACAGCTGTCGCCTCGTTATTCCGACCCCCTCGGCTTTGCTCGGGGCAGGCTCCGCGTAGCGGAGTGGAGGAACCTTCGCCCTCAGCGTTGCACTATTTTGATAATTATAAATTATGAATTATAAATGAAAGAGATTTCTCGATTCCGCTGCGCTTCACTCGAAATGACGGCGGCGCAATGAGGGAAAAAAAAAATTTTCCACGCGCCCGCTCGTGCCTCGCGGGCTTGGTCGAAATGACGGGGACATCGTTCATTAAAATGGATTGGGCTGTATTTTCAGCGAGCAAAGGTATGAATAATTTCCAATTCGGCAACGGTAGTAAATTTTTTCTTTTTCATGTTTTTTCTCCTGTAACTTTAGTTATGATTTCTTGGTTTTTTCCTAAGATAATTGCGGAAAAAAAGAAAAAACAGCGACAAAAAAGAGAGATTAATTCAGGGAAGAAAAAAATGTTGTATCTTTGTAGTTGTAATATTTATTTACTATGGAACTTGCAGGCATAAAATATACGAAAGATGTGGCCGGTCAAGACCGATATGTAGAGATTGACCTGGATATGTACGGCGGTAATCAATTGCTCGAAGATTTTTTGGATGGATTGGAGGCAATGTCGCGCAAAGGAGAACCTACTTACTCTTTTGATGAAGTTGTAAAAACCGAATTTGAGCGAAGGGGATTAAAATGCGATGTATAAGGTAATATTTAACAAATCTGCTAAAAAAGATTTGGAAAAGGTAAGTTCTATTTACCTTATTTCTATTACATTGCATATTAAAAGTTTATCTGAAAACCCGCGTCCGTCAGGTTGTACAAAATTATCGGGTTTTAAAGGGTTATACCGTATTCGTGTGGGGGTTTACAGAATAATATATACTATTGAAGATGATATACTTACAGTTGAAGTGATTAAAATTGACCATCGAAGTAGCGTTTATAGGTAAATTTTATTCCGAAAGAACTACTTTTTTCATGATTTTTCCATATTTCGAGCGCCTTCTGCTGTAAGACCGCACACCTCTTTTATTACCGTAACAGCGTTGCGCAAAGCGTGAGATTCTCCGCATGGCGTTGTACATAGCCGGTTGTATGCCGATTCAAACCGGGGCGTTTTTCTGATACGCAAAAAAAGTTCATCGTAGCGGGGCTGGAAAAGTATATTGAAGAATTAAGAGCATTAGCTGCACAATAATGGTACTAACGGTTACCGCCTGAACTTCAACAGTACAGCCAGCAACCCGGTCAACAACAATAAGGCGAACGGGGAAGCCGTTTGCTGTGTCCAAGAAATTATCCCCCATGCTTCCCCCCCATTTTAATCAATAATCAATTATAATTGATTATTGATAATTAGGATGCCGTGCGCGTGCATTTTAATGAATTAAAAATTATAAATGATAGAGGTTTCTCCACGCGCGCCCTCGTACCTCGTGCGCTTGGTCGAAATGACGGCGGTGGCAAGGAGGTAAAATAAGTAGGGGAGGTTTGCGGCGGCGAAGCCGCCGCAAACCTCCCCCTTTTTCCTCACCGCCGCCTCGTCATTCCGACCGGAGCGCAGCGGAGCGGAGGAACCTCCACTTACATTTTTTTTCCTTACCGCCGCCTCGTCATTCCGACCGGAGCGCAGCGGAGTGGAGGAACCTCATGCTGTGCATGTGCGTACGCTATCATCCTGAGCGAGGCGAAGGATTTCGGGTTTGCACCCTGATGCCACATTATCACGAGTAGAGACGCGACACGCCGCGTCTCTACTGCACGGCTTAGCAGGACAACGCATGCGCACTGGTAAATTGTAAATCGTCAATTGTCAATCGTAAATGGGAGCTGCTTCGCTACTGAGAAAACCTCTGAAATAGATGGATAACAACCCCTTAAATTTTCTGTAACTTTCTTATAATCAGACCATTCCGCAATTGTAATATCCTCTTCGGTTTGAGGTATAGGTGGGTTGCCGTTATCGCACGACATGGCATACCAATGCGAAATTTTGAGTATCGCCTGTCCTTTTTCCCGGTAGGTGTGGCGGGTGGTACAAATTAATTTTTGAATAGAAAGTCCATGTACCCCACATTCTTCTTTTACCTCACGCAGGGCGCACTCCTCCGGCTTTTCATTTTTCTCAACCTTTCCCTTGGGTAAATCCCAATACCCACGGCGGTAAATCATTAAGCGCTCGCCTTTGGGATTGTACACCAGTCCCCCTGCGGCTTCTACTACCTTGTAGCCGCTACAAAACCGTTCCCATTCGCTGGCGGGAATTTGCAGGTTTTTATTTTCAGAAAAAACGGAAATTACCGTATCGTTGCTATTCATTATTTTTAATGCTCTTTACTATCCGGTTACGGGCTAAAACCCTGCTTTTACTGCAGCAAATTCAGCCTCTACAAATCGCTGGCTCTGTTTTTTTCCTATCTTTGCTTACCTTTTTCAAAAAGAAAAGCAAATGAATACAGCCAAAATAGCGCAAAGTTTACTGCAAATTAAGGCAATAAAATTGAATCCGGCAAATCCTTTTAGCTGGGCATCCGGCTGGAAATCGCCTGTATACTGCGATAATCGTAAGGCGTTGGCGTATCCGGCGGTGCGCAGGCAAATCGCTGAGGCTTTTTCGCGGCTGGTAAAATGTAAATATCCGGATGTGGAGGTAGTCGCAGGCGTTGCAACCGGAGCAATCGCTTACGGACTTTTGGTGGCAGAGCAGCTGAATTTGCCGTTCGTATACGTGCGTGCAATGCCCAAGGAGCATGGTCTGGGGAATCAAATAGAGGGAGAGCTGCAGCCGAATAAGAAGGTGGTTGTGGTGGAGGATTCGGTTTCTACCGGAGGTAGCAGCCTCAGCGCACTTGCGGCGCTGCGTGATGCGGGCGCTAAGGTGTTGGGCATGGTTGCCATTTTTACCTATGGTTTTGAAGCCGCCCGTAAAAATTTTGAGGCTGCAAAATGTGAGCTGGCGGCGCTGTCCGGCTACAATGAGCTGATTGAAGAGGCGGTGGCGTCGGGCTACGTGAAACCCGAGGAGGCGGCTGTGCTGCAGAAGTGGCGCGAAGCGCCGGACAAGTGGGGCGTTTAATGGTCGCAGTAAGCGGTGGCAGCTTGCCGCTCGGCATTGTGGGGTGTCATGCTGAGCATGTCGAAGGATTGCGGCGTGGGTAAAAAATTGTAAATGGTCAAATTGTAAATGGTCAAATGGCAGATTACGTCAGCAAGGTAGAAAAAGTACGGCGTCCGATAGGGCAGCTATACGATATTTTGTCGGATTTCACGAAGTTTTCGGATCTGATTCCTAAGGATCAGGCGGAGGACTTTGAGGCTACGGAAAACGAATGCACGTTTACGGTAAAGCAGCTGGGTAAAACCGGAGTCAGGATTATCGACAAGGCGCAAAACAGCTTTGTAAAGTACGGCGCCAACGGAAAAGTTCCGTTTGATTTTCTCTTTTGGATACAAATGAAGGAGGCAGCTCCCTGCGATACCAGAATTAAGCTAACCTTGCGTGCAGAGCTCAACATGATTATGCGTGGGTTGATGGGAAAAAAGCTGCAGAAGGGCATTGAGCAATTTGCATTTCACATGGCGGCAGCGCTTAATGGACAATGACAATTTACAATCCTGCTTAGTAGCTGGCAGCTGGAGCTTGGTCACTGTAAAAATGTTACCTGCTTAAAGGCGAAGGTTCGTTGCTTGCCGTTTTCCTTTTCTAAAACCAGCTCTCCGCTGGTTTTTACGTTTACAATTTTGGCGGAGAAGATTTCATTGCTACTACAAAAGTTGTGGTAACCGTGGCCCCTGTACATCTTTTCCGCGTAGTCCTTGTCCAGCTCTTCAAAGCGCCGTTCCTTAAGCGCTTGATAGCGCTTGTCTATATGCTCCGACAGCTGCTTGAGGCATTGATTTACATCTCTTTCCTTACCGTCAACAAGCGACATCGAGGTTGGATTGGGAGCGTGCAGGAAAACGCGCTGATTTACGTTTAGGCCAATGCCTACAATAGCTTGTGCGATGTTGCCCCCTGCTATTTTTTGCTCAATCAGCATTCCGCAAATCTTTTTATCGTCCACATAAATGTCATTTGGCCATTTGACGGCGGCCTGTATACCTTCGGCTGCGAGAAAGTCTACTACGGCTAAAGAGCCTACTTTTACCATGTAGAACATAGCTGTTGCAGCCAGAAACGCCGGTAGTAACGATAGTGAAAATGTGAGATTCTTTCCGGCTTCGCTTTCCCATGACGCTCCTTGCTGTCCACGTCCCTGGGTTTGAGCATACGCTCGCACCACAACTCCTTCCATCGGTTTACCGTATAACATTTTGGTTAACAAATCATTAGTAGATTCCGTTTGTTCGACATAATGAATTGTGAATTGCATATATTCCTAATTTTCAGTGCATTAATCGCTATGTTTTGAGATGAGTTGCCGTTTTTGAAAACTTATGCATCCAACCAAGTGGCGGCGGGTTCTTGGCGGTGGATAACTTTTTCCCGGCAAAGGTAAGAAAATGTGTCAACATTATTTAGTATATTTGTAAGTTAAAGGCTTTTTCTGCCAACCAGAAACAGGCTTAAATTTTATTCAAATTTTGCGTAGAGAATAGTGGCGAAAAAAAATGTAGCAGAAAAAGAGGCGTTGGAGCTGCGCGATGCCGTGGCGCAGGCCATGCTTGACAGGAAAGGCGAGCAGGTAATCAGTTTGGATCTTAGTCCAATCGAGGGCGCTATTTGTAGCTACTTCGTAATTTGCAGTGCGCAATCTACCACACAGGTTGAGGCCATTGCAGGCAATATAGAGGAGCACGTTTATAAAACGCTGGGGCAAAAGCCTCATCGTTCCGATGGATATGAGAATGCGCTTTGGATTGCGTTGGATTACATTGATGTAATCGCTCATGTTTTCCAGACAGAAACACGGGAATTTTATCGCATAGAGGAGCTTTGGGCAGATGCCATTGAGGAGCCGCATGCTGATGAACCTGTGAAGAAGGCTGCGCCGAAAAAAGCGGTGGCTAAGGAGGAGAAGAAACCTGCGGCAAAAAAGTCGGTAAGCAAGGCTGGCGTGGAGAAAAAACAGGCTGCTGCCAGAAAGGAGGCTAAGGAGATAGAGCGGCTGGAGGTCGAAGCTGCTAAAAAAGCAGCGGTAAAAAAGGCTGCAACAAAGGCTAAAGCCACAGCTAAGAGAGTTGCCGTTAAGCCCGCTGCGAAAAAGGCTACTACAATGGCTAAGAAATCCGCCGTAAAGAAAACAGCTAAAAAGTAGAGACCAACCTTTGCGAATGTCGACTCTAAAGGCATTTTGCAGCATGAGAAAATAGGAAAGGAAAGAAAAGATATGGAGAAGAAATCAACAAATCCCATACAGGGTAAGCGAAAACCGAACAACAATAATGTGTTTTGGGTTTACACATTAATCATAGTCGGAATTTTCGGCATTCACTTTTTTTACAGCGCCGGCTCTCCGGTAGAGGCTACATGGCGTGATGTTCGTGACAAAATGCTGGTTAACCGCGATGTGGGAAAAATGGTCGTTATCTCTGGCGCTAACACCAAGCAGGTAGAGGTATACCTGAAGCCGGGTACTACGGATAAGTACAAGGACTTGCTTAAGGGTAGATTTGATTCTCCTTCCAAATCCGGGCCTCAGTTCTATTTTTCCATTGGCGATAGCAAGGTCTTTGAGGACAACCTGAAAGAGGCGCAGGCGCAGCTGGGTATCCCCGAGGACGAGCGTATAGAGCCGACTTATACCGAGCGAACGGATTTCTGGGGTAATATACTAAACTTCCTTTTTCCCATTATTCTTTTGGTGGCCATTTGGTTCTTCTTTATGCGCCGCATGAACGGGCCGCTGGGCGGCGGCGGAGGTATTTTCAGCGTAGGAAAATCCAAAGCCCAGCTGTTTGATAAGGACAGTAAGGTAAAGATTACCTTCAACGATGTAGCCGGATTGGAGGAAGCCAAGGTAGAAATTATGGAAATTGTAGATTTCCTGAAGAACCCGAAGCGCTACACGGATTTGGGTGGTAAGATACCAAAAGGCGCCCTGCTTGTTGGCCCTCCCGGAGTAGGTAAAACGTTGTTAGCCAAAGCGGTAGCAGGCGAAGCTAATGTGCCTTTCTTCTCGCTTTCAGGTTCAGATTTTGTGGAAATGTTTGTGGGCGTGGGCGCTTCACGTGTGCGTGACTTGTTCAAACAAGCGAAAGAGAAAGCGCCGTGTATCATATTTATTGATGAAATTGACGCTATTGGTCGCGCTCGTGGAAAAAATTCGAATTTCAACGCTAACGATGAGCGTGAAAATACTTTGAATCAGTTGCTTACAGAGATGGACGGCTTTGGTTCAAACTCTGGTGTTATTATTCTTGCCGCTACCAACCGTGCCGATATTTTGGACAGGGCATTGCTGCGCGCCGGACGCTTTGACCGACAAATTCATGTTGACCTGCCGGATTTGAAGGAGCGCCTGGATATTTTTAAGGTGCACCTGCGTGGATTGAAGCTGGTAGAAGGGTTTAATATTGACTTTTTGGCTAAGCAAACTCCCGGATTTTCAGGCGCCGATATTGCCAACGTATGCAACGAGGCCGCCCTTATTGCCGCCCGTAGAAACAAAAAGGCTATTGAGAAGCAGGATTTCTTGGACGCTGTAGATCGTATTATTGGCGGTTTAGAGAAGAAGAATAAGATTATTTCTATAGAGGAAAAACGCGCTATTGCCTACCATGAGGCCGGACATGCTACTGTTAGCTGGATGTTGGAGCATGCCAATCCTTTGGTAAAGGTTACCATCATTCCACGCGGTCGCTCGTTGGGTGCGGCTTGGTATTTGCCCGAGGAGCGACAAATTACTACTACAGAGCAGCTTATGCATGAAATGGCCGCAACGCTTGGCGGACGTGCATCTGAGGAGCTGACATTTGGGAAAATATCAACCGGAGCGCTCAGCGATTTGGAGCGTGTAACCAAGCAGGCGTACTCTATGATTGCGTTTTACGGTATGAGTCCGAGGCTGCGCAACTTGAGCTACTACGATTCTACCGGTCAATCGGATTATGCTTTTAGTAAGCCATACAGCGAAAAAACTTCGGAAGTAATAGACGAAGAAGTAAAGGTAATGGTGGAGAACGCTTACAAAATGGCTAAACAAACTCTAGCTAAGCACAAGGAGGGGTTACGTCAGCTGGCGGAGTTGCTGCTTGAGCGCGAGGTTATTTTCAGCGAGGATTTGGAAAAGATTTTCGGTAAACGCAGGGGAGATAAGTCAGCCGAAGAGGGTGTGAAGCCGAAGCGCAAGCTCCGTGCTAAAAAAGCGGATGATGCTACAGAAGCTGAAGAAGGTAGCGCCGCAGAGATGGCACAAGCCGTTGAAAGCGCTGCGGCTAAGGCTCCGGAAGCTGAGGAAACTGAGCCTTCATTATTTGGCGCTATGCCTGTGAAGAAAAAGAAAAAGCCTGCTTCAACCGGACAGCTACCGGAAGGTGGAGAGGATGCTCCAAAACCCGAGCATACAGACATGGCAGAATAGGCGGTTCTTGTGCGATGGAGGTTTTTAGTATATTTACCTTAACACACTGTGAATTATGGAAGCAGGATGGATAAAAATATCATCGTCATCAGACTTGATTATGCTGGAAATGTACCGTCAGCGGCTGGAAGATGCCGGCATATATTCGGTATTGCTTAATAAGAAAGATAGTGAGCTGGCCATAGGTTATGCAGAGCTGTATGTGCATGAGTCCAATGAGGCGGCTGCTTTGGGTATTATTGAAAAATAGAATATAAGGTAAGGTGAAGAAAGTATTAGTCAGAGCGATCTCGGGGGCTGTATACGTTGTGCTTGTATTAGGCTCAATTTATTTTGGGCAGCTATCGTTTGCGATAGCTATGGGTCTAGCCATGCTTGTATTGCAGTACGAGTTTTATCGGATGTCGGTGCTGCTGGGCGCAAAGCCTCAGTGGTTCTTGGGAATGCTGGCCAGTGCAGTGGCGTTTTTTGCAGCTTTTGCAAATTCGTACGTGTTGTGGGGCGAGGCTGTAGATTATATTTTGTGGTACCTGCTGGTGCCGATTGGTACGTTAATTTTCTTTGTAGAGCTATATCGTAAGTCGGCCACCGTGGTGAATAATATCGCTCATACTTTAATGGGCGTGATGTACATCGGCGTTCCTTTTGCTGTTTCAAATGTGATTATGAAGTATGAATTCGGCGCTACATTCATGCTTTGCTTCTTCTTGATGCTTTGGGCCAATGATACTTTTGCCTATCTTTTTGGGATAATGCTAGGTAAACACAAGCTGTTTCCAAGCATTTCGCCAAAGAAATCATGGGAAGGCTATTTCGGAGGAATAATTTCTGTAGTGGGCGTGGCTTACTTGCTGCACCTTGCCTTTGAGGGAACGCAGTTTGTGCACATTGCTGCTATTGGCCTTATCGTAGCTATTACCGGAGTATTTGGCGACTTGGTAGAGTCCATGATCAAGCGTAATGCCGGGGTAAAGGATTCGGGCTCTATAATGCCCGGTCACGGTGGCCTTTTGGATAGGTTTGACGCTGTGCTGCTTTCTTTGCCTTTGGTATTTGCATATGTACAGATATTTGTAGTTGAGTGAGCTGAAGTGTTGATAAAGGTTGGATTCATCTTGTTAAAACCCAATAAATTATAATAGCTATGAGCATTCATAGAGAAGGAACGGCCACCATTATTGTTGTGTTCGTGCTGCTTGCTACCGTTTGCACGCTGGTGTTTTACTTCTTCGGCTACCATAATATTTTCACAGGTCTGTTTTTGCTTGCCGCGCTTATATTTTACGGCGTTATTCTTCGTTTTTTCAGAGTTCCTGCCCGTGAAAAACATACTCAGGAGGGCGCTGTATTTTCGCCTTGCGATGGTAAGGTTGTGGTAGTTGAAGAGGTGTACGAGCCTGAATTTTTGAAAGAAAAGTGCATGCAGCTATCGGTTTTCATGTCGCCTAATAACGTGCACGTTAACTGGTATCCGGTGTCGGGTACGGTGGAGTATTCAAAGCATCATCATGGAAAGTATTTGGTGGCCTGGCATCCTAAGTCATCAACCGAAAACGAGCGCACTACGGTGGTGGTGAATACCGGAAAGGCGCGCATTTTGTTCAGACAGATTGCGGGCGCTGTCGCAAGGCGTATTGTTTGCTACGCCAAGAAGGGTAACAAGGCGGAGCAGAATACGGAGCTTGGCTTTATTAAGTTCGGCTCCAGGGTGGATGTGTTTTTGCCGTTGAGCGCAAAAATAAACGTGCGGCTGGGACAAAATGCAGTTGGCTCTCAAACAATTTTGGCAGAGCTGTAGCGGGGGTACAAGGCGTTATGGCTGTAAAAGCCGGCGAATTCACTACCTGTTTAATAGTGTAACCGCACTAAAGCGCCAGTAACGCCGTATAAGCACCTAAATTGTTAGTTATGAGGATTTTACAATAACAACGAGGAGCGGACATGTTTAACCCTGATGCTTAAATTTGAAAAGATATGAACAAGTTCACTCGGTATATTGTAGTGGCGGCGGTTACCGCCGGAGTCTTATTCCTGCTGTGGTACTTTCAGAATATTGTGGGGTACGTGTTGTCTGCCGTGGTGCTGTCGTTCTTGGGTAAGCCGATAATGCACGGGCTTTCAAAGATTCGCCTCAAGAATAATCATTTGCCTCGTGCGCTTTGTGCTGCCATTGCTGTAGCCGCTATTTGGGGGGTGTTTATCCTGTTTTTTTACTTCTTTATTCCGCTTATCATCGGCCAGCTGGATGAGATGGGCAATATCGGTACAGACCGAATCGCCGCGGTTTTTAATGAGCCCTTGGCTAAGCTGGATGCTTTTGCCAGAAAGAATATTACTTCGGATCCTAACTTTTCCCTTAGCGCTTCGTTTCATCAGGAGCTGGAGAAGGTGTTCAACGTGTCTCATATCACGGAAATCTTTGGCTCACTGGCAAGTATTGTAAAAAGCTTGGCGGTGGCGTTGTTTGCCGTTACGTTTATTACGTTCTTCTTTTTGAAGGAAGATGGCTTGTTTTTCAGCTTTGTGGTGCTGCTGGTACCACAGCGCTATGAGGAGAATATTACGCGTGCGTTGAAGTCTGTAAACCAGCTGCTGGTTCGCTATTTTGTGGGTATTTTTTCGGATATGCTGTGCATTCTTACCATACTCACGCTGGGCTTGTCTTTGATAGTCGGCTTACCTATAAAGCTGGCCATGCTGATTGGCCTTATCGCCGGCGTGCTTAACGTGGTTCCGTACGTAGGCCCGTTGGTTGCATGCTGCCTGGGATTGCTTATGGGCTTGATGTCCTCTATGGGGGCAGGTGCGGAGTTTGCTCCGCTGGCCATAAAAATGCTGTGCGTATTTTTGGCTACGCAGGTTATTGACGCTGCATTTTTACAGCCGTATATTTACTCGAACAGCATCAAGGCGCATCCGCTTGAAATCTTTTTGGTCATTCTTACCGCAGGTAGCGTAGCGGGCATTATAGGTATGCTGGTGGCTATTCCTACGTATACTATTTTGCGCGTGTTCGCTAAAGAATTCCTTAATAATTTGCGGGTAGTGCAGAAGCTTACGGAGAGGATGTAGCAAATATGCTATGTCCGGCATGACAGAAGGCGAGCGTCGTAAATTTGAAAAGTATAATATATAATCATGAAAAAAACATCAACATTAATTTTAGGTTTTGCGCTTATGGCATCGTCGTGCACCTTTATGCAGAATAACCCTTTCTATGGCAAGTACAATACGCCGTACGAAGTACCTCCGTTTGACGAGATAAAAACCGCTCACTACCTGCCTGCTTTTAAGGAAGGCGTGAGGCAGCAGGCTGAGGAGATTGACAATATCGTAAAGAATACGGCCGCTCCTGCGTTTGACAACGTAGTTGTGGCTATGGAGTTAAGCGGCAAGCTGCTGGATCGGGTTGGTTCGGTATTCTTCAACCTGTATGAGGCAGAGAGTAACGGTGAAATGGATAAGATAGCCGAGACGGTTGCTCCTATTCTTTCGAAGCATTCGGATGATATTTTGCTAAACGCGCAGCTATTCGCAAAAATCAAAACCGTATACGAGCAGCGGGCTACGTTGAACCTGGGAGTGGAGCAAAAGAAGTTGCTGGAGGAAACCTACGGGAAGTTTGTGCGTGGCGGCGCTAACCTTAACGCTGAGCAAAAGGCCAAGCTGCGTGAGGTAAATGAAAAGTTGTCGTTGCTGACCTTGAAGTTTGCACAAAATACCCTTGCCGAAACCAACGGCTTTACGCTGGTGGTGGATAACGAGGCCGATTTGGCAGGGCTCCCGCAGTCGCTTATAGCGGCCGCCGCCGCAGACGCTCAGGCCGCAGGCGAGGATGGCAAGTGGGTGTTTACGTTGAAAAATCCAAGCGTAATGCCGTTTTTGCAGTACGCTGCAAACCGTGAGCTGCGCAAAAAGATGCTGAATGCTTACGCCAATCGTGCCGATAACGGTAATGCAAATGACAATAAGGCGGTCATTGAGGAAATTGTCAGCTTGCGGGTAGAAAAGGCAAATTTGCTGGGCTTTGAAACTTATGCCGCTTACGCTCTGGAGAAAACTATGGCAAAGGATGCCAAGCCCGTTTACGAAATGCTTCAAAAGTTGTGGGCGCCTGCCATAGCCAAGGCCAGGCAGGAGGCTCGTGAGCAGCAGGCCATGATCAATAGCGAGCGGGGCGGCTTTGCCCTTGAGGCAGCCGACTGGCGCTACTATGCTGAAAAAATCAAGCGGCAGAGCTACGCCCTGGACGATGAGCAGCTACGTCCGTACTTTAGGTTGGAAAATGTGCGGGAGGGAATTTTTATCCTGATGGATAAGCTTTTTGGCCTTCAATTCTTTCCGGTAGACGTTCCCGTGTACCAGGAAGATGTGGTTTGCTACGCGGCAAAGGATAGCGACGGCGAGTTTCTGGGGTTGATTTACATGGACTTCTTCCCCCGTCCCGGAAAGCGCTCCGGCGCATGGATGACGAACTTTCGTGAGCAGCATACCGAAAATGGAAAGCGTGTAACCCCGATTGTATCGCTTGTTTGCAACTTTACCAAGCCAGCGGGCGATACTCCTTCGCTGCTGACGCCGGATGAGGTGGAAACCTTCTTCCATGAGTTTGGGCATGGTATGCACAGCATGTTGTCCAGCTGCACCTACAAAAGTTTGGCGGGGACCAACGTAGCGCGTGACTTTGTGGAGCTGCCTTCCCAGGTTCTGGAAAACTGGTGCATGGAGCCGGATCTCTTGAAGCTCTATGCCAGGCACTACCAAACAGGCGAGGCTATCCCGGCAGAGCTGGTAGGTAAGATTACTCGTGCTTCGAAGTATGGACAGGGTTTTGCAACGGTAGAGTACCTTGCCGCCTCGTGGTTGGATATGGATTATCACACGTTGAAAACTACAGCTAAGGTAGATGTCCCCTTGTTTGAGAAGAGCGCTATGGATAAGCTGGGCTTGATTCCTGAAATCCTGCCTCGCTACCGCAGCACGTACTTCAACCACATATTCTCAAATGAATATTCAGCCGGCTACTACAGCTACATCTGGGCAGAGGTGCTGGATGCCGACGCCTTCGATGCCTTTAAGAAAACCGGAGACATCTTCAACCCCTCCGTCGCAAGGGCATACCGTAAGTGTATCCTGGAGCGTGGCGGCACCGAAGATCCGATGGCGCTTTACAAGCGCTTTAGAGGCGCAGCGCCCGGCATAACCCCACTGCTGGTGCGCCGTGGGCTGGATAAAAAGTAATGCTATAGCCGATAATTCATAATTTGGAAGCCGGAAGTCCGAATTTACCGCTACCGTCAATGATCTCAGGCCGCTGGCGGGTCAGCCTTAGACCGGACACCGGGTTAGCCTTACATTGGATAACCACTTAAAATTCAGCATTTTAACTACGAGTGGTGAATTACGAGGTTCTTCCACTCCGCTTCGCTCCGGTCGAAATGACGAGGCGGCGATGAGAGAAAAGGAGTTGGGCGGCGGCGGCGTCATTCCGACCAAGCCCGCGAGGCACGAGCGGGCGCGTGGAGGAGTTTGTCGTCCCCCGCAATAACGTGGTTGGGGACATGGGATGCTTCGACAGGCTCAGTGTGACACCGCCTCCGCACCGGTCAAATTATGAATTACGAATTGAAACCTGAAATGCTGGAAAGCGAACATATCAAGCTGCGCGCCGTAGAGCCTTCGGATTTGGAGCTGCTGTACGAGTGGGAAAACGCTACGGAAATCTGGGGGGTGAGCGATACGTTAACGCCATTTTCCAGGTTTACCCTTGGGCAGTATATCGAAACTTCAAGAATGGATCTTTTTGAGGCAAAGCAGCTGCGCTTGATGGTAGACGCCCGTACGGATGACGATGTAATGGTGCCGATTGGTGCGGTAGATTTGTTTGATTATAGCCCCCGTCACCGACGGGCGGGCGTAGGCATTTTGATATACGACCAGAGCTACCGGCAGAAAGGATACGCCAAGCTGGCGCTGGACTTGCTTATTGAGTATGCGTTTGAAATGCTTGAGCTGCATCAGCTTTACTGCAACGTTGCGGTGGACAACGAGGGCAGCTTCCGCCTTTTTAAGAAGCTCAACTTTGAAGTGGCAGGTATAAAAAGAGAGTGGAGTAAAACGCCTGCAGGCTGGAGCGATGAGTATCTGATGCAGCTGATAAACAACCGTAATTAAGTAGAAGGTTGATTTGGCAGGAACAAAAAACTCCGGACAATGTCGTTCGGAGTTTTTTTATTGGCAGCTGGGTTACTTGACCACCAGCTTCTGCGCTTGCTTGACATTTTTTGCATTTAACCTGATAAAGTAAACGCCTTGCGGTAGCGTTATGCCGCTGCTGAATGCTGAGGCGCTGCTCTGCTTTATCAGCACGCCGTCGCTGGTGTATATGTCAATAGTAGCGTTGGCATCTTCTACCTCGCTGCTGATGTACACCTTATCCTTTGCGGGATTGGGGTAGACCAGCAGCGCGGTTCTGCCTTCATCTTTTCCTGCAGATGTGCTCCGACTCACCGCTATGCTGATTTGGGCTGCGTGCCGCTGTCCATCCTTGCGTATAGCTTCTGCCGCTATGGTGTGCGTACCTGCGGTGAGGTTGGTTATGGTGTAGGAGAATCCGTCTGTTTGGCCAACCCGGTGCACTACAGCTCCGTTGAACTTCAGCACGGCAGAATCAGCGTTGGTTAAGCTGACTATGAACGTTGCGCTTCCTTTTTCCGTATAGCCGGAGTTATGCGCGGGGTGCAGTATGGCGGCAACGGGAGCCGGATTATCCACCACGGCGCCGTTTACGGTAATATTCACCGCTGCTTGCGCTTGGTTACCTGTAGCCGTTCGTGCTACTGCCTCAATGTTGTACGTACCAGCAGCGGTAGCTTGCATAACGTAGGTCAGGTTCAGGCTGAGCTCTCGTTGTGCTACTACATTATTTACGTATAGAATGAGCGTATCGGCGTTGGTGGCCTGCGCCGTAATGGTAATGTTGCTTCCGGATTGGAAAACGCTGCCGTTCTGCGGCTGTAAAATGCTTATCGTGGGCGTTGTAGGTGCAGGTGTAACGGGGGCGCTTACCTCAATGCTACATTCGGCTTCCTCTCTGCCTCCACCGGCGGTAGCTGCCACTGCAAGAATGGTATGTAAACCTTCCGCTGCATTTTGTAACGTGTAGGTCAGACTGTTGTTGAGAGTTCTGTCCTTTTCTACGTTGTCTACGTAAATAATGAGCGTATCGGCGTTAGCGGCATGTGCATTTATAACGATAGCTGTGCCATACGCAAATATTTCGTTATCAGTAGGATTCATCAGCTGAACGGATAGCGTTCTGCTGATGTTGAGCGTAAGTGCGCTGCCGCTTGTGAACGTTACGCCGGGCAGACCGTTTATGTTGCCTGCGCTTACGCTGAGC
Source organism: Prevotellaceae bacterium (assembly GCA_031266015.1). Taxonomy (GTDB): domain Bacteria; phylum Bacteroidota; class Bacteroidia; order Bacteroidales; family UBA932; genus JAISBU01. The sequence continues at coordinate 29,251 of JAISBU010000071.1, read as the reverse complement.
GAAGCTGCTGCGCTGCCCAACGGTATACGTATGATGGCGGTTGCCGTGGTGTCGCCAGCTGCAATGACGATACCGGCGTTACTTATCGTGTAATCATCGCTCTGCGTACCGCCTGTAACCTGTAGCGGAATGGTAATGGCCGATACGGCAGGTATTGGAATGCGAGCGGTAACGGTAACCGAGTCGCAAGCTCCTACTATGCTTGCGCTTAGCGATAGCGAGGCTACGGGGGGTACCACTTTCAAAGCATGATTTTGCGCTGTGCTTGCCACTGCGCCGCCAGTTGAGTAGCCCTTAGCGCATAGCGTTGCGCTGCCTACTGCGGCGCTGAACTCGTACGTGGTGGAGTGTACGCCGTTGCTATACGTTTGCGATGCAGGAATGGTGTGGATTACAGCATCGTTTAGCAAAATATCAACCGGATATTTTTTCTCGTTGCTTGGGTTTCCGTCCACAAATTTTTCCAGCTTAAGGTTTACCGATTCGCCCACGTAGTAGCGGTACACATCGTTTACGTTGCGGTCTTCCTGATTGTCAATCCATACGTTGAGGCGGAAGGAGTGCAGGTCTTCCCAGTAGTCGCTGCCGTTGTTCTTGCCTTCGAGAATACCATTTCCGCTGCCGTCTCCACCTGAGCGGAACAGGTATTTTAAACCTGCTACAGAAGCCAGCTCCGCATCGGATAAATCATAGAAGATCTTGAGCGATGAGATGCAGAAACGGTAGGTATGCGCGCCGGTTTTGGTCATCTTTAGCTTTGCGGGCGGTACTTGTGCCCATTCAGCGGGAATATACTTACTGGAGTTATCTGACAATACCACGCCTGCCCAAAGGTATACGTCATCGTTGTCGTAGCTTTGGAGTGCGCCGGTAAACCCTGTGCCTGCGGTGTTGAGCGTAATCACGAGGCTATCTTCATGCACCGCCCATGACGGTGAAATGGATACGGCGCTGGCATCGGTTCCCACCGTTACGGTGGTAGTGCTGCTACAACCGTTTGCCCCTGTAGCTTGTACGGTGTAGCTGTCGGGAGCTAAGCCGGAGAAGGTGGCTTCTGTGCCTAACGCAACACCATTTTGTGTGTTGCCGCCTACGCTCACGGTAAACGGCGCGCTGCCTGCCGTGATTTTTACCACTACGCTGCCGTTGCTTTGTTCCGGCTGTGAGGCAGTTGACGTAGCTGTTATTGTTGGGGGTGTAGTATTCTCTGTCACGTTAATGCTTTTGCTATCGGTACAACCCTTGCTGTTGTCGGTTACTTTCACGGTGTAGCTGCCTGCCGCCAAGTTGGTAAACGTGTAACCCGATGGTTGCTCTACGGGCGGTTCGTTATTCAGCTGTATTTTGTAATTGGTAAATGAAGATCCGCCTATGCCTCCTGTTCCCGCTACGGTTACGGTAATTGTTCCCGAGTTGCTTTCGCAGGTTTTGGCTGTCGGGCTAAGGGTGACAGTTAAACTTGCTACCGTTATGGCAACAGGGGTGCGGGCTGAATTTTGGCAGCCTTCCAGGTTGCTGCTTTTTGTTGCCATAACGTATAGCGTAGCGTTGCCGCTTATGTTATTATTTGTGGTAAGAGCTCCATTGCCATAATCGCTCGGTACAATATTTCCTTGAATATCAGCATCATACAGCGTGTAGATCAAAGATGCATCAGGGTCAGTAATCTCTATGGTGGCTTTGCTATTGCTGCAAATGCTGCTTGCGGTGGCAATGGGCGCTGCCGGTGCGGTACAGTTTTCTACCACCAGGTTTTCAATGGTTTTCTCACAGCTGTTATTTCCCGTAACGGTAACGCTGTACGCTCCTGCCGCCAGGTTTTGGAAAATATGCGATTTGTCAGTTTCGCCAATTACGGCAGAACTTTTCTCGTCTGCTTCCTGCATTAGCTTAACAGTGAATGGCGCTGCTCCCTGACTACCAACATTTACCGTAATCTGTCCAAGGTTGGTTAAGGGCGAAGATTGTTGCGTTACCTCCGCGCTTGCGTCTCCCGGGGTTACCTTTATGGTAAGCACGGCTGCTGTGGATTCTTGGCATCCTGACTCCAACGCTGTATTTTTTGCAATAATATGGTAGCTGCCCACAGCCTGTGTTGTGGGAATGTTGAACGTACCGCTGCTGTTGCTTGTAACCTCTGCGTTTACCGAGTTGTAAAGCGCGTAGGTGGTGTTTCCCTCCACGTTGGCAACCTGAAGCGCGGTGGCTGTACCATAGCAAATGTTTTGCGCTCCGCCGTTGATTTGTGGAGTAGCGGGCGTTGTAGTACATGACGATTGCGCCACCGAGATATTGGAAATGGTGGTATCTCCACAACCATCTGCACCTGAGATTTTTACAGAGTATATTTCTGTGGCAAGGTTGTTGAATGTAACAGTACCTTCAAGGTTGTTAATGGTTTCTTGTGCCCCACCGGGAGTTAGCGTTAAGGTAAAAGGCGCTTGCCCGTTTAGTCCGGCGGTTAAGGTTATGGAGCCATCGTTGTTTCCACCCGCCTGCGAAACATCGGTTACGCTGTAGGTAAAGTCGTTGGGCTTTTGCTTAACTATAACGGATACCTCCGTACGGGCCGAATTTTGGCAACCCGCGGCCGCTGCTGCGCTATCGGCCTGCAGGTAGTAGGTGGCAGGGGCGTTGAATGTTCTATTAATTGTCTTATTATCAGCATTATATATGTCTATAATTGGGTCGCCGTCGTTTTGCGCATCCCAAAGGGAGTAGGTGGTGCTGGCGTGGCTGTTGCTCACCGTAAATGTAGCCTCTGAAGCTCCTTTGCACACGTAGGTAGCGGGTACCACCGGTGTTGCAGGAAGCTTGCAGCTGGCGTCTGCGTCTACAATGGTTACGCTTAAAACACTTGAGCAGGTAAAGGTAACGGCGCCTCCCGTAATATTTCCGGCGGCGATAGTGAGCGACTTGTCTCCGGTTTTGGCATGGTTATCTACGGCGGTAATAGCTACCGTGCCTGTAGTTTGTCCCGCTTCAATGGTTATGCTTGCCGCGCTGGTGTAGTCGGTAGTTAGGGCTGCTCCCAAAATATTTAGCGGAATGGTAATGTCTGAACTCATCGCTGCTGGAATGCTGGCGGTAATGGTGGTAGCCGCTACTCCGTCGCGCTCGTAAATGGTGGCGTTGTCACGGGTGAGGGTAATAAGGGGGTCTATAATACTAAACCTTACTGTGTCTGTACGAATAGCGCCTCCTTCTGATTTTGATTGTCCAACTACTACGTAATGTCCTGATAGATAGGCTATTATTGTTTTTGTGTAAGCTCCCGATGAAGCTGTGATGTCGCTCAAGGTGTTATCGTTTTGCGTGATGCTTACAGTGGGGCTGTTGCCGTCGTTGGCGCTGCCGTCTATTTTGCTCAAAAATTCTAAGCCGATGCTTTCACCCACGTAGAAAGAACTTTTTTCAAGCGGTGTAAATGCTGCTGAAAATTGATGAATGGTTTTAGAAAAGTTATTGCCATCACATGTTTTTTGCCATTTATCTTGGTTGTCATTTTTAATCAAAAATTCAATAGCGGTAGTTTTGGTTAAGTCGTCATCTGATAGACTATAAAAATCCTTGATTTTGAATTTAATCCTGTAAATGCCAAAGTGTGCGTTGCCAGAAGTTTGATAAATGTATAGCTGCTGAAATTTGTTTTTAGGATTAATAGCATCTTGCCACCAACCCGAACTTCCATTAACCCACACACCTGCATGAAGGTAAACGTAATCCCACTCGTAGTCTTTCATTTGTGAGTTATCGCCACAATTTCCCGCGTCCCAATAGGAGTTAAACTCAATGGTAATGGAGTCATCAACGCAGTTCCACGGTGAAGACCATACACCGTTGCTGTACTGGTCTTTGCTTCGCACTATCCACGGGTTGTCAGTTGATACTACTTGGCAAATCCCTTGAAGTGCCCATAAAATTAAGCTACTTATAAAAATTATCTTTTTCATAGCTGTATGTTTTTTACTTTTTACTTTACAACTTGTTTGGTTACTACACCGCTTGCGGCGCTTATGCGTAGCAGGTAAACGCCCCTGCTTAGCGCTGAGGTATTTATGCTTACTACGCCGGATATTTGCGGCAGCTGATGCTGCAGCACAAGGTTTCCGTTTGCGTTGAAGAATTCTACCTTGCTTACGGCATGCTCGCCTGCGTCAATATTCAAGTCTTCGCTAAACGGGTTGGGGTAAACGTGCATTTTTTCCGCCAGCTCTTTACTTGCGCCGGTGGGCGTTGGGGCTACTTCGGTTACCGTAATCCACCTGCTGGCAGTGAACGTTTGGCTGCCGAATTTTGCTCGTGCGGCAAAGGTGTGCGTGCCGGCTGTTGCAAAATGGTGAATGTCGTACTGCGCTGTACTTCCGGCCTTGCGTATTACTTGTAAATCGTTGTGTATCAGAAAAATACTGTCTGCGCCCGGAGCCGCTACCTGCACGGTTGCCCCCGCGTTTGTTTTTGCGGTGGTAACATCCGGCGTCATGGAAAGCGTAATGGTTGGTTGCACGCAGGTAATCTGTACGGTGGCGGTAGCCTCGTCGTACTCGTTCCAGGCCGTTGCGCTAATGGTGTGCGTACCCGGCGTTGTAATGCCGCTTATGGTGTACGCTGCCGAGCTGCCCGCAACCTTACATATGCGCTGTCCGTTGAGGCTTATAAAAATGCTGTCGGCGTTGGTTGCGCTGACGCTTACAACCGGATTCTGCCCCAGCAGGTAGGTTGCTCCGCTTTGTGGTGCGGTAATGCTAACCGTTGGGTACGGATTTTGGGGAATAACAATTGCCGGTGTAGCGTTGACTTTTGTGCGGGTGTACACGCGGTACTCTCCCGGCGCAAGGTTGAATTGCCATTGCGTGCCGGTAGCAACGTCTATGGAATCTCCGGTAAACAGCTCGTAGTATTTTCCTGTGCTTGGAAAATACGCATCAAATTTTTGCTCTACCACATCGGCGTTGATTACCGCCAGCAGGCTGGAGTCGCCTTTGTCGGCATGAATCCATTTGCGCAGATCGTTGTCGTTGTCTTCTGGAACGCCAATATAAAAGTTGTTTGGCTGCCGTATGGCGGGGTACGTTTTTTTCAGATGAATGAGCTTTGAAAATACGTCAAACAGCTTTTTGCGGTTGGCATCCGTGGCGTAATCCCAGCGTATGGGCTTGCTGTCGGTACGGCAATCCTCATTGTGTATGCGGTCGCTGTTGCCGCACTGGCCTATGGAGTAATCGTATCCCACTTCGCCGAACTGCCACAGCATTTTGGGGCCGGGAATGGTGTAAAACATTACAGCTGCCATAGCTACACGCTCCAGCGCGGTAGCGGGATTCCGGGTGCTGTAGCCGTTGTGTTCATTGCCGTTGTGAAGCAGCTCGTACATGATTCTTTCCTCATCGTGGCTTTCCATGTAGGGGACAAGGTGGGGCGCACCAAAACCGTGCGAGCTGTACTGCACGTTACGCAGGTCGCTCTTATTGCTGCTCCATCCCATTGCCACCTCTGCGTAGGCGGGCTGCTGGTTGCTCCAAAGCATCATGCCGTTGTCGCACAACTCTACCTCTTCGTTGTACCCGCCCAAATGCTCAAGAATTACGTAGGCGTTTGGCTTTACCGCCCACACCTGTCCCGATATGCGCTTCCAGTTTTCTACGCGGCTTTCGTCGTAAGCGCTCCAGCTATCAATATTATCGCTGTAGTTTTGCGTAAAACCCTTGGAGAGGTCAAAGCGGTAGCCGTCAATCCTGTACTCTTGCAGCCAGTATTCTACCACACGCCTTACCAGCTCCTGTGTATGGGGGCTGCTATGGTTAAAGTCCTCGCCTACGTTGTAGGGGTGCTTGGCATCACGGTTGTGATAAGGGTTATCGGCGGTGGGTTTGTTGGCTGCGGCGTCCCACCACATTTTTACGGTGGGGGAGTTGCCAAAGGCATGGTTAAGCGCTATGTCCATTATAACGGCTATGCTGCGGCGGTGGCACTCGTCAATAAAGCGCTTGAGCATTTTTGAGCTGCCGTAGTACTTGTCGGGCGAGCAGTAGTAGGCGGGATTGTATCCCCAGCTTTCGTTACCGTCAAATTCGTTGAACGGCAGCAGCTCAATGGCGTTTATCCCCAGGCGTTGCAGGTAGGGCAGCGTATCTATCAGCGTAGCGTAATCGTGCGCTTTCAGAAAATCGCGCATCAGCAGCTCGTATATGACGAGGTCTGTTTTTGCAGGCGGCGTGAAGTTCGTAACCAGCCATTTGTATGGGGTTTGTGCGGTTTGCAGCACGCTTGCGTAACCGTCGGTTTTACCGTCGGGGTAAGGCGTCAGGTTGGCATAGGTAGTGTCGGTAATGTATCTGTCATTCCACGGATCGAGAACTTTTTCCGAGTACGGATCTCCCACGTAAATGGCGCCGTCAACGGCGTACTGAAAGGCATACTCTTTGCCCGGCGTCAGCCCGCTTACGGTAAGCCAGAACCGGGCGCCGTCCTTCTTCATCATGTAGTCGTTGTCCAACTTCCAATTATTGAAGTCGCCTACCACGTATACGAAGCTTTTGAGGGGTGCGTTAAGTACTAGCGTAACCGTGCTTGGGTCGTTGGCATCGTAGTTTATACCGTCGCGAACTCCGGCGGGGAGGCTTGCTACCTCGCTATCGCCATGTACAACAAAGTTTACGGTATCGGTCTTTACTTGAGCTCCCTTTGTGGCGGTGGCCACTACGGCGTAGTTGCCTTTTACGGCAACCATTGCGTGGGAGATGAGCGTATCGTTGTCAGCCTGCTTTACCTGTGCGCCATTGCTGTACAGCTTCAAGTCTGCCAACACCGATGACGCCGCCGAAAGCGTAATACTACTGCCTGCTGTGTACAGGCTGTTGCCTTTTGGAGAGGTTATGGCCAGGTTGAAATCGTCTTCGGATACATCTATGAAAATATCTTTTCCGCCATCGTCTTTACCCTCGTAAAAGTCGGCTCCTCCTGCGGTTTTTGGCTCGCCGCTACGAAATACGAGGGCCATTTTCAGAATGACCTCATCGCTCGGAACGCCGTACCACTCGCGCAGGCTGGGGCTCAGCGTAAGCTCCCACTTGTTGTTGCCCTTGCCGGTAAGCTGGTATTTGGGTAAATTTTCGCCCCAGGTTTGGTTGGCATATACCCATTGTCCGGCGCTTTTATCGGTAATTACACCTGTGTGCGCATACACAGTTCCCGTGTAATCCTTTAGGCTTGCCGTACCCTTGCTGGCATCGAAGGTTATGGTAACGACCTTGTTGTGCACCGGAACCACCGGAGAGGTTACCACGACTTGCGCGTAAATACTTGCTGCACAAACATTTAGCAGTACTACTAAAAATATTCTCTTCATAAAACTTGAATATTGTTAATTTAGAGACGTTTTGTGTAAAAAAATATGACTAAAACACAAAGATTAAATATGCTAAACTACTCAATAATTTAGCATTTTGTTTCCAAGCTTGTGGGTCAAAATGAGCAGGTTTAACATTCAAACGATTTCGCAAACGTTTGCAAAGAATTTACCCCCCCCTAAAATTTAACTATATTTAACTTTTTTGTGAAAAGAAAAGCCACTTAAAAAGGTTTGCTACCCATTGACAGGATAGCGCCTTTTTAAGTGGCTTTTGCAGAGCTTGTTATAAAACCTTTTATTTTGTTAAAATACTGGAAATCAGCCCTTTGCCCTTACTGTCTTGTACGGATAAAATGTAGGTTCCCCTGCTCAAGGCGTTGCTGCTTACGCTGGCTGCCAGGGAGCCGCCTTCTGATGTAGTGTATTGGCGCGATACCACCTGTCCCAGCATGTTGTAAATTACCAGCTGTATTCTGCCGCTAATTTTCAGGTTGCTGATGGTCAGGTTGAAATCGTTTTGTACCGGATTTGGGTATATAAACAGCTGAGTAGAAGGAGCATCCTCGTACCAAACCGGCGCTGATGTAGCGTAGGATATATCCAGTTTGTCAATCTTCTTGTCAGTGTATATGCGGTATTCTCCCGGCGCCAGCGCTATGCTTTGTAAAGCCGCTGCCGTGCTGCTGCCTTGTGAAAAATATTCGTACCAGGCGCCCTGTGCAGGCGGAGTAAGCGAGGCTGTTTTGGAGGTAAGCCCAAAGTTGCCCACCACTATTACGTTCATATCACTGCCCTTTAGGGTTACGGTTTTTACGGTATCGCGGAGTGATGTGCTGAAATCCGTAGCGCTGAAAGCATCATACATTTGGCGTAAGCGCATAATTTCCGAGTAGTGATAGTACAGGTTTTTGCGAGAGTCGTTTTGGTAGTAGTCCCAGCGAATAGCCTTGTTGGAGGTGCGACAATCACCCACCGTACCGTCCGGACAGGCGTTAATGGAGTAGTCATAGCCCAACTCGCCGAACTGCCATAGCATTTTTGGGCCTGGTATGGAGAAGAATACGGTTGCGCAAAGACCGGCACGGCGTAGCGCTGTAGTCTCATCTTTTGTGCTGTAGCTTCCGCTGGCTGCACCCCACTGTTTTGCCTTGTACATCATACGCTCCTCATCGTGGCTCTCCATGTAGGCCACAAGATTCGGATTGTTCCAGCCTTTGCTTTTGTAGGAGGCTGCCGATAAGTCGGATTTGCCACTTTGGTTGTAGCCCATAATGGCCTCGCAGGAGTTATTGTTTACGTTGCCCCAAAGCATAATGCCGTAGTTGGCCAGCTCTTTTTCCTCGGTATTTGCAGTCAGGTGCTCAAAAATAACGTAGGCGTCGGGGCTGCAAGCGCGAATGGCGTCATACATGCGTTTGAGTATTCCTATGCGCTGATTGTCGTGATTCCAGCCATCGCCGGAAGTATTGGTAAATCCTTTGGTAAAGTCAAAGCGTATGCCGTCGACCTTGTATTCGGTGAGCCAGAAGCAGTTTACCCTGTCTACAAACTGCTGTGTATTAGGACTTTGATGGTTGAAGTCGCTGCCCCATTCGTAGGTTGAGTTGGGCGAGATAGCGTTGAACCACGGGCTGTTGGCGGCAGGGCGATTGTTGGCCGCATCCCAGTACATTTGTACCATTGGCGACAGGCCAAAGGAGTGGTTAAGCACCATGTCTATAATTACGGCTATGTTGTTGGCATGGCACGAGTCTATCAGGCGTTTCAGCTCATTTTTTGGGCCATAGTACTTGTCCGGCGCAAAGTAGAATGAGGGGTTGTAGCCCCAGCTCTCGTTACCCTCAAATTCGTTTGTAGGCAGTAGTTCTATAGCATTAATACCCAGCTGTTTAAAGTAGCGAAGTGAGTCTATGATGGCGCTGTAGGTATGCGCCGCTACAAAGTCGCGCACCAGCAGCTCGTATATGTTCAACTTTTCCTTTGCAGGACGAGCGTATGATTTTTCCGACCATGCGTAAGGGGTTTGTGCGGTTTGCAGCACGCTTACTATGCCCGTGGCCTTTTGAGGGTACGGTTTAAGGTTGGGATACACGGCGGATGTAATGTAGCCGTCATTCCAGGGGTCAAGAACTTTTTCGGTATACGGATCGGCAATGTACAAGGAGCCGTCAATGTAGTACTGGTAGGCGTATTCCGCTGATGGCGTAAGCCCTTCGAGGGTTAACCAGAAGCGGTCGCCGTCGCGCTTCATTTGGTATTCGCTTTGCAGCGTCCAGCTGTTGAAATCTCCCACTACAAAAACGTACTCTTTGTGAGGAGCAAACAGCACCAGCGTTGCCTTGGTGGCGTCATCGGGATCGTAGTTTACGCCATCTTGCATACCGAGAGGTAGGGGAGTTATTTCAACGGTATCGCGCACGGCAAAGTTTACGGTATCGGTTCTGTAGGCGCCGTCTAATTCAGCGGTAGCCACTATGGTGTAAGATCCTTTGGATAAGGAACTTATGGCGCTGCTGATTTCTGTGGCAGCGTCGGCATCCTGTATTTTTACGCCATTGCTGTATAGCGCAAGCGTTGCCGTCTCTGAGGAGGTTGCCGAAATGGTTATGGTATCGCCTTGTTGGTACAGGCTGTTTTGTGTGGGAGAGGTAATGGCCAGGTTGAAGTTGTCCTCGGATACATCTATGAAAATATCTTTTCCGCCATTGTCTTTTCCTTCTTTTTGCGAATCGGCGCTGCGAAATACGAAGGCCAACTGTAGAATTTTTTCATCATCCGGAACGCCATACCACTCGCGCGGGTTGGGGCTCAGCGCCAGCTCCCACTTATTGTTGCCCTTGTTCGTAAGCTGGTATTTGGGTAAATTTTCGCCCCAGGTTTTGTTGGCATAGCGCCAGCTTCCCTTGTCGGTAACTACGCCGGTGTGTGCGTACACATCGCCTGTGAAATCTTTTAGTCCGGCGGTACCTTTGCTGGCGTCAAAGATTACCGTTACGGCTTGGTTGTGTATGGGCACTACGGGGATGGTGCTTACAACCTGTGCGTATATTCCTAATACACAGATCGTTAAAAATGTTGTGAGGCTAAATTTTTTCATGGTTTTATGCTTTTTGTTTTATGATTATCCATAGCTTACTATTTACCGTTGACAATTTACGATTTACCGGTGCGTATGCGATTCCTCCACGCGCGCCCTCGTACCTCGTGCGCTTGGTCGGAATGACACTTTTTCTCCCCTCACGCCGCCTTGTCATTCCGACCGAAGCGGAGGCATCTGTCTTTTTATCCCTCATTGTCATCTCGTCATTGTGCGAACTTGAGATTACTTCGCTTAGCATGACAACAACAAACCGCAGGCTGTCATGCTGAGCTTGCCGAAGTATAAGGCGTTGGTTTTCCTTTTACAGCTCCATTACAAGTACACCCTTAGCAGGAACGACTATTTTTTCCTGCAAGTTCACCACCTCATTTGAAATAATATCTTTGCCCGAAGCGGCGTTGCCTATTACCTCACGAAATCTTTCGGTAGGTAAGCTTTGCTCCTTCCCGGAGCCGTTCAGGATAACCAACACTTTACTGCTATCCTTAATTCTGGCGTAAACGTAGCACTCCGTTTGCCAGTTCGGCGCGTAGTGAAGCAGCTTGCCTTCGCAAACCGCCTTGTTTGTTTTGCGCCACTGCAGCAATTTTTGCAGGTAGCGGTACGCTTCGTTCTGCAAAGCCGTTCGCCCTTCGGCGGTAAATGCGTTGACGGAATCGTCTGCCCATCCGCCCGGAAAATCTTTTCGCAGCATTACATCACCCTCGCTTTTTTCGCCGGTCATCAGTATTTCCGTACCGTAGTACAGCTGGGGAATGCCGCGCGTAGTGAGCAGCAGGGTTATGGCTTGCTTGAAGCGATTTAAGTCGGTTTCTCCCTCCTTTGGGAAGCGGCTTGTGTCGTGGTTATCCAGGAATACAAGCATGCTGCTCGCATCTTCATAAATAAAATCTTGCGCAATAGCTTCGTAAATTCTCCTAAGCGGATTTTTCTCCGGTGAGCTAACCGCAAAAACATCGCTGCAAACCGTCATCAGGTTGAAGTCCATAGCAGTTTTCAGGTTCGTTTGCCTGTCGTTGAGCTTAGAGCTGCGCTGCCACCACGACAGGGGAGCGCTGCTGACGTACCACGATTCTCCAACGATGTTGAAATCGGGGTACTCTTCAAAAACCCGCTTATTCCACTGCGCCAAAAAATCGAAGTCGGCGTAGGGGTGCGTGTCGTGGCGAATACCGTCAATGCGGGAGTACTCAATCCACCAAATGCTGTTCTGAATCAGGTAGTCGGACAGGAGCGGGTTGCGCTGATTTAAATCGGGCATGGCGGGTACGAACCACCCGTCGGTCATGGCAATTCTTTCCGATTCGGGGGCGTGAATGTCCATTACCGTATACGAGTCGTGGTTGGTTGGCACAAATCCATCTTGATGGTTCAGCCAGTCTTTGCACGGAAAATCGTTCATCCACCAGTGGTGGCCGCCGCAGTGGTTGTATATCATGTCCATCACGATTTTCATGCCTTTTTGGTGCGCTTTTTCAATTAACCGGCAGTAGTCCTCGTTGCTGCCCAAGCGAGCGTCTACCTTGTAAAAATCGGTAATGGCGTAGCCGTGGTACGAACCTTTGGGCATCTTATTTTCCAGCACGGGATTGAGCCAAATTGCCGTAACGCCCAGCTCGTTGATGTAGTCCAGGCGCCGCTCTATGCCTGCCAAATCGCCGCCGTGACGGGCAAAGGGATTTTTGCGGTCTGCCGCCTCGCCGTCCCACGCATCGTTAGCCGGATTGCCGTTGGCAAAGCGGTCGGGCATAATGAGGTACATCACATCCGATGGGTTGAATCCCTGCGCACCCACGGCGGTGGCGCGCGCCTTGAGCTCATAGGCTTTGGTCAGCTTCTTTTTCCCCTGCGTAAATGTCAGGTTCAGCGTGCCGGGCTTTGCCTTTCTGCCGATTTCCAAATAGATGAAAAGATAGTTGGGGTTATTGGTGCGGATGGTCTGCTTGAGCCAAACATCTGGGTAGCTGAATGTTAACTCCGAGCGGGCAATATCTTTACCGTAAACCAGCAGCTGGAGTTCGGTGTTTTTCATGCCCACCCACCAAAACGCAGGCTCTACCCGTGAAATTTCAAGCGCTTTTGCGGAGGTGCAAAGGGAAAAAAACAGTATAAGTAAGCGTATTTTCATGATTTACAGTTTATAATTGACAATTTATAATTTACCGGTGCGCATGCGTTGTCATGCTGAGCTTGTCGAAGGAGTGCAGCTCAGGGAAGTTGCGCCCCATGCCGTAGGCATAATATGTGAATAACCCCGTGCAAGCGTAGCGCAGCTCAAGGTAAACGCAACTTTCGGCGTTCGACTTTATGGCTTGCTCACTTGTTAATCTCATGCCATTGCACACCCTGCGCTGAATGATATATTATTAAAAAAGCGTATAGCTGTCGGTTTACGCGCTTTTTGTAGTAAAAATCAAATAAACTTGCTAGCTGCGCTTAACGGTGTGCTTAAGCTTCATCAGCGCAAAGTTGATTTCAAAGGTAGTTTCGGTACCGGTTGTTTTTAAATCGTTGCCTAAAACGTCGGCTATGATTTCGCCGCTTTTTTGCATGAGCGCCTTCCGCCTGTCCTCGTCGGGGGAGTTCGACAGCTCGGAAACGGCGCGGGACAGCTCGCGGACTTTGGCAAAGGTTTCTACAATTTCAATGGTGGTTTGCGTAGCCTTTTCGCCTTTCAGAATGGTTGCCAACATGTACAACCCCTTCTCGGTAAAAGCCACTGGTGTTACCGTAGAATGTTTAAGCCCCTTGAACCGGTCGAAATTTTCGACCGGTTGCTGTTTTTCAGTGCTTTGTAAGTCAAAAATAAATCCTTCGGGGAATTTATTGGGGTTGTTTCTAACCGCCTCGTTTACCCTTTTGGTTTCCACTCCGTAGAGATAGGCCACGTCGCTGTCGAGCAGCACATGCTGACCGCGTATGATCAGCAGCTTTTCTTTTATCTGGCTAAAGTTTACAATATCGTCCATGGTTATACAATGTAATGTATAGCTTTTTTTCCATTTTTACACTTGTTGTTTGACTACATACACAGTTCCTTTGCCCTGTCCTACGGCGGTTATAACCTGTTCTGCTTTAAGATATTGCACATCCTTTTTCAGTGTGTTCGGCGAAATATCGGGAAAAGCGGCAGACAAATCGGCAAATTTAACAGCTCTTTGTTCAATGATAAATGCTTTGAGTATTTTTTGTCTTTCGTTCAAATAACCGCCTTTCTGCTTGAAAACATCGTACTTTTTGCCTAACTTTTCAGTCAGCGTTTTTAGGCTTTCCAAAAAGAAGACGAGCCATTTCTCAATAGTATCTTTCCCTGTCGTTCGTTTGCGCTGCGCAGCCATAAGAGCATCGTAGTACGCTTTTTTGTTTTTTTCAATGTGATTTTCAAACGAGATGTACTGCATAAATTCATACCCCTGCTGTAGCAAAAAAAGCGTTGTGAGCAAGCGGCTTAACCGGCCATTTCCATCTTGAAACGGGTGAATGCTCAAAAATTCGTACACAAAAATCGCCGGCACAATAAGCGGGTGTATTGTATTTTCGTTCCACTGCCTGTTTGTCCATTCTATTAGCGCAAACATTTTTCCTTCAACCAAAGCGGGAGCGGTGGTGGCAAAAATCGTTTTCTGTTCGCCTGTCGGGTAAGTAGCCGCAACTTTGTTCGGCAGATTTTTGTAGTGACCACGATGTCGCTTGTCTTTCGTGCTATGCTTGAGCATAAGCCGGTGCAATTGCTTAACATAGCTTTCCGACAGCTTTATTTCGGAAAAGCTGTCAAAAACAAGCTCCAGAACTTCGTAGTAACCGATTACCTCCTGTTCGTCGCGAGTTTTAAATTTTGTGATTTTTATGTCTTTCAGCAGCTGGCGCACTTCTTCGTCTGCCATAGCTGCGCCCTCAATACGGGTAGAAGAGCCAATACTCTCGATGGCGGCAATTTTCCGCAGCTCTTTTAAGTAGCGATTTTCGTGTTTTTCAACCGCATTTCACCTGCCTCGATATTCGTCAATTGCTGCAATAAGCTGCATAACACGCTGATTTGTAAGAAAATCAAAGCTTAACTTCCGAGTGTACTCATCCATATTATATCCGTATTGTACCTAAAACAGCTGACTTGCAAAGATACAAAATATCTGTATTGTACCCGTATTATACCTGGAAAATTCAGGGCAACCGCACCAAAAAAATATCTTTTTCATGCATTTACCCTGAACAAATTAACTACAATTTGGATTTTTGCATTTATTTTTGTATTTTTGTAAAAACGTGTAAGCCATGAAAATAAGCATAGACACAGCAGCCGAAGGGTTGGCTTTCCTTTTGGCTAGCAAAATGAAATTGACAGATTTAGCCACCGGTACAGAATTAGCCTTGCTTAAAAGCGAAATCTCCCAACTTCAGGATGAACAACAGATAATCTACGGTGGTGGGTCAAAAGAAGACTTTGACAACGTAATGCAGAAAATTGTAACCATTTACGCTCCTCTCATAAAACATGCAGTTGTCGGAAAGCGAAGTTCAGAGCATTTATCTGCGGCGTAACTCTTTCCTTTTATCAAAAGGAAAAGCACAGAAAAACCCTACCGCCATAATTTTAGGTGGTCAGCCTGCTTGCGGTAAATCGGGCGTAACCAACGCACTAAATAGCGACAGTAGTTTTTTGGTTATTAACGGCGACGACTACCGCCAATTTCATCCCGACTTTACCCATCTTATTTCCAACAGCCCCACTGAATTTCCCACCCTTACCCAAAATTTTAGCAACATTTTTACCGAAAATTTGGTTAAGGACGGCGCAGCATTACGCTACAACTTAATCATTGAGGGAACAATGCGCAACCCCGATGTACCGGCAAAAACAGCAGCCTTGCTTCACGAGCAAGGCTACCGCGTTGGCGCTGCCGTTATTGCCGCTCACCCCAAAATAACCGAGCTAGGCACATACCGCCGCTACGTTGAGCAGGTTGAAATGTACGGCTATGGCCGCCTGGCCGACATCAGCTCGCACAACCAGGCATGTGTTGGCTTACTAAAAAGCATTGATACGCTGTACAACAATAAGAGCGTTGACTTTATCAGTGTTTACTCCTATCAGGGCGAAAAATTGATAAAGTCGTATGAATTAACGAATGGAGAATGGAGCATAAAAACTCCACCCTCTCACTTCATCAACAAAGAGCGGACGGCACAAATTGAAAATACGGCATTTGTTAAGCAACACATTACGCTCGGCATAGAAGCCGCCGCTAAGCTTTCCCTCTCGCCTGTTAAAGCCGCTATTCAAACAGCTATAAAAGAACTCAATTAGGGTAAACACATGAAAAAAATACATGCAGCACTGTATTTTGCGTGTAATCCGACATGTCAAAGAGCGAGCGTAAAGCTGCAAGGATTATAAAAATCCCCCTACAAAATGTAATTTGCAGGGGGATAATACATTAAACCCTACGGATTAGTCACACTTAGGTAGGGTAACGTCTCTCCAGTTGGCTACCACATCGTTTACGGTAGTGGCAGTACCAAGCGCACGGTTGTCAATTCCTGCTGCGCATGTACTGTCCGAAGGCGCAAGCTCTTCACCATCCCAACCTTGCCAGTCACCATTTATGACATACTTATACCCGGTTCCCTCTTTTACGTTATTCAAGGTAATGCTGTACTTGCCGTTTTCACCTTTTGTCAGCTCCATTTCCGGAGCGGTTACTGACCAGTCGGGAAGCTCTGCATGCGCAAAACCACCAACAATGCGTACCTTTGAGGTGTCGGGGGTTGTGGCAGGAACGGTTACGCTAAAGGTGTAGCTGTGTGTGGGAACAGCCACACAGGGACTCTCTTTCCACTTGTGGAAAACGAGGGCACAAAACGTTGAGTTGTAGAACACATCAACCTCCTTGGTGAAACCCGGATACAAGTCTATATCACCGGCCTTTTTTTCTACGTCGGCCTCTGACTCATAGCCTATCTGGTAGGCCCAATCAAACTCCGACCCTGCTACAACTTGAACGGGCTTGCCTGCCAACAGGTAGGGAGTACCGTCTTTATCAGTACTTGCGGTATCAACGGTAACCTTGTACCAGCCGGGCCACTCCTTGCCGTCAACCGTACCTACGGGTTCAAATTTTGCCATAGTTGCAGGATCTGAAGTATCCCACTCATTGTAAGTTCCTGCAAAGTACACGCTGTTTCCTTCGCATGGCGCCACGGTAAACTTGGCAACAATAGTAACTTTACCGGGAATCGGATCCAACTCGGGGTAATCTGCCGTAAAATCGGGTTTCTGTCCATTATCATCATCTCCGCAGGAAACCATTCCTGCTGCCGCTACGCTCACGAAGAGCATCATTAAAAAAAATCGTAGTGTTTTCATAAAAAATTAATTGATTTTGGTTAGTAATTTGCAAATCAGTATTTTAATCTTGCTGCTGCAGTAACGTTTAGTATCCCGGCGAGGGTTTTAAGTTTTGGTTTGCGGTTAAGTCCGTTAGCGGAATAGGGTAGATGTTGTACTTGGCGTCTACGTCTTTTCCTGTGGCTATGCCTCCTTTGCCCTCCCAATTGTAGCCTACGGCGCCTGCAAACTTGTTGTGGCGCACCAGGTCTATACGGCGGCGGCCTTCTCCATAAAACTCACGCGACCACTCGTCCAAAAGGTTGGGAAGGGTCAGCTCCGCTGCTGTCCACTCTGTTGCGTTGGCCCGTTTGCGCAGCTCATTTACGGCATCCAGCGCGGTTCCGTTAGTTGCAGTTCCACCACGAGACACCGCTTCGGCATAGGTCAGGTAGGCCTCGCTGGCGCGGAGGTAGGGAATATCCATATCGGGGTATTTGGGATCTTGAGACTGCGTGTTTGGCTGGGCGTACAGGTTTGACCACTTGGCAAATCCCCAACCCTTTGTAAAGGCTCCGTCGCCATTTCCAGCGCCGCCTTCAAGCGAGAATGTGAAGGGAGTATCGTCAGCAGCTACCACTTCGCTTTCGAGCAGGCACCTGTCATCTACTGCAAGCCCCGGCATGCCGTTCAGATCTGCCTTAATATTTTTGGCTGCGTTTAAGTCGGGGAAGAATTTTTTTACCAGCGTGCTTTTTGCCCTCATGCAAGTCCACTGCTCCGTTATACCCCACGGGCTCATACCGTTGGCGTGCGAAGCAGCCAGCAGAAACAGCGAGCCGCCGTAGCAGCGAGTTTGTATACCGTCCTGCGCAATGGGCAAAATAATTTCCTGCGATGCCTTATTATAGGGGCTAAGCTTGTCGTTGTCGCCCATAAAGAGGTGGCGGTACACGGGCGCCAGCTTGTAGCTTGAGCTCATTACCTTACCTGCATACTGCGCAGCTTCTGTCCACTTGGCTGTGCCGGTGTACACTTCTGCGTTGAGGTACATGCGGCTCAGCAGCAACCATACTGCCGTTTGGTCAACCCTGTAGTAGGCGGTTTTTGTGCCGTCGGCGTACATTAGCGGCTCAATTTCTTTTAGCTCGCCCTCAAGCCATGTAAACAATTCCTTGCGTGTAACGGGGTTTGGCAAGTCGTTCGGCTGCACGGGCAGCTCGTCTATCAACTTTTCGGCAAAGGGTACGCCCTCGCCGTACATATCCAGGAGCAGGTAGTAGTTCAGGGCGCGAATAAAGCGCACTTCGGCACGCTGCTTGGAGGTTTTCTCGTCGCTCAAGCCGTCGGTTTCCTTCAAAAAGTAGTTGCAGATGGCAATGTCGAAGTACAGACGGGCGTACAGGCCTTTTACCAAATCATTGGAGGCGTCCCACTCCATGGCGCGAAGCGCGGGAATTCCCGGGTCGCCCCATACCCACCAGATATCATCTGCCGGAAACTCGTTGAGCTCCCACTGCATACGGTAAAATGCCGAGGTGCCCTCGTCTATTCCGTCTACGTCGCCGCTGCCTTCACCGGCGTCGCCGCTGCCTATACCGGTCAAACCCAAGGTTCCGTATATTTTTGCAAAAACCCCGTCCTGCTGAAAGACCTGCGTAACGTTAGGGTCAATGGGCGGTGTGTCCAAATCTTTGAAGCAACCCGAAAGGGTGAGGGCCGCTACCGTTGCTACTGCTGCTATTTTCATAATATGTTTCATACGCCAAAAGGTTTAAAAGTCATACGTTAACCCAAGCAGCACGGTAAGTGAACGTGGGTAGGTGTTATTGTCAATGCCCTCGAATCTTTCGGGGTCAAGCCCCTTGTAACCCGTTACTACAATCGGGTTTTGTACGGTGGCATATACTCTCATTTCGCGCTTTATGCTGTAGCCAACCGTTACTTTGTCAATACGCAGGAACGAGGCGTCTTGAACCAGGTAGTCGGATAGATACCACTGTCCTTTCATGCCCGGAGCATCGGCTTTAAATTCATCAATCCAGTAGGTATCATAAGCTTGCTTTGGCACGTTGTGGAAGCCGCCTATTTTTGAGGAAACCAGATTTGCCTTTTGCAAATCCTTCAGGTTTGACGCCAAATGGTCGTTGTACATGTAGTTGCCAATGTTGGCGCGCATGGCAATGCTCACATCAAATTTTTTGATGTGGAGGGCAGATGAAAATCCCAAAGTTAGCGGCGCCATGCGGCTTTTGTAGCAGTACATATCTTTACTGTCAATTACTCCATCGGGCTTTCCGTCCGGGCCGCTCCTGTCTACAAAGTAGTACTCGCCGTTTTCGTCTACTGCCGTTTCGTACACCAAGAACGACCATGCCGGGTAACCTACTTTTTGCGCCTGAATGTTGTTACCGGTACCGGAAGATATTCCACCTGTAGCCACGTAGTAGTCGGGGTTGTCGCTTGCCGCCAGCTTTGTAATTTTATTCACGTTGTAGGTGGCGTTGAAGCTGAGGCTCCACGTAAGATCTTTGCTTTGTATAATTCTGCCGTCAAACGTAAACTCAAAGCCCGTATTGCTCAAGCTGCCGATGTTGGCCCATGTCCTGTTTTTGAAGTTGGTTCCGCCCGGAATATCCAGCTGGCTTATCAGGTTGTCGGTAACACGATGGTAGTACTCAAATGAGGCTGTAAAGCGTTGTTTCAGGAAGCCAAAGTCTATACCTGCGTTGTAGGTGGCGGTAGTTTCCCACGTAAGCGCGCGGTTGATGGCTGTGGGTCTGTAGGGCTTATAGAATATGTACTTGCCGTTTTCCTCACCTAAGGGATAGAAGGAGTGCGAGCCTTCCTTATTTGTCTCAAGGATAGGCAGATAGGGTGCATCTCCCTGTCCAATATCCTGTTGGCCTGTTATTCCATAGCCCAGGCGCAACTTTAAATCAGACAAAATATCCACATCCTTTAAAAAGCTTTCCTCCTTAATTTTCCATGCAAGGGCAACCGAGGGAAAGTAGCCGAACCTGTCTTCCTTGCGGAAGTTGGAAGAGCCGTCTGAGCGCATGGTCAGCGTAAGCAGATACCTGTCTTTATAGGAAAGGTTGGCGCGCCCAAAGAACGATAGCAAGTATTTTTGATGCGCGTACTTCTCGTGCTTTTCATTGTATCTGGTATTGGGTGTTTCGGGATTGGTGGCGGGAAACATTCCCCAGCCGTCCAGATTACCGCGCTCCAACAGCATGTGCTGGTACTCGTATCCGGCCATAATATCAAAGTGAAAATCGTCTTTAATGTCCTTAGTGTACTGCGCAAAGGCGTTGAACAGTACATTGTAGCGCTCCTTTGTATCGGTTCCGTCCCAACCGTAGTAGTGACTTTCGGCCGAGTAGGGCGAATTCTTTGTGTGCTGCGTACCCTCGCCGTACTCACCGGCAAGGCTTGCGTTCAGGGTTAAATCTTCCAAACCGTGTACCTTGTATGCCGCTTGAATGTTACCCACCAGCTCGTAGGTTTTTGAGCGATCGTCCTTTAGCTCCAGGGTAGCCACCGGATTTTTTATGGCCTGCGTGTTGTAGGTGGTAGGCCATGCGGGATCTATATCAAATGTGTTGGAGTTCTGAGTGTAGCCGCCGTAATTTTTACCTGCATCGCTGTTATCGTACACAGATTGCGTAGGATCCATACCTAAGGCTGCGCCAACGGCATTATTATCTGCCCACCTGTTGCCAATGTACATGGCTTTACCGGTAACGTTTAAGGTCAGGTGGTTGTCCAAAAATGTGGGGTTAACGGAGGCCGAAACAGTACCCCTTTGCATGTTAGAGGTTTTAAGAATACCATCCTGATAGGTGTAGCCCATACCCACGCGGTAGGGTATACCTTTGTATCCTCCGGATACGGAAAAGTTGTGGTCCGTACTAACGGCGCTACGATAAATCTCGTCTTGCCAGTCGGTATTTGAGGCGCCGAAGTACTGCTTGTTCTCATCGTACAGCTTCAAGTCTTTAGCGTACTGAATGAGCTCCGCTGCATCCATTACCTCTATGCGCTTTGCCAGGGTAGAAACGGATACGCTGCCGTTATAGCTGAATACGGGCTTAGAGCCAACTACGCCTCGCTTTGTGGTTATCAAAATTACGCCGTTAGAAGCCCGCGAGCCGTAAATAGCTGTGGCCGAAGCGTCTTTTAGCACGGTAAAAGTTTCAATATCGTTGGGGTTAATCAGGGCAAGCGGGTTGGCCACTCCTTTCATAGAAGTGTTATCTACGGGCAAACCGTCAATTACAATCAGCGGGTCGTTGCTGGCGTTCAACGAGGAACCGCCGCGGATACGAATAGTGGCTTTGCCGCCGGGCGTTCCGTCGCTGGAGGTTACAGATACTCCCGCTACCTTTCCCTGTAACATATCCTGCGGGTTTACGGCCAAACCCTTGTTCAGCTTGTCTGGCCTAATGGCTGTAACCGAACCTGTTACATCGTGTTTCCTTACCGTGCCGTAGCCGATTACTACTACCTCGTTCAAGCTGGTAGCCTCTTCGCCCATTTGTACGGCAGCGGGAACATCGCCGGCCTTTAGCGTAACGTTCGTGTAGCCCACGTAGCTAAAGGTTACATCGGCATTTTGCGACGATACCGACAGGGTAAATAGCCCGGTTTCATTGGTAGCGGTACCTTTAGTAGTACCTACTTCCATTACCGTAACGCCTATCAGCGGCAGGCCGCTTTCATCCGTTACAGTACCGTTTACCTGGTAGCCACCTTGCGAAAAGGCCGGAGTTGCTAGGAGTAGTAGCAAGATTGCCGCAATTGCTCTTTGCATAACTTATAGGTTTTTGTTGTTTTTTATTGTGACTTTTTAGTGCATTTTGCACTACTATTTTGTGCTAAATTATAATATAAAGTAATGCGTGAAACCCTTTGTAAATATGCATTTTGAGGCAATTTCGTTGCAAACGTTCTCGCAATCGTTTGCGGTCGATAAGTTGTTTAAATAATTAGTATTTTTTAACTAAAAAAGATGTAACAAGATTTTATCCTGTTTGGTTTAGCATAAATTAGTATAAAAATTACTACCTTTGCAAAGGAGGTAGGTGTTGTATGATATTGATTATTAGCGTATTACAAATATGAGGTCTCAACATGTTACCATAAAGGATATTGCCAATGAGCTCGGATTTTCGGTTTCTACGGTTTCTCGCGCTCTAAAAAATCACCCCGATATTAGCGAGGAAACCAAGCGGCTTGTAAACGAGCTGGCTGAGCACCTGCGCTATACTCCCAACCCTATTGCGCTAAGCTTGAAAAATCGTAGCAGCAGCATGATTGGCGTAATTGTGCCTGAGGTGGTGCACTACTTTTTTGCTACGGTAATTTCGGGCATTGAAGATGTAGCGGAGCGTAACGGCTACAGCCTTATGCTGATGCAGAGCAGCGAGCAGCTAAGTAAGGAGGTTACCGCTGTGGCCAACGTGATGAAGGGACGGGTGGATGGCGTACTGGCCTCCGTGTCTAAGCAAACCAACACCTACGAGCATTTTCAAAAGCTGATGGACGAGCACATTCCGCTGGTTTTTTTCGACAGGGTTGCCGATGACGTTGATACCACCCACATTACGGTAGATGATTTTGGTGGGGCGTATAGCGCTACCAAGCATCTGATAGGGCAGGGCTGTAAAAATATTGTGCATTTTGCCGGACCGCAAAATCGTAAGATTTTCAGAGACAGGCTAAACGGCTACAGACAGGCGCTGGAAAATAACGGCTTGTTTTTTAAGCCGGAGCTGGTCGTAGCGGCGGATACGCTGGATAAAGGTGCATTTGAAACGCAACGCCTTTTGGCGCAGGGCGTGGTGTTTGATGCCATTTTTGCGGTAAATGATTTCACCGCGGCGGGGGCAATGCGAGCGCTAAAAGAAGCAAAGAAAGCTATCCCTCAGGATGTGGCGCTGGTAGGTTTTGGTGACGAGAGCATTACGCTTATGCTGGAGCCTAACTTTAGCAGCGTGCACCAATCCGGATATGAAATGGGGCAGAAGGCTATGGAGCATTTATTAATGCAAATACATTCTGAAGATAAGCTGCCCACTGAGCAGGTTGTACTACCGGCAGAGCTAGTAATCAGAGAAAGCTCAATGAGGCTGAGCTAAATTACCATTTAACCATTTACGATCTACAATTTATTGGTGGGTGGAGGTTGTCGTGCTGAGCGAAGCATCTCAAGTTTACACTATGATGCCGTTTACCATAATATCCGCGTATGTGCGCTGCCACCCTGAGCCTGTCGAAAGATGCATGGTGACGGACAGGTAAAAGATTGGCTTCGCCGAGCTTCGGTTCCTCCACGCGCCTGCTCGTACCTCGCGGGCTTGGTCGGAATGACGGCGCTGTTTTAATGTTTTTGGCGGATAACCTCTCCTTTGATGCGTACTTTATAATAACCAGTATTGGGATCATTTGTAAAGATTGCTATGTCTTTCATAAAAATTCCGGGACGTCCTGTTGTCGAATAAGTAACTTTTATTGTTCCTTTTTTTCCTGGAAGAACAGGTTCCTTTGTATAACCGGGTGTCGTGCATCCGCATGTAGTTTGTACGCGTTGGACAAGCAGCGGGGCAGTACCTTCATTTTTGAAAACAAATTTGCATGTAACAGAACCTTCGGTTTCTTCTACTTTACCAAAGTCATGTACGTCTTTTGGAAAGACAGCCTTCGGGATTTTATCTCCATCCTGGGCTATCACAAAACCGGTAGATAATACCAAAGTTAATACTATAAAACCAATCTTTTTCATATACCTAAATTTCTTTATTTTATCAAAAAAAAATAAATGGTTAGTTTTTGTGACATTTGTGATAAATATTCCGTAAAGTTAGTAATTAATATGGCTACCTTTCAAGATTTTAGGAATGTTTTAATAAGGAAAGGGGTTTAGGGCGGCTTTGCCGCCCTAAACCTTCTTTTTTCCTCACCGCCGCTTCGCCATTCTGACCGGAGTGGAGGAACTTGTTTACCCACGCCGCATCCTTCGACAAGCTCAGGATGACAACGCGCATGTACCAATAAATTGTAAATCGTCAATGGTTAAATGGTCAATTATGAGCTGCATCGCTTCGCTCAGCATGACAGGTGATGCTTTTTAAATCCTCCAATAAATCCTCCAACGCTGCTACGTGTTTTTACAGCTCTCTTCTTGACCAGTACATCATTTCCTTCAACTTGTCGCTAAATCCTTGATAATTAGATAGTTGATCTAACGTTAGGTGCATGCGGTAGCGCCAGTAGTGACGCGGATTGCTTGGCACATTGATTCGCTCTGCATGAGCATTTTTCAGGCGCAAATCTTCACTCATGGCCAACAAGTCCTGGAGTGGAAATACTGCCCACATGGAGGGAGCGTGGATATGCTGCAAAATAATATCGTGTACAATCCACGGTTCACAGGTGGCAGGAGCCTCTCCCTGCTTATGAAGTACGCTGTTATAGAAGCGTTGAGTGGCTGCCCTGTCTTCTTCCCACCACTCACGTAATCCGCTGGTGTCATGACTGCCCGGGCTGCATACCGAGAGGTAGGGAGCATACTGCAGTGGCGCAAATTCCACGCTGCTATCGTTTGGCATGCGCTGAATGATGAGGCTCAACAGGCTAAGGTTACGCATAACTTCCGGTACGCAAGACGGTACCATACCAAGGTCTTCGCCACAAACTAGCATATTGGTGGCGTAGCGTACGGCGGGCAATTTTTGCATGGCCTGCTCCTTCCAGAACTGGTTATGGCGGTGGTAGAAGAAGTCCAGGTATATAGCATCTAACGCTTGCTTCTGCTGGTGATCGAGGTCACGGTAGGAGCGGGTGTAGTGCATGGCAATACGTGGATGGTAGTGTGCCGGATTGCGCTTATCTTCAATTAGTACTACATCGTTTAGCAAGTCAAACAGCTTCAGCTTTAGCGAATTATCTTCCGGTTTATGCGCCGCGAAGTAGTCTTCAATTTTGCGCTGCGTGTTGAATCGCTCTTTGAAACGTAGCGTGTGAGGCTGGTACTCCTCCATGAATAACTTTTCAATCTCAGCCGCTTTGTTGCCAAATAATTCCTGCATTACATGCGGGCGAATGTATGGCGTACACAATCTGTCGGCGTCGAACCATGCGCCACGTTGATTTAGCTCGGCAATGGACAAGGGTAGGGCAGGAGAAAAATATCCTAACAATCCTTGTACGGAGTGCAGTGGAATTTCCCAAATACGGAAAAAGCCCAGTATATGGTCAATTCGGAAAGCGTCAAAATATTCGGACATGCTCTGCAGCCGCTGTTGCCACCAACGGTAGCCGTCTTTTGCCATGTTTGTCCAATTGTAGGTTGGAAAACCCCAATTCTGTCCGGTGGTAGAGAACGTATCGGGTGGCGCTCCTGCCTGAGCGTCCATGTTGTACAGCTCCGGAGCAACCCAAGCGTCGCAGCTGTTGCGGGATATGCCAATAGGAATATCGCCCTTAATAATTATACCGGACTTTCTGCAGTAGTCTGCGGCCTCTTTCAGCTGCGTGTGCAGCAGGTATTGCATGTAGTAGTGCAGCGCAATGCTCTCGTATACGGTCGATTTCTCGCCGGTTAGCGTTGCTATTTTTTTTGCAGAAAAAACAGCATGCTCTTTCCATTCGGAAAAGTTGGCCGTTTTATATTTATCCCGCAGGTAGCAGAAGGCAGCATATGGCGCTATCCACTCCTTGCGCTGCTCAATAAAGTCTTTGAATTTTTTATCTGCCAGCATTTTGCCTTTATCCTTCTTAAAAGCCAGCTGTAGGTACTTCCACTTGAGCTGCATTGCCCGCTCATAGTCTACTTGAGGAAGAGCATTCAGCTCCGCCTGCTCATTTTTCAGCTGCGATTTCTGTGCAGCGGTCAGGCTGCCTGCAAGCGGCGCCAAGTCAAGGTACAGAGGATGAAGTGCAAACACCGAAATTCCGGAGTAAGGGTAGGAGTCCAGCCACGTCATGCTGGATGAGGTGTCGTTTACCGGAAGTACCTGTATCATGCTCATGCCCGATTTTTTTGCCCAGTCGGCCAGCAGCTTTATATCTGAGAACTGCCCTACGCCGTAGCCCTTACTGCTGCGCAAAGAGAAAACAGGCACTGCTACACCTGCTCCACGCGGCTGGCTGGTGTTGAGCTGCGGTTGCTCATCGTTGTTCCAGATGGCCGTTTTGGCATCCTCGCTGTGGGCCAGCATTCGATCGTGATTTACCTGCTCGTAGCTGATAATTTTCTTATGCTCTAAGCTGTAAATGGCATACTTGTAGTAAATGGGAAGCTTTACGTTTTTCGGCGTGAATCCTGTTTGCCACAGGCCCTCCCTATCCGGCTGCATAAGCAAGGGACGGTCCGGATTCCAGCTGCCCAACACCTCATCGCTGCCGGTTACGCACAAAAGGCAGCCCTGTGGAATGCATGAGGCGTGCACGCTTATCTTGCGCAGGTGCTGGTTAAAATCTTCGGGAGCGGCATTTTTCGCATTCTGCTGAAAAAATATAGAGGTGAATGGCGATGATATCAGTGCACCGACACCGGCTGCTCGCCAGCTATCTGACAGTACTAAATTATTGATTATCAAACATTTAATGGATATAGTGCGCCACGGACCGGCCTCTTCTATCAGCGCCATGTTTGGCTTGCGCAGGGCGTACTTATACTGTAATGTTTGCGGCCACGCTTTTTGCGTCAGCGTTATCTCCCAGCTGTTGCCACCGCGGCAAACCATGGGTAGCGCTTCTTTTTGCAGGTTACATTGTACTACCAGCTCTTCACCCCATTGAGCGCCGTAAGCTATTTGAAAGATTATATTCATATCGGAATCTCCCTTAAAATGTCTTATTTCAATCGTTTGCGACACGATTTTTAATGCTTTGATACCAAGCATGATACTAAACAAATTTAAAAACAAAAAATTCAAACGCAATGGGAGATTTAGGTAAAAAAAATATTTTCTATTGTCGCAAACGATTGAAACCTAAAAATAAAAATTACATGAGGCTTGCAGCTGCCTAACTTATGGAAAAATGCCGTATAATTGCAGAAATAAAACCTTTTTTTATGGCTAAAAAACCTTTTCTCGGCTTTTGGCAAATTTGCAACCTCAGCTTCGGATTTTTTGGGGTACAGATTGCGTATTCGCTGCAAAAACGAATGATTTTAACAAGATAGAATAAGTCTCTTCAAAAAGGAGATTATCATGAAAAATTTATGCTTTTTTCTATTGGCAATGTTGTGTTTATTGGGAGTGGCTTGTACTACTGACAATCCTAAGCAAGAAAATTACCCGATAAAAGTTCCGTTTACGGAGTATTCATTAGGAGAAGCCAGCTGCAGGTGGCGGGGCTGCTATTCCACCAATAACGTAATCGTTATAAACAGCGATGAGGAGTTGAGCAATTGCATAACTTGTGTGGGGAACAGCTATCCTGCAGTTGATTTTTCGGAGCATTCTTTAGTATTGGCACGAGGTGGAGCTATAAATGGATTGCGCTGTCTCGACGTTGATTTTTCAAAAGAAGCGGCCAATGAGTATACTTTGAATGTGACAGCACATACAGACAAGACGATTGTTGCCCCACTGTTGTGCATGGCTATTCTGGCGCCAAAGATAAATCGTAAGGCTGCGGTTACGATAGCTGTTCAGCAAAGCGCAAGCGATGATGACCTCAATGCTGAAGAGCTATCGCAAGAAAATTTACGCCAAACTTGGGTGCTGGTTGCAAAAAAGCAGGGCGATACGGTAGAAAAATGGCAGATGGGCTGCTTTGGTGACACTTATCCTGCAACGTTAACCTTTGTTGACTCTATAAATATTAGCGGCATGCATGATATCAATTGGTATTCTGGGAAATACGATAAAAGTTTGGATACTATTTCATTTTCTGATGTTTTTTCAACTGGTGTTTTGGTAAGTAATTGGTGGTTCCCTCATTATATTGACTACTTGACGCTCTATACGCATAATGTGTCTGTTTTTTCACACTGCCGATATGCAGACTATATGCAGTTACAGTTAACTAATCAGATGGATACATTGTATTTTATAAATAGAAAATGGTTTGAGGAAACCTATTTTGAATTCGATGAGTTGCACCCTTAACTAAGGCGAAAGTATGCTGATTATCAGGTTGTAAAAATGTACAAGCTACCTCCTCTATGTAAGTTCTAATTTTTAAGCAGAAAGATTGCTATGAAAACGAAAATATTACTACTAATAGCTACTTTACAGGTTTCTGTGGGAGGGTTTACCGCTTGCAATGAAAATAAGCAAGAAGAAAATATTACAAGTGATGATGAGCTCAAAGTAGAAAAAGTATCACAACAAAACCTACGCCAAACTTGGGTGCTGGTTGCAAAAAAGAAAAGCAATGCAGTAGAAAATTGGCAACAAGATGACCCCGAGTCTCCTTATCCGGTAACGTTAACTTTTGACTCAACAAAGTTTCGTGGCAGGCATGATGCCAACTCGTATGGCGGAGGCTACGAGATGAGTGGTGATACCATTTTTTTATCTTCCATAATTATCGGGACAGACCTTTATACCGGCATTTGGTATGAGGATTATCGTCAGATGTTAACCACAAATAGAATAAGTAAAGCGTTTCTTTTTTCACAGTACCAAGATACAGGCAATATGCAGCTACAGCTAGCGAGTCAGGAGATTACGCTGTACTTTATAAATAAAAAATGGTTTGAGGAAATATATTTTAAGCTGGAAGAGTGGTATAATTTTTAACCCGAAATGGTTATGGCAAAGTATAAAATTTTACTCATTATTTTGACATTTTTACACGTTAACTTGTTTTCGCAGGTTGTTACACGTAGGGGAAGCATTGAGTGGATTGGGCAACAAGGGAAAATTTACTCAAAAAAACAAGCCGCAAAATATATTGCTTCAAAAGATATTGTGGAAGCTAAAATCCAAAAATTAGGGACAAATAGTGATTTTTCCGAAATTACAAGTGTAAACGTAGATGTTTCCATTGATTTTTTTAAGATAGGCACGGTAGAAGACGTAAACGATACGTTGGAGGTTAGAATGGCTGCAACTAATGAATTAACTATTACGAATGCTTTTGAAGTAGCTTTAAATTCTGAATTGGAAATAAGATAACAATTACAATTCATAAATCGTAAATCATCAATCATAATTATGGAAAAACCGAACTTAAAATTTTGGCAAATCTATAACCTCAGCTTCGGATTTTTTGGGGTGCAGATTGCGTATTCGCTGCAAAGCGCCAACATTAGCCGCATATTCGCTACCCTTGGCGCCGACCCTCATAACCTCAGCTATTTTTGGATACTACCGCCGCTGATGGGCATCATCGTGCAGCCCATTGTAGGCTCGCTGAGCGACCGCACGTGGACGCGCTTTGGCCGGCGTATTCCGTACCTGTTTGTCGGAGCGCTGGCGGCTATTATCGTCATGTGCCTGCTGCCCAACGC
>JAISBU010000009.1 GCA_031266015.1 Prevotellaceae bacterium | reverse complement strand
TATATGCGTTCACTCCCGCAGCACGTCAAAAATCCCCGCACAGAGGGGCAGGTCAGTCAGCGAAGCAAATTTGCACTTACGCTGAATTTTCTCAAACCGGTTACCGGCTTTCTTCGCACAGGCTGGAAACTGTACGCACACCGGCAATCACCGT
Source organism: Prevotellaceae bacterium (assembly GCA_031266015.1). Lineage (GTDB taxonomy): Bacteria > Bacteroidota > Bacteroidia > Bacteroidales > UBA932 > JAISBU01. The sequence goes on along the minus strand of JAISBU010000009.1, from coordinate 5,287 downwards.
TCAACGCCGCGATGTCGTACACTTTGGCAAATGCCATAACAGGGACGTACCCTGATTATGCCATTGACCCGAGTAAGGTATTAGTTTCTCGCGGCTCGCTTGCTCCGGCTGCCGGAGCTTCGGCAACGCCTATGGGCGGCGGAACAATTACATTCGCATGGGAAGACAACTCCGGCATTGGTGCAGCCAAACAAACCGACAAGGCATTAATCGCCGTCATCAATCCCGCCAAATCCGAAGCCGTTTACGACACCGCAGGCGCCGAACGTATGACAGTCACGCAGGATATTATCGTTCCTGCCGACTGGGTTGGTGAAGATGTGGAAACGTACATGGGCTTCATATCCGAAGATAGCAAAGAAGTTGCCAACAGTATGTATTTGGGAACTATAACGGTCGCCTAAGCACAGGCAAAATGTTTTTTTGCAGCAAAAAGCCGCTCAATTTGGGCGACTTTTTTCGTGCCTGTTTCAAAATTATGTTTATCGTTATTTATCGAAAAAAAATCGTACCTTTGTCCCCGAATTGATCGTTATTCAATTCTTATTTGTTTTTGGTGCTATGTTTTATGTACCACATTTGTACCGCATTAAAAGTAAATGGCTAATAATAAAATAAATATACTTTTTGTATCGGTAAACTGCCCCTCCAAGCCGTTGTTCGTGTTCGGGATGCCAAGCGCAATATGGTCGTACCAAGTTCATAAGTACGGCATATTGCGCCGCAAACTCAAACAGGCACTTCGCAACCTTTTATGCACATAACAACTCTTTCCTGCCGCATTTTTTTTTGCGCTCATTGACAAAACTTTCCCAACGCTTTTCCCACGCCTCAAACAACCCGACAAAATTCTCTTTATCAGTGTGTGCCAACCATTTAACAATATTAAGCAACTCCCTTGAAGCTGCAAGTTCAGGGCGTTTGGTCAGGTAGCGTTCAACGATTTTATACTGATGAAAAACGCACAGCTGAACACGATATTGAGACAGTTTTTTTATCAATCCGTAAAGCCCGTCGCAAACAATGCCTTCTATAATAAAATCATTGTCTTTCAGATATTTAATTCCTTCTAAATAATTCGCAACCATTTCTTTACGTTCAATATATTTGCGCCACAAAATCTTCTTACTGCGACTATCTTTGAACACGATTAAACCAAAATTTCTACCCCAATAAGTTGTGTCCATGAGGACAATAACACGTTTATTCTCAATATTCTGACAAAATTCATAATGATAAGTATTCAACCTACGGCGTATCGTTGATGCGCTCATATCGTACTGTTCTGCCAACTGCAACACGCTCTGCTTTTTATGTGCGTATGAAAAATATAAATCACTATTATCAAGCAATTTACTGTTAAAAAACTGCTTGCCACAACCACGACACAAATAGCTTTGTTTGCCCTGCTTAAAACCATTTTTTACAACGATTTTCGACCCGCAAAAACGGCATTTTTTGACCCATTTTATTTTTCAACTGCAAAATTATGACCTTCAGCTAATTATAACCTGTCTCATCCTCATTTTTGAGTATTAAGCCGAATTTTTATAACATCGTACTTTTCCATAGTTACTTTACCATTTGCAATCCATCAGAACTAATTCTGTAACCACTGTTGATTAAATAGTCAAGCCCCCGTTCGGCTTAGGCTCTTGCCTAAGTCGAATCTATCCGTGCTAGTAGTACCTGCAAAAATGCACAATTTTTCTATAGCATACTTATTTTATTGCACACAGCCTCACGCTTGTAGGCACAGCCTACCCCCATAGACCGATCAAGGCTATAGCCCGTGGCCGAACGAGGGATACATTCTAAAAAATTTCATATATCTACTTTTTTAGTTTTATTACTAAAATGAAATCTCCATAACATTTGTTTATATACCAAACAAAATAAAAGGTAAATTACGACGATTAAAGCAATCCAAGGCTCACTTTCTTTCATATTTTCAAAAAAAAGTATAAAAGCGATTGGCCCAAACGCACTGATAATAGAAAACAGTATAACTCTAGCTCTACATTTCTTTAGCAAATTCTTTACTAAAATGTCAATGCTTATACATGAAATTAGACATAAAACGCATTGTAACATAATCACTGCCTGCATAAATGCAAAGAAAAGCCCTCCATCTTTTCCATGATGAGCACTTCCCCCTGTGGCATCATAAAACCATGTCATAACACATTCAAAATATACGGCACTTATAAAAAGAGTATAACAAGTGTCCCAGAGTATCATTTTAAATTTTTTCATACAACTATTTTTTAGTTAGTTTAAACTCCCAGTACTCCATGTCTTCTTGCGATTTCAATTCGCTTTTTATGCTATACTCCTGGCTTATGCCTGATTGTATAAAGTATAACTCTGCATACTCTTTCATCTTGGCAGCATCGTGATTAAAATCTGGTTTATCTTTCCAATAATAGTAATATGCCTTTGCCTTTGTTCCTATATGGTTATCGATTAAGTATTTCACAGGAATAACAAAGGTTATCTCTTTCTTGTTTTTTGCAAGTAGTCGTGCTATTTCAAACGAAAAAATGCCATCTAATCTGTCCATGTTAAGAAATTTTGCTAACTGTACGATTGCCGAGATTTTATTCTCAATAGTTTTTCCGTCCACCTTTTTGTTGTACTTAATAGACAGCAACTCTATCAACTTGGCTACGTAAAACATATACAATTTGTCCCTTTTGATAATTATATCAGGCTTTGTCCCATCTGGTTGATGTCCTATTGTAAAGCAGCCAAAAGAGCCGTCTGAACTTCCATACATGCGATACTCATTTTGAATAGCGGTTGGTAGCTCCGCAAGAATTCCTGCCTCATGAACAGTTCTTTCTGCTCCAAGGCCTACTGACATTGCTTGTGATTTATCCCGTGTATGCTGTGTTTGTATAATATAGCTGATTAGCTTTTTTGTAACAACCTTCTTCTCTTTGCAAGTTTGTATTGTACCATCACTTGTCATATGGTAAACAATAGAACATCCCATAACTTTTACTCCAGAAGAAGTGGAAATAGATGTTCCGATAGGAACATAAACAAACTTTTTAGCAACATATTTATCAATAGCATCAATATAACTTTTTAGTTGTACTGATGTGTTTAAACTTCCATCATATTTGATTTCAAAGTGAGCGAAACAATCCCCAAAACGATGCATTAAATAGTTAAGCGACTCATCATCAGTGTGCGTATTTGTTAAAGCATACGCAGTTGCAGCCAATTCAACTCCATGATATCCACCTGTCAAAGCATGATACTTTTGTTGTAATCCTCCGACTAGCCAAGTATCTAACTCTTCCATATTATTGTCATCGACTACGTGGCTATCTGGCTCTTCAGCTGCTTTACCTAATTTTTTAGCTTCTTGCGCAGGTATTTTCATATGCAAAGCGACCAGTTGCACCGTATAGTAGTGTCCATCGGTCGTCCACATCGCATCCTTATCGCTCTCAAAAATTTTCCACACCTCGCCCGGGTTGTGCAGGGCATCCCACTGCAGCTTTACCAATTCCGTTCCATCACTATAATCCATCAGATTTTTAGTGCTTTCCTGCGGTATGTTGTACTTTGTTTTGTCAAAGGTGTGGGCGAAGTTTGCTGCGCCGTGCCCCAGCTCGTGGGCAACAGTGCGGTACAGGTCTCTGTCGGCATCCGCTATAAACATGTAGCCTATCTGCTGCTGGCGCGGCATGAAGCCCGCGGCAAATTTATCACTACCGCCGCCGTAGTTGGCAAAGAAGAGGTAGAGCGCATCTTTTTTAAAGTTTTCGCCTACATGGTTGAGGTACTCGCTGTTGAAAGCTTTCATCTCATCGGTGTAGGCTTCAAGCAAGCCGCTTTTGTTTTCGAGCAATTTTAGGTTTCCGTTGTAGCTAAAACTTTCCTCTTTGGTCAGCTTGAACTTTACGTTGGCGGGGGCGTAGGTCTGGTTGAGGTACGTTTCCAACTCGGTGATGCTAATATTTTCGCCAAAACCGTTTACGGGTACGAGGGCAACGCTCACGGTTTTTTCGGGGTAGGTCACCACCTCCACTGCGCCCACCACCACCAGGGTTCCGCCACCTATCGGGGCAAGGGCGTAGTACCTGCGGCTCTCCTTCGGCGTGCCAGAGGTAACGTTCAGCGTAAAGCTATCGCCGCTGCGCTTGGCTGTCAGCCGCTCGCCCTCCTTGGTGGCAAAGAAGAGGCTGTCGGGGTGCACGCCGGGGTCTTCAACATTCAGCTTTGCTTTCAAGGTAATGCTTTTGCCCGGGCTTACCGAGAGTATGGGCGCGTAGTAGTGCTGCCTGCCGTCCTGCACCTCGGCGTAGGCCAGCTTTTGGTGACGCTCCTCCATGAGCAGGGAGGAGGTGTAGCTGCCCTCGTACTTGGTCAGAAGTGGCCTGTCCTCAGCCTTCTCCACGTCAAAGGTTACGGTGGCTACAGTATTCTGTATCAGCGTGTAGCCGGCTTTCGGCGGCGCCCCCTGCATGCCCACCTGCTGGGGCGTGTAGCCGCCGCTGCCGTTGGGCTGCAGGGTAAAGGTGCTGCCCTCGCTGTCCCTTACTGTTGTACCCGTGAGGTCGGGGTTGCCGTTTTCGTCTGCTTGTAAATTTTCGGGGGCGGGAACCTCCACCGTTTTCGTGCTGCCGTCAGGCTGCATAACGGTGAGCATGAGCGTGCCCTCCGTGCTGCCCTTCTTGACGGTAAGGGTGGCGTTTTCGCTTAGCGGAGCATCAAGGGTGAGGTCGGCGGCGGCGCTTCCCTTTCCGCTGCCCGTTTTGTCGCCCTCAAAATACTCGTCCCCGTCCGCCATGCCGCCCTTTGCGGTTACAAAGTAGAAGTCGCCCTCGGTTACCTGCAGCAGCTGGTTAGCGCGGACTTTTTTGAAGGTTACGCGCACGGGTATTCCGCCGGGTTGCCCGAAGTTCAGGTACATGATGGCGCCGCCCTTGAACGTTCCATCGGGGTTCAGCTCGCTGCCCTTTAGGGTGTAGCGAATGGCCTTCTTATCGGTAACCTCGAGGTTGTAGGGCAGCGAGGTCAGCAGCGGGGCATCGTAGTCGATGGGCGGCGCCTTCTCGCCGCTGCCCTCATCGCAGGCCACGGGCGGCGGGGCGGTGAGGGTGAAGCTTAAGGGGTCGGCGGTGGGCGAAGCGCGGCGGTCGTTGTACGCCGTTACGCGCACCTGGTACTTGATGCCGTAGCCTAAGGGGGCGAGCAGGGTACGCCGCTGGTCGGTGCTGTCCACCGTGCGCCAGCCCGAGCAGCCCTCGCAGGTGCTCTCCACCACGTA
>JAISBU010000031.1 GCA_031266015.1 Prevotellaceae bacterium | reverse complement strand
AATTCTCCTTTTAGCGCTAGCCTTTGGCGTCCGGGCCAACCATCTGCCTGCCGTCTACTTTACCAATACTAACGTTGATTTAAACAACCGGCTCATCTACGGGGAGCTGGTCTACGACGTCTCTGATTTATGCGGCCGGTACGCGCTACGCTTCAAAACCAAAGCCTTCAGAAACGGCAGCTTCATTGACAGCGCCAGAGTCGTTTTCGGCGTTAACTCTTCTGTTGTACTGTCCAATACCGATCGGTATACTTTGGTTGGCGACACTTCCATTGCCCACCTGAGCGCCAGCGGACTAAAGCTTCGGGCAGGTCTTCCCTCCGGCGTTCAGCCAACCGACAGCGTAGCCCTGGTGGTAGAGGTGTATAAGGTGGCCGATGCGTGCGTTGGCTGTGGCGTTGGCAGCTCTGACTTTACGTTTATCAGGAGAGATATTTGGGCTGCCTGCCCTTTCCCCGATAAGGAGAGCAGCACGGCGCTGCTCTCCTGCACCAAAGCGGCCAGCGGCTCCGGCGCTCGCTGGGAGGCCTTTATTCATGATGAGAGAGACTGCAAAATATACCGAACAGTCTATTTTGAAAACTCCGATCAGTGGTGGATGGGGCAGAACCTGGACTGGCGTGGCGCAGGCAAATGCTACTCTACGGCGAGCTCCTGCGATACTTCGGGCGCCTGCCGACTGTCCTGTGCGCCAAGAGCAGCGTGAGCGGCGCCAGAGCTATTGCCGGTTTTTAGGTAGGCTCTTTTTGTCATGCTGAGCTTGCAGAAGCATGAAGCGCGGGCTGCTCCATCGCCGCACCGTTGGCTTCGCCGCACTTCGGTTCGACAAGCTCTGCGTGACATTTAGATGGTTATTATTCTAAGAGTAAAAAAACAAATTTATACTAATGAAAAGCTACTTTACGCTCATCGGCCTGCTCACTCTTTCGCTGCTGACGCAGGCTCAATCGAACGTTGGGGTTTGCAGCGGACAGAATGTAAACCTGTCGGTGGCCAACGGCACGTTGGACGGCAACGCTGTTTGGCGCTGGTATGACAACGCCGCCTGTACAGGTACTCCGAAATTAGGGATGGCAGAGACGGACAAGTGTATAGGATATATAAGAAGTTTACAAGTGCTTGGTTTACAGACTGGATGAGGAATGTTTCTACATCTGCCGGGATATGCAATAACCAGCGCATGTACGTTGCAGATATAGCAGACCCAACGAGGTATTGTCCCTCCGGTTGGCAGCTAGCCGATGCCAGTAGTACCTTATGCTCTTGGCCTAATGGGGCAGATGGAAGTTTTTGGGATAATGGTAAGTGTGAAAGCTTGACCTGGGCTGGACACATCCACCAATTAGCATGGAGTAATGGTTATGCCCGTTGGGTAAACGGTAATTGTAATGTTTATACTTTGGCTGTTGGAGCTGCCGGGAGGTATGCTACCAGGGTACGTTGTATAAGAAATAATTAAAAGGGCTACGTGCTTGTGTTTCTGTTATTTAGCCTTTTGGCATTTTTAATAGCGTGGAGTTGGCTTTATATTCTTTTTTGTTTGAATCTTGGTCGGTTTTCTAATGAAAGAATAAAAGTTTCGCTTTGTGCCAAAAGGCTTTTTTAGAGGGTCATTAACCGAAAGTTAAGGCTTGGTTAATGGCATTTTATGAAAACGTCTTATCGGTTTTATCTGTTCGCATGGGCTTTGCAGGGCTTCCAGTGTGGATAAACCCGGTAGGGCGTTTTTTTGTTTTTGACGTCTATTCGCATAAATTTTATCTGTAAAATGTGTACATTTACGGTCAACTAAGAACCGGAGTAATGGCGGAAATCATAACCATTGATTAATAATGTATTGATATACAGAAATTTATATTATAGTTCAAAAAAAAATTACGATGCTAAGCTTAAGGGATAATCTGTTAGAAATAGGGATAAGGCCATATAACCGCGTAACGTTTTCCGACGTTGGGCGTAACCACGTGCAGTACGGCATTTTTTTCATACCTGTTATAGTTAAATTTTGATTTAAAAAACTGTGTCAAACTTAGCGGTAGATGTCGGCAACACCCACGTAAAGTTGGGGTTGTTTGAAGAAAATACTTTGCTGGAAAGTAAATCTATTAATTCACTTAATGTTAGTGAGTTGAGTGTCTTTTTACAGGGCAAGCCTCAGCCGCAGCATGCCATTATTTCTTCGGTAAGAAAGCCGGATGAGAGTTTGCTAAGCCTTGTACGGGAGGTAGCTATGGATGCGGTGGAGCTAACCCATTTAACTCGTATTCCAATTATTAGCTTGTATAAAACTCCCGCAACTTTGGGAAAAGATAGGCTGGCGGGAGTAGTTGGGGCTAACTTTCTGTATCCCAACGCCAATCTGCTGGTTGTTGATGCCGGAACCGCCATAACCTATGATATTATTACCGCTCAGGGTGAATTTGTAGGTGGCAACATTTCATTGGGCTTGCGTACCCGATATACCGGGCTGCACCAGCTTACCGGCAGCTTGCCGCTTTGTGAACCTGCTGTTGACTTTGAGCCGCTTGGGCGTACTACGAGTGAAGCTGTCATAGCCGGAGTGCAGAATGGGTTCATATACGAAATTCAAGCTAACATCGACCAATTTTCCTTAAAATATTCAAACCTTTGCGTAATACTTACCGGTGGCGAAGCTTCGTTTTTGGCAAATAGGTTAAAAACAGCGATATTTGTAGTTTACGATCTTGTGTTGATTGGACTAAACAGAATATTGATACACCATGCGAGTTTGGAATAGAGTTTTTGTACTTGTGGGGGCAGTAGTGATGGCTGGCCTTGCCAGCGGGCAGGATAACAGCAGCATGAATACCTACACACCATACTCGCTGTACGGTTTGGGTGATGTGCAGCAGCAGGGGCTTACCGCTTCAAGAGGTATGGCGGGGCTAACCACCGGAATACGCGATACGAGGCAGATAGATTACGTTAACCCGGCAGCGGCAAATGCGCGGGATTCGCTTACCTTTGTATTTGACTTTGGTGGTGAAATGAAGAACTTTTATCTGAAAAGTTTTTCCTCCAAAAGCAGCAGCAACTCAGCCAACTTTCACCATCTGGTAATAGCTTTCCCTATGGGAGGTACAAAGTTTGGCATGAATTTCGGTATAACTCCATACAGCAATGTTGGTTATGAGATTGAGGACAGGGAGCGGCACAATGATACGCTCATTAATCAAGCGGGAGATATTCGCTACCGGTACAAGGGGGAAGATGGTTTAAATCAGGTATTTCTGAATGTTGCCTACAACCTGTTTCCTCAGCTATCGTTGGGTTTAGGCGCCAAGTACTACTTCGGTTCATTAAGCAGGTATAGAAATGAGGAGTTTAACTCATCTGCCTACTACTACAACACCTATACGAATAATACGCTGTATGTGGGTGATGTTGCCTTTTTGATGGGCGCTCAGTATGAGCAGAGATTCTCAGCAAACAAAAGGTTAACTGCCGGGCTTTCCTGGCAGCCGTCAACCAACATCTCTTGCAGGGAATCGTTTATATCGCAAACATCCTCAACGTATTACACAGACACTGCAGATTTTTTCGAAAATAGGAGTACGTTTAAAATACCTATGCAGCTAAATGTTGGGGTAAGCTTCGTAAAAACCGATAGCTGGCTGATAGGAGCTGAGTTCAACTATCAAGATTGGTCCAAGACGGTTATTGCCGGACAGGCAAATGAAATGGGCCGGTCTTACGATGTCCGTTTAGGCGGATACTACATTCCAAACCGGTATGATGTGCGCTACTTTTCGAAGCGTATTACGTATCGTGCGGGTTTGCGCTACAGCCAATCGCCCATGGTTTACAACGGGCGCAATGTGAAGGATATGGCTGCCAGCGTTGGTTTGGGGATGCCCATGCGCGGAATGGGCGACTTGAATTTTGCGCTTGAAGTGGGGCAGCGGGGAAGCATATCCAACGGTATGATAAAAGAAACATACGTGAACTTGATGTTAAGCCTGACGCTGTTTGAAGCATGGTTTGTAAAGTATAGGTACGAATAGTTTTTAACCCCATAAATAATAGAACGATGAAGACATACATGAAAAAAAGCATTTTGGCCTTGGCTATGCTGTGCTGCGGTTTTGCGGTTAGCGCACAGGACCAAAAAGATAACATGCCGGTTTGCCTTAAAAATGTTTCGCTGTACACGGATTACGTGAAGCAAAACAATTTGCAGGAGGCTATTCCATTTTGGAAGCAAGCGTTATGCTGCTGCCCGGACTCTCTTAAAAACCAGTACCGCAACTCGTACATGAACTTGTATGTGAACGGTATTCGTATAATGAAGTACTTGATTGACAAGACTTCTGACGAGGCTCAGAAAAATCAATACATCGACACTCTTTTGTGGATGTACGATCAGCGTATGGAAATTATACCCTCGCAGCGGAAGTCTTCACTGTGGCGTAAGGCTGCAGACTACGCACGCTACCGTCCGCAAGATGTAAAGCAAATCTACGACATGTGCGTAGAGGCAATTGGCATGTTGGGTGACGAAACAGATATTTCTACCGTTATTTTGTCAATGCAGCAAGCCAGCCAGCTGTACAGCGCCAATGAGCTTCCTGCCGACGTTGTGATGGATTTGTACATGCGATTGTCGAAGATTTTAGAAAACCAAGCCGCAGCAGGTAAAGATGTTGATCCTATCAAAGAGGCGTTGGATAATATATTCATTACCAGCGGTGTGGCAAACTGTGAAAACCTGGTTAAGCTATACACTCCAAAGGTGAAGGAAGATTCGAAGAATGCCGAAATGTTGGAGAAAGTAGTAAACTTGCTTAGCGCTAATCAGTGTATTCAAGAGAAGCTATACTTTGATGCTATGGAGGCGCTCTTTGCGGTTAAGCCTACAGCGGTAGAGGCTGCTTCTATTGCGTTGGCATTTAAGCAACAAGGCAGCTACGCTAAGACAGAGGAATACTACAAGAAAGCTATTGAGCTGACGACAGAAGATGGCGTGAAATCAAAGTACTATGTGGACTTGGGTAACGTAGTTAACCATGATTTGAGCAAGCCGCAAGAGGCCCGTACCTTGGCAAAGAAAGCGTTAGAGCTGGATGGCAACAACGCTCTTGCCTACTTCCTGCTTGGTGAAGTTTATGCAACCGAAAAGGCATGTGGCGATAGCGAGCTGGAGAAGCGCTCTGTATATTGGGTTATTGTAGACTGCTACGAGAAGGCAAAACAAATTGATCCATCGTTGACGGAGGCTGCTAACAAGTACATCACTGCCTACAAGCCTCACTTCCCTTCAAAAGAAGACATCTTCTTCAACAACCTGGAGCGGGGACAAAGCTATACAGTGGCCTGTTGGGTTAACGAGCGAACCGTTATTCGCCCACGTGATTAACAGCTTAGCAAGGGTGAGAAATCCAAGCCCATCTTACTTGACCATGGTAGCAGGCATTTTGCTTGCTACCATGCTCTTTTCATGCAAGAGCGATATTGAAAAAATTCGTGAGCTGAACGAAGCGCAAGGCCTACCTTCACTTAAGGTACGAAATTTGAACGGGAGGCTGACGGAGCGGGGTGTAGCGAGCATGAAAGTCGTATCGCCCATAATGTTACAATATGGGTTTGCAGAGGAAAAATACACGGATTTTCCGGAAGGAGTAGAGTTTTACCGCTACAAAGATTCCGTTACCTTAGAGGCCAGCGTAATGGCTGATAAAGCCGTTTTCTGGGAAGCAAAAAACTTGTGGGAGGCTACAGGCAACGTTCGAGTGCGTAATGCAAAGGGAGAATTGCTTGAGACGGAAAAATTATTTTGGGATCAGAATTCTCGCAAGATTTACACAGATGCTTGGGTAAAAATTACCAATAAGGATATGGTGATAAACGGTGAAGGCTTGACTTCCGATGAAACGTTTGATAGCTACGAAATAAAGAAGGTGTCGAATAGCCATATTTACGTTGCGGATAAGAAGAAGCAGTAGGCAGCTGCAGCTGTTGAGCCGTTATTGCTTTGCTCGCAATGACGAGATAAAATTTTGAGATAGAGGAAAATGTCTTTTGATCTTTGGATGATAGCGCTAACGCTGCTATTCTCGGCATTCTGCTCGGGAATGGAGATTGCGTATCTTTCGTCCAATAAGCTTAAAATAGAGATAGATCGTCAGCAGGGGAGCCTGTACACCTACTTTGCTCAAACATTCCTGCATAACCAGGGGCAGTTTATTACAACCATATTGGTAGGGAACAACGTTGCGCTGGTAATTTATGGTATGCTCATGTCCGGGGTACTTAACGCTACCATTACCCATGACATAACCTCTCCGGGCACACAGCTGCTGGCAACCACGCTCATTTCTACTGCCATTATTATTTTTGTAGCGGAGTTTGCACCTAAGGCAATATGCCGGCTGCAGCCCAACTTCTTCCTGCGTATTTTCAGCTTCCCGGCTTACGCAATGTTTTGGGTATTTTACCCGATAGCGAAGTTTACTACTTGGCTGGCCGTTTTTATTTTGAAGCATATGCTGCGTCAAAATATAAGCGGCCCGCAACGTGCGCAACACTACTTTGATATCGTTGATTTACAGAATCTTACCAATGAAGCAAGCGAGGCTAATGAGGAGGGCGAGGAAGAGTTGGAGCACGATATTAAAATCTTCCAAAATGCTCTTGACTTCTCTGAGGTAAAGGTGCGGGAGTGCATGGTTCCTCGAACAGATATTGAAGCAATAGACATGGAAGATAGCGTGGAGGATTTGCGAAAATTGTTTGTAGAAACAGGTTTTTCCCGCATCTTAGTGTACAAAAACAGCATTGACAACATCATTGGCTACGTGAAGTCTTCCTACCTGTTTAAGGGGTATAAAAGCATGCATGAATTGCTGCTTGATTTGGAGTTTGTTCCGGAAACCATGCCGGCGCAAAAGCTACTTTCTTTATTTATAAAAAAGCGTAAATCCATAGCCGTGGTGGTTGATGAGTTTGGCGGTACGGCAGGCATGGTAACCATGGAAGATATTATGGAGGAAATCTTTGGCGAAATCGAAGATGAGCACGATGTGGATGACTTGTTGGAGAAAAAAATTGCTGACAATGAGTACGTTTTTGCCGGACGGCTGGAGGTGTCGTACCTTAATGAAGAATATGATTTGAATATTCCGGAATCCGATGAGTACGAAACGCTCGCAGGATTTATCATATACGCGTCGGAGAATATACCAAAGTCGGGAGAAGAAATTAGAGTAAAGGATTTCAACTTCAGAATACTGCGCACAAGCGCCTCAAAAATTGAGCTGGTGCACCTGACGGTGATGCCAGAGAGGAAGGATTAGGGATGCTCACGGGTAGAGATTCCTTTTGAGAAAAAATTGCAAGTCGGATTTATTGCAGCAACTCTCGCGTAAGACAATATCTTGATTATCAGTGTTTTATCCTGCTTGTATTTTGTTGTTAAAAATTCTACCTTTGTAAGATGTACACCAGCCTCATAACAGGAGGTTTTATTTGTTCAAAATAATATAACAATAAACAAATATTTTTAAATGGCAGTTTTAGATACTCTTAGGCAGAAAGCCGGACCCGTATTGGTTGGCGTGATTGGCATAGCGCTGCTTAGCTTCGTGTTGGGCGATATGTTTAGCACCAGAGGCGGCGGCGGATGGTTTGGCGGTAACAACGTCGGAGCTATTGCCGGAAACAAAATTTCGTACGAAGCGTACATGCACAAGGTGGATTATTACACGCGCATATACCGTATCATGTATGGTCAAAACGCTAATAGCGAGATGCTTACAGATGAAATTCGGGAGCAGGCCTGGGCAGCCTTTGTACGTGAGTATGCTGTTGATACAGAGTATGAAGATTTTGGGTTAGCAGTATCCGGCGATGAGCTGTTTGACCTTGTTCAAGGCGAAAATCCCTCGCCATTGATAGTGCGCAACTTCTCCAACCCACAAACCGGAGAGTTTAATCGCGCTAATGTTTTGGGCTATTTGCAAAGCTTAGAAGATGGTAGAGATGATAACCAGGACGAAAAGGTCCGCTGGCTTTTCTTGGAAAAAGAAATTATCAATCAGCGCTTGCAGTCAAAGCTGGTAAACCTTGTTGCAAAATCGTTGTATGTAACTACACTTGACGCCGGCGAGGCGCTGGCCAATACCGCAAACGCTGTAAATATCAGCTATGCTGTTAAGCGTTTTGACTCATTTGCCGATAGTACGCTGAAAGTTTCGAATTCGGATATAAAAGCCTACTATAATGCCCACAAGAACTTGTATAAGCAAACCGCTTCTTGTGATATAGAGTACATTGCCTTGCCCATTGAGGCTTCTGCGGCCGACGATGCCGCTGCCAAGCAGTGGATTGATGATCTTGAACAGGATTTCAAAAGTGCAAAAGATCCTCGTCAATTTGTAACCTTGAACTCAGATGTGCCTTTTAATGATGCTTACATGAAGAAAGGCGAGCAGCCCGCAGCGCTGGATAAGTTCGCATTTGATCCTAAAACCACTAAGGCCGATATATTGCCTCCATTCATGGAGGATGGTTCTTACAAGATGGCCCGCCTGGTGGATTCGCGCATGCTTCCGGATTCGGTAAAAGCAAGCCATATTTTGCTGGATTCACGCCAGGGATTAGAGGCTGCCCGTAAAACTGCAGATAGCATTCGTACTGCCTTGAAAAAAGGCGCTAAATTTGCTGACTTGGCTGCCAAGTACTCAGTTGACCAAGCCGCTAATCAAGATGGCGGCGATCTTGGCTGGTTTCCACACCAAGGCATGGTAAAGCCTCTTGGCGATTCTTGCTTCTTTGCAAAAAAGGGTAGCGTTGTAGTTGTAGAAACACAGTATGGCGTACACGTTGTACAAGTTACCGATAAGGGTAAGGAGGAGAAAAAGGTGCAGCTGGCAGTAGTAGAGCGTGGCGTGCTTGCAAGCCGTGCTACTCGTGAAGGCTTATTCGCTATAGCGAATGAGGTGGCAAGCCGCTCGAAAGATGTTGCTACATTTAATGCAGTGATAGCGGAAAAGGGGTTAACAAGACGTAATGCCACCCGTATAACCATTAATGACAGAAACGTACAAGATCTTCAAAGCGCTCGCGATTTGGTTCGCTGGGCCAGCAATGAGGGTGCTATAGGTAAGGTTTCTCAAGTGTTTGAGCTGGATAACAACTTTGTAGTTGCTGCGATTGCCCAAGTGCGCAAGGATGGCTATGCTCCTGTAGTACAAGTGGCACAGGAAATTGGCGCAGAGCTGTTGCGGGAGAAGAAAGGCGCTAAAATTATTGCGGAGTTGGGAAGTGCGATGAGTGCGGAGGCAGCTGCGCAAAGCTTCGGTACAGGTGTACAGACGGCTTCAAACATAACGCTCAGCAGCTTCTATCTTCCGGGTATTGGAATTGAGCCTAAGCTGGCTGCCGCTGCTTCGGCGTCAAAACAAGGTGTGCTTGCGCAACCTGTTATAGGCGCTTCAGGCGTGTATGTGTATGATGTGATTTCGGTTAAGGAAGACGGTCTTAGCGATGCAGCCGTAGCTGCTGAAAAGGCAAGACAGCAGGCTGCTACCGTACAGCGTGCGGCCTATGAAGTATTTGACGTATTGCGCACAGTTGCCGATATTAAAGATATGCGTGGTAAAATGGTTTTCTAATTTACCGCATTATAAAAAAATGGGGAGAGAGCTGCCTTAGTGCAGCTCTTTTTGTAGGTAATAAATTCAGGGCTGCCCATGTAAAAATCAAGTAATTCGTTACATGTTTCATAATTTGAAAAGTCAACAGTCGTAAGTCGACAGTGCGCTGTCGCCCTGAGCTTGTCGAAGGGTGCGGCGAGGGCGACAGTTTCCTAAACAATCTCACCCCCTCCAAACTTCATTGTGGGTTTGACCCGCAATCTCATGTCCAGACTGAGAGATTGTTTCGCTTCGTTTGCAGTGACGGTTCAAATTGGTAAATAGTAAATTGCTGCACAATAAATCTTCCTGTTTACCGCCACATTTATAACGTCAAATATTGCATATGTAAAAATTTACTATACTTGCAGCATGTGTTGGGTTGTTGAACCGTTGATTTGTTGAACCGGCAGCGGATAGACAAGTACAGTAAAACAGTTCAACGATTAAACGTATTTTAAACGATTCAACAAAGAGTTTTTTGTAGACACACTTTTTCTAAAGCGTTAGCTTTTGTTCTTTTATTAGAAAATCGCCAATTTTTAACGAAAAAAAGAGTAAAGAGCGAATTCATGTCCATGCTATGCTTTAGCGTGGCGTGAGGCTGTACTTATTTTTTTACGGGTGCGTGGTGGTACCTAGATACAAAATAGGGCTTGTAACTCCGCACTTTTTCATTTCCGGAGTACGTCCTACAATCACACATTTTGCATAGTTCAGGTTTGGACGGTTAGTAGCTAAGCACGTAATGCGTGAGCTCAGTATTGCACCGGACTCATGTTGTTTAAAGTTGCATTTTTTCCACTCTAAATAATTTTTAAAACGTCAAGTTCCAGCTCACTTCAGCCTTGTTATCTACGGCATCTGTTGCTATAAACCTCAGCGTATGTTGAGTACCTGTTTTAGTACGAGATTCGTCAATATCGTAGTACATGAGATCGTACTTTTCATCGTATTCAAACAGCACCCACCGGTCATCAACATAGCCGTTGTATGTTTTTAGGCCGCTTAACGCATCTACCGCTTTTAAGGTTACCCGCTTGCTTTTGTGAGCTGTATAGGGCGCAAAGTTTACAGGTGTAATGGCAGGCGCCACCGTATCTACCATTAAAAAGAAATCTCCCCAGCTGCGGGCATCGGCGGTAAAGTAGGGCGCCTTGTAATGCACCTTCTGCGCCTCAATTTTCCCTTTGTTGTCCATACGCACCAGTACGGTTTTAGGTATAAGAGGGGCAGGTACCTTGTTGTTTTTTATGCTGACGCTAATGGCTTTATGAGGCGGAGCAGCCATTGTTTTTGTTCTGTATACGGAAGATAGCGCATCCTTTACCGGCGCCAGCTTTTGCAGCTCAATCAAGCAGCTTTCATATAAAGCGCCAAAGGGAATATTTATACTACAACCGTCAACCGACAAAACGTTGCTTGTTGCCCAGTAGGCGAGCCGCTTTGTTGCAGATTGCCTCGCTGACGGAGCTGCTTTGGTCGGAGTTTTTACCCAAAAATTCAAGGTAGAAGTATTTCCGGTGTCATCGGTAAGTACAATGCTTATTTTTGCGCAGGAATTTACAGGCAATTCAACCACACCCCTGTTACGAGCCTCGGAGTATACTCCTAACCTGTTACCCGGAGCCAGGTACAGCTTACTTACATAGCAGCCTGTTTTTTGCAGCTCATTGCAATCCATGAAGGCGTTGGCATAGCGAGCTTCATCGAAGCTGACTTTATCGAGAGAAAGAGCAAAGTAGAGCTGATCGTTTACGAACATTTCAGCGGAGTATACTCCCATTCGGCTGCTACTTCCGTTTATTCTATCCTGCATATCCAGGCCAAAGTAGGTGGGGCCGTTTAGCATTATGGTATCTGTCAGCTGCAGCCGCTTTCCGCGACCTCTGATACTCAGGGTTTTATCGTGCGTACTCACTACCGTGTTCCCAATCGAATCCAGTCGATATATAAAAAGGCGGTTGGCAAAAGGAGGAATATTATCTTTTATGGAGTAAATTTTACGGCTTATAATGTTGAAGGGTACCTGCCATTTGTCACGAATCTCGAAGTGCAGGTGGGCGCCAAAGGAGCGACCGCTGTTGCCCGAAAGCCCTATAAGTTCATCCTGCTTTACCTTAAAAACGGAGGAGTCCGGCTCCCTGTCGAGAAAGAATTCTTTTTTCTGATACTGTTGATTTTTAACCCATGCCTCAACTTGCGGCGCAAAGCTTTGCAGGTGTGCGTACACCGACATGGTGCCGTTGCCATGTATAATGTACAGCGCCCTCCCGTACCCGTTCGGCCGCACCACTATACGAGCAATGTAGCCGTTAGCAACCGCGTACACCGGTTCTCCCTCTTTACCGTTGGTTCTGAAATCTACGCCTGAGTGCAAATGGTGGGGGCGTAATTCGGCAAAGCTGGAAGAAGGAGAGAGCGGTATGTGCATGGGCGGCACATAGCTGTTGTGCAGCTGAGCCTTGACAAGGCTGCTGCTCATAATGGTAAACGCTAAAACGAGGGAAATTTTGATGTGATAATTCATACTACAAAGATAGGGAAGATTAAGAAGTTCGCCTGCTCCTGCGCTTTAAGTTCGCTATCTTAAAAATATATATTTGATAATCAGATTATTGTGTAATATTTGTAAGCTGACTCTTGAAATTTAGCTAAAAGAATGCTATCTTTGTGAGAGGTAGATAGCGTAAGTAATTTTTTAGCATCATGGCATCAGAGGTAAGCGAAGTATTGCAGGGCTTAAGCGGCAAATTTGAGCAGCTGGTGTCGCTTTACGAGAAGACGCGCATAGAGAGCGATACTCGTCGCATGGATAAGGTCAAGATTGAAAAGAAGGCTCAGGAGCAGGAGGTTAGACTTGCTGAGCTGGAGGAAAAGAATAAGAGTTTGCTGGTTACTCAGGCCTTTGCTGCATCGAGTGGTAGCACCGAGGAGGCAAAGGAAAAAATTAGCAAAATTGTGCGGGAAATAGATAAGTGTATCACCTTGTTGAGCAAGTAGAGATTTTTTGATGGAAGACAAGCTCTCCATACGCGTAAACATCGCCGAACGTTTTTACCCCCTTCGCATTGATAGAAATGACGAGGAAAGGGTGCGTAAGGCATCGAAAATTATTAACGAGAAAGTTCTCTCGTTTAAGCAGCGCCATACCGATAAGGACGTTCAGGATTGGTTGGCTATGGCATGCTTGTTCTTTTCGCTTAAGCTGGTAGAGGGCGAACAAAATCAAGAGCTGGATACCGCTGTGAAAGGGTTACAGGATTTGGAGCGTAAGCTTACCGAATACCTTGAATACGTGGTAGAAAAATAGGCTGCCACTCTCGCTTATCTCGGTTTCACATTACATCGTTCTTTGGACAAATAGCGCTTCCGCACGAGCTATACTTTGCGAAAACCAACATTTTTAGTAGTTGGAGTATTAGACTCGAGTGACACTTAAGAACAGGCCTCAACTCCTTGTGAGCTACCTAATTATAGGTACGGTGGAAGTTCGACCTCACTCGGTAACTCCATAAATTATTGTATCGGGTTTTCGTCAAATCTTTGCTCGTGCGGTTTTTTATTTTGTTGATACTCAGGAGTATAGACGTTTTTGTCGAGATGCTGTGCTGTGGGTAGAGGATTTCAATAGCTGAAAGTTGAATTTTCATTAAGCAATTATTAATCAAATATATACCATGGATATTACACATATAATCACATTTTTAGTCGTACTGGCGGCAGGCACTGCGGTGTCGTACTTTTTGGCCTCAGCAATGACGGCAAAAAAACGTGCCAAAATATTGAAGGAAGCCGAGGCGGAATCTGCGTTAATGAAGAAAGAAAAGATTTTACAAGCTAAAGAAAAATTTCAAGAGCTCAAGGCAGAGCATGAGAAAGCTATAAACGAGCGAACACAAAAGGTAGCACAAACCGAAGCGCGCGCTCAACAAAAAGAGCAGGCCGCCCAGCAGCGTATAGAGGAGGCCGCTCGTAAGAAAACAGAATTAGATACGCTGCGTGATAACCTGAACAACCAGCTGGAAATTGTGAAAGGCCGTACCGAGGAGCTGGAAAAAACACGTCGTCAGCATATAGAAAAGCTGGAGTCCATTGCCGGAATGTCGGCAGAAGAGGCTAAGAATACCTTGATGGAAAATATGAAGAACGAGGCCAAAACTCAGGCAATGTCCTACATCAACGAGGTGGCGGATGAGGCTAAGATGACGGCCGGTAAAGAGTCTAAGCGGATTGTCCTGCAAACGTTACAACGTGTTGCCACTGAAATTTCGGTAGAAAACTCTGTAACTGTTTTCAACATAGAAAGCGATGAGGTGAAGGGGCGTATTATTGGCCGTGAGGGGCGTAATATTCGCGCTCTTGAGGCAGCTACAGGCATTGAAATTGTGGTTGACGATACGCCTGAAGCAATTATCTTATCGGGATTTGATCCTGTACGCCGCGAGGTAGCCCGCCTGGCGCTGCACCAGCTTGTAACCGACGGACGTATTCACCCGGCTCGTATTGAGGAGGTGGTGGCCAAGGTGCAAAAGCAAGTTGAAGAAGAGGTGATTGAGACCGGCAAGCGTACTGCTATAGACTTGGGAGTGCATGGTTTGCATCCTGAGCTTATCCGTCTTATCGGTAGCATGAAGTATCGTTCATCTTACGGACAAAATTTGCTGCAACACTCTCGTGAAGTTGCCAACCTTAGCTCTATTATGGCTGCGGAGCTGGGCTTAAACGCCAAAGCAGCCAAGCGTGCGGGTTTGCTGCACGATATCGGTAAGGTTTCCAGTGAAGACCCTGAGCTGCCTCACGCTATACTTGGTATGCGTTTGGCAGAAAAGTATAAGGAAAAACCGGATATTTGTAACGCCATTGGCGCTCACCACGAAGAAGTAGAAATGACTTCGCTCATTTCGCCTATTGTGCAGGTGTGCGACGCTATATCCGGCGCTCGCCCGGGTGTGCGCCGCGAGGTGGTTGACTCCTATATTAAGCGCTTGAAGGATATGGAAAACCTGGCTCTCTCATTCCCTGGCGTAGTTAAAACATACGCTATACAGGCCGGACGGGAGCTGCGTGTAATTGTAAGTAGCGAGAAAGCTACCGATGGCGATGCCGAAAAGATATCAATGGAAATTGCCAAGAAGATACAGGATGAAATGACTTACCCCGGCCAGGTAAGGATTACTGTAATTCGTGAGACCCGCGCTGTAAATTACGCTCGATAGCATGTGCGTGCGATAGAGGGCACGCTTCTTTTTACAATGCGAAAGATCTTGAAGTGGAGTAATCAACACCTGATATTCGGTGAATGGTGCTCCGCTTTTTGATTTATATTTTGAAAAAAAGATTAAAGGAAGTTGTAGTATTTATAACATAAAACATTCAACGTTTTGATGCATTTTATTACCATTGATAATATCCTCCTGCTTGTAGGTATTTTGCTGTTTGCCAGCGTATTAGTAAGTAAAACGTCGCTACGTGTGGGCGTTCCCACGCTGATTTTCTTTGTGGCTATAGGTATCCTTGTCGGTTCCGAAGGTTTAGATCTTATCGAATTCAACGATTACAATGTAGCGCAGTCAATAGGAGTGGTGGCGTTGAATTTTATTCTGTTTTACGGTGGTTTTGATACCAGCTGGAAAGAGGTAAAACCTGTAATGTGGCAGGGGGCGGCGCTTTCTGTTTTTGGGGTGCTGTTTACGGCGCTTACCTTAGGTTTTTTTGTGTACCTGGTAGTTCCCGGATTTACCATTTATGAGGGGATGCTGTTAGGCTCCATTGTATCGTCAACCGACGCCGCTGCGGTGTTTTCCGTATTGAGAAGCAGGGGGCTTAGCCTGCGTGGAGGTTTGCGTCCTATGCTGGAGTTTGAGAGCGGTAGCAACGACCCCATGGCTTACCTGCTCACGCTTACCTTTATACATTTGGTGCAGAACCCAACCATTAGCGTTGGCTCACAAATACTCTTTTTTGTGATGCAAATGTCCATAGGCGTGGTTATGGGTTTTGGTATGGGTTGGATAAGTAAGAAGCTGATAAACCGGATTCGCTTAGGGTATGAAGGTTTGTACGCTATTCTTGTTATCGCGCTTATATTCTTTACCTACTCGCTTACCGGCATAGTAAAAGGTAACGGATTTTTGGCGGTATACGTATTTGCGATTTTTATTGGTAATCAAAAGCTGATGCACAAGAAAACCATCTCTAAGGTGTTTGATGGTTACGCTTGGCTTATGCAAATTGTAATATTCATTACTTTGGGCGTACTTGTAAATCCAAGCCAGATGTTGCATGTGGCGGGCATTGGCTTGCTTATTTCAGCTTTCTTGATGTTTATTGCCAGACCGGTCAGCGTATTTTTGAGCTTGATTCCCTTCAAGGCAATGGCGTTTAGAAGCAGGATGTTTGTTTCTTGGGTAGGCCTCAAAGGAGCCGTACCGATTGTATTTGCTACCTATCCGTTGGTAGCCGGGGTGCAGGGTGCAGAGTTTATATTCAACATTGTATTCTTTGTATCTGTAACCTCTGTGCTTATACAGGGGACAACGCTTTCTAAGGTAGCACAATGGCTGCATGTTTCTGCCCCGTTCAAAAAGCAGCATAAATTCTCTATAGATATTGAGCTGGATGAAGATGCTGAGGAGCTGAAATCAAGATTTGCGAGAGTAGTGCTGCCGGATAATTCTAAGGCTGTTGGTATACCCCTGCTGGAGTTGGGATTTCCGCAAAAGGCCGCTATATCTCTGATTATTCGTGGCGACAAGTATATAACCCCCTATGGCGCCACTGTTTTGGAGCCTCATGATAAGCTGCTTATAGCTTCGGAGGACGCCACCAGCATGGCCAACGCCCTGGATTGCCTTGGAGCTTCGCCATCTATGGTAGAGTGGGAGGAGCTGTAGGGGAAAGGAGGAATCCCTTGCCAGAACAACGTCATTGCGAGCGAAGCGCAGCTAATATCCTTCCGGGTAAAAGAGCAAAGACTACAAGAGCAAAGACCATTATAAGTGAGTTGTTGTCACTCTGAGCCTGTCGAACCGAAGGTTGGCAAAGCCAACGGTGCGGTGCGGGGAAAAAAACAGACTGGCTTCGCCGAGCTTCGGTTCCTCCACTTCGCTACGCGGACCAGCCCCGAACGAAGTCGAGGGGGGCGGAATAACGTTCAATAAATAGCATATTTTTTTGTTTTTTTCAAATTATTGATACATTTGCCTCTGTTACTTAAAAAAACACTGCTTTAACTATGGCGGCCAGCTCAACTATCTCAACTATCGTTAACGCAACCCGTAGCGCCATGCCGTTTAGCACGAAATTTGCATACATACAAGATGTATGGCAATGCAAACCTTTTCGGAGTTGTCGAGCGACTCATCGTTAACCAACACAACTTCCAAAGTGTAATGCTTCGTTAGCGTTGTTACAAGAGCGCTGAGATTGAAGCACACTTAAAATCAGCTATAAGCTGCTGAAAATATGCAGCCATCGTTACAAATTTTTTCGTAACTTCGGGGGTTGATTTTGCATCAGGTTTTATGTCCATTCAGCTGCTCCTAAAAGATACTTTTTCTTCGCTACTTCACAGGGATTTCCGAAACTTTTGGTTAGGACAGGTTGTGTCTACCGTTGGTACTATGATACAGGTTACGGCGCTTAGCTGGTACGTGTACAAAATCAGCGGATCGCCATTTTTGTTGGGCTTGATGGGCGTGTTTGAGTTTGGCCCCGTACTGGCGCTCTCGCTATTTGTGGGTGTGCTGATAGAGCGTTTTCCAAAGAAAAAAATCCTCCTGTTTACGCAGTCTCTGTTTATGGTGCAATCCCTGATGCTGGCTTTGCTGGTATGGCTGGGTTCCACCAGCTACTGGCTTTTTGCGGCGCTGGCCTTGCTGGCGGGTATTGGCGCCAGTATTGACCAGCCTACGAGGCAATCTTACTTTGTAGAGCTGGTTGGCAAAAAAGATTTGCCAAATGCTATCTCTCTGAATTCTACAACATTCAACATTGCGCGTATCATTGGGCCCGCTATAGCCGGAATTATTATGAAGTACGTTGGTACGGCGGAGTGTTTCCTTATCAACGGGCTTAGCTTTATACCCGTTATTTATGGCATCTCGCTTATTGGCGTGGTGGGTAAACCTCGCGCTCGTGATGAGGATAGTAAGATTTTGAGCGAAATAAAATCGGGCGTTAAGTACACATTCAATAATGCCAAAATATATCCCACCTTCATTATCCTGGCTATTGTCTGTGTTTTTTCCATGAATGCCAGCGTAGTGCTGCCGGTTTTTGCCAAGGATGTGCTGTTGGGCAACGAGGAAACTTATAGCGTAATGATGTCCACATTTGGCTTGGGGTCATTGCTGGGAGCGCTGTTTATGGCGGGAATAGGCAGTAAGCTGCGTACCAAAAACTTCCTGGTATTAATGGCCTTTACTATGGGAGGCGCGCAAATGCTAACGGCAATACCTGTGCCCATAGAGCATGGCTTAGCCTTTATGTTGCCGCTGCTTGTTGTTATAGGATTTTGTAATCTCGGTTTTCTCAATAGAGCCAATACCCGAATACAGCTGAACACCGATGATAGCTATAGAGGTCGTGTAATGAGCATTTACGTGCTGCTGGTTACCGGAGGTTCTCCATTGGGCAATTTGTTTACAGGGTGGGCGCTCGGTTTTTTCGGCGAGAGGTATGGTTTTTTTATTAACGGTCTGGTGTCTATAGTTCTGGTATTCATCGTATTCCTTGTGTACAGGCAGCAGCTGCACAAGGCAAGGGTTGTAAAGAATGATAAGTAGTAAAAGCAAGAGCGGCGAGAATTTTTATTCTCGCCGCTCTTGCTTTATGGTAACGCTTTTAGACTAAATGGTTGGTGTATAAAAACCTCTTAATCTTTTGAGTTGACGTTTTCTCAAAGTCATTTTGGAGCGCCACCACAACTGATATTTGAGAGAAGCGGCTTACCTGCGAATTAACGTAGGTAATAAGCTCCTGCTTCAGCTGCTCAACGTACTGCTCGGCATTGGTACGGAGCTCGCGTATTTTGCATTCCAGCTCATCGCTGAAGCGAACCATGGCAACAAGGCGTCCTTTTTGCTCTACCACCAACGACTCTGTTACAAAGCGGAAGTTGTTGATTACAGATTCAATCTCTTCCGGATAAATATTCTCACCGCTGGCGCCCAAAATTACGTTCTTTAAACGGCCTTTAATGTACAGGTTGCCTTGTGTGTCAAACGCTCCCAGGTCTCCGGTTTTAAACCAGCCATCGTTGGTAAATACCTCTGAGGTTAGCGCCTGATCCTTGTAGTAGCCCATCATCACAGAGGGGCCTTTAGCGTATATTTCGCCTTCGCCGTTCTCGTTTGGCTCATTAATTTTAAGTGCAATACCCAACATTGGAGTTCCGGTAGATTGGTGTTTAACCTTACGAGGGTTGGCGCCTGCCAGCAGCGGAGCGGTTTCGGTAAGGCCATATCCAATGGCGTATGGAAATACTTTAGCATCTAGCAAAAATCGTTCTACCTTCGGATCCAGCTTGGCCCCGCCAATGCCAAAGAACCTGAGCCTTCCGCCGAATGATTTGTACAGCTTCTTGCCGGCTATACGGTGCATAAGTACACGGGTAGGCCAGAACATATAGAGTACCCGAGTAAACCTGTTGCCGGCCAGCTCAGGTAACACCTTGTTTTTGAAAACCTTTTCAATAATCATAGGTACCGTCAGCATGTACGATGGCCTGATTTTGGCCAGGGCAGGCATGAGAATGCTTGGGGTTGGCGCTTTTTCAAGATAGTATACTGTTGCACCACGGAATACGGGAGTAAGCAACCCAAGGCTATTCTCGTAGGTGTGCGCTAACGGCAGAATCGACAAAAAAGTATCATCCGACTCTACCGGCTCCATGTCGTAAATACCCTCCAGCTCAGCCATTAAGTTGCGGTGCGAGAGCATAACGCCCTTTGATTTTCCGGTGGTTCCGGAGGTATAAATGATAGCCGCTAAGTCGGTAGGTTTAACTTCGTAGCTGGAAACCTCGTTTCCTGTAGTAACCCCAGCCTTGCTCCGGTACACAAAAAAGTTTTCGATGGAAATACGAACTTCAACGTTAGGTACCTCAATCTCGTCCAGCTTAGCTTGTAGGCGGTGCGAGGTAAAAACAACCTTACTGTCGGAGTGGTTCAGTACGTTTTCAATCTCCTTAGCCGAAAAATCGGGAAGAAGAGGAACGGCGACCGCTCCCATTGAAACCGTTGCTAAGTATACAGCGCCCCAGTTGGGCATATTGGCGCTAAGAATGGCGACTTTATCCTGAGGTTTTACGTCTAAATCAGTCAGCAGCTGCTGTATATCCTTGACCGTTTGACCCAACTGTGCATAGGTTATTGGCTCTCCGTCGACAAATGAAAAACAATCCTTGTTTGCGAACTTGTCAACACTTTGCCACAACATTTGCTGCAGCGTTTTTGAAGTAAGGTGCATTTAGAATAGTCCTTTTATTTAGCGGTGCAAAGTTAGCGTTACAAAGGGTTGTTGATACTGGATGTGCGTTAAATCTTAAGGGCGTATAGTTGGTTTTTAATATTAATATACTGTATATCAAATATTTACGTGTTGTAAAATGTCAAATCTCATGGTGCTCTGTTGATAACTTTATTGGGGCGGTTTTGCCAAGTTATTCTGCAACTATCTGTATATTTAAACTTTATTATTTGAAGTAGTGTGATGTAGGTCACACGTTCATTTTCGTGTTAACCAACTAACGAAATCTTATCTAAAAATATGCTAACAATCAAGGATTGGGCAGAAGATGATCGTCCACGTGAAAAACTTGTGAATAAGGGAATTACGGCGCTAAGCGATGCTGAGTTGTTGGCTATTTTGATTGCTACCGGAACGCAAAATGAAACAGCGGTGGGGCTGGCAAAAAGTGTACTGGCGCTCACGGCCAACAACCTCAATGAGCTTGGGCGCTGCAGCATAAAGGACTTGCAAAAGATAAAGGGTATTGGTCCAGCTAAGGCCATTAACATTATTGCAGCGCTGGAGCTGGGGCGGCGACGTAAGCAGGCCGAAATTCTTGAGCGTAGCAGCGTGCGTTCAAGCGCCGAGATTGCACAGCTGTTTCAAGGAAAAATAGCGGATTTACCGCACGAAGAGTTTTGGATATTGCTGCTGAACTCTTCGCTGA
Source organism: Prevotellaceae bacterium (assembly GCA_031266015.1). Taxonomy (GTDB): domain Bacteria; phylum Bacteroidota; class Bacteroidia; order Bacteroidales; family UBA932; genus JAISBU01. The sequence continues at coordinate 52,669 of JAISBU010000031.1, read as the reverse complement.
AAATAATTGATACACAGCGTGTTGCTCAAGGTGGAGTAGGCGAGGTTGCCACGGATATGCGCCTGATAATGAAGCCTGCCGTAGATAAGCTGGCGGCGGCCATTGCGGTGGTGCACAACCATCCCTCGGGCAACGTGCAGCCTAGCGTACAGGATAGAGAGCTTACCAAAAATATAGCAAAAGCAGCGGCCATATTTAAGATAAAGTTTATAGATCACATAATTGTGTCGGACAGCGCCTACTACAGCTTTGCCGATAAAGATGGGCTGGAGTAGCGGCAGCTAGCGTCGCAGAAAAAGATTCCTAGTATGAAAATTGGTATAATATCCGACACGCATAGCTTTTTTGACGATCGTCTTCGTACATTTTTGCAGGATGTGGATGAAATCTGGCATGCCGGAGATGTAGGCGGTGTTGTTGTTGCCGATACCTTAGCCGGATTCAAGCCCGTCAGAGGCGTATATGGCAACATTGATGGGGCAGAGGTGCGTGCCGTGTATCCTCGTTTTCAGCGATTTTGTTGTGAAGGAGTAGAGGTGCTCATGACGCATATTGGTGGTTACCCCGGTCGCTACGATCACGCCATTTTGGATACGCTCTACAAAAATCCGCCTCAGCTGTTTGTATGCGGGCATTCGCACATACTTAAAGTGATGTACGATAAAAAGTTAGGCTTTCTGTGCGTCAATCCCGGGGCAGCAGGTAAATCCGGATTTCACCACGTACGTACGGCCGTACGGCTGGATATTGCTAACGGAAACATGAGCAATTTGGAGGTTGGAGAGTGGCCTAAGTAGCTGTTTGTTGAAAAAATATTTCTATGATAATCAGCGATTTATTACTTATATGTAAGATTAAAAAAAGCATGGACCGTACACATTGGAGCAAGCTGGGAATTTTGGGCAAAAAATAGTAGAGTTGCTAAATTAAGTATAGCTTTTGATATTTCTTTGAAATAATAACCTTCTGAAAATCAAATGTTTGTATTTATATATTGCATGAAATCCATCTATAATTAGCAATGCCGGAAATTTTACTACCTTTGTAGGCAGGTACGTTTTTAGGAGCATTTTGAGCCAACGATTCCATAGCACACCTCGTTTTCACCATTATCATGGTCAATATTTAGTATTGCTGTGCAGGCATTGTAGGTTACGTTATAGTACAACAACAAAAAGGTTTGCACGCTGCTGCAAGCCTTTTTTGTTAAGAAACCGGCGAGGAGCTGGAGTTGTAAGCTCATAAACCGTAAACTTGTAAGCTGAAAAAAATATGTTACGAATTGCTATTCAAAAATCCGGACGATTGAGCGAGAAATCGTTGGAGCTGCTATCGGAGGCAGGAATAAATTTTGCCAACAGCGAGCGCAAGCTGGTTGCCAAGGCAGGTAATTTTCCTGTGGAGGCGCTCTACCTGCGCGATGACGATATTCCTCAATGTGTAGCCGATGGTGTTGCCGATGTCGGTATTGTGGGCGAGAATGTGGTGATGGAAAAAGGCTACAAGCTGGAGGTAGTAGAGCGTTTGGGTTTTGGTAAATGCCGCCTGTCGTTGGCTATTCCCAAAAACATAGACTACGAAAAGTTGTCTTGGTTCAACGGCCGTAAAATTGCTACTTCATACCCCAATATTCTGCGAAAATTCTTAGTGCAGAATGGCGTAAAGGCTGATATTCATGAGATTAGCGGTTCTGTAGAAATTTCAACAGGCATCGGTATTGCGGAGGCTATATTTGATATAGTAAGTTCCGGCAGCACGCTTATCAGCAACGGGCTCAAAGAAGTAGTGGAGGCAGCAAAATCCGAAGCCGTAATGGTGGGAAAAAACAGCCGTTTGACCGCTGAGAAAAAAGAAATTTTGGATACGCTTTTGTTCCGCCTGCACGCTGTACAAAAGGGTCGTAAAAACAAGTATGTGCTGCTGAATGCGCCACTTGAAAAAGTAGATAAAATTACAGCGGTAATTCCCGGAATGAAGAGCCCAACCGTAGTTCCGTTGGCGCAGAGCGGATGGTGCTCTATTCACTCCGTGCTGCCCGATAACGAGTTTTGGGAAATTATTGAAAAGCTCAAAAAGTTGGGAGCGCAAGGCATTTTGGTAATGCCCATTGAGAAGATGATCGTGTAAGCTGAATGAATAATGAAAAATTGACAATGGATAATGGTTCCTGATTTATTCATTGTCAACTTTCAACTTTCCATTTTCAACTATTCTGGTGAAGACAATAAAGTATCCCAACATAGCCGGCGTAGAGCAGCTGCTTGCGCGTCCCGCTCAAAACCTTGATAGCCTGCGAGAGCCGACGCTGGCGGTTTTGAGGGATGTGTGCAGTAATGGTGACGATGCTTTGCGCAAGTACACCCTGCAGTTTGACAGGGTTGACCTTGCTGATTTTAAAGTTTCGGCGGCGGAGTTTGATGCTGCTGAGGAAATGCTTTGCTCCGATTTAAAGCAGGCAATTCTGCTGGCTGCCGGAAACATTCGTAAATTTCATTCGGCACAAAAAGAACACGCGCAAAAGATAGAAACCATGCCCGGCGTATTGTGCTGGCGTAAGAGCGTAGGCATTGAGCGAGTGGGATTGTACATTCCCGGCGGTAGTGCGCCGCTTTTTTCTACGGTGTTGATGTTGGGTATTCCTGCTAAAATAGCGGGATGCAGGCAAATTACTCTATGCACTCCACCCGATAAGCAGGGCAACATTCATCCTGCAATTTTGTATGCAGCCAGGCAAGTTGGGTTAACGGACTTGTACAGGGTTGGCGGTATACAGGCTATTGGTGCTATGGCATTTGGCACAAAAAGTATTCCTAAGGTCGATAAAATATTTGGTCCCGGTAACGCATACGTAACCGCCGCCAAACAGCTGGTGAGCAACATGGGTGTTGCCATTGATATGCCGGCAGGCCCTTCGGAAGTTATGGTGCTGGCAGATGAAATTGCTAATCCTCAATTTGTTGCGGCAGATTTGCTGTCACAGGCAGAGCACGGCCCCGATAGTCAAGTTGTGCTGGTTACCACGCACGAGCCGCTTATATCCCAGGTGGAGCAAGCCATAGAGGAGCAGCTACGAGCGCTGCCTCGTGCAGATTTGGCAAATAAATCTTTGACCGATAGCCAAATTCTGTTGGTAAAAAATGATGATGAAATGCTGGCTGTGGCTAATATATACGCTCCGGAGCACTTGATTATTTCCACCGAAAATGCGGAGCAAATGGCAGAAGGCGTTATAAACGCAGGTTCTGTTTTTATTGGAAACTATTCGCCGGAGAGCGCCGGAGACTACGCTTCGGGAACCAACCATGCGCTTCCTACTGCGGGGTATGCCCGTTCGTTTAGCGGAGTGAGCGTAGACAGCTTTGTACGAAAAATTACCTTCCAGAAGTTGTCGCAGGAAGGCATACGCAACATTGGCGCGACTGTAGCGCAAATGGCTGATAATGAGGGATTACAGGCACATAGGAATGCTGTGACGTTTCGGATAAAATAGGAAAAATTATGCTATCGTTGAAAAAACTTGTTCGACCAAATATTTGGAATCTGAAGCCATATTCTTCGGCACGTAGTGAGTTTATGGGAGAGGCTTCGGTATTTTTGGACGCCAATGAAAATCCCTACAATGAGCCGCACAACCGCTATCCCGATCCGCTGCAATGGGAGGTAAAGCACAAGATTGCAAAATTGAAAGGAGTGCAACCCCGGCAAATCCTGCTGGGCAATGGTAGCGATGAACCTATTGACTTGCTCATTCGTGCCATGTGCGAACCTGCGCAAGATAACATGATAGCCATAACGCCGACCTACGGCATGTACAAGGTGGCTGCGGATGTAAATAATGTGGAGTATCGTGAGGTTTTGCTCGATGAAGGCTTCGATTTTACAGCGGAAAACCTGCTGTCTGTCGCCAACGACAAAACCAAAATTGTGTGGCTGTGTTCGCCCAATAATCCTACAGGTAACAGCCTTAACCGGAAGGAAATTGTAAGAACCATTGAGCAATTTCAGGGCATTGTAGCGTTGGATGAGGCGTACATTGATTTTTCATCACATCCGTCATTTTTGCCGGAGCTGAAAAAATATCCAAATCTGGTGGTGTTGCAAACTTTTTCAAAGGCGTGGGCATCTGCCGGAGTACGCTTGGGTATGGCATTTGCCTCAGAGGAAATCATTAATGTGCTCAACAAGATAAAGTATCCGTATAACATTAGTGCGTTGGTGCAAAAGCATGCTCTTCAAACCATAGGGCGTGGCGGCGAGGTGAAATCCTGGGTGAAAACCTTGCTCACGGAGCGGGAAAAGCTGGTTGCGAATTTGCAAACCTTACCTTGCATATTGCATGTTTATCCTACCGATGCTAACTTTGTTCTGGTAAGCACTACCGATGCTAACGGCATATATAAATACCTGATTAGCAGAGGAATAGTAATTCGTAATCGAAACAATATTACGCTTTGCGAAGGGTGTATTCGTATAACGGTAGGTACGCCGCAGGAGAATGAAATGCTGATTAATGAAATGCAGAAGTTGTAAAATTAAAAGGAAGTCTAAGAAGTTTAAGAATTGTTTTTTCTTCCTAAAACTTCCTAAGCTTCTTAGGCTTTTTAATCTTCAAAATTTATGAAACGTTGTCTTTTTATAGACCGTGATGGTACTCTCATAGCCGAGCCTGCGGATGAGCAGGTGGACAGCTTGGAAAAGCTGGAGTTTCTGCCCAACGTTTTTCGAGCCATGTACCATATTGCCAATGAGCTGGATTTTGAGCTGGTAATGGTTACCAATCAAGACGGTTTGGGTACGGCGGCTTTTCCGGAAAATACCTTCTGGCCCGTTCAGAATAAAATGCTGCAAACATTTGATAATGAGGATATTATATTTGACGACATTTGTATTGACAGATCTTTTCCCAAAGATAACCTGCCGACCAGAAAGCCTGGAACCGGAATGCTCACAAAGTACATGGATGGCCGCTATGATCTGGCAAATTCATTTACCATTGGCGATAGAGTAACCGACGTTACGTTGGCTAAAAATTTGGGTGCAAGAGCGATTTTTATGGCTAAACAGGAGCGTGAGCAGGAGGTAAAGGAGCAAAACTTGCAGGATGTTTGCGCTTTGATTACGGAGGATTGGATTAAGATTTACGAATTTCTGAAGTGTGAAACTCGTGTTGGAATCGTTGAGCGGAAAACGGCAGAAACAGCTATTATGGTGAAGCTGGAGCTGGACGGTAATGGTCAAGCTCAAATCAGTACAGGAATTGCGTTTTTTGACCATATGCTTGACCAGATAGCGCGTCACTCCGGCTGCAACCTCAGCATTCAAGCCAAAGGCGATATTCATGTAGATGAGCACCACACCATAGAAGACGTTGGCATTGCTTTGGGAGAAGCCATTTATAAAGCGCTAGGCAGCAAAAGAGGTATTGAGCGCTATGGTTTCGCTTTGCCTATGGACGATTGCTCTGCCCAGGTCTTGCTTGACTTTGGAGGTCGCTCGTGGTTGGTGTTCGACGCTGCATTTAAGCGCGAGAAAATAGGGGAGTTTCCTACGGAAATGATAATGCACTTTTTCAAATCGCTTAGTGATAGCGCTAAAATGAACTTGAACATAAAGGCCGATGGCGATAACGAGCACCACAAGCTGGAAGCCATTTTCAAAGCATTTGCGCGTGCAATGAAAACCGCAATTAAGCGTGATCCGTTTAAGTATGAGCTGCCATCAACAAAAGGAACATTGTAAAAATAGCTAACGGCAAGGCCAAGGAAACGGGAGACAGAGCGTCTATGACTAAAATCAGAATTCTTTTCATCTTTTTTTTGCTACTATATAGTGGCTTGCTTTTTGCACAAAAAGTGTGCATCGGTTTATTCTTTGATATACCCGTAAAGTCGTTGCGCTTTGCATCTGAAAAAACCGACTATACGCTGGTAGCCCAGGATACTATAATTGTTGCCATAGTGAGTAGGGGAGAGCAAATACAGGTATCATGCAGCAACGGCTTGGTGAGCATCAACGGCCAAGAGGGTTACGATAAAGTTGTGGCGGTGGCAGGAGACCTTACCGGTGTATTTTCTATCACGCCGCTTAGGCCTAAACAAGATACTCGGCGCTATGCCAATAACGTAACTTTTGCTGCTAATAAAGGCAACCTTATCATCATCAATAAGGTTGAAGAAACTCCTTACATATCAGGAGTTTGTGAGGCTGAGGGAGGGTGTTCCGCAAAGCCGGATTTTTTCAAAACACAGGCGATTATCAGCAGAACATACCTGTATGCGCACTTCAACCGCCATGCCAAAGACGGCTTCAACCTTTGCGATGGAGTACATTGCCAGGCATATCATGGTTTGCAAACGCAGTGCGGCAAAATACGAAAAGCGGTGGTCGATACAGAAGGCTTGCTGGTAATTGACAGCGCTCGTCGTCCTATAACGCCAACGTTTTATGCCAGCTGTGGTGGGCAAACGGCAAACTCCGAAGATGTTTGGTCGGAGCATTTGCCGTATCTGCGTTCGGTAAAAGACGTCCACTGCACCTCCCAGCGTGGCGTAAGCTGGCAAAAGCGTATTCCGCTAGCCGATTGGAGAAGCTTTATGCAGCGCAATGGTATTAAGGTTAAGAGTAACAAAGATTTTGAATTTTCACAACCATCGCGCAAGAAATACTATTCGATAAAAGGGCAGAAAATAGAGCTGGTAAAAATTCGTCAGCAGTTTCGTCTTCGTTCAACATTCTTTGATGTGGATGTTTCAAACGGATACGTTGTATTAAGCGGAAAAGGGTATGGACACGGCGTGGGACTTTGTCAGGAGGGCGCTATGCAAATGGCCGAAAAAGGGCATAAGTATGATAAAATTTTGAAGCACTACTATACCGGAACTGAGGTTATTTCTTTCAGCGATTCGCAGCATTCCAGCAGCATGCTGCAAGATTACGGAGATATTTTCAACCCGTGGCTAGGTCGTCAATTTAACGGTAATGTGGTGCCGCCAGATAGCACATTGAGCAACACCGGCGCTACGGAGCCAAAGGCGATGGGCACAGAGTAGATGTTTTTCTTTGTAGTGCTGCATTTGTCTGATTATCAGTGCTATGGTAGACTCGGAGGTTAATTTGTAAAAAAATGACAGACTCAAAAAGTACAAGAATAGTTTTCATGGGAACACCGGAATTTGCGGCCTTTCAGCTGCAAGCGTTGATGGAGAATGGTTACAAGGTAGTGGGTGTGGTTACAACTCCTGATAAGTTGGCCGGACGTGGTATGCAGCTGCAATCATCCGCGGTAAAGCAGTATGCGCTCACTCAAAATTTGCCCATCCTGCAACCCGCGAAATTAAAGAACCAAGACTTTGTTGATTCGCTACAAGCCTTGCAGGCAGATATTTTTGTTGTTGTGGCGTTCCGGATGCTGCCGGAGGTGGTGTGGCAAATGCCGCGCCTTGGCGCCTTTAATTTGCACGCTTCACTCTTGCCGCAATATCGTGGCGCAGCGCCTATAAATTGGGCCGTTATCAATGGAGAGAAAGCATCGGGGGTTACCACATTTTTGATTGATAAAGAAGTTGATACCGGGAAAATTTTGCTGCGTAAAACCGTTGAAATTTTACCTGCGGATGATGCCGGAACCTTACACGATAAGCTAATGCAAGTGGGACCAGGTGCTATTATACAAACCATTGACGGACTGACAAATAAAACTTTGCATCCTGTTGCTCAGGAGAGCCCCACAGAGCTAAAATCCGCTCCTAAACTATTCAAAGATAATACCAGGATTGGCTGGTCTGAAAATGCGGATGAAGTAGTCAATTTCATACGAGGCTTAAGTCCATATCCGGCGGCTTGGAGCAACGTGCTGATAGCGGGCGAACCCGCTCCGCAAATGGTAAAAATTTACAAAGCACATGCAGAGCTATGCCAGCATGGTAGCCTTGTTGGAGATGTTGTGGTAGCAGATAACGGAATAAAAGTGGCGTGCGCTAACGGATTTGTGCATATAGATGAGCTTCAATTGGCAGGAAAAAAGCGTATACCCACAGCTGACTTCCTGCGAGGTTTTAGAGGCGTATTTCAGAAAATGATGTAATATTATTTTTTCATGTTATCCCGCTTCAAAAAATACATTTTAGCCAACGAGCTGCTGCTACCTGCCGATAAAATTTTGGTGGCGGTTAGCGGTGGAGTTGACTCTGTATTGTTGCTGCATCTGTTGTTGCAGGCGGGCTACGAGTTGGTAGTTTTGCACTGCAATTTTTGTTTACGCGGAGCAGAGTCCGATGGCGATGAACAGCTTGTTTCGGAGTTGGCGGCAATACATAATCTTTCCTTTGAGAGTAAACGTTTTGATACTCAGGAGTATGCGCAGAAGAAAGGAATATCCATACAAATGGCTGCCCGTGAGCTGCGTTACGATTACTTTCAACAAATGGCAGAAAAGCATGGCTGTAGCAAAATTGCAGTTGGACATAACGCCAACGATACTGTAGAAACATTTATCCTGAACCTTACACGGGGTACGGGGATTAAGGGGCTAACGGGTATAGCGGCAAGGCAGGGAAATATTGTTCGTCCGCTCTTATTTGCTGCACGTGAGGAAATTTTGGAGCAGGCTCGGCTTATGGATATGACTTTTCGTGAAGATTCTTCCAATACCTCGGATAAGTACGCCCGTAATCGCATTCGTCATTATGTGGTGCCGGAGCTGCAGCAGCTGAACCCTTCATTTTTGCAAACTATGCAGCAGAATTTGCAGCGGATGGGGCAGTATCAGCAAATTGTGGAGCAGCAGGTGCAGGATGTGAAAAATCAAGCCTGTAGCCAAAATGGGGACGAGCTGCGCATTTTGATTGATAAGCTGCCTAAAGAAAATGTAAACCTTTGGCTCTATGAGCTGCTGTGCGATTTTGGCCTCTCTGCTGATACCATCAATAATATTTCGTCGCTGCTTAATGCGACTTCCGGAAAAAAGTTTTACTCCGCAAGCCATATTCTGGTGAAGGATCGAGGCTGTCTGATTGTAAAAAAGCGAGAACAAGTCGATGAGAGCTTCTTCCTTGAAGTTGCAGAGCGAGCCTATCCGTTTGTTGTACAAATAAAAGGGCAAATCCTGCTTAAATTTTCCCGGATACCACCTGCCGAAGTTGATTTCTCCGAAGGAAATACAGTCGTTTTTTTAGACTACGATAAGCTGCAATTCCCTTTGCAAGTGCGTCACTGGCGGCATGGCGATACATTTAATCCGCTGGGAGTAAATGGGAAAAAAAAGTTGAGCGACTTTTTTGTAGACCGGAAGTTGAGTATTCTGCAAAAACAAATGCAGCTGCTTTTATGCTCCGAGGAGGCCATTGCTTGGATTGTAGGGCTTCGACCGGATGCTCGCTTTGCCATTACCGGCAAAACTACGCAGGCGCTCAAAGTTGAGCTGCTGGCGTAGTACCATTTACGATTGACAATTTACTATTTGCTATTTATCGGTACGAGAAAACCGCATAACTATCTCATTATTAGAATAATAACATGCTGAGCGAGGCGAAGCAGGACAGCTGCCGGTCAATTGTAAATCATAAGTCGTAAATCATAAATCTACAGGCTTGACCTGACAAAAGGGCTACTCCACATTTACCAGCTCAGCTACGGTGGTTTCCAGAGCGTAGGCAATTTTGTAGAGCGTTTTGAGCGTCAGGTTGGTTTTGCCGGCCTCAATGCGTGACATGTTGGAGGTTTCGAAGTTGCAAGCTGCTGCTAAATCCTGTGCGGTTATTCCCCGTTCGTTTCTCAGCTGCTTAATACGCTGTCCGACTTTTATCTGTAGTTTTTCTATGGTAATCATCTTTTGCTTTATCATCTTTGATAACAAAGTTTTTTGATTATATTTGCAGAACACTTATCATATATGATAAGTGTTCTGTTTTAGTTAGAATTTAAAATGCGCCGGTAAACATGGAGGATATTCTAAGCAGCCTGCAAGAGGTAGTAGTGGAAAGCCCGGTGGATGTAATTACCCGCCAAATACAAAGCCTTATCGCGGACAAACGCCTGCAACCGGGTGATAAATTGCCCTCAGAGCGTAAGCTGGCGGAGCGATTTGGAGTAGGGCGCACCTACGTGCGCGATGCCATAAGGAAGCTGGAGTTTTACGGTGTGCTACGTACTCATCCGCAAAGTGGAACGGTGGTATCGTCTCTGACCTATGACGACTTGAAAAGAATTGTAAATGAGCTGCTTGAAGCACATAAAAGCTTAAATCACCTATCAAACCAGGAAAAGCAGGCTCTACGTGATTTGCTCGATGCTATCAACCTGAAAATTAAGTAAATAAGCTTCCCGTAAGATTCTTTGTCCTTCCCTCTCTTTTATTTTATGAGCAGCTAGCTAATAATTTTGCTATCTTTATAGCTTAAAACCCCAATATTAAAAGGTTTAACGTGAAAGATATGCGCAAAAAAAAGGTACTTATTGCCACTAGCGGGGGCGACTGTCCCGGCTTAAATGCAGTGCTTCGCTCGTTCGTAAAACGAGCCGGCATGGAGAAGAATCCTGAATGGGAGGTGTGGGGAAGTATTCAATCATTCAATGGTTTACTGGGACAGCCGCAGGACCTCCGGTTGCTTGACCGCAAGGCGGTATCGGGCATTCATGTGAAAGGAGGTACCATTATTGGCACCACCAAGCGTGGCGGTCCGTTTAACTGGCCGGTAAAGCAATCTGACGGCTCATACACGTATGTTGACCGCTCGGATGAGATGATTCAAATATGCAAGGATATAGGCTTTGATGCTGTGGTCAACATTGGAGGCGATGGCTCTCAAGCAATGTCTAAACGTTTGTTTGACAAAGGATTGCCTATTATCGGTGTGCCTAAAACGATTGATAATGACTTGGGTGCAACCGATGTAACCTTCGGTTTTCAGTCTGCAGTGGATGTGGCTGCCGAGGCGGTTGACAGGCTTGTGAGTACAGCTGAAAGTCACAACCGCATTTTGGTGCTTGAGGTAATGGGAAAGAATTCCGGATGGATTGCCCTGCATGCCTCCGTTGCCGGTGGCGCCGAGATCTGCCTTCTGCCCGAAATTCCCTACGATATAAGAAAAATAAAGCACTTCCTGGATCAGCGCTTTGAGGGTGGAAAGAAGTTTGCCGTAGTGGTGGTGGCAGAGGGCGCTATGCCTAAGGGCGGCATCGCTTTGGGAGTAAAGGAAACGGAGTTGAGCAGCGTTCGCTTTGAAGGCGCTGCGCAACGTTTAGCCGAGGCGCTGCAGCTGGCAGGTATTGAGACCGGCATTCGTTGTACCATCCTGGGTCACGTTCAACGCGGCGGCGGCCCGGTGCCTTACGACCGTGTGCTGGCGTCTCAGTATGGTGTAAAGGCTTTTGAAATGGTTAGGGAAGGACAATTTGGACACATGGTTGCCTTCCAGGCCAACAAAATTGTATCTGTGCCCTTTGAGGATGTTAGCAATAACGCCAAGTTTGTAGATCCCGACTGCTTTTTGGTGCATACCGCTAAAAGCATCAACATTTGCTTTGGAGACTAACCTTTATAGTTGAGCATTGAGAGTTGAAAGTGGAGAGTAACAACAGCTTTCAACTCTCCACTCTCAGCTTTCCATTTCTCTGTGCTGACATACCTTCTACAACGAATATTCTACAGCTTGCTCACGCTTTTCGGTGTGGTTACGCTGATTTTTTTCCTGTTCAACGCGGGTATGGGAGATCCTACGCAAATGAAGCTGGGGCAGCGTAGCAACAAGGAGGCGGCGCTGCGTATTCAGCGAGATTTAGGTCTGGATAAACCTTTGGGAGTGCGCTATGCGGCTTACTTAAATGATTTGTTGCCGCTCTCGCTACACAGCAAAAATGAGGAAAGCGTTTTTTACTACAGCCGGCAAAAATATGGCGGAGTAAGCTTGTCTGTGGGAAGTGCTGTAGCGGCGCTGAAATTTCCATACCTGCGTCGTTCTTATCAAAGTGAGAAAAAAGTTTCACAGCTGATTTCGTCTGTTTTTCCGAACACCCTGGCGCTGGCCATGGCTGCTATTACCTTTGCCAGTATAGCCGGCATTTTTCTTGGTATGCTTGCCGCAGTTTTTAGTAATACATTGGTTGACAGAAGTATACTTACTATTGCCACACTCGGCATGTCTACGCCTTCGTTTTTTGCGGCGCTGCTTATGGGGTGGATATTTGCCTTTTTACTTGGAAGTTATACGGGGCTAAACCTCACAGGAAATCTTTGGGAGCTGGATGACTACGGTAACGGACTCCAGCTTCAGCTGCGCAACCTGATTCTTCCGGCTATTACGTTGGGTATACGTCCGCTTTCGGTTATTACGCAGCTCACACGAGGCTCGTTGCTGGATGTGCTTTCTCAGGATTATGTCCGTACCGCACGTGCTAAAGGCTTAAGCTTTATGCAGGCACTACGCAAGCATGCCTTGCGCAATGCGCTCAATCCTGTGGTTACAGCCATTTCGGGCTGGTTTGCCTCCATGCTGGCCGGTGTGATTTTTGTGGAGTATATTTTTGGCTACAAAGGCCTGGGATTTTTAATGGTTGATGGTTTAAATAACCTTGATATGCCTGTGGTAATGGGTTGCGTGATGCTTATTGCCGTGGCCTTTGTGGTGGTAAACCTGTTGGCAGATATGCTGTATGCCTTGCTTGATCCGAGGGTGAAATTTAAAGCTTAAAGTCCGGAATTTTAAACCTGAAGATGGACGCATTTATATTCGGCATAACCTGCACTGCTCCTATATTTCTGATTGTACTGGTGGGCTCCCTATTTACGCTCACGTTTTTCATTTACATCTTCAAGGTCTACGGGGTAATCTAGAGTTGATTCATAATTCATAATTGATAATTCAGAATTTACGGCAGGCTTAAAACCCGCTTAACTTTACAAATTTTGAATTATCAATTATGAATTGTAATTTATGCTGTTGCTTTCTCCAACCTCTTCATGATGGAGAAGATGAACATGGCAGAAAGCAGGCAGCAAACTATAAGAACACCCCAGAAGGCTGCCAGCGGCAGCTTATCCCAGAAGGCGCCCATAACGCCTACCAGAAGGTTACCTATGGCGGTAGCCGCCAGCCATCCGCCCTGCATCATGCCCTTGTACTGAGGCGGCGCTACCTTAGCCACAAATGAAAGACCCATCGGGCTCAAAAAGAGCTCCGCCATGGTGAGCACCAGGTAGGTAGCAATTAGCCAGTTAGGTGACACAAGTGTATCGGATACTCCATTGATATCAGAGGGAGCGGGCAGCCCTATGGAGGCTAAAAGCAGCACAATAAATCCAATGGCAGCCATAAGCATGCCATAGCCGATTTTGCGCGGCGCTGAGGGCTCTTTTTTCTTGCCTGACAGGCAGGTAAACAGCGCCACAGAAAGCGGCGTCAGGATAATAATAAACAGCGGATTGAACTGCTGGAAAATTTGCGGGGTTATAGTCACAATGTCAGCACTGGCAGCTGTACTTTGCACCTCGGCAAAGTAGTAGGATACGAGCCCCAGCATACCCAGCAGCATAAGCGCAATGCCTGTTTTTGCGCTGCGCTTGCCGCCAAACAGCCCCATCGTTGACATGTAAATGCCGTACATGAAAATGGCGAACGGAATAAGCGCCAACAACGAGAATGCCATGTTGTGTACCGGCGAAAGCTGGCTTTGCGTGTAGTCGCGGGCAAAAAACGTCATGCAAAGGCCGTTCTGGTGGAACGACATCCAGAAGAATATAACTACAAAGAACACCAGGAATAGCGCAATCATACGCTCCTTAACCTCTGCCGGCGAAAGTATCACCAGGGTTTCGTCTTTCTTTCCGGTTTTTGCGGCTTCCTGTAGCTGCTGCTTGTGGGTTTTGTCAACAGGTTTCCATGTTTTACGGAACAGCAGGAATATGGAAACCGAAATAAGCAAGCTGATGCACGCTACGCCGAATGCCAGGCTGTAGGATTTGCTAAGTGCATTTGAAACGTAGTGCTGCCCAAAGTTTTGAGCAAACGCTTGCGGATTTTCAGAATCACCAAAAATGGCAGGATCCGCCATCGTAATGCTGCTTATTTTTTCACGAACCGCTGCCTTACGCTCCTTATCCAAAGGGTTGCGGCTATCCAGCAGGGCGTACTCCTCTCTGGAAATTTGCATGGCCGGATCGGTAATCTTCTTTGCAATGGTCAGCTGGTTAAGTCCCGCCGCTTTTAGCCGGAATAGAAACTCTTGCTCGTCACTTGGGAAAATTACGCCCTCTTTTTTCTTTGCTTTTTTAACGATGCCGGTGCTGTCTTCGGCCGTCAATACCTCCTCCTTGTGGTTGAGAAAGGCCTGGGCGGTAAAGGTTTTTTCATCTACCACCTTATCGTTAAGCGCCACGTAGTTTTTAGCAACAGAGGCATCGTAAGTAAAGCTGTCTTTTGCCAAAAAAGCGTTGTTGATGCTATTGGCCATACTTGGAGCAAAAAACGCTCCCACGTTGATAAACATGTAAAAAATAGAGAAGGCAATATCACGCTTGCCCTTGTACTCGCTGGCCTCGTAAAGGTTACCTACCAGCGCCTGCAGGTTTCCTTTGAAAAAACCGGTTCCCAAAGAAATCAGTATCAGCGCGGCGAACATCATAACCCTTCCGGAGGTATTGGCCTCGCTTGGGGCGGCAAGCAGCAAATATCCCGTAAACATTACGAGTATACCCAGCAAAATAGTTTTACCGTAGCCCAATACCTTGTCGGCAACAATACCTCCCAGCAGGGGTAAAAAGTAAACCAGGCCAAGGAATGACCCGTAAATTAAGCTGGTAACTGATGATGAGAGGCCGAACTTAGCCTGCATGTACAGCGTAAGTATGGCCAGCATGGTGTAGTAGCCAAAACGCTCTCCCATGTTGGTTATGGCAAGCACTATTAACCCTTTGGGGTGATTTTTAAACATAATATTTGGTGTTTTTTGTTAATTTTGTGAAGCAAATATAAGAAAAATATGCTTAACCCTGAATTGAGGATTGATTTTGACGGTCTTTTATGACTTAAAGAAGCAATTTTCCAAAGCGTAGCTAAACATTTAACAACAAATACCATGAAGCAGATTTACCTAACTATACTTGCCCTGGCGCTGACTGTACAGCCGGGTTTTGCCCAGAAAAAGAAAAAGGGTGAGGATAACGAACCTCGTCGTTTGGCTAAGGTGGTGAGCTTACACTCTGTGCCGCAGGTCGACTCCGGCTGCTTCATGTATGCCTTGCCCCGTACGGTTTTCAGGGTAAAAATGGTGGTAGTGCGCGAGCAGTTTACAGCAGGTCCGTATGCTGCTTACGCCAATAAATACCTGGGTATAACAGATGCCAAAGTTAGTAGCCTTTCGCAAAGTAAAATTTCAAATATTTCCGTAGTCTCCCTTAGCGAAGCTGATCCTAAGCAGCTGTACATGGTGCAGCCGTTGGAGTCGAATGTGTATTTTGATTTTTTACGAATGGGACAGGAAGGTTTAATGCTATCGCCTGCCGGATACGCCGGCGCATCAATGGATGCACACATGGGTGCGGGAGGCGAGTGGGGGCATGTGGCTTTTTACAATATGGGCATCGATGGCACCATGAAGGAGCAAAAAGCTGCAAAGAAAGTAACCGTACAGCCTGTACCTGCGGATACCATCGACATAGATGGAGCGGAAATGGACGAGCCGCAACCTGTGGTTGAGCAAAAGGTGACGCTATCCGCAAAAACGCAAGATGAGCGTGCGCAGGAGGCGGCCAGGTTTTTATCCCAGCTGCGCAAGCGCAGATTTGAGCTGGCTACGGGTGAAATAGACGCTGTATTTAATAGCAATGAAGGTTTGAAAGTGGCGTTGGAAGAAATCAGAAGTATAGAGCAGCAGTACATGGCCCTGTTTGTGGGTAAAACAACACATCAAACCTCTACCTGCTATTTTGATATTATTCCCTCGGGGGTGATGAATATGTATCCTGTATGTAAATTTTCCGAAGACGGAGGTATACAGCATGCCGATGGCAGCGGCCGGAATATTATGCTGGAGCTGCATGTGGAGGATAAGTATACCGGTGTAAAGAGCGCCGCTGCACGTGATGATTTCATGTTCAAGTACCGTATTCCCGAGGTCGCCAACATGCGTATTCTCGATGGTAAAGACGAATTGTACCGGGGTCGCTTCTACGTATATCAGTTTGGTAAAGTTGTAAGCTTGAGCGCCGAAGTTTTTGCCAAGTAGGATGATGACTTGGGATGGTACCTGAATCGCTGATAATTATTGATACCTGAATAAATGTCCCGTAAGCTACTCAACGAAGAGCTAGGCCGCTTAAGCGTAAGCGAGTACAAGGAGAAGGATAAACGTCCTATTACCCTTTTGCTGGACAATGTGCGTAGCCAGCATAATATTGGGGCTGCTTTTCGTACAGCAGACGCTTTTGGCATCAGCAAAGTTGTGCTGTGCGGTATTTGCGCTACGCCACCCAATCCTGAAATACATAAATCCGCGCTGGGAGCCGAAAATTCCGTAGAGTGGCAGTATTTTCCTACAACCTTGGAGGCGGTAAAGCAGCTTAAAGAGCAGGGCTGCTATTTGGTCGCCGTTGAACAAGCCGAAGGTTCCACCAGGCTTAACCGGCTCACGCTGCCTGCCGATAAGCATTGGGTACTTATATTTGGTAATGAGGTAAAAGGCGTGGCGCAAGAGGTGGTTGATGTGTGCGATGAGTGCCTGGAGATTCCACAGGAAGGCACAAAACATTCCCTCAACGTTTCGGTGAGTATTGGTATTGTACTTTGGGAGTTGTGCCGATAAACCATTTACGATTTACCGGTGCGTGAGCGTTGTCCTGCTGAGCAAAGCGAAGCAGGACAACGCTCAGGGTGACAATGCACGGTGCGCAACGCCGTAGGCGTTTCCTGTAAATAGCCCCCAGATTTATCTGGGGGTAGTTGTTTAATGGTTTTCATAAGAAAACGGAGAAAACACCACCCAACGAAGTACAAAAGCATTAAAAATTATGGAGGCATATGCAAACTTTGAGTTTACCAAAGAAAGTTGTCAAACGGGTATTTACCGGACTGAACTTCTGCCACCATCTTATAAATGTCGTTGCGCAGCTTGGCGATGTTGATTTTTTCTCTGGCGGAGATAAAAATACAGGGCGCGTTTTTATTCGCCATCCAGCTGTTCATGTACTCCTCCAGCGAAATGTTTTTCTCCGTTTTTGGCGTCAAATCATCAGCCGCTTTTTCTTCATAAGCGTATGCATCAATCTTATTGAATATCAAATAGATAGGCTTATCGCCCGCTTTTATGTCGGCGAGCGTTTGCTTTACCACGTTCATTTGATCCTCAAAGTTGGGGTGGGAGATATCTACCACATGTATCAGCACGTCAGCTTCCCGTACCTCGTCCAGCGTAGATTTAAAGGACTCTACCAGCTGCGTGGGCAGCTTGCGGATAAATCCTACCGTATCCGAAAGCAGGAAGGGCAGGTTGTCGAAAACGACCTTGCGCACGGTGGTGTCCAGCGTGGCAAACAGCTTGTTTTCGGCAAAAACCTCGCTCTTGCTCAGCAGGTTCATAATGGTACTTTTGCCCACGTTGGTGTAGCCAACCAGCGCCAGGCGCACCATGCCGTCGCGGTTGCTGCGCTGCACGGCCATTTGCCTGTCAATCTTTTTCAGCTGTTCTTTGAGCAGGCTGATGCGGTTGAGAATAATACGGCGGTCGGACTCTATTTGACGCTCGCCGGAGCCGCCACGTGTGCCTGTGCCTCCGCGCTGACGCTCAAGGTGTGTCCACAGGCGGGTAAGGCGCGGCAGCATGTACCGGTAGCGCGCCAGCTCCACCTGCGTTTTGGCGTAAGCGGTATGCGCACGCATGGCAAATATCTCAAGAATGAGGCTGGTTCTGTCGAGTATAAGAATGTTGAGCGCCTTCTCCAAGTTGCGAATTTGCGCAGGGCTTAGCTCATCGTCAAAAATGGCGATGCTGATTTCATTCTCGTCAATGTAACTTTTTATTTCCTGCAACTTTCCCGATCCTACGTAGGTTTGTGTTACAGGGTATTCCAGCTTCTGCGTGAATACTTTTTTGGAAATAATACCCGCCGTTTCTGCTAAAAACGCAAGCTCATCCAAGTACTCTTTTGAGAGCCTCTCGTTTTGCTTTTCGGTAGTAACGCCAATGAGAACGGCAGTATCGGGTTCAACGGCTGTGGATATGGATTTCTTTTCAATCATAGAAAATCAAACTATTGGTGGATAAAAATAAAAATGAAAACGGAGGTTGTACCGATACAATACAACCTCTTGCTGCAAATGTTGCTTGCAGCCTTCTACACAAAGTACTTCACGGTTATTCTCATTTTCTTTAATCCTCCAATAATTTTTTTCAGCGCAGAATCAACTGCTAGCGTACTATGGTTATCCAACCAAATTTATCCGCTTCGTCACCGTACTGAATGGCTTTGAGCCGGTTGTATAGCTGCGTGCTGATAGCTCCGGCGTTGCCGTCTTTGCTATACTCGTACACGTGGTTTTGGTTGGGATCAACTATTTTTCCAATCGGGCTGATTACCGCAGCAGTTCCGCATGCTCCGGCTTCCACAAAGGTTGACAGCTCTTCTACCGGAACTTTGCGGCATTCAACCGTGAGGCCCATATCTTTTGCCAGCTCCATTAAGCTCATGTTGGTAATGCTGGGCAGTATGCTGTGCGATTTTGGCGTGATGTACGATTTACCTTTTATGGCAAAAAAGTTTGCAGGGCCGCACTCGTCAATGTACTTTTTTTCGGCTGCGTCCAAATACAGTACGGTAGAGTAGCCTTGCTTGTGGCACAGATCCAACGATATGAGGCTGGCAGCGTAGTTGCCTCCCACTTTAATGTGTCCTGTACCCAGCGGTGCAGCACGGTCGTGGTCACGGTCAATAATGACGTTTACCGGCTTAAATCCTTCCTTAAAGTACGGCCCTACAGGCGTAACAAATACCATAAACATGTAGTCGGCTGATGGCTTTACGCCAACCTGCGCCGAGGTGCCAATGAGCAGTGGACGAACGTATAAAGTTGCGCCACTCTCGTAAGGTGGAACAAACTCTTTATTTGCCTCTATCGCCATTTTTACGGATTCCACAAACATTTCTTCTGTTGGCGGCGCCATTTGGATGTACCGGGCGCTTTCAATCATGCGCTTGGCATTTTCCTGTACACGGAAAAGTCGAATTTTCCCGTCCTTGCCCATGTATGCCTTAAGTCCCTCAAAAGCTTCCTGTCCGTAGTGCAGACAGGTGGCTGCCATGTGCATGTTGATGTATTCGGAATTGTTAAGCTCGGGCTTGCTCCATTTTCCATCTTTGTAGTAGCAGCGTACGTTGGCGTTGGTGGGTAAGTAGCCAAAGCTCAAATTCTTCCAGTCGATAGTGCTCATTTTATATTTATATGAATGCTTTTGAAAAACGTCTTGACTGCAAATATAGTAAAAAAAACCTGCGAGTGGTGAGACTACCCACAGGAATGTGGGGTGAAGTGTATGCTGTTGACCGGTAAATTCCAGCTTGAGCTTAATTGGAACCTACCTGTAGGCAGATGGTTTTATTTATTCAGCTTTTCGGGAGCTATATTAAACGCTAGGTATCAACAAAACAATCCGAACTTTGATAAGTTTCTGATTTTCAGAATTTTATATTGATGTAAGGTAACCAGGAGTCTATACAAAAATAGGCTCGAACCGCGTTTTTGTCAGGCTCACGCACCTTAACGCATGGGGTGCATCTCAATGCATCGTGGGCTGTCATGCTGAGCTTGTCGAAGCATGAGGCGTGGGTTTTTCCCTTGTCACGCCCTTCGACAAGCTTAGGGTGACAGCATGTTTGCAATGGCAGATAGTGAGAATCCTTTAATAACATTAATGACGATGATATCAATTCTTTTCAAATCAAGATTAACGAGCGGCCAGGGAGGCTACTTAACGTTGATACGCCAATAGATAGCTTTTACAAAGCAGCTGCACTGGCTACTTGAATCTGCCGTCCTATGTTATATGGCATAAAGTTATCCGGTTCTCAATATTATTGCTAACTTTGTATGATGTACACTTTGCACAGATTAATTCAAATTTAAATAACAAAACATTATGGTATCGTATAAAGAGTTGGGCCTCGTAAACTCACGAGAGCTATTCAAGAAGGCCATGGCAGGTAAGTATGCAATTCCTGCTTTTAACTTCAACAACATGGAGCAAATGCAAGCTATTGTTCAAGCTTGCGCCGAAACAAATTCACCGGTTATTTTGCAAGTATCAAGCGGTGCGCGTAAGTACGCCAACCAAACGCTGTTGCGCTACATGGCGCAGGGCGCTGTTGAGTATGCAAAAGAGCTGGGCACCAATGTCCCCATTGTTCTGCATTTGGATCATGGCGATACTTTTGAGCTTTGTAAGAGCTGTATTGAATACGGCTTCTCTAGCGTAATGATTGACGGCTCACACCATGCATACAACGAGAATGTAGAGCTTACCGCTAAGGTAGTAGAGTACGCTCACAAGTACGATGTTACCGTTGAGGGAGAGCTTGGCGTACTGGCAGGTGTTGAGGACGAAGTTTCTGCCGAACACCATACCTACACACAACCGGAGGAAGTTCAAGATTTCTTGAGCAAGACCGGTGTCGATTCTTTGGCGATTTCAATTGGTACCTCACACGGCGCTAATAAGTTTAAGCCGGAGCAATGCACTCGTAACGCAGATGGAGTTTTGGTTCCACCACCTCTTCGTTTTGATATTTTGGAAGAAATTGAGAAGCGTATTCCCGGATTCCCTATTGTATTGCATGGCGCATCAAGCGTTCCTCAAGATAAGGTAGCCCTTATTAACAAGTATGGTGGCGCTCTGAAGGATGCTATTGGTATTCCTGAAGATCAGCTTCGTCGTGCTGCATCTTCGGCCGTATGCAAGATCAACATTGATAGCGACGGTCGTTTGGCCATGACCGCTGCTGTGCGAGAAGTATTTGCAACCAAGCCGACAGAGTTCGATCCGCGTAAGTATTTGGGCCCGGCTCGCGACAGCTTGAAGGAGCTTTACAAGCACAAGATTGTAGAGGTACTTGGTAGCGCAAATCGCATCTAACAAGTGGACATAAAAAGCAAATAACCCCGACTTAATCATTGGGGTTATTTGCTTTTTACCCGATATTATGTCATTCATTCCGTGCGAAGCGAAGAACCGAAGTTCGGCGAAGCCTGCATGACACAGTGATTGCTGTGAACGTCAACTAATTCGTTGCCTGTTTAGCATTTTAGCCGGTGGAATACTTCCAATAGCGGAGTGAAGTCGAGAAATCTCATAATTTTAGGCAGGGGATTAGCTACGCTGAGTTCCACTTCGTTCCGGTCGACTTCGTCAAACTCGTAAACTCGGTTGCGGGTCAAGGTCGCAATTTTATTGTTTAAGCGGGATTTGTTATGTCTTATAAATGAGCGCTACCGCGTGTGCCTCCACGCCCTCCTCGCGTCCTACGAAACCCAATTTTTCGGCGGTTGTAGCTTTTATGGAAACTTGATCTGTGCTTACTCGCATGACTTCTGCTAAGCAAGACTGCATCTTTGGAATGAAGTCTTTAACCTTCGGCTGCTGTAAACACAAAACAGCATCAACGTTACCAATTTGATAGCTGTTTTGTGCCAGGATTTCCACGGTGCGGTTTAGCAAAATTTTGCTATCGATATTTTTGTAGGTGTTGTCATTATCAGGAAAATGATGGCCGATATCACGCAGGTTGGCTGCTCCCAACAGAGCATCGCATAAAGCGTGTATAAGCACATCGCCGTCGGAGTGAGCAACGCAACCCTTGCTGTGTGGAATTTGAATACCACCCAGCCATAAGGGAATACCATCGGCTAAGCGGTGTACATCATAGCCGTTGCCTATACGAAAGTTCATGCTCATAGGTGGATAAATTTACCTGTCTCCGAGCTCTCCAAAGTTAAAAAGCACCGATATCTTAATGGTGTTAGCCATGGGATCGTTGTTGGTAAATGGGAAGTAGTAGGCCAAATCTATGCCTAAGAAGCTGTATCGCAAACCCGCGCCAAACGTCAGGTAGCGGCGATTCCCCTTGCGCTTGGAGTCGTAGTAAAAACCTGCACGGCCAAAGAATTGGCTGCGATATGCGTACTCACCGCCAACGCCGAGCATATACTCGCTCAGCTCTTCTTTCCAGCCAAAAGGCGCATCGTAGAAAGATTGAAATGCGCCCTGTATTACGCCTACGTTATCATCGTAGCCCTTTATGAGGGTGTCGCCGGAGACTACCGGAGGAGTCGGGATTAGCAACTTGCTGATTTCCAGACCTCCCATAATGGAGTTATCCTCGTCTATATGGTAGGTGTACGTGCCGCCGAACTTCAGCGTCATAGGCAAAAAATACTTATCCGTATAGTCGGTATATGAAACTTTGGTACCCAAGTTAGAGAGGCACAGGCCAGCCGAGTATTCGCTGGTGCGTGATTGGGCGTTGCGGTAGAAAAAACCAAGGTCGGCGCCAAATACGTTGGCCGGCTCCATGGAGCCAAAGCTTTCATTGGAGTATTCAAAGCCGCCTGTCAGGTTGGAGTGCATGTAGCGCAGGGTTAGACCAATAGAAAAATTATCGCCGAATTTACGGGAGTAGGATACATCCCACGCCATCTCGTAGGGTGAAACCTTATCCAGCTCGTGTCGGTCTTGATCTATGATTGTCATTTCTCCCAATGAAAAATACCTTAGTGATGTGCTAATACTCTGATCCTTAGAGAATTGATAGTATACGGTCAGATAGGTAATGCTAACATCGTTTACCAGTGAGCGAAGCCAGGGTATGTGCGAAACGCTGCCGCCTATGGTAGAGTTTACAAATGGATACTTGGCCGGATTCCAATGCTGAGAGTTGGCATCCGGCAATGTTGCTACGCCCATATCGCCCATTCCCGAAGCTCTTGCATCAGGCGACACGCTAAGTATGGGTATTGCTACCTGTATGGGGTTGAAGATTTCCGGATTGTCCTTGGGGGCTGCAGCCGTAAGATTAAATGCGGTTGCAGCCAAGGTAACTATTAGTATAGCAATATATTGTAGTAATCGTTTCAATCTGGTTAAAACTCTTCAGTCAAAAAATATAGCCACGAATTTAACTATAAAAGCACGATTTTTTCAACTTTCTCAGCCGTCTCTCCGCTTTTGCAACGAACTTTAACTTTGTATAGATAAACACCCTTACCCAATCTGTCGCCGTAATCATCGCGACCATCCCACTCAATTGGAGCGCTACGCAACGAGGTAGAGCTTTCCGTAATGCTACACCTAATTGTCTTAACCAGCTTTCCGGATATGGTAAATACTTGAATCATAACATCCAAGCCTGTATACGGACGGTTGTGCTCAAAGAAGAAGGCGGTTTTTTGGGTAAACGGATTAGGATAGTTTAGCACATGTCTTATGGTAAGCTTGTCGTCCTCCGCCACCGTAAAATTCATAGACTGCTCGGCTGAATTGTTATAAACGTCAAATACTTTTAGCGTTACGGTGTGGCTACCCAAAGGTAGCGGAGGCATTGGAAAGCTGATACGTCCGTCGGTGTAGCTGTCGGTGTTGGCTGTGTAGTAATCGTTTAGCGAGTATGTTTTTCCCGTGGTAATTACGTTCAGCGTAATGTCTCGTCCAATGCCGTTGCCTGTGGCATTTATACCGCTGCTATCGCTGATGGTTGCCATGAAAGTTGGTGTTTCGTTGGTAATTCCACCCGGTACAAAACGCTCACTATTCATGTACATTTTTATGCTTGGCGGCGTGGTGTCAACCTCATAGCCGGCTGCCGCGCCACCTACCTTAATGGTGGTAAATGAGCCTGCGGCAAGCGCACTTCCTGCGCTACCGAAATAGCTTATTTTACCATTACCGTACCGGTAGTCAATATCCCGTGGAACAACAAACCTGGCGCTCATACTGCCATTGCTCGTTGTGATGTTTCCACGATAAATCAGGCTGCTTTGATCCCGGTAGGGAAATGGTATTTGGCCGCCGTTTCCTAATGTCCTTTTAGTTGAAGCCTTATCAAAGACAGAAATTTCAATGGTATCTTTCGCTGCACCCGATGCCACCTGAGCGCCTACAGCTATTTTTGCTAATGATTTTAGCGTGTCTATATTTCCTGATATTGGTGTTCCGTTGATGCTGGTTGTAGCAACCTCTGCAGCGGGATAGTGCATGAGCAGCGCAGGGTCGCCAAGCAGCGAAAAGTTGAGCTGATTTACGCCGGTAGAGCTATTGTTTTTTGTACGGCGAACAATTTCACCAAGTCGAAGATGCTGTCCTGAATTATCCTTGCGGAAAAATTGTTTCACAAATTCTTTATTAAGTGCAGCATTTCCTGCAGAGTAAACCAGGCGTGTGGTGGATAGCATGGCAACGGCTCCACCGTTAGTTTTCAGCAGCGTCATTTCTCCCGCTGAGATGGTGTTGTAATCATCAAAACGGCTAAACTCGCAAGTGGCGGTTACAAATAGCGGAAGCTTATTGCGGTTGCTCCAGCGCTCAATATCCGCTTTTGTAACGACTTGTTCGTGCGCAATCCACTGGTCGTTGGCGTGTCCTGTATAATTCACGAACAGCGCGCCATTGTTAATGTCCGAGCAAATAGCTTCGGTTACGTCGGGGTAGCGTTCGCCGCCGGAATTTGTTTGCTGTACGTACGCATCAAAGTAGATTTTGTTCACACTATACGCCGGAAAAGAATCTAGCACGTAGTTGCCCAACTCCTCGGCCTGGCTCATGTGAACATTGGAATCCTCATCGTCGGCAATGAAGGTAAAACGGCTCATCCAGCTACCGGCGGGTGAACCCAGGTATTGCTCAACCTTTGTTACCAGGGTGTTGGCGTCATTGGTATTGTTGGCAGGGAAACGACCTACAGCCACATTCAGCGTACCGGTCATTCCTACATCTCCAATGCTTTCATGCTCATCCAAAAGTCCGAAGAAGTCATCGGTAACGTAAGACAAGTCGCTGTATAGTGAATTATCTGATTGATAGGTAGGTACAAGGCTGCAGCCTTTTCTTGCAGCGTAATTTACATACGATCCGTTGCCAAAAAGTAGCACGTATTCCGGCCTCTTGAGCCTTACCAGGTTGCGAATGGCTGATACATCCGGAATACCGGAAGAAAACTCGTTGTACACCTGCTCTGTAGTTGCCACAAGTACGTTTAGGTCGCTATGCTTTTGGTGTATACGCGCAAGCCTGTTTGCCTGCTGCAAAAAACTAGGATGTGTAACTATCAGGTAATCAGGTGCAACATGGCCATGTAAATCTTGATTTGCTACTTTGCCTGCAAAACTTGGCTTCAGTAGCCTGCTTTTTGTGAAAGCAATAAATTCTCTAAGGCTATTGGTGGCAACGGTTACTTGTACTGCGCCATTTATGGTGAATGTTTGCAATGATTTCACGTTGTGCAAATCGGTTACATCCCACACCATTACATCGGATTTTTGCGTGCTGATGTTGAACGTTGTTACGTTGCCGGTGCCCACGGTTGCCGAATTCCGGAAAGGTAGCTGATCATTTGCCAGCACAAGGTTGGCGTTGGCATTTATAGCGACAAAATCTAGTGTGCCGGAGGCTGCTACACTTGGTTTATTGAAGGTAATTCTCGCGCTTATGGAGCTGCTATTGTAGCTGATGTTGGTAAATAATGCGGTGTCAACCATAGCAGTCCAACCGCCTGCCAGCGCAGGAATGCTGAGAGTATTTGCCGCTCCGCCGTTTACAGAAACGCTGTAGCTGCTTACCATATTGCTGCTTGCCGCTGCGCAAATTTGCAGCTTTAGAGGTTGTGAAAAATCGGCGTTTGGTACGCTGAAGCTTAGGTTGAGCTGAGTATTTGCACCAAACATTTCACCAAAGAAACGCCGTCCGGATTTAAGCAGGTTGGTATCTACACGCTCATGAAAAGCACGATAAGTGTAAGTACTTGCATTGTGCGTTGCTGTTCCGGCGGCGGCTTCGGTTTGTATACTTCTTTGCGTTAATCCATCGGTAATGTACACGTAAGCATTGGGCGAAAATTCGTTGAGAATATGTGAAAAGAAATCGCTTGAAACGTTGTATTTCCATTGATTGGTGGCTTCTGCGTAGAATAGCAGCTGGCCATTGTCGACCAACGTTGGAATTGTTTGCAAATCATCCGGATCATGATCGCTATTGTGACGTGATAAAATACCGCAACCGTTACCCCATACGCTGATTCGGTTTACGTCATTGCTCAATCCCCACTGCTTTAGCATTGATGAGGATATTGCGTAAACTCCTGTTTCCCTGATCTCTAGCTTAACCCAAGCGCCGCCGCTAAGTACAGAATTTGTTGCAGGAGCGGTTGCTCTTGTGCTTACTCTTGTTGTGAGTTTTTGTGGGGCAGCGCTACTTTTTAGGGTAAAGCCGGTAATGCGCTCTAATCTGCCTGTAGTGGGATTCTTTCGAATAGGATATAAGCTGACTCGTTGTACCGCTTGTCCCTTATCGGTTGATGTGTTACACTGAAAAATAAAATCGTTGCCTACATTAACGTTGGCTAATTTTGCTTCTTCGCTGGAGGGAAGCGGTTGAGTACCAGATGTTTCCAGCACGAATGGTTGAGAGCTGCGTATGGCCTCGAAGTAAACGGCTTGCCTTTTTTCTACGTCGTAGCTGCATCCGTAAAAAAACGGATAGCTGTAGCGCACGCTTCTTGCGGCTGCCGAAGTGTCGGCATCTATCCAGCTCAAGCTGCGTTGCAGGCTGCCTTGCGCCCATGATATGCTTGCGCACAACATGCAAAGCAGAAAAAGATTCTTTTTCATTCTTTTTAAGAAAGCTTACATCCTGCAAAGTAAACATTTTTTTAGCTTTGTAAGTCGTAAAACGTTTGAAGGTCATTTAAAAAGCTGACATTTTGCATTACCCGGTCACTCGCTCTTCGCAATGGCGAGGTGTGAGAGCAATGCTCAAACGCATAATATCTTGTATCTTTGCTTCCTCAACAATTTGACAGCCAGTTGCATTTCCTGAAGCTCATACAGCGAATATTTATTATTCTGATAATCAGTACATTGACTAATATTTCTGTACTTGCCCAGGATGTATTTTTTAGTCAGCCCTACACCGTACCGCTGCTGCTGAATCCTGCTTATACGGGTATGCAGGGAGCTACACGAGCCGGTGGAATTTATCGAAACCAGTGGGCTAGCGTGGCAGATCCGTATGTATCGTACGGCGTATTTGCCGATTACTACTTTGAAGATTACAAGAGTGGCATTGGGATTACAGCGCTTAGCGACAGGCAGGCGGGTGGGCTTTTGGTGAAAAATCAGGTGGGATTCTCGTACGCCTACCATTTGCAGCTTGCCGAAAAAATGGCCGTAAACTTTGGCCTTCAGCCCCAGCTGACGTTTACCTCCATTAGCGATGCCGAGCTTGTTTTTCCGGATATGATAAACAATAATGGCCACGTAACGGATGGTGGATATTCATCCGCTTCGAATGTGCACTTTGACATGGCGCTGGGGGGAGTTTTTTCCTATGATTTTTTGTACGCCGGCTTATCTTTGCAGCACCTGCTGGCGCCTGCCGAATATGCTGTGGGTGAGGTTGATGTAGCTATTCCCCGCCGTTATGCGCTGCACGCCGGAGCCAACTTTTATCTCGATATTCAGAATAAATTTTCCCGTAATGTAAGCGCCTACCGCAACGTGGCTACCGCCTCGTTGCTGCTATCACCCAACGTGCTGTTTACCGCGCAGGGCGGCAGCTCCCTTTTGCAGGCCGGATGCTTTGTGGGGTTGCAAGGATTTTCGTTGGGATTTTTCTACAAACATGGATTGGGAGCTACGGCAAACTTTTACATGGCTTGCGCTGCCTATAGCTCAGAACTTTTCTCTATATCGTATAGCTTTGATTTTGGGGCAATTAGCCAAGATGTTAAGACTTTTTCAGCCAACACGCATGAGCTTTCACTTTCGTTCAGAATTCGGCGTACCAAACCTCGACGAGGCTACAATTTCAGCTACCAAACCCTAGAAGAACCACGGAACGCCCCGGATGTTTAACCATTTATAACAGTAAAATGGGCATCCCACTTGGGTTTAAGGCTGAAATAATCGCTATCTTTGAACATTGATAGAATGTGTGCACGCTTGGTTAAGACGAGAAGTTATGTCTCTGTGAAATAGCGTTTTGCATTATAAATTTAATCATACAGCTATGAAACTGTACGTGAAATTGACTGTTTTCTTTTTGGTTTTAGGGTTGGCTGCAGGGTTGATGCCCTCATGCGGTAGCATGCCGGGTGGAGCTTCATCAAAGGGAGCTTCGTCAACTACAGGTTGGAAGTACAACGATCCCAGCTATGGTGGCTTTGAGGTGCGCGAGTACTATGATCAGCCTACAGGTCCGGGGTTG
This sequence comes from Prevotellaceae bacterium, assembly GCA_031266015.1. Classification (GTDB taxonomy): domain Bacteria; phylum Bacteroidota; class Bacteroidia; order Bacteroidales; family UBA932; genus JAISBU01. Next base: position 24,217 of record JAISBU010000031.1, on the reverse strand, counting down.
GTGTTTATCCCCGGAGGTACATTCACCATGGGGCGTGTAACCGAAGACTTGCCCTTTGATTGGAACAATACACCTCGTCGAGTAAGCGTTGACTCATACTACATTGACGCTACTGAGGTTCGAAATGTAGACTACCGTGAGTACGTATTCTGGCTACAACGTATTTACTCCTATCCGGAAGTTGCACGCAAGGCTTTGCCTGATACATTGGCCTGGCGTCGCCCGTTAGCTTACAATGAGCCATTGGTGGAATACTACTTCCGATTGGCTTCATTCAACGATTATCCTGTTGTGGGCGTTTCTTGGGTGCAGGCAAATGACTACTGCAACTGGCGTACCGACCGCGTAAACGAGCTTGCTTTGATTCGCTCGGGTATCTTGGAGTTCAACATTGATGAGCAAAGAGACGATAACAGCTTCAATACTGATGCATACTTGGCCGGCCTTTACAATGGTAAGGTGAAGAAGAACCTGCCGGATATTTCGGGACGTAATCCTGAAGGTCGTCGTGTTAGCTACGAAGATGGCATTCTCTTCCCGAAGTATCGTCTTCCGACCGAGGCTGAGTGGGAGTATGCAGCCGCTGCCCCAATTGCTAATTCGGTAACAGGGTTACTCACAGATCGTGGTGTTTTTCCATGGAAAGGTAACCGTGTTAGGCGTGGTGACGGTAAAGAGCGTGGTCAACTTATGGCCAATTTTCAAAAGGGTAGAGGCGATCTTATGGGCGTTGCCGGAAGTGGAGATGGTAGCGCACCACTGCCTATGCCTGTTAACTCATTCTGGCCCAATGACTTTGGTATATACTGCATGGCAGGTAATGTAAACGAGTGGGTTTTGGATGTATACCGGGCATTGTCTTTCGAAGATGTTGAGGATTTTCGCCCATTCCGCGGTAGCGTATTTACCAGCGTAGCAAAGGATGAAGAAGGCCGTCCGATAAAGGATAGCTTGGGTAGAATTAAGCGCGATACTATTGGTTACGTGGGTAACCGTCCTAACTATATGACCGGTGATAACCGTAACTTCCGTGATGGTGATATGATTTCGGCTATCAACTCAGAACTGGATATGAGCAAGAGGGAGGATAAGGCTAACTCAGATAAGATGTACTTTCAAGGTGTTGGTACAAACCATCAGGGTATGACCAGCCTTGTGAATGAAACATCACGCGTATACAAAGGCGGCTCATTCCTTGATAGAGCCTTTTGGTTGAGCCCCGGCTCCCGTCGTTTCTTAGACGAGTCGCAATCAAAAGAAGACTTGGGCTTCCGTTGCGCAATGGATAGATTGGGTGCTTCAGAGTTCATATCAAAGAAGAAGTAGCAACTTTTATGTAGCACTAAAGCGTCTCAAATGTTTTTTGAGACGTTTTTATTTTGTAGATATGCAAATCAAGAATCTTCATAGCCTCTTTTTGAAAAGTAGCGGTGTATGTACCGATAGTCGTAAGGTTAGCACGGGTTGCATTTTTTTCGCACTTAAGGGTGAAAATTTCAACGGAAATAAGTTTGCTGAGGCTGCCTTAGCTGGTGGAGCGTCTTATGCTGTAGTTGATGAAGGTATCACACCATCTGATGGCAGGCTTATAAGAGTAGAGAATGCGTTGAAGTGCTTGCAGGAGCTTGCGGCCTTTCATCGTAAACATTTGAACCTTCCTATTTTTGCCGTAACGGGAACTAACGGAAAAACTACCACAAAAGAGCTGGTAAATGCCGTGCTGCAGCGTAAGTATAAAACCGTAGCAACGCAGGGTAATTTGAACAACCATATTGGCGTGCCGCTTACGCTGCTTGGTATGAGCGAATATACGCAGCTGGGTATTGTAGAAATGGGCGCCAATCATCCATATGAAATAGAGCGGCTATGCGCTATTGCACAACCTAATGCCGGACTGATTACCAATGTTGGTAAGGCGCACTTAGAGGGTTTTGGCTCATTTGAAGGAGTAAAGAAAGCCAAGGGTGAGCTATACGAATACCTTGCGCGGCACGATGGACAAGTATTTGCACTTGCCGAAAGTACAGACTTGCAAGAAATGCTGAAGCATCACAGGGTGCAGCATGCCAACCTTTATGGTTTGCAGCGTGGTGGAGCTATGGTGGTAAAAGGTTCTGCCGGCAATCCGTTCTTGCAGCTGCGTATGCCTGATGGAAAATTGCTGCAAACCCGCTTGACAGGCGCATACAATGCTGCTAACGTTTTGGCCGCAGTGGCGGTGGGGAAATATTATGATGTTTCTTTCGTTGATATATATGAGGCTATTGAAACATACGAGCCGCAGAATCATCGCTCTCAGCTGGTGAAAACCGCGCGCAATACCTTGATCGTGGACGCATACAATGCCAATCCTTCAAGCATGTCGGCTGCTGTGGCTAGCTTTGCGGCGCTACAGTTGCCAAATAAGCTGCCTATTTTGGGTGATATGCTGGAGTTGGGTGAAAGTTCTGATAAAGAGCACCTTAGTATTGTAAGGCAGCTGCAAGATTCAGGATTGAGGAAGGTATACTTTGTAGGTCCTCGTTTTGCTCAGGCTGCGAAAAATACGCTATATTTGAGCTTTGCCAATGCTCAGGAGTTGGGTAACTTTTTGAAAAAGAATAGGATAGAGAATAACCTTGTGTTGCTTAAAGGCTCCAGGGGAATGTGTTTGGAAACTTTGATGGATTTACTTTAAAAGCAAAGAATACTAATCAATAGAAAATGGATTTATCGTTTGGAAAACTAATGGGAATGCGGTACAAATCGCACCCGTGGCATGGTGTGGATCTTGGAAAAGAGGCGCCGGAGATTGTGACTTCTTTCATTGAGGTGGTTCCCACCGATACGGTAAAGTATGAAGTAGATAAGCTGACGGGCTACTTGAAGCTGGATCGCCCTCAAAAATACTCCAATGTAGTTCCTGCGCTGTACGGATTTTTGCCGCAAACGTATAGCGGCGACCGTGTTGCTGATTTCTGTATGGAAAAAACCGGGCGTAAGGACATTGTGGGTGACGGCGACCCTGTTGATATTTGTATTCTGACAGAAAAGGATGTTCAGCACGGCGACCTTTTGGTGCGCGCCCGTCCCATTGGCGGATTCCGAATGCTGGATAGGGGCGAGGCTGACGATAAGCTTATTGCAGTGCTATATAAAGATGCGGTGTACGGTTCTTACAAGGATATTTCGGATTGCCCGAAGCTGATTTTGGATCGTCTTCGCCACTACTTTTTGACCTATAAAGATATTCCGGGTGAAAACAGAAACTGCGAGATTACCCACATATTTGGCATTGAGGAAGCTCAGGAGGTTATCAAGCGAGCTATGGCCGACTATAAGGATAAATACGATATCAATACGATATTGGGCCTTAAATAAAAATTAAAAGCGTTTGGCCTAAATTGAGTCGTACCGGAATCTGCAAGTTCTTAATGCGAGCAACTCATTTAGGTCGGCGCTTTGTTAGGAGTTTTTTACGAAAAAAGACGGCAAAATTTGCTGTCTTTTTTTATTTTCTACTGAAAAAAAGTGTGATTCTTTACGGTAGCGGCTGTATGAACTTTGCCGTGTCCGGCTCGTTTTTGTACAATGGGGGCAGGTTAATATCCTCAGCAATAATAAAGGCTTTTGGAAAATCCCGTCTAACCTTGTTGAACATCCGTAAAGCATCGTCCTTTGTTCTGAAATCGCCGGCGGCAACTTTAAAATATGGATTGTCATAGGTGCGGTAGCTGGGTGTTTCGGGATACTTTGTCGCAAATTCATCCATAACTTCTTGCGAACGTGTTCGTGCGTTGCTGCTATTATCTCGATAAATACGAATGCGGTAGCCCTCAATAGTCGGATGCCCCTGGTTGTAGGCAATGTGCTTTTTTACCAACATTTCCATAAGTGGAGATTGCTGTACGGTAATCTTGCCATATTGCGAAGGTGGAACCACTTTGCTTGCCGGTGTTGCGGCGGTGGTATTTTTCGGTGTACTTGTGCGACCTGTTGCCGCCACTTGTGCCAAAACAGGTGTGGCGAAGAGAGCGAGTAGCAGCAAGAATATAAAAAACGGCTTCATCTATTATTTGTTTTTAAGATTTAATATCGGGGAAACAATATCGCCATAGGTGGCTGAGAAGGAGGCCAGACTTTGCCTTTTTATGGTTATGGTTTTGCCCATAGGAAAGGCGCCCACCTTAATGATACCCTCTACTTCAAAATCGTCTATGCTTGTATTTTTCTGAAACGATAGCAGCGCCGCTACAACGTTTTGCAGCTTGATGTTAATCGGTACAGCCACATAATCATCAGAATGTTTTGGCACCGTAATTTTTTCGGAAGCGGCAAGACTTACGAATACAGCATTGTTTTTGAATACAGTTAGCTCCAACGTTTTCAGCTGCACGTTTCGCCAGGTAGGGTTGTCAACCTTTACATCCAGGTTTATGGATATTTTTCCGGCTCCGGTTGCTTGTATACCCCTTGTGCTGCGTACATCGGTTACGCGTATGCTATTGTAGCTGGCACAACCGGTAAGTAGCGCGATGGACAATAGTGCAATGTGTATTTTTTTTGTACAAAAAAGCATGTGCCTAAAGGAGAACAGCGAATAACAAAGGTACAAAAAAGGAGGGAGTTCTGATAGGGTATCCATTTGTGAGTGTATCTTTTTGTAATACAGATAGTTAAAAGTTTAGGTAAAACTCCTTTGTTAGCTCTTTATACCGGTCTGTAAAAGAATTTTCTTCGAATCCACGGATGTAGAGCGTGGTTTCTTGCAGCTTTTTTTGCGCTCGTGAAAACTCCAAAAGTAATCTTTTGGTTGAGCTTCCGTTACGTGTTGCCACGTTAGTTTTGCGATTGCAGAATAAACCGGCATTTGCTGCCAGGGCAATAAAAACATTGCCTTCTACGTAAGGTAAAATAACTGAGAGCACACCATCTGCGGTTGCTAACCGTAGCGATCCTTCAAGCAAATCCTGATGAGCTAACTCTTTCGTATGACGGGCCGTAGTACGTTGCGTATCAGGTGATTGCAGCGATGATGAAAAGTAGGGCGGATTACTTACAATGAGGCTGTATTGCGATTGTGCTTCCTGTTTAAATGTGCTGAAGTTGCTATGAATAATGTTTATCCTGCTTGCCCACGGAGAGTTTTGTACATTCTCTATGGCTTGCTCATAAGCGTTTTTATCAATCTCTATCGCATCTATAATTGCGCTGCTGTTGCGTTGGGCCAGCATGAGCGCTATAAGTCCGGTTCCGGTTCCGATGTCTAGGATGGTTGTGGCGCTGCTCACATTTGCCCATGCGCCAAGCAGTACGCCATCGGTACCAACCTTCATGCCGGTCTTATTTTGGTGTATGGTAAATTGCTTGAAGCGAAACATGGATGGCTATGAAATATTTTGCAACCTCTTCGTGATGGCGACCTTGTCCGCGTCTATGGCGGCTTTTAGCGCTTCTAAAGAATTGAATTTTTTCTCGTCACGGATTCTATCGACAAGCTCTACGGTAATTTTTTTGCCATAAATTTCTTGGTCAAAATCGAGTATGTTTACTTCTATACTTTTGGGGTTTGAGCTGCCAATAGTGGGGTTTGTACCAATACTCATCATGCCTTGGTATTGCTGATTATCCAAAGTAACCCATACAGCGTAAATTCCATTTTGCGGAATTAATTTGTACTTGTTTTCTGTAGAAATATTTGCTGTAGGATAGCCGATTTTTCTTCCCAACCGTTTTCCTCTAATTACGGCGCCGCTTAGCATGTAGGAGTATCCGAGCATTGCATTGGCTTGAGCTATTTGGCCGCTTTGCAATGCTTTACGTATGGCCGTTGAGCTGATTTCTCTGCCGCTTTCTATGCTGGCATCCACCCTGTATGGAGAAATATTCAGCAGCTTACTCAACTCTTGCATTTGCTCCCAAGCGCCGCTGGCGCCATGTCCTACGCGATGATCGTATCCAACTATTAAATATTTGGTAATCAGATTATTATGTAAATATTCGGTGAAAAAATCGTTGGGGGTAAGTTTCGCAAAATCTGTGGTAAAAGGAATGGTAACGAGGTAGTCGATTCCTAGCTGCTGTAGCAGCATTTGCTTCTCATCCGGCTCGTTGAGCAAAAGTAATCCCTCGTCTTTTCCCAACACCACACGTGGGTGTGGCCAAAAAGTTACCACGCAGGATGGTACGTTGTACAACTTAGCCACCTCCCGCAATTTACTTAGCACAGCGCGATGCCCACGGTGTACACCATCGAAAAATCCGGTGGTAACGGCTAGAGCGCTTGCTTGCGGAGTGTTTGGATAAGTCAAATTTTGCATGGCGCAAAGATACAAAATAGTTGAAAGTTGAGAATTGAAAGTAGGCAGTACACAGGTGGCTAGCGGTACTGGCGGTTACAACCTGAACTTCTACAGTGGAGGCAGCTACCCGGCCCTCAGCGTCAATAAGGCGTACGGCTTTCCTGTTCGCTGCGTCCAAGAAATTATCCCCCATGCTCCCTCCCCCTTTTTCAGTTGAACCGTTTTGATTTTGGTTAACTTTGAAAATTGAAAGTAGCCCATAACAACATCATTGCGAGCGAAACCGCCCTAAACCACCTCCCCCCCCCTTATTTTACCTCGCTGTCGCCTCGTCATTCCGACCCCCTCGACTTCGCTCGGGGCAAGCTCCGCGTAGCGGAGTGGAGGACTCTCATGCCATGAGCGCACATGCACAACGGCATCATGATGCAAACATGAGATGCTTCGCTCAGCATGACAGCGCACACGCACGGATAAATGGTCAATCGTCAAATGGTCAATTATGAGATTTAGCGGCTATGCTTCCTCGCCGTCGGTTACAACGGCGCCTTCGGTGTAGTCATCCTTATCTTCGCTCTTGTTCACCTTTGCCACCGCTGCAATGGAGTCTTTACCACGCAGGTTAATCAGCTTCACACCCTGTGCAACACGGCCTGATAAGCGAATATCCGCAACCGGTACACGAATTGTCAATCCTGAGCGATTAATAATCATCAAATCGTTCTCATCGGTTACATCCTTAATGGCAATCAGCTTACCTGTTTTTTCGGTAATGTTAAGTGTTTTCACACCCTTACCACCACGACCTACAACCCGGTAGTCTTCCAGCTTAGAGCGCTTACCATATCCGTTTTCAGATACAACCAGCACCTCAACATTAGGATCATCCATGCAAATCATGCCGATAACCTCATCGGTAGCTTCAATGCTGATACCACGTACACCTGATCCGGTACGGCCGATAGGACGAGCCTTACTTTCGTTGAAGCGAAGCGCTTTACCGTCACGAGCAGCCAAAACAATTTCACTCTTACCATTGGTCAGGCGAGCCTCCAGCAGCTGGTCGCCATCCTTAATCGTAATAGCGTTTACACCATTCTGGCGTGGACGTGAGTACTGCTCCAATACGGTCTTTTTAATAACACCTTTCTTAGAGCAAAGCACAATGTAGTGGCTGTTGATGTACTCTTCGTCCACCAAGGTCTTCACGTTGATGTAGGCCTTAACCTTATCTTCCGGCTCCAGGTTAATTACGTTCTGAATAGCACGTCCTTTATTCACCTTTGATCCTTCTGGAATTTCGTATACCTTGAGCCAGTAGCATTTACCATTTTCTGTAAAAAACAGCATGGTGTTGTGCATGGTGGCAACAAAAATATGCTCAATGAAGTCTTCGTCACGAGTGGCGCTACCCTTAGCTCCCACTCCACCACGGCTTTGTGTGCGGTACTCGCTCAGCGGGGTACGCTTGATGTATCCCAAGTGTGAAATGGTAATAACTACTTCGTCGTCGGCGTAAAAATCTTCCGGATTGAACTCTTCTGCCGTAAGTACGATTTCGGTTTTACGGCCATCGTCAAAACGAGTCTTCACATCCAGCAGCTCCTCTTTTATTTGCTGCATTTGCAATGCTTCACTAGCCAAGAATTCTTGCAGCTTAGTAACCAAAGCCGTAAGCTCGTCAAACTCAGCTTGCAGCTTCTCACGCTCCAATCCTGTAAGCGCGCGCAAACGCATATCTACAATAGCGCGCGCTTGTATATCGGTTAGCTTAAAGCGCTCTATGAGTCCGTTAATAGCCTCATCCGGAGTTTTGCTGGCACGAATAATGGCGATAACCTCGTCAATGTGGTCAATGGCTATAAGCAAGCCTGCCAAAACGTGCAAGCGGTCCTGCGCTTTGTTCAGCTCAAATTGGGCGCGACGTACAACCACCTCATGGCGATGCTTCACGAAGTACTTAATTTGATCTTTGATCGGAAGCACACGCGGGCGACCCTCCACCAGTGCAATACTGTTGATAGAGAAGCTGGATTGCAGCTCGGTATGCTTGAATAGGTTGTTCAGCACCACGTTGGCAACAGCATCTTTCTTCAGCTTGATTACTACACGTGTAAGGTTGGTGCGGTCAGACTCATCGTTAACGTATGAGATTCCTTCCAACTTTTTATCCTCTGCCAAGTGGGCGATTTTTTCCACAATAGCAGCCGGGCTGGTCATGTATGGAAGCTCGTTTACCACAATGGTTTCACGACCTGTATCGCTCACCTCAACCTCGGTTTTAGCACGTATTACTACACGTCCCTTTCCAGTTTCGTAAGCATCCTTTATACCTTGTATTCCGTAAATAATACCACCCGTAGGGAAATCCGGCCCCTTAATGTGGTGCATCAGCTCATCTACGGTAATATCATTGTTGTCAATCCACGCACAAATTGCATCTACCACCTCACCCAGGTTATGAGGCGGCATGTTGGTAGCCATACCTACGGCAATACCGGCAGCGCCGTTTACCAACAGCATTGGGATTTTTGCAGGAAGCACTGTCGGCTCCTGTAGGCTCTCATCAAAGTTGGGACGGAAATCAACGGTGTTCTTGTCAATGTCCAACAGTATTTCTTCTGCAATTTTGCGCAAGCGAGCTTCGGTATAGCGCATAGCCGCCACAGCATCGCCATCGCGTGAGCCGTAGTTACCCTGACCTTCAACCAACATGTAGCGTAAGCTCCACCATTGCGCCATACGCACCATGGTATCGTATACGCTGGAGTCGCCGTGAGGGTGGTATTTACCCATGACCTCGCCCACGATTCTTGCAGATTTCTTGTAGGGCGAACCCGATGAAAGTCCCAAACCATCCATTCCGTATAGCACACGGCGGTGTACGGGTTTCAATCCGTCACGCACGTCGGGTAGCGCCCGCGAAACAATTACCGACATGGAGTAGTCAATGTACGAGGTTTGCATTATCTCCTCGATATTGACTTTTACAATCCTTCCGTCGTCTGTCAATTCTTCTGCCATAATCTCTTCTTTAATTTGAGGAGCGCTTTTAAGCCCAAAATCAAACTTGGCTCATTTTTGCCCCAAATACGCCCTTTTTCTTCTTCGGGCAAAAAGTCAGCTAATTTAGTCAAAATCGAAAAAATTACCGCCAATTTGAAGCCGGTTTTATCAACAATTGAAAGTCGAATTGTTTATAACTATCTCAAGGTTATTAAAGTATTGATTTACAATAGATTACATTATATTACTATTCAGCGCCTTACAAAAATCAAAGCTCGGTTAACTTGTCATCACCTGCTCCATCTCTCAATATTATCAATTAAACTATTAATATACAATATTTTAATATGTACAAAACAGGTATATTTTCAAACAGCAATAGTCTTTAACTGCCAATTTGTCAATCGGCACATTTTTTGAACATTATTAGATGTATCTTTGTACAGGGAAGCCAAAAATTTTGATAGAAGGAGAAAGCCATTTTATGGAGACACAACCGCCAAAACAGCTGAGCGAGATTCTTACCCGAAGTAAGGAGGAAGCCATTCGTCTGGGCAATCAAAACATTGGTACAGAGCACTTTATTCTCGGCATAATTCGTGATGCAAACAATACAGCTTACGATATTCTGACCACGTTGGGGGTGAACTTTGAGGAGCTGAAGCAAACCATTGAGAATCGCATACGTTCATCGGAAGAGCTTAACCTTGAGCATATTGACTCTTTAGGCATGTTCAAATCCGCTGAGCAAGCGCTTAAGCTGATTTACATTGAGGCTCGTTCTTTGCGCAGCCAAACCGCTGAGGCTTCACACCTGTTGCTTGCCATTCTAAAGGACACCAGCAACTCTGTAACAGAGCTGCTGGCAACAAAGGGAGTTACATACGATAATGTACTTAGCCTGCTTTCCGGCAAACAGCTTGAGGCAAGAACCGAATTTCGCGATGATGAGGACGAAGAGGATGACACAACTCCGGCAAACAGTACTCCATCTTCATCGAAATTACAGGGTTCCGGAGCGGCAGGTAGCAGGTCCGCCAGCAATACTCCGGCCTTGGATAACTTCAGCATAGATCTTACCCGTGCAGCAGAAAAGAAGCTGCTTGACCCCGTGGTTGGTCGTGATAAGGAAATTGACCGCTTGGCGCAAATCTTGAGCCGTCGTAAGAAAAACAATCCTATTTTGATTGGTGAACCCGGTGTGGGAAAATCCGCCATAGTCGAGGGATTGGCCTTGCGTATTGCCCACAAGCAGGTATCACGTGTGCTGTTCGGCAAGCGTGTACTATCGCTGGATTTGGGTTCTATCGTCGCAGGCACAAAGTATCGTGGACAGTTTGAGGAGCGCATGAAATCTATCATCAATGAGCTGAACAAGAATCCGAGCATCATTGTTTTTATTGATGAGATCCACACCCTGGTGGGCGCCGGAGGAACGTCCGGCTCGCTGGATGCTGCCAACATGCTTAAACCAGCCCTTGCACGTGGCGAAATACAATGCATCGGCGCCACTACGCTAAATGAGTACCGTGAGTACATTGAAAAGGATGGCGCTTTGGAGCGCCGTTTCCAAAAAATTATGGTAGAACCTACTACGGTGGAGGAAACCATTGAGATTTTGAATAACATTAAGGAGCGCTACGAAAATCACCATAACGTAATCTATACGCCGGAAGCCATCCGTGCCTGTGTTACGCTTACTCAGCGCTACATCACCGATAAGTTTTTACCGGATAAGGCGGTGGACGCCATGGACGAGGCTGGTTCTCGTGTGCATATTTCTAACATTACGGTTCCGGAGGAAATTACTACTCTGGAAAAGAGGTTGGAGGCTATTACCGAAAGTAAAAAAGCCACCGTTGCGGTGCAAGATTTTGAGACTGCGGCAATTTATCGTAACCAGGAGCGACAGCTGGAAGAAGACTTGGCCGAAGCGCAAAAAAGATGGCGAAGCAACCTTGTTCAGAATCGTGAAACTGTAGACGAGGACAAGGTGGCGGAGGTGGTTTCTATGATGGTAAACGTGCCTGTACAACGTATAGCACAAGCCGAAGGCCAGCGGCTGCTGAAGATGGGTGAATCCATAAAAGGCAGCGTAATTGGTCAGGATGAAGCGGTAGAAAAAGTTGTAAAGGCCATTCAACGTAACCGGGTAGGGTTGAAAGATCCGAATAAACCAATCGGTTCATTTATTTTCCTGGGTCCGACCGGTGTTGGTAAAACTTTGCTTGCAAAGGTATTGGCAAAATACCTGTTCGATAGCGCCGACAATCTTATTCGTATAGACATGAGCGAGTACATGGAGAAGTTCTCCGTGAGCCGTCTTGTGGGAGCGCCTCCCGGATACGTGGGCTACGAAGAAGGCGGTTTGCTTACCGAAAAGGTACGTCGTAAACCATACTCGGTTGTGCTGTTGGACGAGATTGAAAAGGCACATCCGGATGTGTTCAACCTGCTGTTGCAAGTGCTGGATGAGGGACACCTTACCGACAGCTTAGGCCGCAAAGTGGATTTTAAGAATACCATCGTTATTATTACTTCAAACATTGGTTCACGTGAAGTAAAAGATTTCGGCAAGGGTATCGGCTTCACTACAGAGCAATCTGCCAACGATGTTAATGAGAAGGCAAAGGCTATTATACAAAAGGCTCTTAAGCGCTCCTTCACTCCTGAATTCATCAATCGTGTGGACGATGTAATTATGTTCAACACATTGAGCAAAGAGGATATTGGTAAAATTATTGATATTGAGCTGCAAGACTTACTCGGACGCCTGGCTAAGATGCGCTGCACGGTTGAAATTTTACCGGAAGCAAAGGATTTCATTGCAGAAAAAGGCTACGATGTGGAATTCGGAGCGCGTCCGCTTAAGCGCGCCATACAGCACTACCTGGAGGATAGCATCTCTGAAGCTATTATTGGCTCTGATGCTAAGGGTGAAAAGAAGCTCAAGGTAACACTGAATGAGGCAAAGGATAATGTTATGGTTACGGTTGAGTAATTAAAATACATATTCCTTAGCGCATCGTCAAAAAATCCATTCTTTGATTGCAAACCAAAGGAGCTAGCCGCATCTTGATAAATTTTGAAAACACAGCATATCTGAAAAACGGCAACGAGCGTCAGCAGGCGGCTTATCAAGTTTTGACAAAGCATGAGGTGCTTTCAAAGCTTAGGGAGTTCTCGCCCATTCTCGTTGGTACAATTCCAATCAACATTGATACAGCTGGCAGCGATTTGGATATTATTTGCTGTTGCCCCGACCTGCAAAATTTTGCCGAGGCAGTTACCAAATCTTTCAAACACGAGCGTAAATTTTCAATTGCCTACAGCGCTCACTCTGGAAAAGATAATGTTGCAGCCAGCTTTTTTCTCGACAATTTTGAAGTTGAGGTCTTTGGGCAGAGCACACCCACAAAAGAACAAAACGCCTATCGCCACATGCTGATAGAGCATCGGATTTTGGAGCAAAAAGGCGAAGATTTCCGGAAGCAAATAGTTGCCCTCAAAGAGCAAGGTGTAAAAACAGAACCGGCATTTGCCCAGCTGCTCGGGGTTTCCGGCGATCCGTACAGCGGGCTGCTGGATTTTGAACGCCGGTATAATTGGTAACGCCTACTTCTTATCTTCTCTCACCATCGCTACTTTTACTGGCTGCTCTTGTCCCGGGCGCACATACTCTTTCGGCATAGCCATAGCGCTGGCATCACGGTGCGCAACAACGTGGGGCGACATAATCTCTACACCTTCCCGATTAAATATATCCTGAATATTTTTTCGCAGCTCGGAATAAGTATTCGCCATTTCGTTTGCCTCGGTAGTGTACACGTTTATCTGGTACTCCACGTAGAAATCGTCAAAAGCGGTTTGCAGCACGAATGGCTTTGGCTCTTGCAGCACGTATGGTGTTTTCAATCCTGCCTCTATCAACATTTCATGTACCTTGCGCCAGTCCATCTCGTAGCCAACCGTAACGGCTATGTACAAAATTAGTCCGTACTCTTTTGCGGAGCAGGTATAGTTTACCGTTTGCGCGGTCATGATAGCTGAGTTGGGTATGGTAACTATTTCATTTTTAGGTGTTTTTATACGAGTAACGAGCGACGTTTTCTCTACTACATTGCCCAAATATTCCCCCATTTTTATACGGTCGCCGACTTTAAACGGCCGCATGTAGGTAATAACCAGCCCCGACACTATGTTGCTAATAATAGAGGTTGATCCCAGCGAGAATAAAACGCCCATAAATACCGACACCCCCTTGAACACCTCTGAGTTAGAATGAGGAAGGTGCGGATATATGAAAATAAACATAAAGATCACAAGAATGGTTCTTATGATTTGATAGGTGGTAATTGCCCAGTCCGCATGAAAACCTTTAACCACAATAGATCCGGCTGCTATCCTGCCTGCAACAATACGAAGTCCCTTGGCTATTAATCGGAAGAGGGCTATAATGACAATTATGGCAAAAAGATCGGGCAGGAAATTCCAGATGGACAACAGCGCAACTTTCAGTGGGTTGATAATGTAGCCGATTAAAGTAGACGACAGCCATCGTGTAGCAGGGAAAAGCCCGAAGAATGCGAGCATACAGATGTACAGGATGGCTATCAAACAAAGCAGCCTGATAATCTTCAGTATCCACAATCCTATAACAACCTGCTTGTCGGCGTCAAGCACGTTGTACAGCAGCTTAAACGCCTTATTCTTGCTGTTTCGAATAATTACCCTTACTTTCCGGTAAAGAATGTTGAGGTATTTAATACCGAAAAATACCGCAGCAAGAATCAGTATTGAGAGGCCTACTTGCCTAAGCACTATCAGCCAGATTTGCTCTGATCTTACCTCCTTTACCGCATCGGAAATAATGTTGCGGTACTCCTGCGCCAGCTCTTCTGCCGAAATACCGAAGAAATTACGAGCCTGACGCTCTGTTACGCCTATAATAATTTTGCTCCTGCATACCACATTGTACTGGTCTTCATCGGCCACAACAACCAGCGAGTCCGGTATAAACACCAAATCCTTTTCGAGGCCGGAAATATTTTCAGCTATCAGCGCCGCACGCTTCTGCGCGGTCATGCTGCCTAAATTCCCGTATACGAAAAACAGCGTATCGCCAAACGGAACAACCGGAGCGCCATTGCTGCCTTCTGTTGAAATCTGCCAGCGCTTATACTTATCAGCTGTCGCTGCTGCATGTCCAACCACTATCAGCAGCAAAAGCAGGCAGGAAATTATACTACGTAGCTTCATTTGATTTTTCTCTAAAAATGAACTTTCGCAAAGGTATAAAAATACTTGCTATCCGGCTAATAAATAGCTACATTCATAGCCAAAATCTCTCTTTCTTCAAAAATAATATCCTTAAGCTCAAATAGAACGGCATGCTCTGCACCCATTTCGAGGGCTTGGGCTACGTAAAAGTCGGGAGGGTTTTGCATAAAGAAGCCATTTAAGGCTCAAAGGTATAAAAAAGGCAGCGTTTTGAAGTGCTGCCCAACCATTTACGATTTACAATTTATCAGTACGAGTGCGTTGTCATGTTGAGCGAAGCGAAGCATTTCAAGTTCGCAAACCCACGTCATTGCGCCCCCATTGCTCTGCGCTTGTCGGCAAGTTCAGCATGACAGCGCACTCGCGCTGGTCAATTGTCAACATTACTGTCTGTTACCAAAGATGGCAGTGCCAATGCGCACTAAGGTTGCTCCTTCCTCAATAGCAATGAGGTAGTCGCCTGACATTCCCATTGATATTTCGGTAAAAAGTGGTGGAGTGGGGAAGAGAGGTTTTGCCTGCTCATGAAGCTGTTTTACCATTCTGAATTCACTTCTAACTTGCTCAACATTGTTAGTGTTGGAGGCCATTGCCATAAGCCCTCGGAAGTTAATGTTACCGTAGGTTTGCAGGTTTCCTGATTTTATAAAATCCAATAATTCGTCAGGGGCAAATCCGGATTTGGCTTCTTCTTGCGCAACGTGTATTTGTAGCAGCACGTTGGTGGTGAGGTTATTTTTTTTGCAGTAGTTTTGTACTGCCTGCAGCAGCTTTACGCTGTCAATGGAGTGAATTAGATGAGCGTATGGCACAACCATTTTGATTTTGTTGGTCTGCAAGCGCCCGATGAAGTGCCAAATTATATCTTTTGGGAGCGCCTTGATTTTTTGCGCTAACTCTTGCGGACGACTCTCGCCAAAATCCTGTTGTCCAGCTATATAGGCTTCGTTTATAAGCTCTGCACGGTGAAACTTTGACACTGCAACGAGCCGCACTTGTGGTGGAATAGCGCACTTTATATGCTCTAGATTTGTGGCTACAGTATTCATACCTTTATTTATAAGGAAAAATTTCCAGCATCGCGCTGTTGTAGCGAATCAGGAATGAATCTGAGTTCCCGTATGCACCGTTGAGCCTGAGAGGTACAAAGTTGTACTTAGATTGCAGCAGGTCTACATTTACGTACGGCAAGCAGCGCTCAAAGCTACGGCCGTACTGATAAAGTGCGGTTCCAAAATACAGCATTATATCGTGACCCTGATAGGCAAATTGAGATGGCTCGGTTTTATATTTCTTGCGATAATCTTCAATAAATTTTATTACAGGCGTAGCCTCATAATCTGTGTAGTAAGGCGTAGCCAGGCGTAATTTGAGGTTGTAAAAAATGCTGAGCTCAATGTTCTCAAACTTACGCCATTTATTATTTCCGTACACTACAATTTTGCAGCGATAACGATCAGAGAATGCTTTCAAGTTGGCCAACACTTCGGAAACAAAAGGCTCATCCTCCGACGCTACAATTACCTTGTTGATTACATTTGGGTTGAATACCTCCAAAAACATTTCCTGATTGTCTCTTGGTTGCAAACCTCCTCTGTAAAGTACTTGCTTTACTGTTGGTGCGTTTACTCTGCACTCATACTGCAGTTTTGCTTGCTCAAGTGAAGCTGAGTCTTTGCTTGCCGGTGCGTTTTTATATGCGAAGGTATCGCAGTGTGGCAGGTATTGGCGGTACAGGTTGCGAATGCTTCTGCTATCCTCATTTCCTATTTGCGAAAGTAGAATGATGTTAGATTTTTGTACATCGGTAAGATCGCTGGAAAGTAGCTTTTGCGCTTGCTGCTCAAAAGTGCTGGGTATTTGATATACGTTGCTGTAGGATAGCAAAGAGGAGTCAATTGGTGTGAGCGGCGATATAATTTTAGTATCTTTTCCTAATGCAAAGTCTGCTATTGGAGCGAAGTCTTCTTGGTATACCGGGCCAATAATTAAGTCTGCATTGCTAAGAGCAGCGCCGTGTAGGATGGCATCAAGGTCTGTGAATTTAGTGTCGACTACGGTAAGTACAAATGATGCTCCTTGCTTACGCAGCTCATCTAAAGCCAGCATCGCGCCTTCGTACATTTCCAGGAAGCGGAACGAACGGTGCAATTCATCCGGATTATCCTGTTGATCGGCGTTGAATGGCGCCAGCAGTACCACGTTGAATGGTGTTTTGTTGCGCTGTATATTGTCGCACTCCTTACTCGTTGCAATGTTGGTATGTGTAGCAGTCCCTTTCTTTACGCCCGACAGCATAAGGGGTATGTTGAGCGCCTGTCCTACTTTGAGGCGTTCTTTTCCTGTGGCAAAATATCGCGGATTGTACAGCTTGATGGCATTAATATCTACCTCGTAAATATTTGATATAGAGAACAATGTTTCTTTGCGCTGTACAATGTGCTCTACAACTTTAATATGCTCATTGTGGTTGATAGATGGTGTTGCGGGTACTGTATCGGCGGGGATGTTGAGAACCACGCCTACAGATAAAACCTTGTCTACTTCCGGATTTACAGCCAGTATGTCGTCAACGGTAATCCTGTATTGACGGGCAATGGAGTATAAAGTTTCTCCTTCTTTTGTGATGTGATAGGTGCGACCGGCCGGACGAGTGTTACTATTAGCAGCATTAGCGGTAGTGATGGCTGGGGTAGCTGCTTTGGCTATAACTTTGAGTACCTGATCAACCTTGATAACTTCATCATTTAGAATCGGGTTACTCTGGTGCATTTCCGCTTCGGATACGCCGTAGGCACGGCAGATTGAGTACATGGTTTCTCCCTTTTTTACAGTGTGCAGGTAGTACGTTTTTTCACCTTCGCTTACCGTTTTGGCGGAACGTTCAACCTGTACCTGTGCTGCCGTTGGTGCGATATGTAGAGCTGCGGATAGTAACAGAAGAAAAAAATGACGCATAGCTTTGTGTGTTGAAGCGAAGCATTATTGCTTCGCTTAACCTATAAAGGTACTAAAAAAAGCAACATGAGTGGATTTGTTAAATACGAGTAAATTTGTTACCTTTATTAAATTTAGCAGTTCGTTTTGCCGTCATTTGTAATTTGTTCATTATAAACTATTTGTGGGTTGTATGTTGCTTTCTTTTTCAGCGGAAGAGTTAGAAAATGTAGCTTTAGTAGGTGATAAAGTGCTGATAAAGCCACGTACGGAGCAGGAGAAAACCAAGTCGGGGTTGCTACTGCCCGCAGGCTTGCAGTCTAACGAGCCTATATACGCAGGCTATGTGGTGAAAGCTGGCCCGGGCTATCCGATTCCAGCGTTGAATGATGCTGATGAACCTTGGCGCAACAAGCAAGATGAAGTCAAATATTTGCCTTTACAGCCGAGGGTTGGAGATTTGGCCGTGTATCTTCAAAACTCTACTTGGGAAATTGAATTTAATGGAGAAAAATACTTGATAGTACCGCACACTGCAATACTATTGTTGGTGCAGAATAATGATTTTAGATAGAAGTAAAGACGCGAGTGTTTTTTAACCGTCATTCAGAGCGAAGCGATGGCGTGTATCGTATAGATAAAATTGAGGGTATGAAAGTTTTAAAGTTTGGCGGCTCATCGGTGGTCAGCGCCGAGAACATATTAAAAGTAAAAGCCATTGTAGAGGCATCGCCGGAGAATAGAATTGTGGTGGTGTCGGCGTTAGGCGGCGTTACCGATATGCTTGTTCAGGCATGCACATCGGCGGCGAATGGTACAGGTGAGCATGCTAAAATACTATCGGAAGTAGAGCAATGCCATTTGAGTGTTGCAAAAACGCTGATAAAGCCGCAAAACCAAGGTCATGTATTGAGCGAGCTTAAAGTGCTGCTAAACGAGCTGGAGGATTATTTACAAAGTATAGCGCGCCTTAAGGAGCTGACTCCAAAGCTTCAGGATTATGTGTTGAGCTTCGGTGAGCGTATGAGCTCGTTTTTGTTGAGTGAGGTTATTGATGGCGCTGTGCTGATGGACTCTCGCCACCTGATTAAGACCGATGCAAGCTATAGCAACGCTAAGGTTGATTTTGATAAAACAAATGCGCTATGTAAAGCAGCGTTTGCAAAGCTTGCAAATAGAGCGGTATTGCCCGGTTTTATTGCATCAACCGTAGATGGCGATACCACAACGCTTGGTAGAGGAGGAAGTGATTATACCGCAGCTATTTATGCTGCTGCCATTGGGGCCAGCTCTTTGGAAATTTGGACAGATGTTGATGGCTTTTTGACGGCCGACCCGCGTAAGGTGGAAAAGGCGTATCCTATAAAACACATGAGCTACCTGGAGGTGTTTGAGCTGTCTCACTTTGGCGCTAAGGTTATTTATCCGCCTACCGTACATCCGGTATTGGCGGCTAAAATTCCCATGTGGGTAAAAAATACATTCAACCCATCTGCTGCCGGAACTCTGGTAGATGCCGAGGTTGATATGACATCAAAGCAACCCGTGAAAGGTATTTCATCTGTTGATGATATAGCGCTGCTTACCTTGCAGGGTGTTGGTTTGACCGGTGTGTCCGGTATTTCTAAGCGCTTGTTCGGCGCGTTGGGAGAAGGTAAGGTTAGCGTGGTTTTAATATCTCAGGCTTCATCGGAACAGTCTATTACCTTCGCTATAATTCCGCAAAGCGTATCCGCGGCCAGGCAGCTGATTAACGAAGAGTTTTCAGCCGAAATGGAGTTGGGTACTATTGAGCTGAAGGTAGAGGAGTCCGCTTCAATCATTGCTATTGTTGGTGAGAATATGAAGCGCATGCCGGGTATTTCGGGTAAGCTCTTCAACGCTTTGGGCAAGAACGGTATTAACGTTGTTGCCATTGCGCAGGGTTCTTCGGAGCTGAACATTTCTACAGTAATCAAAAAGGTGGATTTGCGTAAGGCGCTGAATGTGATTCATGAGGCGTTTTTTCTGTCGGGATACAAGGAAATACACCTTTTTCTAGCGGGGATAGGGTTGGTGGGCAGTAATCTTTTGCAGCAAATACATTCGCAAAAGGAAAATCTTCTTAAGGAGCATCGTCTGAAAATCAACTTGATAGGCATAATGAACTCTAAGAAGATGTTGGTAAATACGAACGGAATTCCTCTTGACAATGTGAAAGGTGAGCTGGAGGTGAAGGGTGCTTCGTTGAACGCCGCTGAGTTTACCAGGCGTGCATCGGAAGCTAACTTGCGTAATAGCGTTTTTGTGGATTGCTCTGCAAGTGCAGATGTGGCTGCTATGTACGAGGACATGCTTAAGGAGTTTGTGTCGGTGGTTACCGCTAATAAGATTGCTTGCTCTTCGGAGTATTCGCGTTATCAGAATTTACAGGAGCTGTCACGCTCCCGTGGGCTTAAGTTTTTGTACGAAACTAACGTTGGGGCGGGATTACCCGTGCTGAAAACCATTGACGATTTGCTGCTTAGCGGTGATAAGATTGTGAAGCTGGAGGCGGTTCTTTCGGGTACGCTCAACTTTATTTTCAACACTATTAGTGAGGAAGTGTCAATGAGTAAGGCCATAAAGCTGGCAAAAGAAAAAGGTTACTCTGAGCCGGATCCCCGTATTGATTTGAGTGGTATTGATGTGCTACGAAAAATATTGATTTTGGGACGTGAATCCGGCTATCCGTTAGAGAGAGAGGATGTAGTGGTAGCTACATTTCTGCCGGTTAGCTGTTTTGAAACGCCTGATATAGATTCGTTCTTTGCTGCGGTAGAGAAGCTGGATGCTGATTTTGAGCAACGCCGTAAAGCGCTGTACGCTCAAGGGAAGCGTTGGAGGTTTGTAGCTTCATTGGAGAATGGTAAGGCCGGGATTGGCTTGCAAGAGGTAGATGCTTCTCATCCGTTTTTCAACTTGCAGGGTAGCGATAATATTATTACTCTTTACACCGAGCGCTACAATGCGTTACCAATGGTGATTAAGGGCGCAGGCGCAGGCGCTGCGGTTACGGCTTCAGGTGTGTTTGCCGATATTGTGAGCGTGGTTAACTTATAGTAGTGGAGAGTTGAAGGTGGAAAGTGGAGAGCGAAGCAATCTCAGCTTTGTAGAATAAAAAATAGACAATGTCAAAAAAGATAAAGATTTTTTCACCGGCAACCGTAGCCAATGTTGCTTGCGGATTTGATGTGATGGGTTTTGCGCTAAATTCGCCAGGTGACGAGGTTAGCATGGAGAAAAATGCTTCGGGTAAAATAATTCTTCAGGACGACACTCCTTATGGATTGCCTTTAGAACCGGAAAAAAACGCTACTGCAGTGGCCTTGCAAAGTATGCTGGATGCCATACGAAGCAGGCAAGGTTTCACTGTTACGTTTTTGAAGAAGATAATGCCGGGTAGTGGCGTTGGCTCCAGCGCAGCAAGTTCTGCCGCCGGAGTTTTTGGCGCTAACGAGCTGTTGGGACGGCCATACACCCGCAAGGAGCTGGTGCAGTTTGCCATGCAAGGAGAAAAGGCTGCAAGCGGATCGGCACATGCCGATAATGTGGCGCCCGCCCTTATGGGTGGTTTTACGCTGGTGCGCAGCTATTCGCCGTTGGACGTGATTCCTGTTCCGAGCCCTGAAATATACGCTACGGTGATACATCCGCAAATTGAGGTGCGCACCAGCGATAGCCGGAAAATATTGCGTCAGGAAGTGCCAATTAAAAAAGCCGTGGAGCAGTGGGGCAATGTGGCCGGACTGGTTGCCGGACTTTTTACAAATGACTATGATCTTATTGGCCGCTCGCTGCACGATGTGATAGTGGAGCCGGTGAGAGCTTTGCTTATTCCTGAGTTTTACACGATAAAACAAGCCGCATTGGATGCAGGTGCGTTGGGATGTAGCATATCGGGAAGCGGCCCATCTATTTTTGCTTTGAGCAGGAATGAAAAGATAGCGCAGAAAGTTGCGCAGGCCATGCAGGATGGATTCAACAAGGTTGGCATAGAAAACCATGTGTTTGTGTCACAGATAAATAAAGAGGGAGTGAGAATAGTGGGGTAGTGGTTAATGGTTAGTGATAAACGGTTAATTATTAATGGTCAGCTGTCTTTTATCATAAACAATTCAACGAATAAACAGCTCAACAATGAAGTACTACAGCACCAATAAGCAGGTTCCACTCTCATCGCTGAAAGATGCGGTGCTGAAGGGTTTGGCGGATGATAACGGGTTGTATATGCCGGAGCAAATTCCTCAGCTGAGTAAGGAGTTTTTTGCAACAATTCAGACGAAGACGCTTCAGGAAATTTCTTTGGAGGTTGCCACCGCGCTTTTTGGTGAGGATGTTGATGCTTCGTCATTACGCAGCATTGTGTACGATACTTTGAGCTTTGATATTCCTTTGGTAAAAGTTACCGATGATATTTACTCGCTGGAACTTTTTCATGGTCCTACACTTGCGTTTAAGGATGTAGGAGCGCGATTTTTGTCGCGGATGATGCAGCATTTTACGCGTGACGAACCGGAGCAAAGCGGAGCTCGGCGAAGCCAAAAGCGGGAGGCAAATGTTCTAGTGGCCACTTCGGGAGATACGGGTAGCGCGGTGGCAAACGGATTTTTAGGCGTAGATGGTATAATGGTAACTGTCTTATACCCAAAGGGTTTGGTGAGTAAGATTCAGGAGAGTCAGTTTACAACCTTGGGTAAAAACGTTCGTGCGCTTGAGGTTGACGGTACGTTTGACGACTGTCAGCGGCTGGTAAAGCAGGCGTTTTTGGATAAGGAGTTGAACCGGAGGCTGACCTTGACTTCTGCAAATTCTATAAATTTGGCAAGATTTATTCCGCAGGCGTTTTACTATTTTTGGGGCTATGCCCAAATGCCAAAAGATAGCGAGGTGGTGGCCTCCGTTCCGAGTGGAAATTTTGGCAACCTGATGGCAGGCTTGCTGGCAAAGCGAATGGGCTTACCCATTAAGCATTTTGTGGCGGCAAATAACGCCAATGATGTATTCTTGAAATACCTGCAAACAGCCAGCTTCTCGCCGCGTCCAAGCATAGCCACCATTGCCAACGCAATGGATGTGGGCAACCCCAGCAACTTTGCCCGCATAATGGATTTGTACAATGGCGATCATGCTAAAGTGGTGGCAGATATTTCGGGTTATCGCTATGGCGATGCTCAAATTGCGGAGGTAATGAAGCGTGTTTTTACGGAAGTAAAATATATGCTTGATCCTCACGGAGCATGTGCTTACGAGGGTTTGAGAGAGCAGCTGCAAAGCGATAAGCCGGCAAAAGGATTCTTTATTGAAACGGCCCATCCTGCCAAGTTCAAGGAAACGGTAGATGAAATACTTGGCGCTGACATTGCTATTCCTGAAAAGCTGCAGGCTTTCATGAAGGGGCAGAAGCAGACAATCCCAATGAGCGCTTGCTTTGAGGACTTTAAGACCTATCTACTCGGCTGATTTCCCAGACTTGCTTACACGGATGCTTAGCTCGTAAAGGAAGTACATGGGTACGCTTACGAGCATGAGCGTGAACGGATCGGAAGTAGGTGTAATAAAGGCTGCGATAATGAGTATAACCACAATTGCATGCCTGCGGTATTTTCCTAAAAACTCTTTTGTGATAATGCCCAGCCTTGATAGCCCATAGGCCAGCATGGGCATTTCAAATACCAACCCCATGGCAATGAGAACCATGTAGAACGTCTCCATGTAGGAGCTGAGGTCTACCATGGTAACAATTGTTTTTCCGAATTGGTACGTTCCCAAAAAGCGGAAGGCGAGGGGAAATATAACGTAGTAGCCCAGCAGCACGCCTGCCGCAAAAAGCAGGATGCAGAAGATGAGCAGCGGAATGCCCATTTTGCGCTCTTTGGGGTAGAGCGCAGGAGCAACAAACTGCCAAAGAAGAATCAGTACAACCGGCAGGGCTAGCAGCAATCCCACGTATAGCGACGATGTCATGTGGGTAAAAAATGGGGTTGCCAACTTAGTGTTAAGTAGCTGTACCTCAAAATTTTCCGGACATAAGGCGGATATACGTACAGCCTCTGACAGCTGGCAGAGTACGCGATAGGTAACAAAATCGGAGCTTTGCGCAGCAAAGATAATATGGGTAAGCGTGTCCTTATTGAGGAAGACTACAACGGCGCAAGCCATCACCGCCATCACTGAACGAAAGAGCGCCTTTCGCAGGTCATCCAAATGATCCCAAAAAGTGAGTTCTTGTTCTGATGTGGAAGAATTATGGCTATTTCGCCTCTTCGACAGCATGGTTACTTCTCTTCCTTTTTATCATCTTTTAACGAAACGTTTTTGGTAATTTCGTCTTCCACGTCTTTCATTCCGTCTTTGAAGTTGCGCACGCCCTTACCTAAGCCGCGCATTAGCTCGGGTATTTTTTTGCCGCCGAAAAGCAGCAGCACCATCAGGGCAATAAGTATGATTTCTCCGGCGCCAAAGTTGCCTAAAAAGCAAAGGGTAAAGTCTGTGATCATATTGAACAATTTTAGAATGAGTGTAAAGATAGTGAATTTATTGGTTACTATGTACAATTTATCTGTGCCTGCGCATTAGCTTGTGGAAGCAAGGAGCAAGGAGCAAGGAGCAAGGAGCAAGGAGCAAGGAGCAAGGAGCAAGGAGCAAGGAGCAAGGAGCAAGGAGCAAGGAGCAAGGAGCAAGGAGCAAGGAGC
>JAISBU010000017.1 GCA_031266015.1 Prevotellaceae bacterium | reverse complement strand
ACCTACACCAGCGGCGCAGAGGAAGTGAAGCTGCTGATATACGCTAACCAGCCGGAACTGGTAACGGTAAAGGTATATTCATCGGCAGGTAGCTTAATAACTACAAGGCAATTCCCGTTGTACACCGGTATTACCGAGTACAGGTTAAGCGCTCAGGAAAAGCCACAGGTTGCCGGAATGTACTACGTTGTGGTAGAGTATATTAACGGCACACGGGAAACGTTGAAAGGGGTAGTGAAGTAGTATTATGAATAATTAACGTGAAATATGCTCCATGCCTTGCATATCTAACGCATGGAGCGTATATTTGCGCATTAATTTTTAACTACTATTACCATGAACACAGAAACATTATCTAAAAGCAAGATTATCAAAAAGGTAATCAACATCCCATCCGGCGTAAAAACGACGTTGGGCATACAGGCAGCCGCGCTGGATATGAACTTAACCAAGTATATCGAACAAATTTTGACGCAGCAAGCGAACGATGAAGAAGACAGGTGGCTTGCCCCATTTTTTGATGAGCCGGATGATTACCTGCCGGACAATGAGGCACAGGCAGCGCTGAAACGATTAGGGTGGAGGTAGCATGAAAATAGTATACCATAGAACCTTTTTCAAAGATGCTGAAAAAGTTCCGGAAGCAGCTGCTGCGGTGCTTAAAGCATTGATTGACGGTATCACCTCAGCGAATATGCTGGCAGACATTGTTGGCTGTAAACCGCTGAGCGGCGTAAAAAATGGCTATCGCATACGGCGTGGAGATTACCGAATACTGCTACTATACAGGGATAATATCGTTTACCTCCGTAGGGTAGTTGTGCGCGGACAAGCCTACAAGAAGCATAACATATAACCAAACAAGCAAATTATGAGAGCACAACTCGTACTAGTTATTATTACAGCTGCTGCTATAAGCAGCGGCTGCACTACCGAAGATTACTATCGTAGTGCAAACAGAAGTTCCGAATTGCGTACCAGCATTAACTTAGATGCTATTGACACAATAAAGACGAGCGCGGTAAGCCAGAAGCGTACATTCTTGCTGCCTGTTGAAGCCTCCGATGAAAATGGTAACATGAATACGCTAACCACATTTGCCGATGGCGGGGAAACACAGATATTAGGCGGGTTGGG
The DNA here is from genome assembly GCA_031266015.1 of Prevotellaceae bacterium. Lineage (GTDB taxonomy): Bacteria > Bacteroidota > Bacteroidia > Bacteroidales > UBA932 > JAISBU01. The sequence continues at coordinate 1,388 of JAISBU010000017.1, read as the reverse complement.
CGAAGGTGCTACTGAAGCTATAGAGCTGGCCAAAGAACGTTATGCCTTCACAAGACAGGTTGAGTTTACTCCCACCGTCGATGGGAGGCATACTATTAATGCTCGGGTGCGAGACGACTTCGGAAATGTTACGTCAATGGAAAAAATGGTATATAGCTTCACGAATATGCGACCAAAGTTAAAAATCGGTCATTATGCATACCGTAATCTAACAGGTGATTTACTCGGTGTTAACCACATTATTGATTTTGCTGCAAGTTACGACAGAGACAAAAAATGGGACGGAGATATCGACAGTTTATTTGTCTTATTTGGCGGTACAGGAGATGATGGATATGTTACATCTCGTAATGCTAAAAAAATAAGTGATTACAGGCCGGATATCAGTGGGGTACATATAGATACGTTCATTCTAAATGTTGAAGCTGGCTTGTATGACGATGGCGATTGGTGGTGGACCGACTTCTGGGTATGGGTAAAAGACAACGAAAGTATGCCAGATTTAATGATTGAGTTGAAATCCGAAAAATTAAAAGAAAAATCAAGCAATCCGGCCCATCTCTATAATATTTCGGAGGTAAAAGACTTGCCAAAAGCAGTAAATAATCCGCTAGTTGTATTCACTTATGGTGATAGGACTAAGGCTGTAAACCTGATAACAGAGATAGAGCATAACGGTAAGAATTTTTTGGTGGGTATTTCCCTTAATCCGGCCGTAAAAGGGGAAAGGATGAGCATCAATGACATCCGCAATGTTTTTCCAAAAGACACGCACGAATGGGTAAATTGGATCAACCAGGGAAAAGGATTATACTATAATAAAGAAAAAGTTCTGAACTTTCTTGACCAACAGCGAATCAATCCCGCTGAGGTGGCTTTCGGCTTTCCTGAAAATCAGGTGCAACAAGAAAATCCAAAACTTTTCGAATCCCTACTGGATTCCACTACAAATATAGTACAAAACTTCCAAAATTCCAAACTTACGGAAGAAAAAAATACAGCTATCGCTAAGGCCACTCCATCGGAGGCGCTAAAGCGGGCTATTGACAGCATTAATAATACACAAACTTCTGAAAAACAGCTAAACGCGCTGAATCAAACATGGAAGAACAAGCCTTAGAGGATATAAACGCTCGGTTTAACGAAGAACTACAGCAGCAGGTAGAGGGTGCGCAACCGAAAGGGCATGTGTATAAGTTGGGTATGCCACTTGCGATTTTGCAGAGTACCGGTATTCCTGATTTTCCTATTGAAATGACATCTTCAAAGCTTGACGAAAAGAGCCAAAAAAGAGGGCATGAGTTTGATTTAAGCGATGCTGTAAATTTACCGCAAGCTATTCAAAATCCTATAGCTATATTTTCTTATGGAGATAAATCTAAAGCAGT
>JAISBU010000011.1 GCA_031266015.1 Prevotellaceae bacterium | reverse complement strand
ACCCAGTATTGCTACCCGTGATGCCCCTCGACTTGCATGTGTTAGGCCTGCCGCTAGCGTTTATCCTGAGCCAGGATCAAACTCTTCATGGTAAATGTTGAATTTACTAGTACTGTGTGACTCCTGACTTCTGTTTGTTCAACATTCTCTATATCTCATAGAGAAGAATTGACGCTTTCTTGTCTATCCTGTTTCCAATATATTCAAAGAACTCTTTTTGCTTTTAGCACCCCTGATCAATATCCGACTTTTCGGTTCGTTCAATTTGGGAGTGCAAAGGTATGCAAGTTTTTTTAATCTGCAAATTTTTCGACAAAAAATTTTGAATATTTTTCATCAACCGCTGTTTTGTAAAGAAAAAAACCGTTGCCTATTTCAAAAGCGGACGCAAAGGTAAGCATATTTGTTTTCATTTTTCTAACTATTAACCAGTATTTCGGGGGGCAACTTTTAAATAGGCATCACGCAGAGGCAAACTCATTACGAAGCAGATATCACCCATGTTAATCAACTTGTCGTTTGGCTTAGGGTTGTTGTACAAGTAGTTTTTATAGCCACAAATTCATCTCTATCTCATGCTTGATATAAGCGTACTAAACACCTCATTTTCAACGTTTAGAGCGGTTGTTGGAGCGCTCTCTGACATGGCTTCCAAATATTTTTGGAGGTTGCTGCTTAACGCCTCTTTTGCTCCGCTTGTTGATAAATTGGGACTGCAAAAGTGGTGATTTTTTCAAAATAACAAATTAACTATTGTAAAAACTAATTTGTTATGAAAAAACTTATACTCGTACTCGCGCTGGTGCTGGCTGCAAAAGTCGGGCATACCTCTCGTAAAAGTCGTTGAAGGTAGTTTTGATTTTTGCTCCGTTTGTGCCACGTATTGCATCGTCGCTCGTTACCGCTATCTCTGCGTTTTGCTCAAGGATTGGCGACTGTTATTCATGCCGAACTTACTTTTGGTAGTTGAAAACAGGTTGTTTGTGGTTACTGCTTGTTGATTAGCACTTTCGTGCACGCACACGAAAGGGTGTCGTCTGCTAATGGCTAATATTTCAGGGGGTTGTAGTTGTTTTATTTTTGGTTAAAAGCAGTAGGTAAACAGGGAAATTATGCGTAAATTTGTTCTAATATAAATTAAAAAGGTAAAATTGTCAAATTCAAAAACTGAAGAAAAAACTATGGCAAAAATAGACTTGTCAAAGTACGGGATTGCCGGCAACTATGAACTTGTTTACAATCCCTCGTATGAGGAGCTTTTTAAAGCAGAAACAGATCCTAAGAATGAAGGATTTGAGAAGGGAGTGGTTACATCTGCCGGTGCTGTATCGGTAATGACCGGTAAGTTTACCGGACGTTCTCCCAAAGACCGTTTCATCGTAAAGGATGAAACTTCAAAAGATTCTATTTGGTGGGATGGCACTATTAACCGCCCTGCCTCTAAGGAAACTTGGAAGGACTTGAAGGCATTGGTAGTAAAAGAGCTTTCGTCTGCCAAGAAGCTGTACGTAGTAGATACCTTCTGCGGTACCAATAAGGATACCCGCATGAAGGTGCGCTTCATTGTGGAGGTTGCCTGGCAAGCCCACTTTGTAGCCAACATGTTTATCCGTCCTTCTATTTACGAGTTGGCCAACTATGGCGAGCCTGATTTCGTTGTAATGAATGGCTCAAAGGTTACCGATCCGCGCTGGAAAGAGCACGGTTTGAACTCGGAAGTATTCGTGCTTTTCAACCTGACCGAGAAGGTTCAAATTATTGGTGGTACATGGTACGGTGGCGAAATGAAGAAGGGTATGTTCTCCATGATGAACTACTACCTGCCGCTTAAGGGTATGGCCTCCATGCACTGCTCTGCCAACGTTGGCGAGACCGGTGATGTTGCTATCTTCTTCGGTTTGTCAGGAACAGGCAAGACTACCCTGTCTGCTGATCCAAAGCGCTACCTGATTGGTGACGACGAGCATGGCTGGGATAACAACGGTGTATTCAACTACGAAGGTGGTTGCTACGCTAAGGTTATCAACCTGAGCCAGGAAAACGAGCCGGATATTTGGCGTGCTATCAAGCGCGACGCTCTATTGGAGAACGTAACCGTAAAGGCTGACGGAACTCCTGATTACGCTGATGGTTCTGTTACCGAGAACACTCGTGTATCATACCCAATCTACCACATCAATAAGATTGTGCTGCCTTCAAAGGCCGGACACGCCAGCAAGATTATTTACCTGTCGGCAGATGCTTTTGGCGTACTGCCTCCGGTTTCTATTTTGGATCGTGACCAAGCTCAGTACCACTTCCTTTGCGGTTACACCTCAAAGCTGGCCGGTACGGAGCGTGGTATTACCGAGCCTGTCCCTTCCTTCTCTCCTGCTTTCGGTGAGGCTTTCTTGACCTTGCACCCAACTAAATACGCCTCTACTTTGGTTAAGAAGATGGACGAGCACGGCGCTAAGGCATACCTGGTAAACACCGGATGGAATGGTACAGGCAAGCGTATCTCAATTAAGGATACTCGTGCTATTATTGACGCTATTATCGATGGCTCCATTGAGAAAACTGAAACGGTAGCTATTCCTGTACTGAACCTGAAGGCTCCGAAGAAGTTGAACAATGTAAGCGAGGGTATCCTTGACCCGCGTGATACATACGCAGATAAGGCAGAGTGGGAAAAGAAAGCACGTGACCTTGCTGCCAGGTACATCAAGAACTTTGAGCAATACTGCGATACCGAGGCCGGTAAGAAGTTGATTCCTGCCGGACCAAAGCTGTAGTAGTAGATTCAGGCGCACAACACCGGTATTTATAAGGAAAAACCGCCTCTTGCAATGCAGGGAGGCGGTTTTTGTTTTGCAGGTATTTCGTTTCTCTTAAGATTGTTTTATATTAGTAATAATCTGATTATCAGATTATTATATTTCTTAGAATGAGTAAGCGAAACCAACGTTCAGCGACTCGTTCCATTGAATTTTTGGGCCTTTCATTACATCTGTTTCGATTCCGTTGATGGTTTCCTTTGCAGTGTAACGATCTTTGTCACGATATACTAAGCGATTGAAGAAGATAAGGCTAAAAAATTTGTTGAGTTGAAAATGGACGGTTGTAATCCATTCAATGCCAATATTTTGTGGGTTATCGTTGTATATAGAGAATAAGTCCAGGGTAGATCGGATGCTGATGTAGCCGTTGATTTTTTTATCGTAGGCAATTTGTGCGTAGGCTCCCAGCTGCGCTTTGAAGTTACGAGGATTGGCAGCCATATCTACGTCTACATACTGGCAGTAAGAGGTGTCACTTACAATTGTAAATCTGCCTGAAACAGGCGCCAGTACGGCGCTCAACCCAAAGGTAGATTCGTAGCGCGTACCCAGCGACGTGATAATGTATGCAGGAGCAAAAAATTTGGATACTGTAGCGCCATCGGAGCTTACGCCTTTGTCAAATTGTGTTTTCAGGTCAAGCTGTCCGACCCAGTAGAATGGAGAGGAGCTGGTGACTTCGTAGCCGAACGCGAAGTTGTAGTTTAGCCGGTCTTCTTTTTTTACAAACACATCGGCATCACCCTCTCTGGAGCGGGCATATGCCAAGTCCAGGCTGTTTTTTATAAACTTGCGGTCTTGCTTATATATGGCTGAGCCTATGAATGCAACACGAAAGCCAAGTGAGTTTGTTCCATCCTGCCAGCTCTCGGAGTAGCTGGTTTGGGAAAAGGTTGCAGAGGGTGTCCCATGTATGGAAAATTTGACAGAATCCTTGCTGTCCGGCACGACAGCCAAGTCTTGCTTAATATCTTTTTTCATACCTTGACTTTTTGCGTTGCTATCGGCGACCTGCTGCTTCACGTCTTGCGCAAATGTTGTGGCGCTGCAAGTAAGCAAAAGGCAAATTGAAGTAATAATCTTAGGGTAATACTTCATTTTTCGTGCGTTGTATTTATAGTTCGATATATGCTTCGAGCAGGGTCAGGTTGCCTTGCGGCTCAATGGTCAGCTCTCGTAGCGTAGCCGGTATAAGCATGGTTTCGCCCATATTCAAGGTTTCGCTTTGCGTACCGTTGGCGTATTTTATTATGGCAGAACCTTTGGTACAGCTATATACTACAAATGAGTCGTGATCATACGAACGCTGCACTGCGCGTGTTATACTTAACTGATTTACAGTGAAGTATGGCGTTGTAAAGAGCGAACGAGGCACATTGGGCACCACCCCTGCGTTGCGTTTGTAGCTGGTTAAAGCCTTATAGCTAATGGCATCGGCCGCAAGGTCTAAATGTAAGTCGCGACCTTTACGCCCCCAGTCGTGAATGCGGTAGGTAATATCGGATGTTTGCTGAATTTCTACCGCTACTACGCCTTTGCCCATGGCATGTATAGCTCCGGCAGGCAGGTAGTAGGCTTCTCCCGGCGCTACCTTTTCTATATTGGTAATTTCGTGAAGCGTTTTGTTGTTGAGGCGCCGGGTAAACTCCTGGGGAGTAGTATCTCGGTTGAATCCGATGATTATTTCTGCGTCAGGCTCGGCATCCAGTATGTACCACATCTCGGATTTTCCGTAAGCATGATGACGCTCTTTTGCAAGCTCATCATTAGGATGCACTTGCAGAGACAGTATATCATTGGAATACAGGAATTTAACCAACAGGGGGAACTCTACGCCAAAGGTTTGGTAGATTTGCTCACCCACTAATTCATCCATATATACCTCTACCAGGTCTTCAATGGTATTACCCGCGAGAAATCCGTTGGAAACCTCTGATTGATAGCCTGCTACGCTTGACAACTCCCAACTTTCGCCAATCTTTTTAGCTGCCGGGGCCTGTTTGTTCAGCAGCTTTTGCAGCTTATTGCCTCCCCAAACTTTTTCATGAAGAATGGGTTTGAATTTGAGCGGGTATAGATCCATAAAAACCTGTTTATATATAAAGGCTAAGCGACAAAGTTAGCTTTTTTGAGGCGGATTAAAAAATCAATCGCCCGGCAACGATAATTTTGTGTAACTTTACAAACTAGCAACTTTCGTTTTTTGTACCTTACAAAGGCTCATTTTACATTTTTTGTGAACGTAGTATATCATTTGTTGCTGCTTTTGTATTGGCCTGCTGCCAATATTGCTTCTCTTTTCAACAAAAAGGCCAGGTTTTTTGTGAGCGGACGTAGAGGTAATTTTGCTCGGCTGAAACAGGAGCTGGAGCTGAAGCGCGGGGGTAAAAAAATTGCATGGTTTCACTGTGCGTCGTTGGGTGAGTTTGAGCAGGGTAAACCTGTTATTGAGGCTTTCCGGAGTCAATATCCTGAATATCAGGTGTTATTGACGTTTTTTTCTCCATCGGGTTACGAGCATAGAAAAAATTATGCGGGTGCCGATTATGTTTTTTACCTGCCTATGGATTTCCGCTGGAATGCGCATAGGTTTGTGAAGCTGGTGCAGCCTTCTGTCGTAATTTTTGTGAAGTATGAGTACTGGTACAATTTTTTGCACGAGCTGAAAAGAGCAGGCGTGAAAACATATATTGTTTCTGCGATATTCCGTAAGGAGCAAATATTTTTCAATCCCTTTGTGGGCTACATTTTCAGACGTGCCTTACGTTGCTTTAATGATATTTTTGTTCAGGATAAAAAGTCGCAGGAGCTGCTGTCGACTATTGGCATAACCAATGGTATTTGCGCAGGAGATACTCGCTTTGATCGAGTGGCGGCAGTGGCTGCGCAGCCTCGTGAGGTTCCGGTTTTGGAGCGTTTTGCAGAAAATAAAGTTGTACTTGTTGCCGGCAGTACTTGGCCGCAGGATAATGATTTGCTGGTTAGCTTAGCTAATAAGCATGAGGATTTGCACGTGATCTTTGTGCCGCATGAAATTCATGAATCTCAGCTGATTTCGCTGGAAAAGGCGTTGGCCGGTACGGTAATCAGGCTATCGGCGCTGCTTGGCAAAGCAGGCAAGGGGCAACATATTGAGCCATTCCGGCACGTTATTGTAGATGCAATCGGGTATTTGTCGTCTTTGTACAAGCTGGCAACCTATACGTACGTTGGCGGTGGCTTTGGAGCGGGCATCCATAACACGTTGGAGGCCGCCGTTTACGGGAAACCGGTATTTTTTGGCGCCAACTATCAGAAGTTTGCTGAGGCAAAGGATTTGATTGCGCAAGGTGGAGCATTTTCAGTGGCTACTGCGCAAGCGCTGGACGACTTGTACGTGCGAATGCAGCAGGATAAGCCGGTATATGAGACCGCATGCGCTGCCAGTAAAAATTACGTGCAGCATAAGGTAGGCGCAACCTCAACGATTATGCAGCATTTGCAGGAAGAGAATTTTTTATAGAGTAAATCACTAGAATATTTTTTGGATGAAAAAAGCTATTACGATACTACTGGCATTGATTTGCCTGCACGCAGGTGTAAAAGCGCAAGGTATTGCTTTTGAAGAGGGCACATTTGATCAGATTATGGAGTTGGCTAAAAAGGGTGGAAAATTGGTTTTTTTGGATGCCTACGCCAGCTGGTGCGGTCCTTGTAAAGCTTTGCAGCGCAACGTTTTTCCGGATAAAACGGTGGGCGACTACTACAATGCTAACTTTGTGAGCGTAAAGATTGACTGGGAAAAGGGCGAAGGTACTAAGCTGCAGCGCAAGTATAGGGTACGCGCTTACCCTACGTTGATGTTTATTGATCCGGCAAGCGGTAAGGAGGTAGCCCGTGCAGAGGGATACCTGCCCGCGGCAGAAATGGTAAAGTTTGGAAAGTTTGCGTTGGAAAAGCGCTCAAAGTAGAAGTGCACAAGTAAACTGCAAAGAAATTTTTAATTTTTCATTCCCAATTTTTCATTAGAGAAATCCCTCAGCCAATCCTCCCGCGCCGGAGGCTCTGCAAAGCCCATGCGAGCAGGTAAGTTGACCAAAGGATTTTAGCTTGTCAGGCTCGTGCAATCGTGTACTGTCATGCTGAGCCTGTTGAAGGGTGCGGCGAGGAAAAAATTACCGAAACTAAAAAAGTGTTTGCGGATAAAAGCGTTTATTCGCCGCTTTTTTACGGTGAATATTTCATATATTCCCCGCAGACAAAAGAGATAATCCGTTTTTTTTATTTGTTAGCAGTAATCTATACCCATCGGTAGTTTTTTTCTACCAACATGCTATATGCATTTCATCCAGCGCTACGACCTCTATCTGTTCGCTCTATCTGAGTAATTCTACTTGTCTTTTCCAAGTCTTAACCCATTTTTGCGAATGCCAAATATGACTTTAATCGTTTCACCCAAAAACTTTTTTTGTAGGTGTTGAAAAAATATTATAGTATTGCACATGTTTAAGAATTGCGCATCACTACTAAAGTTAACTTACAAATTTTAAATCATGAATAACAGAAAAGTATTAGCCGTACTTTTAATAGCGCCTCATCAAGATGATGAATCAATCGGCTGCGGAGGGCTACTTGCCAAGCTAAAATCAACGGGACATACCACTCACGTCCAGCATATTTACGGAGGTTATACAAATGTTATGGCTGAAAACAAGGGTGACGCTGCCCATATACGCCTCTCTGAAGCACAAGAATGCAGCCGAATATTAGGTTTTAACCTCTTGGATAACTTTGGCTTTCAGGACCGGGGTTACGCTGGTATAGGGCTAATTATTGATTCACTCATTGAACTATTTCATAGAATTCAACCAGATGTGGTACTTTGTCCGCATTCCAATGAAAATGACTATGAGCATCAAGCTGTATATCAGGCTTGTAAAGAGTCTCTGTGGCTATCAAAAATAGCCCGGTTTAAGAATTACGGTACCCATAATAGAAAACCCTCTGTGCTGCTTTGCTATGAAGTGTGGACGCCGATACAGCACCCTACTTTGTATATTGACATAAGCGAATACATTGACTTAAAAGAAAAAGCCATAAATGCCCACTCCAGCCAAGTGAGTGGAACAAATTGGGCAAAAGGGGCACAGGGACTTAATGCGTACAGAGGAACAACACTAAAAGGAGCTGGCTATTTTGAAGCATTTGAAACTCAGCAACTTACCAGTGAACAAGTAAGCATTTTAAGCACATTATTAACCTTATAACGATGAAAACATTCTTCAAAAACGAAAAAATTAGCATAGTAAATTTGCTATTGGCTCAAGTAAGCGGTAGAGATTGCATTTGCATTGCATTTGAACCTGTTGGGTATAATATGGGGAATTATATGCATATAGCTTTAATTTTTAACCGGCAAATTAATTTGGAAAATGAGGAATCATTATGGAAGACCTTAAAAAAATTAGATTTCTCTAAACCAATACCACTAAGAATACACAGCGAGTGTTTGCTAGGAGACGCTCTGTTTTCAGAAGATTGTGACTGTAGAGCTCAGCTGAGGCAAAGTATTAAACTTTTCAGTGAAAGTAACTATGGAATCCTACTCTATTTGAGACAGGAAGGGAGAGGGATAGGATTGCGTGAAAAGTTCAAATGCCTGGCATTACAGAAAGGATATATCCAAGGGGAAAAAGTGTGTAGTCATTATTCTGCAGATGAGGCAAACCATTTTTATGGTCATAAAAAAGACGAGCGCAATTACGGTATAGCCTCAGACTTTCTAAGGGCTCTTAACATAAATGAAGTAGCGATCCTGACAGGTAATCCTGACAAAATCAAAAGTCTTAAGGATAAAAAAATTACGGTCAATAAACTTCTTTTTTCTACCTTGCCGGAAATCGGAAAATTATCTTATAAAGCTCAGATGGAGTTAGACGAAAAAATCAAAAGAGGCTACCACTATAAGGGGTAATAGGCAAAATGGAAACAAGAACAATTAATATCATTAAAAATCTTGACCCTAGAGAAGTAAGCTGGGCCAGCGCATTTATTAGCAACTCTAACTTACCATTTATAGCTGTGAATCAGGAGTTTTCACCCCAGACAGCTATTAATATTTTTATTGGAGATACTATTCCGTGGGGGGATATTGGAATACACTCATCGTTTATTGTATACTATTTGGCGGCTACTTCTTTTAACCAAATACTTCGCTCAAACAAAACAGCAAAGGAAATAGAGGAAGAAAACATCCGCAAGGCAGATTTGGTTGTTATTACTTCAGCTGCCGAATTAAATCTACTAAAACAGGCAAAGCTTGCCGTCGATTTTGAAAAAATAATCGTTGGGGGATTTCCGGTAGACAGGAAAAGATATTTACAATACGCTGAAACAAAGAAAAAGGCTGATGTATGCTTCGTTTCAGACTTATCAGATGTTAAAAATCTGGCTTTCCAATACGAATTAATTCCCTTTTTGAAAAATCATGGTTACACAGTAAGTCACTTTCATTCAAACGAAACGGAGGAAGATTTGGGAATGAAAAAGTTGGGTTGTAAAGTATATAAACGATTGCCGCACGAAAAGTTTATAAAAAAATTGGCGGAGCATCGATTTTGCATTAACGTCAGCAAATACGAATCGCTGTCTCTTTCAAGCATTGAAGCGGCTTTATTAGGGTGTACCCCTATTTGCCCTGCGCATAGCGGTTTTCTGGATTGGTGTAACCCCGGAAATTTTTATGCAAGTCAAGACTGTAACGCTGTTCTCTCCACTTTACGCAGCGCAAAGGCTATGGGCTCGGAGGAAATGATGAAGTACGATCATCTTACTTTCTACGAAAAAATCATATCTACCTATAAATCAAACAGATAGATGCCACTCGTGAATATATTCATATCACCTCACCCTGATGACATTTCCCTGTCCCTGGGTTGCTATATAAAATCGCTAACCGGAAGGAAAATTATTATAACCACACACTGTCGATCTTTTGATGATGACGGGATGGCGGATCAAACTATAACCCGGAAAAAAGAGGAGCTAGCCTTTGCTGAGAAAGTAAATGCAGAGGTGATTTTTCTGGATTTACCGGACACAAATTGCAGGGGAGCTTCCTGGTGGAATTTTGACTACACTTTAAACAAAAAAGACAATGACCTTATAGCTCGACTACTGATTAATAAAATAACCTCTATTGCTAAAGCTTATAATTTGTTCTGTCCACTTGGCGTAGGAATGCATCCAGATCATATTGCCTGCTATTACAGCAGCCTGCAAATATTTTCACACCTGCGCCAGCCACCAGAATCCGTATTCTTCTACGAGGAAATTCCGTATTCTTTGCTATCAAAAAGTCGCCTTCTTTCACAAGAGGCTTTTTTAAGAAAAGGGGAATTGTTTGAGTTTTTAATTCAAACAGACGAAAAAATTAGACTACTGGAGTGCTATACTTCCCAACTTCAGCCAGAGCATATTAATCAAATAGCATCGGGTCACAGCAAAGAAAGAATGATCAAATATAATCATAGCATTATAAGTAAATCAACATGTATCACAGCAGAATATTTAGCACTCATGGATGGCATCAAGCTAGTATAAATGCCATGCGCTACAGAGGGTATGAATTGTTCTCAATTCTCTGGAGAGATCAATCACTGTCGTTTATGATTCAGGAGTTTAAGTGTAAAAAAATCTCTTTTCGAATGGCACGATTTATAACTGCAGAAAGTGCTGATTACCTGGATTTTAAAGGTATCGAAGAGGTAGATTGCACTTTTTTTAAGGCGCTCAAAAAAGAATTAAATGACAGGGATGTGGCTGCACTGCTGCTATCCAACGTTATGTATAATTCACATTTTTATCAATCTGCACATGCCTTTTATGCTGAGGCAATGGATATTGAATGCACATCTTCTCTTGGTATAATCTGTCCCAATACGAATATCGAAGATTATTTTACTACCATTGGCAGGGAAACCAAAAGAAACCTTAAACGGATTAGAAAAAATTGCACCAAAGCTGGTATGGTATTCCGCTATAACAGCATCAATGATGATGCTCTTAGCTGGATTTTTGATCATCAAGAACAGCGCTCCCTTGCTGCGAATTATTCAGCAATCAAGAATACCGTAGCAGGCGAAATACTTAAACAGCAAGCAAAAGCTAATTCATATAACATAGCCTGGATAAGCTGCAATGGCGTATGCACATCTGGCATGTTGATAATGCAAGACAATAAGACTCTTGCCGTTTACATTCAGGCTTTTGATAAACTGTATGGCAAGTATTATCCCTCGTTGTTTTTGTTAACAAAACTTACCGAGTATGCGATTACTCACGGTTACGAATACTTAGATTTACTACGGGGTGAAGAGCTGTATAAAAAGAGGTTGTGCAATCACTCTTTTATAATGAAAAAAATCTTAATCCCGGTGAAGCAATCTGCCGATTGGGAACACATTGTACCATATGTAAAAAAAATGATCGAATGAGCTGGGATAGTCCATATCAAACGCCTCTCTTTCATGAGGTATTAAACAATACAGGCTTTCGCTCGGTACTTTACCGCACGCAGAAAGGAGTCATTTATGCAAATAATTGGATAGGCAATCATCTTACAGCATGGGAGATCCCCAAAGATCACTACTTAAATAGAAGTTGGAGGCTCTGTGGACTTGTATTTGAAGAGGTAGTACCATACGGAAAAATAAACATAGATGATGCTTCGTTTTATTACACTCCAATCATCAAGCTCGATGAAGCCTACAGAGATGATTACTCATCTGTTTGCAGAAGGAATATTGCTAAGGCAATGTTATGTAATTTAACTTTTGAAAATATAAAATATGTAGACTTTATTAAGCATCCCCGGCAGCTTATACAGCTGATATTATCAGCCCCCATGAACTGCAATGGCTACTCTAATGACACTTTTTTAAAACTCGTAGCGGAGATTTTAAATAAAGGTTGCGGAGATTTGTTCGTTGTAAGAAATGAAGCGGGAATCATAATCGCCGTTTGTGTTTTAATTGTTTCCGATACTACATCCAACTTGCGTTTTTCCGCTATTGACAGGCAGTATTCTTCCATGCGACCGATGAACTACATGATTGATCAGCTAACCCTTTACTATACTCGTCAAGGGAAGAAAATACTTGATTTAAGCGGCTTCGCAACAACGAACGTTACACAAGACTTGCAAAATATCAATCGATTTAAAAAAGCATTTACAAGCCAATACGCTGCATTTAAAATAATAAACACATGATCAGTAATTGTACAGTCGTGATACCTGTCAAAAAAGACGAATTCATTTATCGGGCTATTGAGTCGGTTCCTGAAGATGTAGAGATAGTTGTTGGACTATCCAATTCACCGGAAGAATTTATCAACAGCCTTATAAAAAAATATGGTAGCAGAATCAAGTTAGCATATAGTAGTAAAGATGGTATGCCCGTTGCCTTAAATCTGGCAGTGGAACATGCGAGCAATGAATCAATAATCGTGTTGGATTCTGATTGCTACATCCCTTCTATATCCACGATTGAAGCATACGACAGCTATCTTCAGGAGTATAATTTTGTGAGAGGCATCACATTAATGGAGCGGAACTCCTACTGGTCAAGAATTGCTGCCAAAGGAACAGAGGCTATGAATAAACGATTCTCAATAAAACCACGCTTGTTTGGCCCAAGCATAGCCTTTCGTAAAACAGCCTACCAGTCGTATGGTGGGTATGATGAAAAAATGGTTTACGGTAGTTGCGATCATGAATTTTGCTTAAGAATCGAAAAAAATAAAGAAATAGTAGGATTCGCTGAAAAAGCGGCTATACTTCATAAGCCCCTTACATTAAAGGTTGATTTTAAGTCTCACTACGGCTATGGGCTTGGAATGCGATATATTGACGCTAAATTTAAGTTTAACTACGGACTGGGTATATGCCTTAATAAGTTACATCCTGTGGAGCTGTTTAATAAGCTAACATCTCGAGGCCTGATTTCTGTTCTGCGTTCCCTGATTTTAGGAGCTGTGATGATATATGGATATTTAAGATATAAATCAGTAAAATAGTATAAAGAATGAGAAAAGAACTCGATGCTGATATTGAATCTTGTCTTAAAATATTTTTAAATGCACATTATTCAACGCTTGAGAAATTAGTAATGAGCGAGCACTATTGGCTTGCCTGTGGCTCTACTAAAACAAGTATTGAAACAGCGCTTTGTGGATGCAGCGGCCAAATAAATAAGATGCCTGTGGTTATGGATTATTACAGCCCGATATTGCAGGGAAAACTTGTTATAGGCCTCACTTACTCAGGAAATTCTACAGAGGTAACGGATTTTATTCCGGTAAATACCCACCCCGATTCAAAAATTATTACAAGCAGCTCCAGAGTCATTGAAAAAACTGTACTTCCATTTATAACAAAAGGTATTCCTTTGCGGTATTTGCCACTGCTGACACATAAACTTATACGGTCAATCTATAATCAGGACGTATCAAAACATACTCTATCAGGTGATTTAAGAATTTCACTTGAACCTGTTTTCGAAGCTTTAAGGTTTAGCTATATTAATAATCTAATCCCCGTATTCACATCCGATAATAACTCTTGGTTTGCAAGACTATTTTCCGAGCAACATATGGAGTTTTTAAAACGTCCGGCTTTTTCTGTAAGCTATCCAAATTACACGCATAATTTTTTGTGGTCTTTATCAAAGCATAATATCGATAGGTTTTATTTCATTCATGAGAACAGCCAATTTCATTATTCTGATTGCAGGCAAAGCAAAGCCATTAAGCACATAAGTTTACTCGGAGGTTTTCAAGCAGAATTGCCATTCAACACTACTAGCTACGATGTTTATGCAATTTGGTTGTCATGCATTAGCTTATACGAAAAATTAAGTACAATGCTGGATTTGAATATGAATGCAGAGCATTCTTTTAATGAATGAGATAGTTAACGAATACGTATCCGCTATCAAAAAAGCGATGCCGTAACAGCATCGCTTTTCAAAATACCAAGTAAAAGCTACTTTAACTTCTGCTATTCAACTTGCTCAACAATCTCAAAATTTCGAGATACAACCACACCAATGTCAGCATAAGACCAAAAGCGCCGTACCACTCCATGTACCTAGGTGCGCCAAGCTCCGAACCTCTTTAAATAAAATCGAAATCCAGCAAAAAGCTGAAAGCGGCAATACCGGCAATCAGCACGCTAATACCAATACTCAACGCTGTATTCGCATACAGGAAATTCATAAGCGCTGGCGTAAAGAAGCTGGAAATAAGCGATACTATATAAAAAATAGCAACCGCTCCGGTAGCAATAATTATACCATTGCGCAGCTTATCCGTTACCTTAATAGTACCTGTGCGGTACAAAAACAACATAAGGAAAAGCACCGAGAAGGTTATAATAACGGCTTGCAGAACTATGCCCGCTGTTTGTACTTCGTACAAAGCAGAAATAGCGCCTAGGCAAAGACCTTCGAATACTGCGTATAAAGGAGCTGCCCAGCGAGCGTTACGGGGGTTGAAAATAGCGATCAGCGCAAAAATCAAACCACCAATCAAGCCTACCCACATCAGTCCGGAGGCCATGCCCATGCCATCGGTATTAAACACATACTTCCAGGTAATGCTGGCGCCCAAAACCGCAAGCAGCAGCAGGATAAGAGTTTTGTTTACGGTACCCTTCACGGTCATAACGCCATCCGTTGCAAGGGCTTCGTTTCTTGAAGTCAAAAATGACTTTTCATTTAATGCAGGAGAGGACATACGATTTACTAATTATGAATTATGATTTAAGTCGACTGTTGACTTGCGACTGTCGACTATTTTACTTTCTATACACACCAATGATTTCACCAACGTACATGGTGTGAAAATCAGCGCTCGGATAGTTACGGCTAACGATGCCGGTATCGATAAAGGCCTCGGGAACAAATGGAGCAGCATATAGCTTACGGCATTCCAAAATCATATCGGCCTCCTGAAACGCCACGCTACCTGCCGGAGTTGCAATTGGCGTTAGCCCGGCTTCCTTCACTTTGTTGGTAGTACGACCGGATTTTGTACCGCAAATATTCAACGCATCCCTGTACTGCTCAGAAAAAAACGATAGCGTGTACACCTGATTGGCATCTACAAACTCTTTTGTATAGCGCTGCGGACGAATTACCATAAAGGCAACGTTTTTATTCCACATATGCCCCAAACTACCCCAGCTGGCGGTCATGGTGTTAAATGAGCCGGTATCCTTACCTGCTGTAATGAGCATCCAATCTCTGCCTATCAGCTTAGGGGCGCTCACGTTAACTTGCTCAATTGTCGTCGGCTTAAATGCTTCCATACCTTTCTTTTGTTGATTACTGCAAGCAGCCAGCGTCAAGCATACCACGGCAGTTATTAATTTCCTCATAATCAAATGGTTACGCATAAGTATTGCATGTGTACTGTTTACATTAACCTCTTCATTATTGCATAAACGAGATGTAAACCAAACTTCTGTGACAGGGCTTAACAGCCACTATATTATAAACAAAGTTACACATTTTTTTGCAGAATGACGATTATTGACTAACTTTGCACCGTTTTTCAAGTAAATGGTGGACGTAGCTCAGCTGGTTAGAGCATCAGATTGTGGTTCTGAGGGTCGTGGGTTCGAACCCCATCTTCCACCCAAGTGTATATACCGCACGTTTAAAGCATTTCTTCATCTGAAATGCTTTTTTTTGCGCTGGTTATAGTTGCAATTTTCACAAATTTTGCTACTTTTGCAACTAATTGTTGTATAAATGTTGCATACAAAATGGCAAGCTATAAAGTAGTAGTTTTGCAGCAAAACAAACGGCGCGATAACTCAATGCCTGTCTGCATAAGGGTTACGCATAAGCGCATATCCTTTTTCATCAAAACGCCCTACTTCGTCTTTGCCAAGCAACTTGACAAAGACGGGAACATCAAAGACAGCTTTTTGCGCCCCAAAATCAACTTGCTCGATAACGCCGTTATTTCTACGTTGACCGAATTAGGACTTGCCGTCAACAAGTTCACGGCGAAAGAGCTGAAAATATTCATAGAGGATAAGCTGAATGGCGATGCGCCAAGTAAAATCCACCTTGATTTTTTTGAATTTGCAGAGCAATATATAGAAAGAATGAAAGCAGACGGGCGTGACAGCGCTCGGAACTATACGGCAACCATCAACAATTTGATGAAATTTCTGGGGCGCGGCACAAACTTAGATTTCAATGCCATTACCGCTAACTTTTGCTACCAGTATCATCAATGGATGATTGCGCAAAAGCTTGGAATACGTGGACAGGAGCTCTACTTTGGCAGCATTCGCAAGTTACTCAATGCTGCTATTGCCAAGTATAATGACTATGACAAAGATATTACACCCATTACGGTTGATCCGTTTCGACGGTTCAAGATACCGAAAACTCCGAACACCAGCAACGCGGAGCATCGGGCATTGCTGGCAAAAACTATACGAAAAATATTCGCATACCAACCGTCTCCGAAAAGCCAGCGCGAAATACTTGCAAAAGACATTTTTATGCTGAGCTTTTGCCTGTGCGGAATGAACGCAATAGATTTATATACATGCACCTCGCTGAAAAATAATGTACTAATTTACAATCGCTCCAAAACTAAAGACCGTCGTGCAGATCAGGCCGAAATGCGTATCACCATTCCGCAGGAGGTGCGGCATATAGTAAGTAAATACAAGGGGGAAAAAGGCTTAGTATTTTCATTTGCGCAATGCTACTCAACTTCAAATTGCTTTAATGCAGCATTAAGCAAAGGTTTAAAGGCAATCTGCAAAAAGTTGGACATTGATAAATTTTCGTTTTACTCCGCTCGCCACTCCTGGGCCACTATTGCCATCAACGACCTTCAGCTACCGAGTGCAAATGTTGACGAATGCCTGGCACATGTACCCGTGCGCAAAATGCTGCATAAGTACGTAAAGCGCGATTGGTCGCGCATTGACGTAACCAATCGAACGGTGCTGGATTATATATTCAAAAACGCTAACCAAAATGAATAAAAAAAACAACACGTCGGCAAAAATTCTTGACCGCTTGGAGGAATTTTTGAGCAAAAAAGGCGATAATACAGTCTCACTGGTAAAGCAGCTGGGTGTGTCTCGCGGATATTTTTCTGCTGCTCGCCGTACAGGATCAGAATTTGGTTCGGATAAAATCGTGCGAATATTGCAGTTATACCCAAACCTTTCGCCGGACTGGCTGCTGCTTGGCAATGGCTTAATGATAAGAAATGCCACGTTGCGAAACCTTGACGAACTACTGGAACAGGAGAAAAAACTCCGCGAAGCGCAGCAGGATTTGTTAAGAATGCAGGACTTACTAGCAAGCTTGCAAGACAAAATAGGACATACAAAAATTGGACAACCTAAGCAAAAATCCAAAACGTAAAACCCTACTCTTGTTCTAAGCTATATATATTTTTTCGACATATACTTTTCCTTTAGCTCATCTACTATTGGCACAAATTTTTCGGTAATTTGTACCAGTTCTGTTGTCCGCTTTGCTAAAATTTGCAGCGTTTGTTGGGCTGTACTTTCTTTGAAAACACGATGAAAATGTTTTACCGTTTGGTTGTAGTTTACCCCTATCTTATTGTAGTGATACAGTAAATCGCTTAACTTTTCAATTACTTCGTATAAGTTTTCATCGCGCGTAACGATGTGAATTTCCTGATTAAAAAGCACCTTTTTAATTAGGGTAGAAACCTTGCTATACTTGGATTTGGCGAGCAAGTTCTGTAGCTCCACCAGCTCCGGTTCCGAGAATCGGATGCTGCAAATATTCCGTAAATTCTTTTTGTTTTCCATTATTATTAGTGATTAGTAAAATAAAAATTGCGACTTCGGAGCAATTTTCCGCCTCGCAGAGCAAGGGTTTTTGTCATACAAAACGATAGTTGTATGACAAAAACATACCTTGCCAATTGCAGGTGCAATTGGTTTATATTGTATGACAATATTATTTTATAATAAAATTATTTTTTTATACGTGAAGTGCACTACAAAGTTTATTGATGACATTATTAAACTCTACATAAATTCATGTTGATATAAAATTCAGAGTGCTAATATACAAAATTAAAAATATAATGTACAAAAAATACATTTATATGACGTATGATATTTACTCGGAAATATCTATAAATTCTTTATTTACAGCATAATATAATGTTTGTGATATTTCATTGTTGATTTTTTTATTCATATTATCAATTTTGTAACAAAAATAATAGTACATTTGTAGCGTGAAATAATTAACGATGATTATATAATAGCACAAAATGTTTACTGAAATGGATAAAAATAAAGTATTGAAGCATAAGCCTTGCTTTGTGTCGTTTGCTACGCAAAAAGGCGGAGCTGGTAAAACAACGCTTACCATACTAGTGGCAGGGATGGCTCATTACGTTTATGGTTATAACGTGGCGGTTATTGACTGTGATGAGCATCAATATTCCCTTTCACGGATGCGTGAGCGGGATAATAGCATTGTTTATAAGAGCGAAACTCTACGACGCATAGCCAGCGACCAGTTCCTGACGCATCATAAAGCATCTTACCCTGTTGTCGGTACAAAGGTTGTTGATGCGCACGACATTGCAAGCGGTCTAAAGCAAGCCGATGGTAGCGATTACGACCTTATTTTCTTCGACGTACAGGGAAGCGCAGGAACTACAGGATGGATTAGTTTGCTGGCATCTATGGATTACATCTTTCTTCCCTTTGTTCCGGATATGCTGAATATAGAAAGTACGGAGCAAACCATGAAAGTACTAAAATATTTAGTAGAATCCGGAGAATCTAAAACTGTACTATCCGCATTTTGGAACAAAATAGACATTCGAGAACGAAAAGATATGATAGAACTAGGCAATACCATTATTCGGGAACTTGACGTGAACGTGATGTCAACAATGCTGCCGATGCTATCGCGATATCACGATAAACTTACAGGTACAACAACAAAAAATGACGTATTTATGTGTACACTTTTATCGCCAACAAATAACTTGCTAAAAGACAGTTGTATAGAAGAACTATGTGAAGAAATGTTTAAAATTATGTGGCATAATTGAAGAAAATATTACGCTTAAATTAATAATAGATGTGTAAAATAACTATATTTGTATCTTTAATATGGCAAAAAAAGTCGTTTTAAGTGAGGAGGTACTACGGCAGAAATTGACGGGAGCAATACCTGTATTTGTACCACCAGCTATGCCTCCTGTTGCAGCATCTGCTACAATTCCACCGACAGAAGATAGATTGCAGAATCAACCAGAAAAATTGAAAGTTAATGTTAATGTGGAGTCCCTATTGGATGACTCAGAAAATAAAGTAGTACACGCCGAAACTCATGCGGAGAGCGAAGATAAAGATTTGCAGAAGTATGAAAAAGCATACTTGAGCCGTAACTTACTTGGTTTGCCACGAACTAACGTGGGCATTAGCATGGAAACACTTACTAAAGTAGAGCAAGTGCTAAACCGCTTATTTGATGGGCAAATAGCTGTTTCTACCTTTGTGGATAACGTTATCTTCGAACACCTAATAAGGCATGAAAAACTTTACAACAAGTGGCTTATGGAAAAATCTCGCACAATATTCTAGCTTAACCAGATGATAATGTTCTTTATAACTTGTAGCCTTTGGATCGGTTTGGTTTTGGCAATCTACTATTTTTGGAAAAAATGCGCCTCACAAAAAAGAAAGGATAACGCTAAGGCAACGCTTCTGCTCACAGAGGTGTTCGGCAAGTCGCACGAAGTTAGTTTTTTTTTGCCTATTGCAGAGAAAAATAATCGACAAAATAACATAGATAATGTAGATAATAATGGCTACGAAGGCGAACTTGAGATTGAAGATTTTGAGGTAGAGTATGAATATGATGATGACGTTTGGCAGGATTTTCCAACCTTCCCGTCGAGCGTATTTGTGGAAGATGATAAAGATGACGCGGCTGCAGGAGGGCTGTTGTTTGATGATATCCGTAGAGCGGTAAGAGTTGTGGAGAGCTTAGAGGCAAGTATGCTAAATGAGGAAACAGCGGAGCAGGTAGAATCGGTTGGGCAAGTTCGCCATGTATTTAAGATGCTTGATGAAACGGAACTGCTACAAAAGATGCGTAGCGTAACGCCGGAAATGAACGCTCGTATGGAGGCACTTATGGATACGTAATATGATAAATAAAATGTAATTAAAAACTGAAAATTATGAGCACCGAAACAAAAGGAAAAAGAACGCCTGTATTTTTTTATGTTTTATTCGAAACCTATGAGAATAGTATCGAAAAGAATATCATACGTAATACCATATGTAAGTCAAGTTTTACGGCGAGTAGAAACGTAGATATAAAAGATGGAAAATCTGTTAGTCGGTGTTTTGCTGAATGGATAGCGGAACGTCAAAATGAAATTTCGTTAAAGCAGCATACTGAAGTCGTTGTTGTAACCAACTGCTATTTTAATATTGGTTAATCATATAAAACTTACTATGAACATTAAAGATTTATTCCACAAAGAAAAAGAGACAGCATTAATAAAGAGAACAAGTAATAAATAAATAAAACCCAAAAAACATGAAAAAAATTTATACAAGAATTTTGGCGTTAAGCGCCACGATGATGCTGACTTTACAGAGCCACGCGCAGGATTTGACCAAGGCATTTGCAGCATTTGACACTATTACCACTCAGCTGAAAAATAACTACAGTAAGATTCAGGCGCTAATTTTTGCCATTGCCGCCATCCTGTTTGTGGTTGGCCTAATACAGGTGATACCCAAGTTTCAGTCCGGTGACCCAAATGCAACAAAGCATGCTATTGCATGGGCTGGCGGTGTAATTGTGCTGATAGTTGGCGGAATGTTTGTAAAAGCGGCGTTTGGAATTACGTAGCGAGATGCCGTACACCGTATATAAAGGGTTGGATAAGACCGTAGAGTTTATGGGGCTTGGCGGGCAGTACCTGATGCTATTTTTTGGCGGTATTGTTGTCATTGTGCTGGTTGTGCTCATCCTGAGCGCAGCCGCAGGAGCGCTTGCTACCGTACTGTTTGCGGCAGCTTCGCTGCTGGGGTTGTGGTTTTACGTTACCCACATGAATAGCAAGTACGGTAAGTACGGGGTTATGCAGGGGCAAGCTCGCAGGAGCTGCCCGCGATTTCTGATTTCGCGCAAAAAGGTTAAAAATATGCTATGAGAAATATTCTCCCCATATCTACGGTTGAGCGGTTCTTCCCTATTCTAAAGATAGAGAGCGACGTCCTTATCTCGAAAAATGGGGATATCTGCTATGCATTTGCGCTGGATATGCCCGAACTTTTCACGCTTACAGTAGAAGAATACGGCGCCATCCATTCGCTGTGGTGTAAAGCTATCAAGGTGCTACCGGCGTATAGCGTTGTTCATAAGCAGGATTGGTATGTAATGGACAGCTATACGCCAAAGCACGACAAGGAGGACTTGCTGTCTAAATCTCACGAGTTTCACTTTGCCGGCCGTCCGTTCTTGCGGCATAAATGCTACCTGTACTTATGTAAGACCAGCCCAATGGATGCCCGTAAGCAAAGCCTTTTCAGAACGCTTAGCCGGTCGCGCATGGTGCCAAAGGAAGTATCGGGCGTGGCGGTGCAGGAGTTTGGAGATGCCGTATCTCAGCTTGTAAGCATACTGAACAGTAGCGGCCACTTTTCGGCGCGACAGCTGACAGCAGATGATTTACTTGGCCGCGATGGACAAGTAGGGGTACTTGACGAATATATGTCACTTGAGACCAGTAAACACTTGACGTTAAGAGATATAGATTTTAACCGTCCGGAAGGCGTAGTAGTTGGCGACAAGCATACCTGCTGCTTTTCGCTGTGCGAGCTGGACGGCCTGCCGTTTGCTGTCGATCCGCATATTGCCTACGAGCCGCTGTGCACCGACAAGAGCGCCATGCAGCTGAGCTACGCCTCTCCGCTTGGCGCCTTGCTGTACTGCAACCACATTTACAACCAGTACATTTTTGTTGACGATAGCAAGCGGGAGCTGCAGCGGCTGGAGCAGAACGCCCGCCACATGACATCGTTAGCCCGCCTGTCGCGCTCCAACGCCATAAACGCTGAGTACATCAACGCTTTTTTGAACGCCGCGCATACGGATGGGCTGATGCTTGTTCGGGCGCACTTCAACGTGCTGGCGTGGTCGGAGGATGCCAAGGAGCTTGACACAATTAAAAATGAGGTGGGGACACTGATAGCCACGATGGGTTGTAGCAGCCGGCAAAACGTGACGGAAGCGCCCCACCTGTTCTGGGCCGGCATTCCGGGCAACGCGGCAGACTTCCCCGGCGAAGACACCATGCCGATGTTTCTTGAGCCTTCGGTGTGCTTCCTTGCCTTTGAAACGTATAAGGAAGGCAGCACGTCACCGTTTGGGATAAGCATAAGCGACCGGTTTACGCATAAACCGCTATGGCTTGACATTAGCGACGAGCCGATGGAGAAGGCCATCATCTCCAACCGGAACAAGTTTATTTTAGGCCCTTCCGGCAGCGGCAAATCTTTTTTTACCAACCACCTGGTGCGGCAGTACTACGATCAGGGCGCACACGTGCTGCTGGTAGATATAGGTAACAGCTACAAAGGGCTATGCCAGCTGATAAATTCGCGCACAGGTGGCAAAGACGGCATTTACCTTACCCACAGCGATGAGCATCCCATATCGTTCAACCCGTTCTACTCGGATGATAATGTTTTTAGCATTGAAAAGCAGGAGAGCATAGAAACGCTGCTGACCTCGCTGTGGAAAAATGACAGCGAGAACGTTTCCCGCACCGAGGAGGTGGCGCTGGGTGATGCCGTCAGCCTGTACATCAAAAAGGTACAGGATAGCGACCAGCTGGAGCCGTCCTTCAATACATTTTACGAATTTTTGCGCGACGACTACAGAAATGTTCTTACGGAAAAGCAGGTGAAATCGGAATACTTTGATTTGGATAACATGCTGTACGCGCTGCAGCCTTACTACAGGGGAGGAAAATACGACTACCTGCTTAACTCGGAGCTGGATGTTGACTTGCTAAGCAAGCGGTTTATAATATTTGAGCTGGACAACATTAAGGACAACAAAATACTTTTTCCGGTGGTAACCATCATTATCATGGAAGTGTTTATCAACAAAATGCGCAGGCTTCCGCTGGACGTTCGCAAGATGATGCTGATAGAGGAGGCGTGGCAGGCCATAGCCAAGGATAGCATGGCGAACTACATCAAGTACCTGTACAAGACCGTTCGTAAATTTTTTGGCGAGGCCATCATTGTCACCCAAGACTTAAAAGATATTACCGGCTCAACAATCGTTAGGGATGCCATAATAGGCAACGCAGACTGTAAGATACTGCTTGACCAGAGCAAGGAGCTGAACAAGTTTGACACAGTACAATCGGTGCTGGGGCTGACGGATAAGCAGAAGGCGCAGGTGCTGTCCATTAATCAGGATTTGGATAAACATTTGCGCTATCGCGAAGTATATATTGGGTTAGGCTCGCAGTATTCATCGGTGTTTGCGGTGGAGGTAAGCCCTGCGGAGGCGCTGGCGTACTCGTCGGATCCGAAAGATAAAGCGAAGCTGTTTAGCATAGCCCAGCAAAAGTACGGCGGCAGCATAGAGATGGCGATAAGGGATAGGGTTGCAAAGTAAAATGAAGCAATAAAAGGAAATGAAAAAGTTAAAGAAAATAGCAATAATTCTGCTGTGCGGCTTGCTGCCAATGAAGGCAGGCTCGCAGGGTACGCCCGTAATAGACCTTTCTGCCATAATGGCAACAATAGCAGGGTTTGTTGAGTCGGTGGAAACAGCAACAAAGAGCGGGGTTGAACTTGCTAACCAGCTGGAAGTTTTAAAAAAAACCTACGACGAAATGAAGGAATTGAAAGAAGTTTACGATAAAATAGACGCCTATGTTTACAACATGCAGGAGGTTGCAGATATTGTCAAAACTTCTACAGAGTTTATAAAAACCACTTCGGATATTTACAAAAATGCCGTGAACTCAAGGGTTTACGATCCGCGTGAGCTGGCGTTCCTGCTGAATCAACTTACCAGCTACACTAAAGAAGTTGCCACGCTAACACAGCGCGTATCGGCCATCCTTGACCCTAAAATATTTAAATGGGACAACGCGAAGCGCGTTGAAGGTATAGACGAAAGCAGAGCAGCAATGGCGAGGATAAAAGAAGCATTAAAAGATGTTGGCAATAGGGTAAAAAAGCAAACCGAAACGCGCAAGGAGGTTGACTATCTGATAGAGAAAGGAGCTGTATCATCGCTTGAAGCGGCGTACTTAAAACTGGCTAAATTAACCGGTGGCTTGCCGGCGGGGCTGGATTTTACCTATTTGCTGATGAAAGCAGCAGAAAATGAAAAGAAAATAGAAGCTACCACGGAGGAGACAAGTTCAAGCCGGATGAAGGGTGTTTCCGGAAAGGTAGCGCCGCTGTTCTGGGCGCTTACGGCATTTATATTTTTATTCGGACTATTTAAGGTTGTACGCAAAGCGCAGGCGCAGGAGGATGTGGGCAAGGCCATTAGCATTTGGGTAACGGCGGTATTACTGCTGCTGATTTTTGGACAGCTATATACCACGATTTTTTCGTAACGGAATATAAATTTTTCATTTTGATGAGCTATGAATTTAACAAAGTTGCTGAATTTTGACGACTTATTTGTCAACTTCTTTGACTCCATGTCCACGTACGTTGACGCTATTGGACGTATAGCAGCCGCGATTTTGGGCGCCGTTGTATTCCTTTACGTGGCCGGCAAAGTTTGGTCCACTATAGCGCGTAACGAGCCGCTGGATATTCTTCCGCTGTTTCGCCCGATTATCATTTTTATTTTATGCGTGAACTTTCAAGGTATTGTGATAACGCCGATGCACTACGCTTTGTCGCCGCTACGTACGTACACCAACGGGTTGGTAGAAAAACTTGAAAAAAATAGCCACTCAAAAGTAGATAAGATAATCGAAAACGCGCAGGAACAGCGTAAAAAAGCCATTCAAGATGATCCCGACGCATGGGGCCTTACCAAGACCATATCCATAGGAATCGAAAATATAAAAGAATGGTTGATTTCGACAATACTAGACATTTGCTCATTTTTAAAAAGTGCGGTTTACATCATCATGAATTTTATTCGCATTTTCTGCCTGGTGCTGCTCGCCATGCTAGGCCCTTTTGCCTTTGCCCTAAGCTTACTACCAAACTTTGAGAATAGTTTAACTAATTGGTTTTCAAAGTATATTAGCATCTACCTTTGGGCGCCCATTTTTAATATTATCAACATCCTGCTTGGCAATGCCGAATTGTTTTTGGCAGAAAAGGTAGTTAGCATTGCCGGCTCTACGGGCATGTGGGGGTTGATGGTGCTGCTTATCGTTATTTACATTATTGGAGCATACGTTTTTCTGTCCACGCCAACGTTTGCAACCTGGATAGTGCAGGGCGGCGCAAGCAGTGCGGAGTTTGATACGCTAAAGAAAGGGGCGGGAGGGGCGGGTATGGTCGCAGCTGTAGGCGGTGGCGTAGCAGGCCTAACAGGGGGTTTTGCGGCAAAATCGACAATTAAGCCTGCAACTAGCGTTACGCAGCGCGGAATAAACGCTGCTGGCAGCTTGCTTAGCGGAAAACTTGGCAGCATGTGGAGTAAGCTACAGGGTAAATGATAAAAAGTTATAGTAATGTTTAAGTCTTTACAAAATATAGAAACATCGTTTCAGCTGGTACGGATGGTAGCCGTTATTGCTATTGTTGGCAGCGTAGTATTTTCGTGCTATACGAAATGTTCGTCCGACCGGATAGTGGCCGCCATGCAGCGACACGTTTACGTATTGGATAACGGCAAATCGCTAATGCTGGCGCTGTCGCAAGAAGATATGATGCAAAACCGTCCGGCAGAAGCCAGGCACCACGTTCAGATATTTCACGAGCTGTTTTTCACACTTTCGCCTGATAATGAAGTTATTAACTACGGCATTCGCCGATCCTTTAACTTGTCGGATAAGAGCACGTTTGACTACTTTAACGATTTGAAGGAGGCCGGGTACTACCGGCGGCTGATAGCCAACAACATCCAGCAGCGGGTACAGGTGGACAGCATTAGCTGTAACATGGATGTTTATCCCTATCAGGTAAAAGTATTTGCCCAGCAAATTATTACGCGGGGGAGCAACATTACGCGCCGCACCTTACTAACAAACTGCTTGCTGCAAAATGCACTGCGCAGCGACAATAACCCCCATGGATTTTTAATTACTGATTTTAAAGTTATCGAAAACAAGGATTTGTCCCGTGAAAAGCGGTAAATTCTCGCAGTAAAGCAAACGAACTATGGAAGAAAACGAAAAAATAGAAAATCCGACCGTAGAATATGATATGCCAAGCTCATACGACGACAGTCCCATAGCGCAGCCAAGGAGCTTTAAGGCACGGTATAATGCAGTATGGCAGCAAGTTTTACCGCAGGATAAAAAGCGCATAGTTGTTATTATCCTGATAGCAATGCTTGTAATGCTATTCTTGAATATTATTGAGATGGTAAAAATTTTTAAAGAGCTATGAACGATAGTAAAACTAAAAAAAAACTGCTGCTTATCCTAGTTATGTTGGTGGGTGTAGTGGCTATTTACTTTATTTTTTCGAGCGATACCAGCGGAGGGCAAAGTAGTGGCATAAATAAAGAGCTGCCAGCGCCTGAGAGCGAGGAGTTGCCCGAAAAAGAAAAGGCATACATTGATGACGCACTAAACAACCTGTCGCTGTCGGGTAGCATGGATGACACAGAGGTAGAGCTACTCATGTTGGATAGCGTAAGTACACAAATAGGTGCGCTGGATGCTGCGTTGGAGCGCTCTAAAGCAGATCAGGAGGCGGTACAAAAGAATGTAACCAATTTAGCGGCGACTATCTCAAGTGCAAAAGTCAATGCTGCGCAACGAGAAGAAAAAGAGCGTGTTCAGGCCGAAAAGGAAGAGCTGGCGCGCAAACTTCGGGAAAAGGAGGCAGAGCTGCACACCGCTACCGTTACCGCTCGGCTCAACGCTATTCTGGTAAGCAGGGATACAATTTTACAAGCTGTTAATGGTGAAGATAGCGAAGCTAGTAAGCCTATAGCTACTGATGCTGTACACCCTATTCCCGACAACCAGGGAGATATAGCGACAACGCTTGGCTCCCGGGTACGGCGCACCGGCGGCTTCTACGGGATGAGCAACACTCCCGTACAGCGCAACGGCATACAGGCTTGCGTATACGGCCAGCAGGTAATTGGCGACGGCCAGCATCTGCGCATACGGCTGCTTGAGCCAATGATGGTGTCGGGGCAGGTAGTTTCGGCAGGCAGCGTTCTGGTGGGTATGTGCAAAATCGGAGCTGACAGGCTGCGGGTGAGCATTGCCTCCATCGAATACGGAGGGATAATAACGCGGGTAGCGCTGGAGGTGTACGACAGCGATGGGCAGCAGGGCCTGTACGTGCCCGGCTCAATGGAAATGGAGGCGGGCCGCGAAATAGGCGCTGACATTGCCAATTCGGTTGGCAGCACGGCTGCATCGCAGATGTCCATGTTTACGCAGCAATCGGCATCCGAACAGATAAAGGCGGACATCGGGCGCGGCGTTGTGCAGGGCACGTTCAAGTTTCTTGGTAGAAAGCTGCAGGAAGTCAAGGTTACCGTGCAGGACAAGCACAAAATATTTTTAGTGTCACAAAAGTAGCAAGCTGAATATGAAAAAAGTATTGATACCATTTGCGGTTGCAACATTTGCGCTGTTACGCCTGCCGCTTGAAGCGGCAGAGCAGGATACGCTTTTTTACGCGAACCCCGAAGCGTCTAACATTACCACCGGCGGGGATTTGTACAAAGGATTTACCCGCAAAATACCCTACGAGCGGATGATACCGCCCTACGGCTTGCAGGTTACGTTTGACAAGACGGTGCACATCATTTTTCCGGCCACCATTCGCTACGTTGACCTCGGCAACGAGCGGCTGATAGCGGGCAAAGCCGGCGAGGCGGAGAACGTGCTGCGGGTGAAGTCGGCGGAGGAGTTCTGGGAGGGCGAAACGAACATGTCGGTTATTACGGACAACGGCAACTTCTACACGTTTAACGTGAAGTTTGCCGCCGAGCCGGAGAAGCTGAATATCGAAATGCAGGACTTTACGCACGACGGCTCGGTGGTCAACCGGCCGAACAACTCTATGGAGATTTACCTGAAGGAGCTGAACAGCGAATCTCCACGCCTGATACGGCTGATTATGAAATCTATACACGAAAATAACTACCGCATCATCAAGCATATAGGGGCGAGGGGCTTTGGCGTACAGCTGCTGCTCAAGGGGGTATACTCGTACAACGGGATGCTCTTCTTCCACGTAGAGCTTAAGAACAGTTCGTCGGTTAACTATAATATTGATTATTTGTCATTTAATATAATTGACAAGCAGCTAATAAAGCGCACAACGATTCAGGAAACAGCGCTAAAGCCAGTACGCGCGTACAACCACGTTACGGCTGTTGGGGCAAAAAAAACGGAGTGCATTGTGCTGGCTATTCCGGTATTCACGCTCATGCCGGAAAAGGTGCTGCGGGTAGATCTGCATGAAAAGGAGGGTGGACGGAACTTTACGTTTGATGTTGAAAACGCAGACCTAGTACGGGCAAAAGAGATTAAAAACTTTACTATCAATTAGTTGATAATGAGATTATTGGTAATACTAATAGTGCTTTTTACCGCGCTGCCTGCGGAGGGGCAGCGCTACCTTGCGGGGATGCGCGGCGTACAGGCGATGGGCGGCCTGATTGAGCGCAACGGCTACTACCTGCACGGCGGGTACTCGTGGTACACCGAAAGCAAAAACCGCTGGGCGGGGGATGTTGAGTACCTGCACCAGCGCCACGCCTGGGAAGCCGGGGATATTCCGCTGGCGCAGTTTACGGCGGAGTTTGGCTTCTACCGGCTGCTGTTTTGCGACGTGAGCAAAAGTTTTTTTGTCGCCATAGGGGTAACGGCGCTGACGGGCTACGAAACGGTTAACTGGAGTAAGAAGCAGCTGCCCAGCGGCGCCGTCATCACCAACGCCGATAAGTGGCTGTACGGCGCGGCCGCCGCTGTGGAGGTTGAGTACTACTTAGACGACCGGTACATTTTTTTGCTGACGGCCAAGCAGCGCATGGCCGGCGGGTCGAGCGTGGGCATGTTCCATACGCTGTTTGGCGTTGGGGTTAAGTATATTTTGGAGTGAGCCATGGGAAAAAATGGGAAAAATAAAAAGTGAACTATGAAAAAAGAAAAAATGGGAAAAATAAAAATTTAGAGGCGAAAAGAAACGAGCAGGTGCAGGAGATGTTCTACATGCTAGTAGTAGTGATGGTAATATTTGTAACATTTATAGGGTTAAGTATATACTACCGGGGAGAGCCATGAAAAAAGAAAAAATGAGGAAAATAGTAAGATGGTGGTTTGCAGTATTTTTGCTCTGCGGACTTACGGCCTGCGACGCTTCGCTGGAGGTGCAAACCGACTTCGATTTCGAGATTGAGCTGCTGCCTGTTCCGTCGAGTGTCATGCCCGGCGAGCAGGTAGAGCTGCGCTTTACCATCGAAGGGGCCGAAGGTAGCTACGACAGCACGAAGTACTACGTGCGCTACTTTCAGTACAGCGGACGGGGAACGCTAAGCAGCGAGGATGGCCTGGCGTTTGTTCCCAACGATGCGTACCGGCTGCCCAAGAAAGTATTTCGGCTGTACTTTGCGCCGCTGAGCGGGTCTCAGCACCAGCTGGGGCTGACGTTCTACGACAGCTTTGACCACCGGCACGAGGTGGAGCTCAACTTTGCCG
>JAISBU010000006.1 GCA_031266015.1 Prevotellaceae bacterium | reverse complement strand
TAAGTGCGCGGCTCCTTGAGCATCGTGGAAGTGTTTGAAAACTGCGTGGTGAGGCTCAGCTTGTAGTCGCCGGCGGGCAGGTCGTGGGGCACGATGAAGGTTACCTTTTTCGGGTCGTTGACCAGTACCATTTCCATCGGGATAGGGGTTTCCGCCCCGCTGTTCTGGTCAATAAGGCGGATGCCGTTTTCCGTGCTCTCGCCTGCAATCTTAATCTTACTGCCCGTGAGGTTCACGCCGCCGCCCGGTGTGAGGCGTGCGTCTTCTCCTCCCGACATTACGTCTATCAGTGTGTTGATAACTGTTCCCGAACTTGCCATTCCGCGAACGTTCACATGCACGTTCTCGATAGCCGTGCGAAGTTCCACGCCGGAGGCGGTTTTCACGTGCAGGCTGTTCACGTCGGGGTTCCAGTGTGCGTGGTCGCCGATGAAAATGCCTCTCACGTCGAGGCTGAAAAAGCCCAGCCCGAACTGCACCGACGCCCCGTTTGCAATTTCTTCTATTGCAATTTCCTTCAGGATATCGAGCGATGCGCGCAGGGTTGTTGCGTTAAGGTCGGTTCGCCGCCTGACGGCGATGTTTATCAAGTCGTCCTCACGTAGCGACTTGGTGGTTACTACCCGACCGAAGCGGTCGTCCGCTCTCTCGGAGAGCTTCAAATCGTAGAGTTCTACGAACACAGTGTTCTTTTCTTCGTTTGCCATTTTTAGGTTCCTTTATTATTTAAGATTAAAACGATGCAAAATTAGGTGCCCTGAAGGCAGCGCACAAGGTCAAAAGGGAGCAGAAGTTGGACGATAGTTCGCTTTTATTTTATTTATTGAATAATTGAACTTACATTTGCGGCTAAAAGAAGTATATGAAACAGCGTATCTTACCGTTCAACTGGCGCGAGAGGCTGGAAAATACGGAATACTATTCGGTAGGCAATGATTTTATCCTGCTTGAGAAGCCGGTTATTACCGAGGTTTTGGATTATCCTTTCAAGCTGGATTTGATGATTTCCATCCTCTGCCTCAAGGGAACAATGAAAGGGAGCGTGAATATGCAATCCTACGAATTTCAGGCGCCCACAGTGATGGTGGTCTTTCCCGACCAAATCATAAGCGCCGGGCAGTTCAGCGAGGATTTTTCGGGACATTTTATCATTATGTCCAAGCAGTTTATAACCGATATGAATGTAAATGTAAGAGAATCCTTGTCGTTGAACTTTACCCTCCGGCAAAAGCCGTGGATACCGTTGAACGAAAGCGGGCTGAATGCGCTGGTGCGCTATTTCGGCGTGTTCAAGGAAGCGATACGGACGACCGAAAATCCCTATCGTATGGAAATCGTCAAGCACCTGACTGTAGCGTTTCTGTACGATTTGGGATTCCATTTCAACCTGTTCACGGTCAAGGACGACAAATTAAAACGGGAGATGCTCGTGGAGAAATTCCTCGATTTGGTGCAAACCCATTACAAAGAACAGCGGGAGCTGTCGTTCTACGTCGACAAGCTGTGCCTCACGCCCAAGCATCTCTCGAAAGTGATTAAGGAAGTCAGCGGCACCACTGCCAACGAGTGGATAGACAACCACGTGACGCTCGAAGCTAAAGCGCTCCTTAAATCCACCAACATGACTGTTCAGCAAATCAGCGAGGAATTAAATTTTCCCTCGCAGTCGTTTTTCGGGAAGTATTTCAAGCGGTGCACGGGTATGTCGCCGAGCGAGTATAAGAAGTAATGGGCGGATTTAACTGCCAAACTTTCTATTAAAATTTGTACACTTCTCAGGTACAAGCTGCATGGATAATACGGCTGAGGAAAGTTCTACAAAAGAATATATTAGGACATATGAATATGAAAACTTTTATGTAACTTTATCTTCAAAGTATAAATGAAAGAATCATTCAATAGCAGGAGAAGAAAAATGGATTATAGAAAATACTTTAGGGTAAACATTGTTTTACCACTTCTTTTTGGATTATTGTCAGGGGCAATATTTTTATTTTACCCCCGTATTGATGATACTCCTGTTTTAAGTTTATATATGTTATTTTCCTGTGTTGTGTTATTATATTTAGGGATACATAATATAAACATTATAAATAAAAACATAAAGCCAATTATAATATTGCCATTATTGTTTGGCGGATTTATGGTTCATGGTATTTTAAATTATATTCTTAATGGCGTTTTTAATGAACCTCCCGGATTAATATTGTTTGGAATCCTGTTAAGCATTTCATTGCTTCTAATTGGTTCGGTTAATTTAGTAAAGACGCTAAAAAAGAATATTTTTAAATGAGCTTAAAGCAAGGCGCAGCCCTGCGCATAACATGGAATCGCTCAACCTGCATTACGACACGTTTGCCTCAAAATAGTTTCCTCCCTATCCGGTCCTACAGAAACTAACTTGACAGGAACACCCGTTTCCTGTTCAATAAATTTTATGTAGTCCATTAGCTCTTTGGGCAGGTGAACTTCTTTGCGGCAATCGGCAATTTTCTGCTTCCAACCTTTGAATTCTTTGTATACAGGAGTAATGGGCGCACCGATCTCGTATGGATAGCGGTCAGCTTGCCTACCGTTGATGTTGTACGCTATGGCAACCTTTATGGCGTCAAAGTTATCCATAACATCGGCTTTCATCATAAGCAGCTGCGTTGCGCCACTAATCATGATAGAATATTTGAGCGCAACCAGGTCAAGCCAACCACATCGTCTTGCACGTCCGGTGGTGGAGCCAAATTCATGTCCTTGCTCACGGAGCTGCTCGCCAACCTCATCGTTAAGCTCTGTTGGGAACGGGCCGCTACCAACACGTGTACAGTATGCCTTAAATATACCGATAACTTCACCAATGCAGCCCGGTGCTATACCAAGTCCGGTGCAGGCTCCTGCGCATATAGTATTGGATGAGGTTACAAACGGATATGAGCCGAAGTCTACATCTAACATAGAGCCTTGCGCACCTTCGGCGAGAACTTTCTTCCCACTTTTAAGGGCCTCGTTAATATCGTACTCGCTATCTACAATGGTAAACTCTTGGCGTAGTTGCTCTACGCTTTGCATCCAGATTTTTTCGGCCTCATCTACATTTGTATTGTAGTGCAGCTGGTTGAGCGTATCCACGTGCTTTTGCTTAAGCGTATGATACTTTTGCAAAAAGTTGGGTTGTAAAATATCGCCAATGCGCAGACCGTTACGGCTGGTCTTATCGGTATAGGCCGGGCCAATTCCTTTGAGCGTAGAGCCTATTTTTGATGCTCCTTTTGCTGCCTCATACGCGGCGTCCAGCGCACGATGGGTCGGGAGTATAAGGTGTGCTTTTTTCGAGAGCACAATTTTTCCTTTGGTCTCAATTCCGGCAGCGTTGAGCTTGCCGATTTCACCCATCAGTATGGCAGGATCAACTACCACGCCATTGCCAATAATGTTTAGCGTGTTGGGCCTGAATATGCCCGATGGGATTGTGTGCAGCACAAACTTTTTACCATTGAACTCCAGCGTATGGCCGGCATTCGGACCACCTTGGAAGCGTGCAACAACAGGATAATTCGGGGTTAACACATCCACAATCTTACCCTTACCCTCATCGCCCCATTGTAGGCCAATAACAACGTCTACCTTCATTTATAGGAATGATTTTCTATTAACGAAAAAAAACAGCACAATACGCAAATATAACGAAAAAGGAGTAGGCAATAAAACAATCTGATAATCAGAGAGTTATGTGGATTTGTAATGGTTTCTTTTCCACAATAAAAAACTCCCGTCATAAGCTAGGCGAAAGTTTTTTATTGTGGAATGTAGCTTATTACATGGTCTTCAGCTTCTTCTCAATATTACTGATAATATCATTGAATTGACGGTCTGTTTCCATAAGATTGCTTACTGTTTTGCAGGCGTGAAGCACAGTAGCGTGATTCTTGCCGCCAATCTGGGAGCCGATAGAAGTAAGCGAGGTCTTGGTCATACTTTTGCTGAAGTACATAGCAATTTGACGGGCCTGTACAATTTCACGCTTGCGAGTTTTAGACTGAGCGTTGTCGGCAGCCATACCGAAGTAGCTGCATACGGTTTTGTAAATAAAGTCAACCGTAATTTCCTTTTGAGTATTCTTGATGTTTTTGTTTACCACGTTCACCACCATATCCATAGATATAGGCGCTTTAATGAGCGTAGACTCTGCCAGCAGGCGAGTCAACACGCCTTCGAATTCACGAACGTTATTGCTGATTTTGTCGGCAAGGTATTCAATAACATCGTCGCTTAGCTCAATACCATCTTTATAAACCTTATGCTTGAAGATTTTGAGGCGGGTTTCGTAGTCGGGCGCGGTAATTTCTGCTGTAAGACCCCACTTGAAGCGTGATAAAATGCGAGGCTCCAACCCTTCAATATCAACGGGCGATTTATCTGATGTGAGAATTAGCTGCTTTTTTGAACGATATAGCTGGTCGAAAACGTGGAAGAATGTATCCTGCGTTTTTGACTTTCCTGCGAAATCGTGCACGTCATCCAGAATGAGCACATCTATCATTTGATAGAAATGCAGGAAGTTGTTTACCTCGTTTTTCTGAACCGCGCTTACGTATTGCTCTTGAAATTTGTTTGCGCTAAGGTATAGCACAACCTTTTCCTGGTACAGTTTTTTTGTTTCAAGACCTATGGCTTGTACCAGGTGAGTTTTTCCAAGTCCGGTATTACCGTGAATAAAAAGCGGATTGTATGAGGTAGCGCCCGGCTCATTTGCTATAGCCAAACCTGCCATGCGAGCCAGCTTATTGCAGCTGCCTTCAATGTAGTTGTCAAAAGAGTATTGCGGATTTAGCTGCGGATCTATTTCAAGGTTGCGCAAACCCGGCATTACAAACGGGTTAAACTTTACCTGCTTGTCAGCAGCGGTAGGAAACGATATGGGCTTGTTGCGCGGCGCAACCGTATCTTGTTGCGGCATAGGGCGCAATCCTGTGCCGGCTACCATAACGCTGTACTCCAACTTTGCGTTTGACCCCAACTCCTTGCGAATTGTCTTTCGAAGCAGATCAATGTAGTGCTCCTCCAGGTACTCGTATATAAAGTGGCTTGGAACTTGAAGCACCAGCTTATCATCCTCCAACTTCAACGGTAAAATTTTCTCAAAAAGCGCCTTGTAGCTCTCTTCGGCAACGTTGTCCTTAATGACGTTAAGGCAACTACTCCAAACTTCCTGATGGGTGCGCATACTCAATTTATGGTTCGAAAAATGGAATGGATATATTAGAAACTTATACTCGCTTTTCGGAAAACAAAATTGTGGAAAAAGTATTAGAAAAAAAAATGATTTGGACTTGGAAAATCAAAAAACTTGCTAAGCTACTTATTTTCTGAACTATAAAATTGAGTAAAAAACGCACTTTTTTTTACGCTCGTTTTGAACTAGTTGCTAAGCTGTTGAGGGATAGTAACAGCTAAAATGTAGTTCAAGAAATTAGCTTTATAGCTGTATGATTTCTTGATGTTATGGCAGCACTTTTGGTTGTGCTTTTTTGTTGCAAGCGGAGCCTGTTTTAGCTGAATTTTTCAACCTGATAATGCTACTTTTTTTCAATTTGAAACGGTCAAATTTTTCATCCAGCATACTACATCGAATCCATGCCGTTTTCGAGTAGCTTGCCAATGTCACGTCTGTCTTTTTTTGTCGGACGGCCTGTGCCTCTATCTCGTTGTGCAAAAATTACGGCGCTGTTTACGCTCAACTTCTCCAACTCTTCTGTTGGCGTTAAATTCTCCACGTATTTTGATACAAGGGAGGCTCCAACTCTTGACGGCGGAATGTCAACAACCTTGTAAGTGTATGCCACAGGCGATTTTCGTACGCATACTATATCGCCAACCTTTAATTCACGAGATGGCTTTGCTGCTGCACCGTTTACCAGAATACGACCACGCTCGCAGGCGTCTGCGGCTTCACTGCGCGTTTTATAGGCGCGTAGGCTCCATAACCACTTGTCCAATCTCGAAGGTTCGCCGAGCATATTTTTGTACCGGGTAAAAATAGTATGGCTACTTTGTATTGTAGATATTCATGGCTCTGGCCAAGCCGATGGCTGTAAAAGCCTTTACAGCTTCTGTTGCATTTTTTAAGTAGGCTGGCAGCTCCTTGTTTTCTTCCTCATTCCATTCGCCCAACACGTAATCTACCTGCTGACCTTTGCCAAAGTCTGCTCCAACGCCAAAGCGCAGGCGGGCGTAGCTCTGTGTTTCCAGCATGAGGTTGATATTTTTTAGCCCGTTATGACCACCATCGCTACCGCTGCCGCGCATACGCAGCTTGCCAAAGGGTAGGGCAATGTCGTCCTGCACAACCAGCATGTTTTCTACGGGAATTTTTTCCGCCTGCAGCCAGTAGCTAATAGCCTTGCCGCTCAAGTTCATAAAGGTAGCTGGCTTTAGCACGATTAGCCGCCTCCCTTTGTGCTTAACTTCGGCAATGCTACCCAAGCGGTCTGCTCTAAAAGCAGCTTCGGCCTCCTTTGCCAGGAGGTCGGCAATTTTAAAGCCAACGTTGTGACGCGTATTTTCGTACTCGGGGCCAATGTTGCCCAAGCAGGCTATGAGGAATTTCATAGTATGGAACCGTTCTGTCTGAAAATGAAACAAGGTCAGACCTTAAATTTGCTTCCGTCCAACCTTGTTTCTATTTATGCAGGCGTTTCAGCGCCTATGATGCTGCTACTTCTTCTTAGCGTCTTTTGCATCCTTAGCCTCCTTAGCGGTGGCTGCTGCCGCCGCCGCGCCCATAGCTGCACGGGTCATCTTAACAGCGCAAATAACGGTGCTCTTCGGGGTAAGAATGTTGCCGTTTTCCACCTTAAGGTCGCCTACGAAAATACTTTTACCAAGGCCAAGCAAGGTGATGTCTACCTCTACGGCATCCGGCAAATCTTTTGGAAGCGCCGCTACTTGTATCTTGCGGGTAGCTTGCTGCAGCTTACCTCCCAGCTTTACGCCTTCTGCGCTGCCGGTTAGCGTTACAGGAACTGCCATGGCAACCGGTT
This sequence comes from Prevotellaceae bacterium, assembly GCA_031266015.1. Classification (GTDB taxonomy): domain Bacteria; phylum Bacteroidota; class Bacteroidia; order Bacteroidales; family UBA932; genus JAISBU01. The sequence goes on along the minus strand of JAISBU010000006.1, from coordinate 73,144 downwards.
TGGATTCGCTTACGCGGTAGAAGTCTACGTGAAGGATTTCATCGGTTACAGGGTGGTATTGTACCTCGCGCATAACGCCGGTTTCAACCTTTCTTCCGTCCAGGTTGATTTTTACCAGGTAGGCGTTTGGCGTATAAATCAAATCTTTGAAGGCAGCTGTGGGAGCAGAGAACATGATGTTCTCGCCGTTACCATAAATTATGCAAGGTACAACGCCGGTCTTGCGCAGTTTTGCCGTTTCTTCCTTTCCGGTAGCAGTCCTTGCTGTGCCGGTAATTTCTAAAGTCTTCATGCTGGTGAAGTTTTTAATAAGTGTTACTCAGAATTTACTAATTCCCCATTACACCCTTAAAAAAGGATTTTGTAAAGTAAGGACTGCAAAGGTACATTATATTATTTAAATATCCAACGATATCAAAATTCTAGAGACAATTGTCTGATAAGATATTGATTGCTAAATACTTACATTAAATAATGCTATGATGTACTATGCATGTCTTTGGATATTTTCCGAAGGTGCTGGCATTCCTATAACTCCCAAAACAACAGAGTTTTGCCCCGTTGCTGGTGTTTGGGTTTCGGCTTATCCTTTAAGTGGTAATGAAGTGAGAGCTGATAGATTGTGAGTTGTACACTTTATTAATAATATCCGCCAGCATTTCCGCGCTCGATAAGACCTTAATTTTGCTCATCTCTACGCTTGTTTTTACCGGAATGGTGTCGGTAAATACCACTTCTTTTAAAGACGAATTTGCAATACGCTCATAAGCAGAGCCGGATAGCACAGCGTGCGTAGCAATAGCGGTAACGCTGCGCGCGCCTTTTTCCATGAGAACGTCTGCTGACTTTACAATAGTGCCGGCGGTGTCGATCATGTCGTCCATTATAATAATGTTACGATCTTCAACTTCGCCAATGGCGGTTATTTCACCAACCACATTTGCCTTTTCACGGTTTTTGTGGCAAATAATCATGGGTGTGCCCAAAATTTTTGAGTAGATGTTGGCACGCTTTGCACCACCCATATCTGGCGCGGCAATAGAGAGATTCTCCAGGTTGAGGCTGCGAATGTAGGGAACAAAAATACGGCTGGCGTAAAGCAGATCTACAGGAACATCAAAGAAGCCTTGAATTTGGTCGGCGTGCAGGTCCATGGTCATTACGCGGTCAACTCCGGCGGCGCATAGCAAGTTGGCAACCAGCTTTGCGCCTATAGATACACGTGAGCGGTCTTTTCTGTCTTGCCTGGCCCAGCCAAAGTAAGGAATTACAGCTACTACCTTATATGCAGACGCGCGCTTTGCAGCGTCAATCATTAGTAGCAGCTCAAATAAGTTGTCGGTTGGCGGGCAGGTTGATTGAATAATAAATATGGTGCTGCCACGAACGCTCTCATCGTATGAGGGCTGAAATTCGCCGTCGCTGAAATCCGTAACCGAGCATTGGCCTAATTCTGCGCCAAAACTGGTAGCTATTCTTTCTGCTAAATTGCGGGAATTGCGTCCGCAAAAGAACTTGATTTGGTGTGTGGGTAGCATACTAGTGTGTGGGTGTCGTGGATTACCTAGTAAAAGACGTACAAAAGTAGCTCAAAAAAGCAAAAAAAAAGAGCTAAATATGATTAGTTTGCCGAAAGTTATTAACCAAATTTTTCGATACAATCAACTTTAAATGAGTAGGTTATATGTTTTTTGCACAAATAGTCTTTCTTCTGCAAGAAATAAGAAGGAAGCTGTCTCGCTGAAATGGTAATCTTCTAAGGAGGCCGAGTGTTCGGAAGGACATGAAGATTGCAAATGTGGCTACTTTAAAGAATTATTTATTTCTTCAATGTAATCCAGCACTTCTTTTGCTCCCATTCTTGTAGTCGATGAGGTTGTGAATATGCGGGGCAGCTCCTCCCAAGTGGACATTAGCGCCTGCTCAAATTTAGAAACCGAATTTTTGAGCGCAGAGGCAGAAATTTTATCAGCTTTAGTAAAGACAAGCGCAAATGGAATTCCGTATTCACCAAGCAAGTAAATAAAATCAAGATCAATTTTTTGCGGCTCTAACCTGCTGTCTATCAACACAAAAAGCAGCGTTAATTCATTGCGTTTTTGTATGTAGCCGGTTATAATTTTGGAAAATCCCTCTCGGCCTTTTTTTGATGCTTGCGCGTAGCCGTAACCGGGCAAATCTACTAAGTACCACTGGTCATTAATTAAGAAATGGTTAGCTAGCTTAGTCTTTCCGGGTGTGCCGGATACCTTAGAGAGCCCCTTGAACCCTGTCAACATATTTATGAGTGAGGACTTTCCTACATTCGAACGTCCGGCAAAAGCATACTCAGGAAGTTGACTTGGTGATGGACACTGGCTAGTTTTCTCGCTGCTTTTTACAAATATGGCGCTATGAATTATCATATGACAAATGTAGCAATAAAAAGCTATCTTTGTTTGTCAAAAACGTTTAACATTGTGAACAATATGTTAGCGTTTTCAAACCAATCATCCTTCCTTGATACAATGAGCGACCCAATCAAGCATGAATGTGGTATTGCCCTTATCCGGCTTCGCAAGCCGCTGGAATACTATGAAAAAAAATACGGTGATGCACAGTATGGTCTTAACAAGCTGTACCTGCTCATGGAAAAGCAGCACAATCGTGGACAGGAGGCGGCGGGAGTTGGGGCTGTAAAGTTGACAGCCAAACCGGGCGAGGAGTATATTTTTAGAGAACGCAGGCTGGGAGCGGGAGCTATTAAGGATATATTCGGATTCGTAGTTGAATCACCGGATTTGCAAAATGGTTGGGCGCAGGCACAGCTGCTGATGGGGCACCTGCGTTATAGTACAACCGGTAAAAAAGGATTGCCGCATGTGCACCCTTTGTTGAGGCGTGATAATTGGCGTTCAAAAAACTTGCTGCTGGCGGGCAACTTCAATCTTACCAATAACGATGAACTTTTTCAGCATTTGGTAGATAGCGGACAGCATCCCCGCAGATACAGCGATACCTTTTTTCTACTGGAGTCTGTTGGACACCATTTAAGTCATGAGGTGCAACGTTGTTACGATGAGCTATACAACGGGAAATTGAAAGGCGAGGCGTTGAGCCATGAGATCGAGAGCCGTATGGATATAGCCGGTATTCTTCGTAAAACGAGCCCTCAATGGGATGGCGGGTTTGCCATTTGCGGAGCCACCGGTAGCGGTAGCGCCTTTGTGGTGCGTGACGCTGTCGGCATTCGCCCTTGCTTTTATTATTCTGATAATGAGATAGTTGTAGTTGCATCTGAGCGCCCGGTTATACAAACTGTGATGGGAGTTGAAGCTTCAGCCGTTCAAGAGTTGCAACCCGGGAGGGCTATGATAATAAAACCGGACGGTATTTTTTCCGTTGAACAAATACTGAAACCTTTAGAGCCAAGAGCCTGCTCGTTTGAGCGCATTTACTTTTCACGCGGTAGCGACGCTGCTATTTATCGTGAGCGTAAGAAGCTCGGGGAGCTGCTCACGCCAAGCGTACTGAAATCGGTTGATGGCGATTTGAAGAATACTGTATTTTCATTTATCCCGAATACTGCCGAGGTGGCATACTTTGGTATGCTGGAGGGATTGCAGCATCATTTGCTTGCCTTGCAGAAGCGGCTGCTGCTGGCCGCTCCTAAGGTTGATGAGGCCTTATTGCAGCAGGTACTATCCATGAAGATACGTGCTGAAAAGGTGGCTGTTAAGGATATCAAGCTGCGTACATTTATTGCGGAGAATAAAAGTCGTAACGACCTGGCTGCTCACGTGTACGATATTACCTATGGCTCCATTCGCCAGGGAGATAACCTGGTGATAATTGACGACAGCATTGTACGTGGTACTACGCTCAAGCAAAGCGTACTAAAGATAATGGACAGGCTGCAACCTAAGAAGATTGTGATTGTATCCTCATCACCGCAAGTACGCTATCCCGATTGCTACGGTATAGATATGTCCCGCATGGATGAATTTGCTGCGTTTTGTGCTACGGTTGAGCTGCTAAAAGATAGCAAGCAGGAAAATATTATACATGATGTGTATAAAAAGATAAAAGCGCAGGAAGGCCAGCCGAAAGAAAAGATGGTGAACTGCGTAAAGGAGATATACGCCCCTTTTAGTGACGATCAAATTTCTGCCAAAATTGCAGAAATGCTTACCCCAAAAGGAACACATGCAAAAGTAGAGCTGGTTTATCAAGCTATAGAAAACTTACACGTTGCCTGCCCGGAACATACTGGCGATTGGTATTTTTCAGGAAACTACCCCACACCAGGCGGTGTCAAGTTTGTATGCCAGGCGTATGCAAATTGGTACGAGAGCAGCTATCAGTGACCAGCTGCCAAGTATCATCTTTCCACAACCACGTCATTGTGCAAACTTGAGATCTTTCGCTTTGCTGCAATGACGGACAGCGGTAAGCGAGCATAAAAAGCGCAAGCCTGATATTTGCACCGGAGGCTCTGCAAAGCCCATGCGAACAAAATACCGCAACTCGCGCTTTTAGTACAAGCGCCTTACTGCTAATGCTTTGCTGATATGGTTTGCATTTGATATCTTAGCATAAGCGTAAGGCGCTCGTTTTAGTTTTCTGCCTTTATACAGCGAGTCGGGTAGGCGGCTGTTTTAGCGTAACCGTGTTCACTCCTGAGGCTTAAGGCGGCGTTGTTATCTCTCATTCTCTGCCATACATTGTTGTTATATTCAGTGGCGGTAATCATCATAGTATGGTTGCTATATCCAAAACCGGTTTCTACTGCCGTACCTGGAAGCAATGAAAAGCCGTAATCATCGCTACCGATTATTATTGCTGTAGCCGCCCAGCATGCGTAAGTTGCGGTGTTTGGCTGAGCAGTACTACATACAACAGAAGAGATAAGAAACTGGCCATTTCCTTTTCTTTCTACTACGTTGTCGGCGCAGTTACAGGGTAAGACGCCCGTTTCCTGCCCGTCCGGACATCCCACAGTCCCATTTTGCATAACTCCCCAATCGTAATGAGATGGCACGTACCAGCCTTGCGGGCAAATTCCTCTTACCGTGCTGGCGGTTCCTATTGGCACGGAGGCAGCAGAAACATCTCCAACTCCGTCCGGCTTCATTACGGTATACCAGTTATAGCTGGCGCCAAATGTTTCGCAAGGTATATTATCCTGCGTGTTGTAGGTCTGAAAGCCGGTGTTGGAGTTACAAAAATATACAGACCCTGTAGTGTAGGCCGCCGTGTCTTTTCTTGTTAGCCCCTGTTGATAGTTTAGGTTTTGCGCCAGCCACCATTTTCGGTCGGGCATTAATACCATCCGGTATTGTTTTTCATCACGGGCATCAATCATGTACGCCTGCCAGTTTTGTCGGCCTGCGGTGCGAGGTTCGCAGCTCCCGGCTACGAGGTCGTTGCTTGCGTTGTTGTACGGACATTCATACGGAGAAAATATGCGAGTCACATTGCTATACTTTGTGGCTCCGCAGCTGGCAATTTTCAGCCTGTAGTAGGGAGAATACTCCAGCGTATAGGGTGCTACCAGCTTCCATACGGAGTCGTTGGGAGCATCGGTGGCGTTGGCCCAGGTGAAGTTGTCGGCGCTTTGCTCCCACACGCAATCAACGGGGCCTTGAGCGGTTACGTTTGCTCCAATACGGCTGAACAGGGCTGATATTCCTTTATATTCTACGGGCATAGGGGCAATGGTAATATCGTCGGCGGTATGAAAGCCTATTTTGAAGGCCACGCTGGTATCCTGTACGGGTGTTGCATTGGTACAGGTGGCTACAATGCGGCGGTAGAACACCGGCGTAATATCGCCGTTGTTGGCAGTAAAAAGCAGCTGGCTGTTAGTTCCGCCGACTACATCGGCCCAGTCGGAGGTTCCATCGGCGCTGGTTTGCCATTGGTATTGCAATGTAGCGCCACTGCCTCCGCTTAACCCGATTGAAAACGGCACCTCCACGCCCGCACAGGCTTTGGCAGGAGTCATAACGGTTTCTTGCGTTAACCCCATTTTGCTGACGGTAATTTTTACAGCCGTACTCTCCACGTATGAGTCAGGGCAGGCTGTAGAGTACACCCTGCGCTTCAGCATAATGGATGAGCCAATTGTATCATTGGAGGTGTAGCTGTAATTTTGCGCGCTGTTGACGCCTGCGGCCAGTGAGTAAGAGCCTCCGCCATCGTTGCTTGCATACCACTCGTAGCTTTGAGCTCCGGCAACAGCCGGAGCGGTGCAGCTGACGCTGATGCCCGGGCACACTTCTGCCGGGGCGGTAATGTTATCGGCGGTAATACCTCCTGTTGCCACAATGTGGTAGGCTCCCGATGATGCGGATGCCCCGGCTCCGCTGCAAGAATAGGTTACGCGTAAGTATGATTTGGTAGTGTTTGCGATGGTGGGTACAGGAGCGTTGTAGGCTTGTGAGGTTCCGTTTTCAGCCACATTTTTCCAGGTGCTGCCATCCAACACCCGCCATTGGTAGGTAAGCGTTCCTGTGCCGCTGGCCGAGGGATTGAGGGTGCGGGTGACAGTACCCTCCGGATCCGGACAGACTGAAACATCCGCCAAGCTGCCGTTGGAGGGAACGGCGCCACCTGTGTAAAAGCGCACCGGCTGGCTATAGTGGGTTAGCGCACCGCTGCAGGTATGCGCTAATCTTCGATAGTATCCTGTCCAAACGAGAGTAGTTGTCAATGCAGGTACAGTTAAGTGTTCTGTGGTGCAGGCGGGTGAGGTTGCGCTATATGGACCCGCGGAAACGGTGGAGTATTGCCACTCGTAGGTGTAGTCTCCAGCTTTTCCACCGTAGGCGGCGCCCATTGTGTAGTTGTAATTTCCGCTATTGCAGTAGGTTCTGTTGTCGGAACTTGTGCCGACATTTGGTTGTTGAAGGGAGTAGACGCCTACGTATGCCTCATTGGTTGTATTGCTGCCGGTTCCTTCGCATGATGTTACCGTACGCCGGTAGTAGTAGTAAGGGCCGGTGGCGCCTATTCCGGTAATGGTATAGCTTACCTGGTTGCCTGCGGTTTCCCAGGTAGATGTTCCTTCAACTCGCCGTTCCCAGGTATAGGTGTAGCTTACGCCATCGCCTCCGGTTGCGCTACCGGGATTCAGCGGTACGTCGATGCCGGGGCAAACATTTTGGGTGGTAAGGGGCGCTTGTACAAGAGGTTGGCAGGCTCTGACCGTAATATTTATGCTATTGCTGGAGGCAGAGGTGTAGCCCGCTGCCGTAACTGTTACTTTGATGCTGTAAGTGGCGTTGCTACCCGTGACGTTGGGGGTGATAGCCATAACCTGTGGTACGCTGCTGGTAGCGATAGTCCATTCGGGGCCGCCGCCAGTAGGAGTGACCACCCAACGATAGCCCGCTTGTGCAGGGGGATTAACTGCTGCGGCCTGCAACAATAGCTTACCACCGGCAAGCGTGGTGGTAACATCGGAGGTTAGCGTTATAGCGCCCATGCTAAGCGGGGCTCCTGTACCATCGGGCAGCACCGCCTCGCCTAATCCGTATTTGCAGCGCACATGGAGGTAGTCCAGCTTACTTCCCATGCTGCCATCTATGCTGATAGGGTTGCTTGCCCAATTTCCTTCCGCACTTTTTGCAGACACTCTGCTTATGGCATTATAGGCTTCCCATGTTGGCGGAACCGTCCACATTAAGCCTTCTTTAATAGCCGATCCGGCAACGCCCAGCTCTGCATCTACTTTAGCCGGACGCCAGGTAAATCCAAAGCCGTCGCGCATACCGCTCATTCCCCATTTAGCGTCAAAGGAGGTAGCATCTTTTAGCGAAATGTCATTGGGTACTATGGATTGCCACTCCGCCGTTGTTGGCACATGCCATCCGGCAGGGCATACTCCTTGAGGCGCTTTGTCTGCGCCGGGTATGTATTGCTTAACAAGAGTAGCATATTTTGTTCCGGTAACAGCTTCAAACCATGTATAAACACGTCCAACCGTATCGCAGCTGTTTGCTGTGGGGTAGCACTTTCCGGCTTGCTCCCAGTTTAAGTTCTGGGCAAACCACCAGCTGCCGTCCGGCATTTGTACCGTTCGGTATATATTACAATCCCGAACATCACGAATAAAGGCCTCCCAACGGGCTCCCGCTCCCGTACTGCTCCTGTTACAGGAGAGCAGCGTCAGGTCATTTTCTTTGCCAGGATAGGGGCAATCCGGCCAAATATCAGCCTTTGTGAAAGTAAGGTCGGAGCCACCTACGCCACACTGTAAACATTTGTCAGACAGGCGATAAACTTCTACAGACAGGGCTACGCTATCGGTGGGTAGCACTCCGGTATTGAGGTGCGCCTTTAGCCTGAATCCGCCTACCTGTAGGTTAGTAATTGCGCTGTCGTTCACCAAAGTATACCGATCGGTATTACTAATAATAGCGGTTGAAATTGATTTTACCTGAGCGCTGTCTACCCATACCCATGCCCGATACGTTTTAGTTTTAAAGCGCAGCTCGTATCGTCTGCACTGGTCGGGCGTGTCGTACACCAGCTCGCCGTAAATGAGGCGATTCTTGAGGTCAACGTTGGTGTTGGTAATGTAGGCCACGGGTGTTTGCGCCCATGATGTTGCGCTGAGGAGCAATCCCGAAAGGAGCAGGCTCAGCAGTGTTCTATTTCTCATAATAAACAACAGAAAAATGGTTGCTACTTGGTTTTTGCCCCAACTCCGAAAAGGCAGCATATGTATATAAAAAGAGAAAGCGCGGAGTTGCAAACCTTATTCTTGTAAGAGGTACCTCCAAGCACCCACACGAAAAAATAAGTACAACCTCGCGCCACGCTAAAGCATAGCATGGACGTGAACTTGCTCTTTATTCTTTGTCGTGTAGAAAATTTGGAGGTTTTCTTACAAAAGAATAAAAGCTATCGCTTTAGAAAATATATTACAAAAAATGTCTGCGTCAGATCCTCTCTACATTTTAATTAATTCTGCTAAACGCCTGTGCTACCAACGATCCGACAATATTGGTAACCGGTGTGCCTGGCATACATGCTGCAAATATAGTAAATTTTTTGTTTATGCAATATTTGCCGTTATAATTGTAACGGTAAACAGAAAAATTTATTGTGCAACGATTTACCATTTGACAATTTACTATTGACGATTTATGATTTACCGGTGCGGGTGCGTTAGCTTGTCGGAGCAAGGATAAAAGGAACAAAGACAAGACAGTCAACAGTTGACTGCTATACTTGTGCTTGTCGAAGGGTGCGGTGAGGGCAGGTTCCTCCACTCCGCTTCGCTCCGGTCGGAATGACGAGGCGGCGGTAAGGAAAAAAGTGTTGGGCGGCGGCGTAGCCGCCGCCCAACCTTCGACAGGCTCAGCGTGACAGCGCACACGCACCGGTAAATTGTAAATAATAAATGGTAACCGGATTGGGTAAAATCGCGGATAATTATATATTCTTTTATTTAGCTATCTTTGTACAATATTTTCGTCCATAGCACAAAATGGCAAAAGAAATTAAGCACTCAGGGGTCATCATGCAAGTAGACGAACAAGGAATACTGGTTCGCATAGAACGGGTAGCTGCATGCGCTGCATGCCACGCCAAGGACGCTTGCATGGCCGCCGATATGGAGGAAAAGATTATTGGCGTACCCCATACCCTGGAGCGCTTTGAGGTTGGAGAGGAAGTTAACGTGGCTATTCGCCAATCTATAGGAATGAAGGCGGTAATGTACGGCTATATGCTTCCATTAGCGGTGCTTATGGTTGTTTTAATTACGCTCATCACCCTTGGAGTTCCGGAGCTGTACGCCGGACTCGGCACGTTGGCAGCGCTGGCAGGCTACTACATCGTTTTGTTTGTATTGAGAAGCAAGATTGAAAAGCAAATGACGTTTACATTGGAAAAAATTAAATAATGTTTCACCTTTTATAAAGTACAACTTAAACCCGCATGACTACTACGTTGATTACCATTGCCACGCTTGTTACTCTGGGCGTTTTCTTGGCTGTAATTCTATATATTGTAGCACAAAAATTTAAGGTAGAGGAAGACCCCCGCATTGATGACGTAGAGGCGCTGCTGCCTGGCGCCAACTGCGGAGGATGTGGCTACGCCGGATGCAGGGCATTTGCCACCGCATCCGTAGGCGCTGCCGATTTATCGCTGTTATACTGTCCCGTGGGCGGCAACGAAGGCATGGCTAACGTTTCCAAAGTATTGGGACTTGCAGCGGTAGCCAAAGATCCACAGGTAGCCGTAGTGCGCTGCAACGGAACATTTTGCGCCCGTCCACGTACAAACAGCTACGAGGGGGCCACGTCTTGCGCCATTGCCTCATCGCTTTACAGCGGCGATACAGGCTGCAGCTTCGGGTGTCTGGGTAAGGGCGATTGCGTGCTATCCTGCAAATTCGATGCCATACACATGAACCCTGAAACCGGACTACCCGAAGTTGACCAGGATAAGTGTACCGCATGCGGAACATGTATTACGGCGTGCCCAAAGATGATTATTGAGCTGCGTAAGAAGGGCCCAAAGAATCGTCGCGTATTTGTATCCTGCATCAATAAAGATAAAGGCGGCATTGCTAAAAAGGCTTGCTCCTCGGCTTGTACCGCATGTACCAAGTGCGTAAAGGTTTGTAAGTTTGATGCCATCGCCATCAGCCAAAATTTGGCCTGCATAGACTTCAATAAATGTACGTTATGCCGCAAGTGCGTGTCCGAATGCCCAACAAGCGCCATTATCGAAACCAATTTTCCTCCACGAGTGGTAAAGCGGGAGGAAGTCCCGGCCGAAGCCGCTACCGCATAAAACGTACAACAAACCAAATATTATTGATATGTCTACAGAAGGAAAAGAGCGCATAATAACCACCCAACGCTTGCTGGAAAAAAAGCAACGTGGTGAAAAAATAGCTATGCTCACCACCTATGACTACACTATGGGCCGTATTATAGACTCGGTAGGTATGGATGTAGTACTTGTGGGCGACTCTGCCGCAAACGTTATGGCCGGGTATGACACCACGCTACCCATGACGTTGGATCATATGATTTACCACGCCCAATCGGTTGTCAGGGCGGTGAAGAAAGCAATGGTGGTGGTAGATTTACCTTTTGGCACCTATCAGGGTAACTCCAAAGAAGCCTTGCACTCAGCCATCCGTATAATGAAAGAAAGCGGCGCCGACGCCGTAAAGCTGGAGGGCGGTAAGGAAATCATAGAGTCAGTACAGCGCATACTTACGGCAGGTATTCCGGTAATGGGGCATCTTGGCTTAACTCCTCAGTCCATCAACAAATTCGGCACTTACGCCGTACGCGCTACAGAGGAGGCCGAAGCTGAAAAGCTGGTAGCCGATGCTCGCCTGTTGGAAGAGGCAGGATGCTTCGCAGTTGTACTGGAGAAAATTCCGGCAACGCTTGGCACACGGGTGGCCAAAGAGTTGAGCATTCCCATGATCGGCATTGGCGCAGGCAGCGGTGTTGATGGTCAGGTGTTGGTTATGCATGATATGTTGGGGCTGTCAAAAGACTTTTCTCCCCGCTTTTTGCGCCGCTATGCCAGCCTTTACGATGACGTAAAGAGCGCTTTTGAGCGCTACGTAGACGATGTAAAATCCGGCAACTTCCCCAACGACAAAGAGCAGTACTAAGAAAATTCATAATTCTCAATTCATAATTGGGGAAATAGCTATGCATTGTGCATTCATATGGAGATACTATTCGAGGATAATCACCTAATCATTGTCAACAAACGCGTTGGCGAATTGGTACAGACAGATAAGGTGTGCAGCGAATCGCTTGAAGAAAGCATAAAGTCCTCAATAAAAGAGCGTTACGGCAAGTCCGGAAATGTATACCTTGGCGTGCCGCATAGGCTGGACCGGCCGGTCAGCGGTGTGGTTATTTTTGCAAAAACAAGTAAGGCGCTCGCTCGTCTCAACGCCATGTTCAAGAGCGGCGAGGTGCATAAAACATACTGGGCAATTGTAAAAGAGCGCCCGCCAAAAGAGGAAGATTTGCTCAAGCACTACTTGGTGCGCAACGAGAAGCAGAACAAAACATACGCCTACGATAAGCCCACTCCAGCAGCCAAAGAAGCTACACTGCGCTACAAGCTAATTGGCGCCAGCAATTCTTACTTTTTACTGGAGGTAGAGCTCCTCACGGGCAGGCATCATCAGATACGCTGCCAGCTAAGCAAAATCGGCTGTCCCATAAAAGGGGACTTAAAGTACGGATTTGCCCGTTCCAACCCCAATGGCGGGATTTCGCTACACGCGCATTCCGTGCAGTTTATCCATCCGGTTACTAAGGAAAATATTCTGGCCGAGGCGCCTGCTCCAAAAAAGGATTTATTCGACAAGATGCGCCTAACCTAAGGTTGAATGTCGCTTCATCTTGGTGTTTTGTTTTTGTAATGATATACCTAGTTTATACTAAAATGTAACCACAAAGCCTCGCAAAGGTTGTCACAAAGAAGTACTTCATGTTACTTTGTGACATGCGCTTGCAAGTTGGCTACTGCGCCCGCTCTCTCAGGAATTTTGCCTGAACTTTTTTGAAGAGTGATTTTGCCGCCGACTTGCTCACCCACTTCGCGTAGAGCACGGTGTTGTTGTTGGTCAGGGACAGCGATGAATTAGAATTCACCTTTTGGGTGAAATTGCTGTCTTTGTACAGCTCCGGCGTTTTGCCCTGGTATGTTTCCGCAAAAATTTCATCCACAGAAACTTGTCGCACTGTGGCCATGTTGGCGGTTACCTCATCAAAGAGCGTCAGGATTTCCTCGCTGCTCATATCCTGAGAGGGGCGATAGAGGTTGCCGCCGCCGTTGTCATCGTCCTTGCTGCAGGCCGAAAAACTTACTGCCAGCGCTAACGACAGCGCCAAGGTTACGGTCATAGAAGGCCGCCATGCCCCGGTAAAAAAGTGTAAAATTTTATTTTTCATCGTGATAATTTGTTTTTGCTTCGTTTTGCGCTACTCCTTGTTTTGCGTTGCGCGGTTAGGTTTGTTTGCAATGGAGCTTTTTGTTCGGGTAGCATAGGTGATACGTTTGCCAGCGAAATGTCAACAACGCCGCCCAGGTGGAAGCCTACCTTGCTGTCGAGTTCGAAATCCTTAGACACATTGTCGACGTTAAGACCTGCCCTTACGCCAAGATAATCATTTCTAATCTAGAATTGAACCATATTTAATTATCAAGACTTTAAATATTACATAGTGGCCATTCGGGACGGCGTTTGTACATATCCGGAACTTATGCAAGGGAATATATACCTAGCTTCTTCTAGCATCATGCTCCTCTTCCAGCCTCCCCTCTATGCTGAAGCAAATATTTTTGCTGTACTCATTTATTCGCAAAGGCTTTACCCGTACCCAATCGCCAAGCCTGTACGTAGCACGTCCTTGCATACCAATAACGGTGTACGTATCGCGATTCAGAAAGTACTGGTCATCGATCAAATCTGCGTAAAATATTTGTCCGCAAATTCCATTTTCACGCAGCTCTACGCTCATGGTTCTATCACCAAAGTTGAAAATAACTGCCGTAAATAAATGGTTCATACGGCTCTCCATGTACTCGGCCGCTTTCTCCCGTCTACATTCATCTTCAAGTAAATCGGCACGCTGCTGTTGAAGCGTAAGGTGCGCACACAGCTTTTCAATTTCCTCCTCATCAACCTCCCGTGCGCTAGCTCTGTTGATGTGATAACCTTCCAACAACCGGTGCGCAGCTAAATCAGCATAACGCCTCATGGGCGATGTAAAGTGAGCGTAATACTCAAACGCCAAGCCGTAGTGTGCTTTTGGCTTGTGCGTGTATCGTGCCTTAGACATTGCCTTTAGTGCGAGCGATGCCAGCAAAGTTTCTTCCGGTTTTCCCTTAGCTTGTTCCAGCAAAGAACTCAGCTGTAAAGCAATTTGCTTATTGGTAGAAGTATCGCCCACCACGTACCCAAAACGCTGGGCAACCCGTACAAATTCATCAAAGTGTGTACGATGCGGCAAACCATGAACCCGATAAACAAAGGGTCTATCACTCTTTTGAGTGCCACGTTTACCGATACGCTGCGCTACCGTACGATTGGCCAAGAGCATAAGCTCCTCCACCATCATGGTGGCCTCATTACGTTGGTTGACGTGTACCCGAATGGGAAAAGAATTGTCGTCAAAATCAAATTTTAATTCCGGAGCGCTGTGAAAGAAAAGAGCGCCATTCTCTGCCCGCCGTTGTTTCAACATGGTCGCAATGGAGTATAGCACTTGGATGTCCCGGGCATACCTGCCTTCGTTTGCCGCAATAATGTAGCTTACCTCATGGTAGCTGAAGTTTTGGTCTGATCGAATAATAGTTTTACCCATCCAGAAGTTCAACAGCTCCCACTTCTCACTAAACTCAAATATTACAGAAAATGCCAGCTTATCTTCGCGTGGTAAGAGTGTACATAGCTCAACTATTTCTTGCGGCAGCATTGGAATTACCTTGTCATAAAGGTATACCGATGTTCCTCTTCTGCGAGCCTCTAAGTCAATAGCCGAGCCCTGCGGAATATAGTGAGAAACATCTGCGATATGCACACCAACCTCCCAACGTCCTGATGAAAATTGCCGGATAGAAATGGCGTCATCAATTTCATGTACGTCTTTCGGGTCTACCGTAAATGTGAGTACATCCCGCAGGTCCCGTCGCTGCTCATATTCCGAAAGAGGAATTTCACCTTTCTCAGCAGCAATACGTTGCGCCAGCTGTGTAAGTTCAGGCGTAAAAAGCTGGCTGAATCCCTGTTGTTCCAGCTTCAATACAAAATCAACATGCCTGTCCTTACGTGCTCCAAGTACCTGCACCACCTTGCCATGCATGGTTCTAAACGACTCGGTAAACTCGTCAATTTCCACCATCACAGCATCGCCATCTTTGGCGCCACCCAGCTTATTCAGCGGAACTACAATATCGCGGTAAATATCTTGCTCGGGAATAAACCAGGCACGCTCTCTGGCTATTTCAATGGAACCGGAAAAACGACGGCATGCGAATTTGACAACCCGTGTTACTTCAGCCACTTGTCCCTTCAACGAATCCAAGTGTAGCGCAGCCCACACCGTATCGCCGGGTAAGGCCCCGCGAAGCTTATCGGGTAAAATAAAGATGGGCTTTTTATGGTAGAGCGAAATTAATGTACGGGATTGTGCGTTATCTTTCGCAACATCCACCACTCCCATGATATACTCTTTGCGACAGAGCCGGTATTTGTAGGGGTACGCTTCCTCTATATGTCCTCGCAACATGAGGTAGCGTAACGCCTCTTGCAGCAGGCACCTCATATCCACATTGCTTGCATCGAGCATGGCGCTCAGCTGCTGAAGCGTTATGACACGCTCGTCGGAGAGCTCAAATACCCGTAGAATTTTGGCAGCAACAGCACGCCGAGCAATAATTCTCAGAAAGTAAACTTTTCGCCATATGGAAAATCCAAACATTGTTTGTACTTTTTGGCAAACAACTTCTCAAACAGATCCGGCGCTGTGCGCTTGTAGTAGTCTATAGCGTGCCAAAGATACGGGTACAGATAAAAAAAGGGCTGCCCTTTTGGGCAACCCTCCATAAACAAACACCAACTAACTGGGAGCTATAGCCTGTCCGCCTCCTCTATCCAACACCTTAACTATCTATAGTTCAGAATAATATCAAACAAACCTGCTACTTATTTTCCTTAATAGCAGCATGAGCAGCGGCCATCCGCGCAATGGACACACGGAAAGGCGAACAGCTAACGTAGTTAAGCCCAATGTGGTGGCAGAACTCTACCGATGAAGGTTCACCTCCATGCTCCCCACAAATCCCCACCTTAAGCGATGGACGTACCGAGCGTCCCTTCACAGTAGCCATACCCACCAGCTGCCCAACGCCGGTCTGATCCAAAATTTGGAACGGATCGTACTTCAACAAGCCTTTCTCCAAATATACCGGTAAAAACTTCGACACGTCATCACGTGAGAAGCCGAAGGTCATTTGCGTTAAGTCATTGGTACCAAAAGAGAAAAACTCGGCATAGTTGGCAACCTTTTCAGCGGTAAGCGCAGCGCGAGGCACCTCAATCATGGTGCCTACCTTGTACTCAATGCTGTCGTTACGTTCTGCAAAAACGTTCTTGGCAGTTGCGTGAATGATATCTGCCTGCATCTTCATTTCATTTTGTGTACAGGTCAGCGGAACCATTATTTCAGGAATAGATTGCACGCCTTTCTTCTTCAAATTCAATGCCGCCTCAATGATAGCGCGCGTCTGCATCTCGGTAATTTCAGGATAGGTATTTCCCAAACGGCAGCCACGATGCCCCAGCATAGGGTTAACCTCCGCAAGATTACTTACGCGCTCCTTAACCTCAGCCAGTGAAACGCCCATAATCTTTGCCACCTCTTCCTGACCTTTTTCATCGTGAGGAACAAACTCATGCAAGGGAGGGTCTAGCAAGCGTACCGTAACCGGCAAGCCTTGCATAGCCTCAAAAATGCCCTCAAAATCCTTACGCTGCAAGGGCAAAAGTTTTGCTAGCGCTTTGCGACGTCCGACTTCATCCTTAGCCAAAATCATTTCGCGCATAGGCCAAATCTTATCGCCTTCAAAAAACATGTGCTCTGTACGGCAAAGTCCAATTCCTTGTGCGCCAAAAGCACGAGCAACTTGCGCATCGTGAGGAGTATCAGCATTGGTACGCACCTGCATGCGAGAATGCTTACCTGCCATAGAAAGTAACGTTGCAAAATCGCCACCGGCCTCTGCAGGAGCGGTTTCTATTTGTCCCTGATAAACATTTCCGGTAGATCCGTCCAATGAAATCCAGTCACCTTCCTTCAGCACGGTAGTGCCAACTGTAAGCGTACGAGCCTTGTAATCAATCATCAAAGTGCCGGCGCCGGAAATACAGCACTTACCCATACCACGCGCCACCACAGCGGCGTGCGAGGTCATTCCACCACGTGAGGTCAGAATACCTTCGGCCACGTGCATACCCTTCAAATCTTCCGGAGATGTTTCTACCCGTACAAGAATTGTTTTTTTCTTTTCCCCAGCCCATTTTTCTGCATCCTCAGCAAAAAACACAATTTGCCCTGTAGCCGCACCGGGTGATGCCGGCAAGCCTTTAGCAATAGATTTTGCTCTAGCTAGCGCTTCTTTCTTAAACACCGGGTGAAGCAGCTCCTCCAGCTTCTCCGGCTCACAGCGCAAAACCGCCTCCTGCTCTGTAATCATTCCTTCACGGAACATATCAATGGCAATCTTGAGCATAGCGGCTCCGGTACGCTTTCCATTACGGGTTTGCAGCATCCACAGCTTACCATCCTGAATGGTAAACTCAATATCCTGCATATCTCTATTGTGCTGCTCCAACTTTTGTTGCGTATCAAACAAATCTCTGTAAACTGCGGGCATAGTTTCCTGCAATGAAGGATACTTCGCAAGCCGCTCTGCCTCAGAAATGCCTTGCGATGCAGCCCAACGCTTAGAGCCTTCCATAGTAATTTGCTGTGGAGTACGAATACCCGCTACAACATCTTCACCTTGAGCATTAATCAAATACTCTCCGTTGAAAATAGCCTCACCTGTTGAAGCATCTCTCGTAAAGGCAACTCCGGTAGCCGATGTTTGCCCCATATTTCCGAATACCATGGTCTGCACGTTTACGGCAGTTCCCCATTCCTCGGGTATTCTGTTAAGCTTGCGATACAGTATCGCGCGCTCATTCATCCAGCTATTGAATACGGCAGCCACAGCGCCCCACAGCTGCTCCCAGGGATTACTTGGAAAATCTTTTCCTGTAGATTTTTTTACGGCAGCCTTAAACTTCTTTACCAGATCCTTCAAATCCTCTACCAGCAAATCGGTATCAAGCGTCACACCACGCTCTTTTTTCTTATGCTCTATGATTTCCTCAAACGGATCTTCATCTTCCTTATTCTGCGGCTTCATTCCCAACACCACGTCGCCGTACATTTGCACAAAGCGACGGTATGAATCCCAAGCAAAACGTGCATTTCCGCTCTTCTTGGCAAGAGTTTCCACCACCTCATCATTCATACCCAAGTTTAAGATGGTATCCATCATACCCGGCATAGAAGCGCGCGAACCGGAGCGTACAGAAACCAAAAGAGGATTTTCCTTATCACCGAATTTTGCTCCGGCCACAGCCGCCTCTACCCGCTTCATGGCCGCCTCTACTTCGGGCTTAATCATAAGCGTTACGGCCTCGTGACCCATTTGATAGTAGCTGTTACAAACCTCCGTAGTAATGGTATAGCCGGGAGGCACCGGTATGCCAATAAGGTTCATTTCCGCCAGGTTGGCGCCTTTTCCGCCAAGCAGCTCCCTCATTTTTCCATTGCCCTCGGCAGTTTTGTTGCCAAAGAAATACACGTACTTTGTTTGCATTATTCTGCAGGTTTTATGTTTGTGAAACTATAAGAATTCTAAACCAATCGACATAACCTTACTTAAGCTTACAGCAGCTACTTTTTCACAATATTTTAGGTTTACCTCAACAACATCTTTGCAAAGTTAAAAATAATCTCCAAGTATCAAAAATACCGGTTTAAAAAAAATCATAATTCAGCCCCCTTATCTTGTTTCTTTTTTTATACCTTTGTAATATGGGTGGGTTTGTACTTATACGAATTTGCCCTTTTATTATTTTTATTGTATGTCATCGCCTACTCCCTTCTTACAACAGGTAGCCCATAGCCTGCATCAGCGCTATGGCGATGGCATTAGTAATCTTACGCTGGTTTTTCCCAGTAGGCGAGCTCGGCTGTATTTTGCCCATTACCTAAGCTTATATATCACCAAACCGTTATGGCAGCCGCAGGCGGTCAGCATTGACGAGGTTTTCGCTTCCATTTCGGGGCTAAGAATCGCCAATAGCTACAAACTTGTAGCAGAACTCTATAAAGCCTACACAAAAAATTGTGAGACAAACGAAACTTTCGACCACTTCTACTTTTGGGGCGAGGTTATGCTGTCCGATTTTGATAGCGTGGACAAGTACATGGTCAATGTAGACATGTTGTTGCAAAATCTTCGTTCGCTTAAATCCATTGATAGCACCTTCGAATTTCTTACCGAAGAGCAGCGTGAGCTGGTTCACTCGTTTTGGCGCAGCTTCTCAGCTGAAAAGGATGGCCGATTGCAAAAAAACTTCATAGATCTTTGGAGTACGCTTCCACCCTGCTATCGCGATTTCAGGCAGCAACTCCGGGAGCAAGGCCTTGCCTACCAGGGCATGTTGTACAGAGAAGGGGCTGAATTACTAAAGCAAAGCGACTACAGCTTTGGCAAAACACGTTACGTATTTGTAGGATTTAACGCGCTAAACGAGTGCGAAAAAGTTCTGTTGCGCCGCCTGAAGCAGCTGCAAATCGCTGAATATTACTGGGATACAGATACTTACTATCTAAACAATAGGCAACAAGAGGCAGGGTTATTCATGCGGCAGAACATAGTAGAATTTCCACCGGTTGAATTAGATAAAGACCTTTCCCTTTTCTCTCAGGAAAAAGATATACAAATAGTCGCCGCTCCATCCGACGTTCTGCAAGCAAAGCTGATTCCACAGCTGCTGGATGAAGTTCGAGAAGAGCAACCGCTAAGTGCGCTCGACCGCCGTACTGCCATAGTGCTGGCAGATGAAGGATTGCTAATACCCACGCTTTACTCTATTCCCGAAAAAGTGTCGGCGCTGAATATCACCATGGGTTACCCGTTGCTGCAAACACCTGTGTACAGCTTAACCGAGCTGCTGATCAAGCTGCACAAAAATGCACGTAAAACAGGCGATAGCCCGGCAAAATTCTATCATAAAGATGTGCTGGCAATACTGAACCACCAGTACATCCGCACATTAGCCAATGATGATGCCACAATAGTAAGCAACGAAATAGCGCAACGAAACCTGGTATTTATCAGCATTGCGGATATTGATAAGCTGCACAACCTGCAAAGCACGCTCATCAAGCAGCTGCTCACCTACATAGAAACGCCCGAAGCAGTGACAGCGCTTCTCATTGAGATGTTCAAGCTAATCGCACAAGCTGATATCACCGCTGACACTCCAGACAGCTTACTGCGAAGCGAATATGTAACCTGCGCCTATCAAGAGCTGAACAAGCTCAACGAGGCTCTCAAAGATAGCAGCATGCAATTAAGCATGAGCGTGTTCTTGAGCTTACTGCGCAGCACGCTCAAAAGCGTACGTATCCCCTTTGAGGGAGAACCGATAGCAGGATTACAGCTTATGGGTATACTCGAAACCCGTGCGTTGGATTTCGAAAAGCTGATTATCCTTTCGCTCAACGAAGATATTTATCCACGTAGCGAAGCCTCGCCATCACTTATTCCGTACAACCTTCGTAAAGCATTTGGCCTGCCCACCATTGAGCAACACGAGGCCATGTACGCCTACTACTTCTACAGGCTTTTACAGCGCTCCAAGCACATACGTCTGCTGTACAATAATCTGCCCGGCGATACCCGCACCGGAGAAATGAGCAGGTATTTGCGGCAACTCTGCATGGAAAGTCCGCATAATATTCCGCAACGCAAGGTGGATTACAGCGTGGCCTACGCCAAAGAAAAACCTATTGTAGTTAAGAAAAATGCTGAGGTCGCAGGTATTCTAAAACAGTACCTTACGGGAGGGAATAAAGCGCTATCAGCCAGCGCCATCAACATGTACATGGATTGTCCGCTGAAATTTTATCTGGCTCAAATAGCCAAGCTAAGGGAGCCGGAAGAATTAATTGAAGAGGTAAATGAGCAGGTATTAGGCAATATTTTCCACCACGCCATGCAGCAAATATATCAACCCTATTTGCAGCAAAGCGTAGACTCCAAAACCATTTCTGCCATACTATCCAGCAAGGAGCTGCTTAATGGCATCGCAGAAAAATCTACCGCAAAAATTATTTTCGACAGCGAGGAAAGCGCTCATGAGATAGCGCACAACGGCAAGCATTTGCTGGCAAAAAACACTGTACTTAAATATATTATCGGGACCTTAGAGTTTGATGCAAAGCGAGCTCCGTTTACTGTGGAGGGATTGGAAAAGAAAGTTGATTTCTCTCTTCCGGTTCTCATCAACGGGCAACCGGAAAACGTCAACATAACCGGCTACATTGATCGTATAGATAGCACCGGGCACATCACTACTATTGTTGACTACAAAACAGGTAGCGGTGCAGATGAGAAAACAAAATTTAAATCCATAGATGCGCTGTTTGGTTCGCATAAAGAACGCAGAAAGGAGGTGCTACAAATACTACTTTACTCTTTGATAATCAAGCGATTATATAACAAATCCGGCATGGCTCCGGCGTTATACTTTGTGCGCAACATATACGTTAGCGGTTTTAGCGGAAGCATCAAAATTAAGAACGAAAAAAACAGCTATACCGGTATTGAAAACGCAGATGAGCTGCTGCCCAGATTCACTGAGCTGTTAAACGCCAAGCTAGCTGAAATATTTGATAGCGCTCGCCCATTTGTACAAACAGATGAGGTAGAAAATTGCGAGTACTGTACATATGGTAGCATTTGTCACAGAAAGCAAGCTAAGTAGCAGCATACAGCTGCGCAACCTACCGTCATTGCTTCGCTTCGCAATGACGATAAAACCTGAAATTTGAAATTATTATGAATAAGCAAACCTTACGAAGACTCATTCCATTTGCTATTACAGCTTTGATAATAGTGTACTTCATGCCGCGCGAAGGCAAGTTTAAGTATGAGTTCCAAAAAGGCAAAGTGTGGAGCCACCGCTCACTGACAGCGCCGTTCGATTTTCCTGTATATAAGTCGCAAGAAGAGCTAGCGACCGAAAAACGTAATGTAATATCATCGCTGATACCATACTACAATAGGAACACAGATGTTGTAGCAAGGCAGCAGACTGAGCTTGCAACAAGGTTCAACGCAGAGCTGCATAAGCCTTTAAATCGTGGCACAAAAAACCTCTCGCCTCACGTCGTAGAGAAGTTGCAAAACCAGGTATTGCCCAAGCTGCAAAAGTTGATTGAGTTTGTTTACAGCAAAGGGATACGTGAAGAAAATTCTATTGCAGACAGCTACGTAAGCAATCCCGATGCTACCATATACATAGTAACCAACTCTGTTGCAGAACTTTATCCGGCAAGCGAAACTTTTACCGCGCCGGCAGCTTCATTGTATATTACCAACAGCATGAAATCATTGCTGCCCAATGGCTCTGTGGAGTTGGAATTTTTTCACAAATGCGACCTGCTTAAGCAGCTTAAGCACAATCTTATTTTCAACGACAAGCTGACGGCACAATCACGGGAAGAGGCTCTAAAAAAGATATCTCCCACTCGTGGCATGGTAAACGCCGGACAACTCATTATCACAAAGGATGAAGTGGTTAACGAAACCTCACTGCGCCAGCTGGAATCATTCAGCATAGAGTACGAAAAGCGCATTGGATTCTCCGGCAGCTTACTTTTTCTGCTGCTCGGACAGCTGTTCATGGTTAGCTTTATTATTGGAACGCTTTACCTGGTCTTGTATAAAATATACGACAAGGAGCTGCGCATAAAGCACACCAGCTTTATACTCATGCTGATAGTGCTATTTTGCTTAGCAACGCTATGGGTCAACAATACACATATAGCCGGCACGCTGGTTATTCCTTACGCAATGATTGCCATTTACACCACCACATTCTTTACGCGCCGGCTGGCGCTTTTTGTACAATTCTTCTCCATGCTGCTCATTTGCACGTTAGTATCCAATAGCTTGGAGTTGTATCTTCTCAACTGTATAACAGGAGTTGCCGCGGCATACAGCATTAAAAATGCCTACCAGCGAGGCAGGCTATACGTTACGGCAATAGTCGTTTTCTTATGCTATAGCATACTGTATTTCGCGCTTTCTCTTGTAAAAGACGGTAGCATTGCGCTCCAATGGCGTCCTTACTTCTGGTTTGCGGTCAACGCCGGCCTTATCATTGCGCTATACCAGCTGGTGTACATCTTTGAAAAAATATTCAGCTTTACATCCGACAACACTTTAATGGAAATTGCCGATACCAACCAGCCCCTGCTTCGTGAGCTTTCGGAAGTTGCACCGGCTACATTCCAGCATTGCATACAGGTAGCCAACTTAGCAGAAAATGCGATAAGAGCCATAGGTGGAAACCCTTTACTGGTAAGGGCCGGAGCCTTGTATCATGATATTGGGAAAATGAACAATCCTGCGTTTTTCATAGAAAACCAGACTACGGATTTCTCTCCACACCAAAGTTTGGAGCCCGAAGAAAGTGCGAAAACTATTATCCGGCATGTTGCCGATGGCGTTGCAATAGCCCGTAAGCATAGGCTTCCCGAGGTAATTGTGCGCTTCATTCGCTCACACCATGGAGTATCTTCAATGGAATATTTCTTGAAAAAATACAGAGAGAAAAATCCTACTGCCACAGATTTTTCAGATTTCCGCTATCCCGGACCCGCTCCAAAATCCAAGGAGCAAGGTGTGCTCATGCTTGCCGATGCTGTGGAAGCAGCCTCACGCGCGCTCCGTCACTACACCACCGAGGGTATAGATAATCTTGTTGAAACTGTGGTTACCTCCATTGTAAACAGCCACCAGCTGGATGATACTCCGCTTACTTTTTCTGATGTTACGAATGTAAAAACCGTATTCAAAAAGAAGCTGCAGAATATCTATCACGATAGAGTTGTGCATATAAAGAAGTGAAAATTTACACAATACATTTTCCTGTTTACCGCTACATTTACGGTAGCATATTGTGTGAATAAAAAAATTGCTACACTTGCAAAAATGTGTTGAGTTGTCGAACCGCTATTTTGTTGAATCAATAGCGGGAAAGCAACCCAACAGCAGCGCAGGTTCAACGATTAAACGCATTTTTAAGCGATTCAACGAAAAGTTTTTTGCAGACATACTTTTCTAAAGCGTTAGCTTTTATTCTTTTGTAAGAAATCGCCAATTTTCAGACTAAAAAGAGTAAAGAGCAGGTTCACGTCCATGCCAGGCCTTAGCGTGACGCGAGGTTGTACTTATTTTTTCGTGTGGGTGCTTGGAGGTACCTCTAGTGAAAATTCTGATGATCTGAGTGGGCGCGGCTGCTATATTGGCCTGAAGAAGACGTTGCCTTCTGCTTGCAGCATCACAACTTCTGCATCTGATGATGCGCCGGACAAATTTCCTTTATCCAAGAGCACTCCTACTCGCCGGTTGATTGCACAATCTAACCTGGCGGCATCTCCCGTAAGCGATTCTACCAGCGGTTATACAGCATCTTTTCAGTATATCGTAAATGTCGGGTATGATTTGGCAAAACACAGGTTCTCTTTCAAATACATACAATTCTCATTTTTCGGAGCGGGAATTTCATGTATGTTGTGCAGCATGAATCATGCTTTATTGAGCCCTTTTTCTTGCTCTAGTTGGCAAAATAGCATACCTTTGCTAATTGAAGCCCAAGAGGTTCAACTTGTATTTGTAACATTGTAATTTTTAGATACTTACATAATTTTATGGCTAACATTTTTTCGTCTTCCATCGGGAAAAAGTTCGTAATGAGCATCAGCGGGGCATTTCTTTTGGTGTTTTTGCTCCTGCACGCGAGTATTAACCTAGCCGCCGTAGCATCGGAGGAGGCTTATAATATGGCATGTCACTTCATGGACACCAACATTTTAATTCAAATCATGGTGCCCGTACTTGCACTCGGATTTGTTGTTCACATTGTGTACGCTATTATTCTTACGCTGCACAACATGAAAGCGCGTCCCGTAAAGTACGCCGTAGGCAACCAGGCCGAAGCTACTTTTGCTTCCCGCAACATGTTTGTGCTGGGCCTTATCGTGCTTGGCTTCTTGACCATTCACCTCAGCCACTTTTGGGCAAAGATGCAGCTGCAGCACTTTGTTGGCGGTACTGCAACCGAAAACCCTTACCTGCTGGTAAAAACAACCCTGTCCAATCCTGCTAATGCTATTATGTACCTGGTTTGGATTTGGGCATTGTGGTTCCATCTTTCTCACGGTTTCTGGAGCGCATTCCAAACTTTGGGCGCCAGCAATCAAATCTGGATTCCACGCCTTAAAGTTGCCTCGTACATTTACGCAACCATCATTGCGGTAAGTTTCACCATCGTTCCGTTATACTTTGTGCTTTTCGCAAAATAAAGAAGGGTAGGAAGATTAGGGAGTGGTAGTTTTGACGTCTTTTTTAAGCTTCCCGGACTTCGTAAGGCTTCCACTCAAAAAACGCATTTCATAATAAAATAGAGACAAAAAAGATATGGCTGAAAAATTAATTTCTAAGGCTCCCGAAGGACCACTAGCCGAAAAGTGGACACGCCACAAAGCAAATATTCGCGTGGTGAGCCCCGCCAACAAGCGCAAGCTGGATATTATTGTTGTAGGTACTGGACTAGGTGGCGCTTCTGCTGCTGCCGCATTAGGCGAGTTGGGCTACAACGTAAAGATTTTTTGCATTAGCGACTCTCCACGCCGTGCGCACTCTATTGCCGCACAAGGTGGTATTAACGCCGCAAAAAACTACCAAAACGACAACGATTCGGTTTACCGACTATTTTACGATACCATTAAGGGTGGCGACTATCGCGCTCGCGAGGCTAACGTATACCGCTTGGCAGAAGTCAGCAATCTTATTATTGACCAGTGCGTTGCACAAGGCGTTCCTTTTGCCCGTGACTACGGTGGGTTGCTTGACAACCGCTCGTTTGGCGGCGCACAAGTAAGCCGTACCTTTTACGCTCGCGGTCAAACCGGACAACAGCTGTTGCTTGGCGCTTACGCAGCGCTTAACCGCCAAGTTGCCAAGGGCAGCGTAAAATCATATCCTCGTCATGAGATGTTGGACGTGGTAATGATTGACGGAAAGGCTCGTGGTATTATTGCCCGTAACCTGGTTACAGGCGAGGTTGAAAGACACGGAGCACATGCTGTAGTTATTGCTACCGGCGGTTATGGCAACGTACACTTCCTGTCAACCAACGCTATGAACAGCAACGGTTCGGCAGCATGGCAAGCCTACAAGCGTGGCGCCATGTTTGCTAATCCATGCTTCGCACAAATTCACCCAACATGCATTCCGGTACACGGCGACCAACAAAGCAAGCTTACGCTTATGAGTGAGTCATTGCGTAATGACGGACGTATTTGGGTTCCCAAGAAAAAGGAGGACGTAGAAAAGCTACGCAAGAGGCAAATCAAGGCTTCGCAAATTCCGGAGGAAGATCGTGATTACTACTTGGAGCGTCGCTACCCCGCTTTCGGTAACTTGGTTCCACGTGACGTGGCCTCACGCGCAGCCAAGGAGCGTTGTGATGCAGGATTTGGCGTAAACGAAACCGGACTGGCTGTATACCTGGATTTCTCTACTGCAATTAAGCGTCTTGGCAAGCACGTAATTGAAGAGCGCTACGGCAACCTTTTCCAAATGTACGAGAAGATTGTTGACGTAAATCCATACGAGGAGCCAATGATGATTTACCCGGCCATTCACTACACCATGGGCGGTCTTTGGGTTGATTATAACCTGATGACAACCGTTTCCGGCTTGTACGCTATCGGTGAGGCAAACTTCAGCGATCACGGTGGTAACCGCCTTGGAGCTTCGGCGCTTATGCAAGGCTTAGCTGACGGATACTTCATTCTGCCTTACACCATTGGCGACTATTTAGCGTCTGAAATTCAATCGAAGAAAGTTGATACCAATAATCCTGCATTTGAAGCGGCAGAGAAGAAGGTAACCGATAAAATCGCTGTGCTATTTGCTATCAACGGTAAGCAACCTGTCGACTACTTTCACAAGAAGCTAGGAAACATCATGTGGAATGAGGTTGGTATGGCTCGTAACGAAGCCGGACTGAAGAAAGCTATCGCCGAAATTAAGGCCATTCGCGATGAGTTTTGGCACGATGTTTTTGTTCCTAATACCAAGGAAGAATTCAACCAGGAGCTGGAGAAAGCGCTACGTGTAGCGGACTTCCTGGAACTGGGCGAACTTATGGCAACGGATGCTCTTAACCGTAAGGAGTCTTGCGGAGGTCACCTGCGTGAGGAAATGCAAACAGAGGATGGCGAGGCAAAACGTGACGATGCCAACTTTATGTACGTTACCGCATGGGAGTATGCCGGACGTGACAAGGCGCCGATAATGCACAAAGAGCCTTTGAACTACGAGTTTGTGAAAGTGGCAACACGTAACTACAAAGATTGATAATGTACTATTGATGATTTATTATTTAGAGAGGAAGTAGCGCAAGCAAAAAATAATCATAAATCGTCAGCATATACATCATGACCAAAGAAGAGCTTCAAAAGCGGACTAAAACATTTGCCCATCGCTGCGTAAAGCTTGCTTGTAGCTTACCCGACAACACTT
This sequence comes from Prevotellaceae bacterium, assembly GCA_031266015.1. Lineage (GTDB taxonomy): Bacteria > Bacteroidota > Bacteroidia > Bacteroidales > UBA932 > JAISBU01. The sequence continues at coordinate 45,709 of JAISBU010000006.1, read as the reverse complement.
TAGGTAAGCATATTAGAGGACAACTTATTAGGTCATCAACATCGGTTGCTGCAAACTATAGAGCAGCATGTGTTGCACAATCGAAAGCTTCTTTTACAGCCAAGTTAAGCATTGTCGTTGAAGAAGTAGATGAAACAAAATTTTGGCTGGAATTTATTGAAAATGAAAACCTATTTTCAGCAGCTAAATTAGCCTCACTAAAGCAGGAGGCAAATGAACTTACGTCCATTTTTATATCGGCACGAAGAACAACGCAAACCAATAAAAAATCATAAATCATCATTCATAAATTATGAATCTTACATTAAAGATTTGGCGCCAAGCAAACGCTAAGGCAAGGGGCGCATTTGAAACATATAACGTCAGCGACATATCACCCGACTCTTCTTTCTTGGAAATGTTGGATATTCTTAACCTGCAGCTTGTACGTGCAGGTAAAGATCCGGTTGTCGTAGAAAAAGGCTGCCGTGGCCCTGTGGCTTTTGACCACGACTGCCGTGAAGGTATTTGCGGAATGTGCTCCCTATACATCAACGGTCGCGCACACGGACCCGATGACGATATTACTACCTGCCAGCTGCACATGCGCAAGTTCAAAGATGGCGATACTATCACCATTGAACCATGGCGCAGCGCAGGTTTCCCTGTGGTAAAGGATTTGGTAGTTGACCGTGGCGCCTACGATAAAATTCTACAGGCAGGCGGATTTATATCCGTAAATACGGGCGGAGTTCCGGATGCTAACGCCATCCCTATTCCTAAGCCAAAGGCAGATGAGAGTATGGATGCCGCTGCCTGCATCGGTTGTGGCGCCTGCGCTGCTACCTGCAAAAACGGTTCGGCTATGCTGTTTGTAGCGGCACGCGTTAGCTCGCTAGCCTTGTTGCCACAAGGAAAAATGGAGGCAGCACGCCGTGCAAAGGCCATGGTTGCAAAGATGGACGAGCTGGGATTTGGCGCCTGCACCAACACACAGGCATGTGAAGCTGAATGCCCAAAGGGCATTTCAGTTGCACACATTGCCCGCCTCAACCGTGAGTTCTTGAGCGCTAAGTTAAAAGATTAACTATCAAATGTATACGAAAAAGGCTGCTCCATATCATAATGGAGCAGCCTTTTTCTTTTTAACATTTTAACACTATGTAAATATTTGATATTCATATACTTATGAATAAAGACATCGTTCAAGTAAAGTGAATATTGGATAAATGCCTATTTTTGCACAAAAATAAAAACACGTTTATGAAACAATTTAGAATTCTTGCTCTGCTGTTGGCCTTGGCCGGTTTGACCCTTGTTACATCATGTTCTACCGATGACTCTCCTACCGCCATGGACGCCAGCCAGGTTAACCCATCTTTACTTATCGGCAAATGGCGTAACGATCAGAGCGCATCAAACTACAAAAAGTACACTACTACAACCAGGACGTTGCCGGGAGGCGATGACAGCTACGATAAGTATGGTAGCGACTGGACCATTGGTGAAACGACAGAGGACCAAGTGGGAACTGAATTTTACTACAAGGTGGATGGCAACCAGATAAAAGAGCAGTATGACAATGCGGGAACGCCCCTTACCCGCATATACACGCTAATGACGCTGACATCTACCAAGTTGGAGTACTTTGACCATTTTGATCAGGTTTACTCTTTTACCAAGCAGTAAACAAAATAATCTGTTAGAGCATATCCCCCCAACAGGAGTTTTTGGCTCTTGTTTGGGGTTTGCTCTTTATAATATGCCATGCCATGCACATTTTCAAGAAGCTACTCAAAATCACGTTAATCATTGTGCTATCGCTCATCGTATTGGCAGCAGCCCTTGCCGGAACATTAACGTATATCGTATTCACTCCCGAGCGGCTTACTCCCATTGTGGTGAAGCAAGCCAACGGTTTTTTGAACGCCAAAGTGTCCATTGAAAATGTGGAGCTGACTTTTTTCAGCACTTTTCCGGACTTTGGAATAAAGCTTAACCATGTAGCTGTAGTCAACGAATATTCCGGTAACCATAAAGGAAAAGATGGTTTCCCCTGTGGTCGCAACCATAGCGACTCGCTTCTTACCGTTGATGCCTGCATTATTAGCGCAGACGTAAAAGCCTACCTTGATCACAAGGATATTGTTATAAAAGGAGTTGAGCTCATTAACCCTAACATCTTTGCCTACATTGACTCTACAGGCAACGCTAACTTTGACGTAGCCGTTGCCGAAGAAGAGCCGTCTGCCATCGACCCGGCAAAGACAGATACCACCACTTCTACCCTGCTAAGAAATGCAGCGCTCAGCTACCTGAAAATTCAAAACGCAAACCTGTTCTTTCAGGATGATAAAGGAAAAATTGCAGGTAGCTTGTGTGATCTAAACCTCAATGTCGATGGCCAGTATACGAATAATATTGGAGTAGGAAACGTAGACCTGAGCATTAGCCGCGTAGCATTTTCTATGAACGACACCGTGTTGGCCAGTAACTTGACGGCTAGCCTTCAAACCTCGCTCACCTTCGATCAGAGCACAGGTTTGCTGCAACTAAAAAAAGCTGACGTTCACATCAATGACATTTCTTTCAGTACCAGCGGCAGCATTCAAACAGACACCGCTTTTAGCCGATTTGATATGGATCTGCAGCTGGCGCTAAAGATTCCCTCGCTGGCAAACCTAATGGCAATAGTGCCCGTAGCAAAAGTACCGGAAGCGGCAATGGTAAAAGTTCAGGGAGCCATTGAATTTAACGGAAATGCGAAAGGCCTGTTCAAAGATTCTACGTCAATGCCCGCTATCGATGGAAGTTTAACGCTCAAAAATTTCAATGGATCATACCAAGGAGCGCCTTATAAGCTAGATAAGCTGAACTCCTCTATTAGCATGCTCGTAGACCTGAATCAACCCGAAAATTCGCAGGTTAACATTGCTAAATTGACCGTAGAGGCAATAAACTCTAAACTGAATATTTCCGGCACGGTAAAGGATATTCTGCGAGATCCTATGCTCAACCTATCTATACAAGCCAGCACCGACCTGGCTAAGCTGACCGGCGTTGTACCGCTTGGTACGGACATGAGCGTAGAAGGTTTGCTGAAAGCCGACTTAAAAACCAACATGCGAATAAGCGAGGCAGCTACCAACAACTTCAACCGCCTCAAAGTTGCGGGAACCGTAGGTATAACGGGGCTAAAGTACAATAGCGACAAGGATACCATGAGCGCCAGCATTGGCGATATCAATTTCAACTTTGAAACCAACGCAAGAAGCGTAACAACAAAAGGCGGCAAAGATTTTCTTGTTGGAGAAGTTAAGCTAAACACCCTGAGAGCCCAAGTAGGCAAAGACCTGCGAGCCAACATGCGCAAAGGCATCATGTCATTTACCACAAGCAACATCTTGGATACCAACAAGCTACCCATCGTACATTGTAAACTTGATCTTGCCGGAAATTTTGTGCGTACCGACAGCATGCGCGTATCGCTTCGCAAACTTTACGGTACGGCAGACATTAAACCCGGCAAGGCTAATCCAATGCTTCCGCATATAGACGCAAATTTGGAGTTGGACAGCTTGCGGGCGCGTATAGCCCACAACCTTATAACATTAGCTAAGGGAAAAAACAACATTGTTGCCGAACAAAGTAGCGACACCACTGTAGGATTCAACGGCTGGAAAACTAATTTCGGATTGGACTACAGCCTGCTGCAAGTATTTACTCCCTCGTTCCCCGAAATGGTGTACGTAGATAAGTTGGTAGCACAAATAACGGAGGAAAAACAGGACTTGCAGCAGTGCGATATCCGCATTGGCGATTCTGATATGCAGCTCACAGGTAGCATCGAAAACATACTGCCATATTTGGATAAAAAGCATCCGCTAAAGACCAACATTAGGCTGGCTGCAAATAACCTCGACCTTAACCAGCTGGTGCGTATTTCCGAAGCCGGCAGCACCGTGGAGGTATCCGCCAATATGGACGTAGAAAAACCTGAGCATATTGAGGCTATTAAGCAATCGGCAAAGATAGACACCTCCACTCCCGAACTAAAAGCGATGATGTTACCTACCGATATTTTTGCCCAGTTCGAAACTGATGTAAAGCATGCCATTTTTGGTAAAATGGAGTTGGACAACATTAAGGGTGGCATAAATCTTGCCGATGGCGCCCTTATACTGCAAGAGCTGGGTGTAGTAGCCAACAAAAAATCACGCATGAAAATTACCGCCATTCATCGCACACCCGAAGCCAATCATATTTACGCAGGTATGAGATTCCATCTTATGGGAATAGAACTTGGCGACCTGCAAAACATTATACCAGAGGTAGATACGGTTCTTCCCATGCTGCGCTCATTCGAAGGCAAGGTGGACTTTCATCTGGCAGCACAAACATATTTGGACTCCAACTACAACGTAAAATACTCCACGCTACGCGCCTCATCATCTATTCATGGTGAGAACCTGGTGCTATTGGACAATCAGACTTTTGCTGAGATTTCCAAGCTGCTGCGCTTTAAAAACAAGGAGCGGAATGTTATTGACAGCTTGGATGTGGAGGTAGTCGTGTTCAAAAATCAAATTGAGCTTTACCCATTCCTTGTAGCTATGGACAGATATAAGGTAGCGCTTGGGGGCTTGCACAAGCTGGATATGAATGTCAACTACCACATTTCTCTTCTTGATTCACCACTACCCATGCGCCTTGGAGTAGATATTAAGGGCAACATGGACGATATACAGGCGCATCCCGTAAAATACGTACACCTCGTGAAACCCAAGTATGCAAACACATTTATGCCTCAAAAACAAAATGTGGTTAAAAGCGCTGAAGAACAAATACGCGATCAAATACGAGCGGCGCTACGAAAGGCGGCAGAAGAATAGTAATCATTTGACAATCAATAGCATATGCCCGTTCTATCGTTCATTTATTCGCATTCTTATACGCCACTCCTGCGGATAAAGATTATTGCAGCGATTGCCTAAATTCTTTACAAATCCCAGTGAAGTGTTTTCGTAACAAATCAGCTCAAAGCCTCTGCTTTGCGACTGCGAAGCAAAGGCTTCTTTCTTTAAAAAAAGCAGCGCGTCCTTCAAATCCACATCCTGTTGCGTAAAAGCCTCTCGATTCAGCTGAGTTGACAATGCCAGAGATGCGGTTGGTATAGCATCTTTACCCTTCAACGTTGCAGCTTGCACGCCGCATTGCATAACTCGCAACGAGTTTTCTACTTTAGAGATAAACGCAGCATGCTCCGCTTTTACGGCAAATATTTCATCTCCTTTTTGTGAAAAAATCAGCCTGTCAGCATCCCTCAACCAAACTTCAACATCCTGATTATCAGCATATTTTATGGTATGCTTATTCTTACTTTCCGATCGTGAGGGGAAAGAATCTCCAGCCGTTTTTTGTAGCACAGAAATGAACAGCCCTTCCCCTTTTACTTTGTGTGGAAAAAATCTATACCCATAAGCTCCACGTAAATTCTCACTCAGGTTTATTTCCTCCGAAGTCGCAATACCCCACTTCAGAGGTATAGCTATTTTTATACTTTGCGCACCCAACTCTTGCTGCATCCACCATACATTTTCTTCGTTCTCCTTTGAGTTAAATGTGCAAGTACTATACACCAAGTATCCGCCAACTTTGAGCGAATCCCATACATCAGCAAGAATACGTCGCTGACGCTCGGCACATAGCTGTACATTGGCCTCGCTCCATTCATCACAAGTTTTCTCATCCTTACGAAACATACCCTCGCCGGAACAAGGAGCATCTACCGCAATCAAATCAAAAAAGTTGGGAAGTGAAGCAAAATCTTTAGGGTCATTATTGGTAACCACCACGCCGGGACTTCCCCACTTACTTATATTCTCACACAAAATATTGGCTCTACTATGAATAACCTCATTAGCTACAAGTAGCGTATTTTCAGGTAAATTGTCAGCTAACAGCGTAGATTTTCCACCGGGCGCGGCGCATAAATCCAAGGCTGTTTTAAGATCACTCTTTTTGCGCAGCTGCTTCACCACGTGCGCCAAAAACATTGACGAAGCCTCCTGCACATAATACGCACCGCCATGTATAAACGGATCTAACGTAAACAGAGGGCGCTTCTCCAGATAAAAACCACCATCACACCACAACGCAGGCCGGCTCAAATTATAATTCAACCTTGCGGGTTTAGCTTTATTCAGCCTAATGCTGGTACGAGAATCTTCTTGCAATGCACTCAAAAAAGTGTCACAATCAGAACCTAAAAGCGTCTGCATTTGTTGTATGAAAGCCGCTGGAAACATCAAAAAAATACATTATCTGTGGTTTATGTGCAACCCTTCGCGACCACTGTTTATTTTTCATCGTAAAATTACAAAGAAAAAGCCTCAAAGAAAAATCTTCGAGGCTTCTCACCAAATATCCTCAACGGATTTTTATCCGCGAATTGCCTTTACACCCGGCAGCTCAATACCCTCCATATATTCCAACAGCGCGCCGCCGCCGGTTGACACGTAGCTAACCTTATCCGCATATCCCAGCTGATTTACGGCGGCAACAGAGTCGCCACCACCCACCAGAGAGTATGCTCCGGCCTGTGTAGATTCAGCCACAGCCTGTGCAACAGCAGCAGTACCCTTAGCAAATTTTTCCATTTCAAATACGCCCACAGGGCCATTCCACAAAATGGTTTTCGAACTCATAATAACCTCCTTCCATGTGGCAATTGTAGCAGTACCGGCATCCAGTCCCATCCATCCGTCAGGCACATTACTTACGGCGCAAACTTGAGTGTTAGCATCTTCTCCAAACTTATCCCCAACCACAACATCCTTTGGCAGGTAAATGTTCACGCCGGCCTTTTTAGCTTGATCCAACAAGCGAAGCGCCAGCGCCAGCTGATCGTCCTCAACCAAAGAATCACCAATCTTTCCACCGGTTGCCTTTGTAAAGGTAAACGACATACCGCCGCCAATGATAAGGTTATTCACCTTCTTCATCAGCTGCTCTATGATGGTAATCTTTGACGAAACTTTTGAACCGCCGAGAATTGCGGTAAACGGACGCGCAGGTTTTTCCAACACCTTATCAACAGCCTTAATTTCACCCTCCATCACATAGCCAAACATCTTATCATTTGGAAAGTACTCTGCAATAAGAGCAGTTGAAGCGTGAGCGCGGTGTGCTGTACCAAACGCATCATTGATATAGCAATCAGCGTAGCTGGCCAGCTTCTTTACAAAGTCTTTTTGCTTTGCCTTTACGGCAACCTTAGCCGTTTTCTTATCCTCATCAGAAGCATCCTCAGCTAAACCGCGGGGTTTACCTTCCTCCTCCTCATAGAAACGAAGATTTTCAAGCAGCAGCGCCTCGCCCGGTTTCAAATTCTTAGACATTTCGGTAGCGTCTGATCCCATGCAATCAGGGGCAAACTTAACCTTTACGCCCAACAATTTTTCTATCTCACCAATAATATGCTTTAACGAGTACTTATCGGTTGGCCCTTTCGGACGTCCCAAATGTGACATAATAATAAGTGAACCACCACCGGCCAACACCTTCTTAAGTGTAGGAATAGCCGCACGAATACGGGTATTATCCGTAATCTCAAACTTTTCGTTTAGCGGAACGTTGAAATCCACGCGAACAATCGCGCGCTTGCCATTAAAACTGTACTTGTCAATGCTTTGCATAATTTTTTTATATTTAAAATGATACGATAAATTTTACGTTAACTCAAAGGTACGAATTTTTCGGACTCAACGTTTGTTTTGTATATTACTGAAAATAAACTACTTAACTATTTCAATCCAAGCACCTCAGGCCCTTGCTTGAATACAATGTCACGAGGAATACCTGCTTTGGCTACTCGTGCCAAGTCTTCCGTCAGGGCAGGAGTTAGTACGCTCTTTTCTGCCATCCATTGAGCTGCCTTATCATAATCGCCTGTGCCTTGCACCGCCATGATATCGGCAACCAATGCGTCAATAGCAGACCTCATCTTAGCCTGATCAACCTTGTAGCAACCATCTGCAGCGCGTACGAATGCGCCCTTTTCTTGTAAATAGTTAAAAATCAGCATATTAGCCTTACCATGTGCGCTTGATGCTCCAAAGCGCACCGAGCGGAAAATTCCGGCAACAAAGGTCACATAGTTATCCATAATGCGGTGATCCTTCAGCTCACCCATTTTGCTTAGCTGCGATACCATGAATAAGCCTCCGATATCTGCCTTTGCCTCCTCAATACCGCTGTATGTTTCCTTAAGCGCACTGCGCACGTTACCCTTGCCGTTGATGGTCTTTTTTATGCCCAATCCGTGCGACACCTCATGGAACATTACGTTCTCAAAGAAGGCATCAAACTTTACATGCTGTAGCTGATCCGGAGAAATAAGCAACTCTGCAACAGGCATCATAATTTTATCAAACTTTGCCTTCATGGCATTCTTAAGCTGCAGCTTGCGAGTTCCCTTTTTCACGTGCACACGCTCATCATTCGGCAGGTTAATCGCAATAGTTTTGCTACCCGCGTTACAATCTCCGGCATAATAAATTACATCATATACGCCAAGGTCCGAGTCCTTTCCCGGAGCTTCTTGCTTATACTTATCTTCACAAGGCAAAGCCTTTTGCAGCTGAGGAAGTAGCGCATTAAAACGCTCCAGCTGTTCGCTCCACGCCCTGTCTTTTATCAGAATAAAAGCCTCGTGCGCTGCCTTATAGCCATATAAAGCATCCTCATAGCTTTCAATGGGGCCAACCACAAAATCTATTTGATTTGTGCGCATATCCATCCACGCCATGTCGCTAGCCAAGTAGCTGTCATCTTGCAGCGCTTGCATGCGCAAAGACAAATACTTTTTCAGGTTCTTATCCTGACACAACATAACCGCTTGATTCATATGATTTACCGCGCGATCGATCTCGCTTTTAAAGTACTTGTTATATGGAATAGCTACCAGCTTACCTGCGGTATCACGACGAATAACGGTGTACAGGCTGCTCTTGGTGCTATCCTTCAACGCCTCAAACTCCTTCTTCGTCATATCCTCCGGATAAAATTGAGCGCCCAAAGGTTTTGAGCTATACCCCGGAACAAACGGCTTGTTGCCATTCAATCGCTCCCATGGGCCATAGTTAATCATGCAGAAAGCGTGCATAGCATCATCCGACAGCGAATCAAGAATTGCCCTGTCGCCAAAGGTTTCCTTCCAAAACAGCTCATCCATAATCTTTGCTGTTTCAAACAGGAATGGCAGCATGCGCCTATCGGATACCGACAGCTGGCTCAAATCCGCTTTGAGCTCCACCACCGCAAATTCATCTACTTTCTGTTGCATGGTTTTTTCTTTCTCTGTGGTTTTTGTGTCGCCTCCACCGCAGCTCATCATCATTGCGGGAATAATAGCGACTGTTAGCCATGATTTCGTCTTCATAATATTCTCAAAATAAAAAATAAAAAAATCCCCCCACTTTTCCTCCTATCTCTTCTGGTTTACTACATCATCGGAGTTAAACTGAAATCCGAGGCGCTTGCCCGTTTGTATTTTAGCATCGTCAATCTTACTGTTTATTTGAGCAACGCTCACTATTTTAACCGCGTCATACGGCGGCACCAGCAGGTCAAAATTCAGCGCGTATTGAATAGCCGTTTCTATAATCTTTACAATGCTCTCACGAGTAATCTCTTCATTACCAAAGTTATAGCAAGAGGCGCTTAGCTGGCGTTTACCCTCAACAAAATAATGCTTATCCTTATTCACAAAAATACGGCCAATGAGATAGCCCAAATCGTCCAGGCGATTGTAACGGAAAGAATCCGTAAGGAAATTGTAAACATTTATCATTCCGCTGTAAGCAGCTTCCTTATCATTTTGCACATAGGATGTTTTCCACACCATATGGCTACGATCAAACTGAAACACGTTCGTGTGCATGCTGAATACCAAAATATCGCCCGCCACACGAATCTCCGCCTCATACTGCCCACGGTCGCGATACTCCAGCTTCACGCGCTTGTCCGATGTTCCCAGCTCCTCATTCACCTCTCCGGCCAGCTCATGCAGCACATCCTTTATGGTCTGAAAAACCTCAAATGTGTTGTCGTATACCAGCTGTTTGGTTTGCGATCTGCCAAGAAGCGACTTCAAAATCTCCGCTCGCGGAGGGTTAGCTGAACCGTTACAGTTTTCCATTTTTTTACGTATAAATATCCTTATTCAAAAACCTGCTACCTCATCGCCACCGGACGCCTGCCATAGGGTACCTGCTCTTCACAGTCGCAGTAGTCACCCTTTGTGGTATTGAAGTACTTGCAAAACTTATCGTAGTAATCGTAGCGCTTTTGCGTATGCGGCTGCGTTGGCTGTCCACACTGCGGAGCGTTAATTATATTCAGCGTTAACCCAAACCCCGGAAACCTCTTATACTCCTTATCCACATTTACCGCATCCCAGTTACCAACAATTACATCGTGGCAAGAAGGCTTTGGCGGCTGAGGAGTCATCCAAAACCAAATGGCCGATGCAAAAGATATTTCAGCATTCTCTGCCAGCAGCTCCGGACAGTTGAGCAGTACCTGCTTATCTCCAAAATAAGCCTTACTAAACTGTCCGTAGTTATAGTTGTAGCTGAGTTGAATCGGGCCTCGTCCTCTATAATCCTTGCCCTCCACAGAAGGATAATCCTTACTGTTTACCGAGTAGCTTCTGGTAACCGTAATCTGCTCCAAGTAGCGCAATCCTCCGGTTTCATGCGCCATGTGCGCGAGAAAAGCGGCTAGTTCTCTTCTTCGGATTTCGGGGTTTCCCTCATTCAAAAAATCAGGAAAATGCTTGGTAGCCGCAACAAAAGCGTCAAATGTATAAAAGTCGCCCTTGCCCCATTCGCTGGCCGAATTCGGGCCTACCTGCGCTATTCCGCAACGGTTAGGAAACAGCTCATCCCACATATCCTCCGTAAGAATTCCGGCCACCATAGCATCCGATTTTCTTTTGATCTTAACCGGAGGTGTATTATCATGGTAATCATCTTTTACAGGCGTTTTATAGGCGGCTCTGCCAGGTGTATCCGATTTTCCACCTTTGCTTGCCGACGCAGCTGCGCTACTACCTTCTGTTACATGCACCCTTTTCCCATCATCTTTCCAATCTCTGCGTGCCTTATTCCAGCTGGTTTTTTCGCTTCGCGTTAAGCTCTTCTGTGAACCGCAAGACACCAGCAGCGCAATGCCAATTAGCGCAATAAAAAAACTATATGATCTAACGCTTGACAATCTACAAAAACAATTTTTGACAGCGCTGACAACGCCAACCCTGTTCGAGATACTAATATGACCGGGCAAAAACCACTCGCTGTGCCGAAGGCTTACCTGTAACCATGCACTTACCCTCCTCCGTCTTTCCATCCAACGGAATACAACGAATGGTAGCCTTGGTTTCTTCCTTAATTTTTTCTTCGGTTTCAGCAGTTCCATCCCAGTGCGCCATAATAAAACCGCCCTTCTCTATTCGCGCCTTGAACTCCTCGTAAGTATCAACTTCAAAGGTGTTTTCCGCACGGAAATCATACGCTTTCTTGAAAATGTTAGCCTGTATATCCGCCAGCAGCTTCTCTACAGCTTCTGCAATTCCGTCTTGCCGGTATGATTGTTTTTCTAAGGTATCGCGGCGGGCAACCTCAATCGTTTCATTTTGCAAATCACGCGGACCAATAGCCAAACGAACCGGCACACCCTTAAGCTCATACTCGGCAAACTTGAATCCCGAACGCACATTGTCGCTATCATCGTACTTCACGCTGATACCACGTGCCTCCAGCTCCTTCTTAATTGCGTGGACACGCTCCGATATTTTCTCCAACTCCTCAGCGCCCTTATAAATAGGCACAATTACAACCTGAACAGGCGCTAAGCTAGGCGGTAAAACCAAGCCGTTATCATCACTGTGTGCCATAATAAGCGCACCCATAAGACGGGTGGATACCCCCCAGGAGGTAGCCCACACAAACTCCTTTTTACCTTCTTTGCTCAAATACTGAACATCAAAAGCCTTAGCAAAATTTTGCCCGAGGAAGTGTGAAGTTCCGGCCTGCAACGCTTTACCATCCTGCATTATAGCTTCAATACAATAGGTATCTTCAGCGCCTGCAAAACGTTCGCTTGCCGTTTTTTTACCAATCAAAACAGGCACCGCCAAATACTTCTCTGCAAAAGTGGCGTATACGCTTATCATCTTTTCGGTTTCCTCAACAGCCTCTTCGCGTGTAGCATGTGCCGTATGTCCTTCTTGCCAAAGGAATTCTGTCGTGCGCAAAAACAAGCGGGTACGCATTTCCCAGCGCACCACGTTAGCCCACTGATTCACCAAAACAGGAAGGTCGCGATACGATTGAATCCAACCCTTATAAGTATGCCAAATAATAGTTTCGGAGGTAGGGCGAACAATCAGCTCTTCCTCCAGCTTAGCCTCAGGATCAACCACCACGCCCTTTCCATCCGGATCATTCATAAGGCGGTGATGAGTAACCACAGCGCACTCCTTAGCAAAACCCTCTACGTGCTCTGCCTCTTTACTCAAAAAAGATTTAGGGATAAACAACGGGAAATACGCATTTACGTGGCCTGTATCTTTAAACATTTTATCCAGCGTGGCCTGTATTTTTTCCCAAATAGCATAGCCATAAGGCTTTATGACCATACATCCACGCACTGCAGAGCTTTCGGCCAACCCCGCTTTTACAACTAAGTCGTTGTACCACTGAGAGTAATTAACAACTTTATTCGTTACTTCTTTTGCCATTTTTAGCTATTGCTTTACCGTTTACGCTTGCTTTTTCCTTCAAAAAATTGTACCTTTACTTTATAGGATAGTGCTATGCGCCACGCACGCCTGTTTGTATAAGCTACAAATGTAACAAAATTAACGCTTGTTTCCAAGCATTTTGGCGCATTTTAAACGTCTGTTCGTCAGGCAAAGCATACTATAAATCGCTTACTATGAAAACATTACGAAATGCGCTCATCCCGGTAATCGCTGTTTTGGCGCTGTTATTGCCTTTGCAGGTAATGGCGCAGGATGATTTTTATTATAATCCGAAAAAAGAAAAACAACGCAGAGAACAGCAGGTACAACAGGCGAGCCCGCAGGTGCAAAGCCTGCTTAAGCGTACCAACGACGCTGTACAAGCTACCCCCGTGGACAATAACGATGATGGCAGCTATGTAGAAGAAAGTTGGGGAAATTTGGATTCTATCGATCAGGGCTATGCAAATATTTACGAAATTTCTCGTAAATATCCCTCTGATAATCAGAATTATAGCGACAACGATGACCGTCCATCTTACGAACGGAGTATAGTTTTTGATGACCCAACGTATAGCATTACAACGCGAGATTACTGGGGCGCCGGCTACCCATACTGGCCATACAGCGGGACATACGGGTACTACGGTAGCAACGGTTGGAGCATTGGCATAGGTTGGAATTACCCGTACTACTACAGGTATAACGGTTGGTACGGTTGGAATTATCCCCACTGGGGCGGGGGGGGCTGGTATTCGCCATACCATTACCATTACTCGGGTTACTACTATCCGTACTATTATTCAAAACCACGCAATGTGACGCATTACCAGAGAACAAACAGCATGTCCGGCACAAGTGGCGGAACCGGTTACACATCGGGCAGAGGTACTACCGGCGGACAACGCTCGGGCAGCAGCAAAACTACTCTGACCGTACCAAATGTGAGCTATCGCCCCGTTCGGGGAAGTAATAGCAATGCAACCAGCTATACTCGCCCGGGCACAACAGGCGCAAATCCGCCAGCTACGACCACGCCTCCGAACATAACTTACAGAGAGGTACGCGGCAGAGATAACACGCAAACGCAGCAGGTGCAATATAACAGTAATACCAATACGAGCAAACCAGGCGCCAACGTAGAATCCTCACGGAGTAGCAGCTCTGGCAACGCTTCTCAATCCAGTGGCGGACGCACAACATCAACATCAGGTGGCGGACGCAGGAGTTCGGGAAGGTAAAAAACTTGCGGGCTGTCATCCCTAGCTTGATTTGGGATCTCCCAATATCGGGACATTGACATTAGACTGACTTCGTCGAGCTTCGGTTGCGGATCAAGCCCGTAAAGACAGCAAAGTAGGATAGCACCGAAAAAAATAACGAAACCTAATTTTTATGATAAAAAAAATATTCCTTTCCATAGCTGCGGCATTTTATTTCACGGGTATAAGTTTTGCCCAGGATGAGGTAGAAGCGCTCAGGTTTTCACGCAATACACACCTCGGTACTGCCCGCTTTTCGGCTATGGGCGGCGCATTCACGGCGTTGGGCGGCGATGTGTCTGCGCTGGCGTTTAATCCGGCAGGCATCGGAGTGTACCGCTCCAACGAGTTCACTCTTACGGGAAATTTACTGTACGCCAACACCGATGTCAGCTACATGGGAAACAAGATGAATGACTATCGATACCGCTTTGGGCTATCCAACTTTGCAGCGGTTGGTGTGTATGAGTTGGGGCAAGACGAGGGGTTGGTTAGCATAAATTACGGTTTTGCGTATAACAAAACCCGCAACTTTGGCGAAAGATACTCCGTTTTGGGAAGCTATCAATCCGCTAATACCTACCTTGATTACTTTGCCGCCGTAGCAAACGGCGAGGGGCTAGGCGATTACGAGGCAAAGATGGCACAGGATGCGTACCTAATCGACACCATCGGAAGCTCCTATGGCGCCATAAGCTATGATGAAACTCAAGGGCGGCAGCATGTCGAAACAACCGGCGGCCTCTCCACCTACGATTTCAGCATTGGCGGCAACGTGAGTAACGTGTTTTACTTTGGGCTTAGCATTGGCATTGCCTCTGTGAGCTATGAGGAAAACAACACATCTTTAGAGCATGCTCAAGATGGAAATGTCTCTGATTTTCAAAAGTTTAGCTACTATAGGGGATACAGGCAAAACGGCATTGGCTACAACTTCAAATTTGGAGCCATCGTTTGGCCGTTTGCACATGCCGATTTTCTAACCGGGCTTAAGCTTGGAGGCGCCATTCACACCCGCACTTTCCTCAGCATGAGCGATGAGTTTACCTCCTACATTGACCCGTGGATAGGTGGGCGCTCTTACGACCGTGCAACCCACACTCCCAACGAATTTTTTTACGAAATCGAAACGCCTACACGCCTGATGGCAGGGTTAGCTTATACGTTTAGCCCGTCTACGCCCGGCGGATGGCGTGGAGTTATAAGCGCGGATTATGAGTATGTGGACTACTCAACAATAACAATGCGTGAGGAAAAAAGCGATTATCCGGCTGACTTTAACGAACCAAATGCCAGCATAAAAGACCGCTACAGAGCAACTAACAACTTCCGTTTGGGAGGAGAGCTAGGATATCAAAGCTGGGCGTTTCGCTTGGGCTACGCCTATTATGACAATCCGTACACCAAAAATGCCGGTAAAAACGGAATCATAAAAGACGGAACCATAAACATATACTCCGGTGGTTTGGGACTTCAGGTTAACGAAATGTTTAACCTCAGCTTTACCTACAGTCTCTCAGCTCAAAAAGATAAAGGATACATGTACTACTACAAAAATGTTACCTCCGATATTAAGAATTACGCTGTACATCAAAACAACTTTTTCCTGACGTTAGGGTGGAGGTTCTAAATTCAAAAATAGCTGACAATTTACAATTGATCCATGGGTATACCTTGTCATGTTGAGCAAAACGAAGCATGACAAGGCATACGCATCGGTAAATGGTCAATGGTAAATCAAGATGTTTTTGTTCCTGAAACAATTCCTCCTCTGCTAAACTGCCGAACTCTTCAGCACCTGTAATGTATCAGGTCCTTCGTTGAACAGCAAATCCACAATGCTGAGGTTGGGGGTAAATCCGAACTTTGCAGAGAAAACCTGATAGTATTCTACCGGGGAAAAATTATTATCCTCTATTTTTTGCAGCGATTTCGGACTTATTCCCATTCTGAAATCGTTGGGTACGCTGTGCTCATATTTTTCAGTAAAATCAAGGGATCGCCGCGCTCCAATGAGCTCACAAATTGTACGCGTAAGCTGCGTGTTAAAGTTTAACAGCAAATCATACCGCTGTGTATAAAATATTTTTAACTCATCTGCATAGTACATGAAAAACGGCGAGGAGCTATAGGCTGCTACCAATGAGCGCCAATGCTGCCGCTGCCATTCCGTTTGGTAGTCAATCCGCACGGTACCGATTGGCATTTTCTCACCATGCCTTTTTTCTATCGGGATAGATAAATCCAATACTCCATTGGCCGAAAGTATTTGGCATCGTGAGCGAAAAGTTTGCTTTAGGTAGTGCTCATGCTTCTCAATAAGTACATGCTCCGCTGTAGCCAGCTTACAGAAGTATTGCACCGGAGGCAGATAAGCAGTAGAAAGATGGGTGACAGTATTTTGCAATGTTCAGAACCAAATTTTATGCTGCAAAATTACACAATAATTCAAAGAAGTAAGCATTTCGGAGAAGCTTATCGTTAAACAAAAAGCGTCGCAATAGCTGCGATGATTATACTTAATACTCTGATAATCAGAATATTAAAATCGTCGCGGTAAAAATTGCCATATTTTTTACCCAACCCTTTGACTTTATGATAAATATTACTACCTTTGCAACCGATTTACGACAGAACGAGGGGACGACAGTCCCCTCGTTTCGTTATCAACGTTGATGAGCGACTCATGATTCTTGAGCAAGATATACGCTGCGTAGTAGCGCAAAGCATTGCAGGTACAGACGTTTACCTGGTAGACGTTACGGTACGTCCGGGCAATGAAATTGAGGTAGAGGTTGATAAGCCCGCAGGTGTAAGTTTTGATGATTGCGCGAAAATAAATCGTGCCATTGAGGCTTCTTTTGACCGTGAGGTTGAAGACTATGAGATTACAGTGGCTTCACCGGGGCTGGGACAACCACTAAAGGCAGCGCAGCAGTATCAAAAGCTGCTGGAAAAAGAAGTAGAGGTTTTACTCAAAAGCGGAGAAAAGCTCACTGCCACGCTGATAAACGCCAGTGCTGAAAGTATTGATATTAGCTACTCGAAAAAAGAGCTGGTAGAAAAACAAAAGCGCAAGCGGCCGGTTACGGTAGAAAAAAACATTGCCTTTGCCGACATTAAGTGGGTAAGGGCTGTAGTGAAAGTGTAACGGAGCGCTTCACAAGCTTAGGGCTGTGGCTGTGAAACACCGTGAATTAAATAGCAAAAAAAATAATCAACTTTATATCCCGTTTAAACGACTTAAGCGAAAAACTAAATGGAAAACATTAATCTGATTGACACGTTTGCCGAGTTTAAAACCCTCAAAAACATAGACAAGCCAACCATGATAAGCGTGTTGGAGGAAGTTTTTAAAGGTCTGCTACTCAAGATGTACGGCAGCGATGACAACTACGACATTATTGTAAATATAGATAAGGGAGACTTTGAAATTTGGCGTAATCGCACCATTGTAGCCGATGATGAGCTGGAGGATGAGAGTCGCGAAATAGCCCTTAGCGAAGCGCTAAAATTAGATGATACCTACGAAATTGGAGACGAGGTTACCGATGAGGTAAAGCTATCCCAATTCGGTCGTCGTGCGGTTTTGGCCCTACGCCAAAACTTGGCAGGACGCATCATGGATTTGGAAAAAATCAACCTTTACAATAAGTACAAGGAACGTCTCGGCCAACTTATCGTAGGTGAAGTTTACCAAATTTGGAAAAAAGAGGCGTTGATTTTGGATGATGAAGGCAATGAGCTGGTTCTGCCAAAATCTGAGCAAATACCTACCGATTTCTTGCGCAAAGGCGACACCGTACGCGCAGTAGTATCAAAGGTAGAAATGAAGAACAATGCTCCGGTAATTATTCTTTCACGTATTGATCCGAAGTTCCTTGAGCGTTTGTTCGAATTGGAAGTTCCTGAAATTTACGATGGCATTATTACCATTCGCAAGATTGTACGCGTACCGGGCGAGCGCGCCAAAGTTGCCGTTGAATCATACGATGAGCGCATTGATCCGGTAGGTGCATGCGTAGGTATGAAGGGGTCACGTATTCACGGTATTGTTCGCGAGCTTAAGAACGAAAATATTGACGTAATAAACTACACCAACAATACGCAGCTGCTGGTACAACGCGCGCTAAGCCCTGCCAAGGTTTCAGGTATTAAGGTAGACGAGGCTAACAAGCGTATTGAGGTTTACCTGCAGCCTAACGAAATTTCTCTGGCTATCGGTAAGGGCGGTCTTAACATTAAGCTGGCCAGCCAGCTGGTTGGGTACGAAATTGATGTCTTCCGCGAAGATGCTGAGCAGGAAGAGGACGTTAGCCTTGATGAATTCTCAGATGAAATTGACAGCTGGGTTATCGATGCCCTTAAGGCAATCGGTTGCGATACGGCTAAGAGTGTGCTACGCATACCTGCAGAAGATTTGGTAAAGCGTACCGACTTAGAAGAAGAAACTGTAAACGAGGTGCTCCGCATACTTTCATCCGAGTTCGAAGAGGAGTAGTCCAAACTTTTTGACACATCGGCAAATCAGATGGCGTAAGGGGTTGTCGAGTTTTGTTTTTGAGTTTATTTTCGCCAACACAAAAAAAGTATTTTTATGTCAGAAGGCACAATTAGGCTAAACAAAGTAACCAAGGAGTTCAACGTGGGCTTGGGTACCGTTGTTGTATTCCTGCAAAAGAAAGGTATTGAAGTTGAGCCTAACCCCAATGCAAAAATAACCACAGAGGCGTATGCTCTTGTTGCCAAGGAATTTGGCAATGAGCAAATCATTAAGGAAGCGGCAAAAAAGGTTAGCATTAAGCCGGCTAAGGATCTTGCAGAGGAAAAACCTGTTGCGGCAGAACCTGAAACTTCTGCCGAGAAAGAGCTGGTTATTAAAACCGCTACCATGGAAGTGTTCAAGCCTGAGGCCGAGGCTCCACAATTTAAGGTTGTGGGTAAAATTGACGTTGACGCCGCCAGCAAAAAAGATAAGCCCGCTGCTAAGAGCAAGAGAGAAAAAGAACAACCTGCCGCCGAGGAGAAAGAGGCTAAGCAGAAAAAGATGAAGGAGGAAGCTGCCGAGATATTGCAGCTGAATAAGGAAAAGCCCAAAAAGAAGAAAAAGGAGGAAGCAGCTCCGGAGCCTGAAACTATAAAGGTTGAAACAGAAAAGGCAGAGGTAAAAATTATCGGTAAGATTGACTTGACCTCCCCCGAGGTGAAGGGTAAGAAAAAGCCTGAAAAGCCCAAGCAAAAGGTTGAAGCAGCTGCAAAGCAAGCTATTCAACCAAAGGCGCCAGAAGCGCCACAACCTAAAGAGCCGGAAAGCGAAGCTCCTGCCGTACCGGAAAAACGTGAAGTAGAATTTATTCCAACTGCAACAGAAAAACTTTCAGGTCCAACTGTTGTTGGCAAGATTGATTTAGATCAATTTGCGGCTAAAAAAACCGGCAGCAATGACGACAACCGCAGAGGTAAACGCAAGCGTATTAAGAGCGGCGCTGTAAATATTGCTAAAGAAGGAAAGGAAGTTGCCAAGCAGCAACAGCATGATGGAAGCAAAAAGCGTGAAAAGGGTGGCAAAAGCGCTAAATTTCGCCAGGCTGTAAACGTGGAGGATGTTGACAAGAGTATCAGGGACACCCTGGCCAAAATGATGGAAAAGGGAGCCAAGACCAAATCTTCAAAATACCGTAGAGATAAGCGTGATGCAATAAACGAGCGTATGCAGGCCGAAGCCGAGCAGGAAGCCGTAAACAAGGAAACCCTTCAGCTGACTGAATTCGTTACCGCTAACGATCTCGCTAAGATGATGGACATATCTGTCAATGAGGTTATTGGCGCTTGTATGAACCTCGGCCTTATGGTATCTATCAACCAGCGTTTGGATGCTGAAGCTATTGTGCTGATTGCCGAAAACTTTGGTCATAAGGTAGAATTCGTTACCGCCGACACTCAAAACGTAATCACAGAAGAGGAGGATAAACCGGAAGATTTACAGCCACGTGCGCCAATCGTTACTGTTATGGGTCACGTTGACCACGGTAAGACCTCTTTGTTGGACAGCATTCGTAACACCAACGTTATTGCGGGTGAAGCCGGAGGCATAACCCAGCACATTGGAGCTTACCACGTAGAGCTGGCGAACGGACGCATGATTACCTTCTTGGATACTCCCGGTCACGAAGCGTTTACCGCCATGCGCGCCCGCGGCGCTAAGATTACAGACTTGGCCGTTATCATTATCGCTGCCGACGATAGCGTGATGCCCCAAACAGTAGAGGCTATCAACCACGCTGTTGCAGCCGGTGTACCTATGATTTTTGCCATCAATAAAATTGACAAACCCGGTGCAAACCCTGATAAAATTCGTGAGCAGCTGTCCGCTATGAACTACCTGGTTGAAGACTGGGGTGGTAAATATCAGGTGCAGGAAATTGCCGCTAAGAAAGGCATGAATATTGATAAGCTGCTTGAGAAAGTCTTGTTGGAGACAGACATGCTCGAACTAAAAGCAAACCCCAGCAGGAAAGCTCAAGGCACTATTATAGAATCGCTGTTGGATAAGGGACGCGGATACGTATCGCGTATGCTCGTGCAAACCGGTACGCTGCATACGGGAGATGCAATACTGTCCGGCCAGTACTCAGGCCGTGTAAAGGCTATGTACAACGAGCGCGGTAAAAAAATTGAAACGGCCGGGCCATCAATGCCTGTAGAAATATTAGGGTTGAACGGCGCTCCAACAGCAGGTGAAAGCTTCAACATAATGGCCGATGAGCGGGAGGCGCGCGACATTGCCAACAAGCGCGAGCAGCTCATTCGTATGCAAGGTTTGCGTACGCAAAAGCACATCACACTTGATGAAATTGGCCGCCGCATAGCCATTGGAAACTTCAAAGAACTGAACATTATCGTAAAGGCTGACGTGGATGGTTCGGTAGAAGCTTTGACAGACTCGCTTATCAAGCTTTCAACCGAGCAGGTTCACGTAAGCGTAATTCACAAAGCGGTAGGCACTATTTCCGAAAGCGACGTGCAGCTGGCAGCGGCATCCGAAGCTATTATTATCGGCTTCCAGGTGCGGCCGTCGGCAAGTACACGCAAGCTGGCAGAGCAGGAAGAAATCGAAATCCGTACCTACTCCATCATTTACGACGCCATTAACGAAATCCAGGACGCCATTGCAGGCATGCACGCTCCGGAGTACAAGGAGCAGGTGATTTGCACCGTGGAAATCCTGCAAGTATTCCGCATAACCAAGGTTGGTTCGGTAGCCGGATGTATCGTACGAGAAGGTAAGATAAGCCGCAGCGCCAAGGTACGCGTAATTCGTGACGGCATTGTGGTTTACACCGGAGAGCTCGGTTCGCTCAAGCGCTTCAAGGATGACGTTAAGGAGGTGGGCTCCGGCTTTGAGTGCGGCTTGAACATTGCCAGCTTCAACGATATTAAGGAGGGCGACATTATTGAAGGCTACGAAACCGTTGAGGTAAAAAAGTAGCCCGCAGCAAAGACCGCGCATTGCCCTCACACAAAATGCCATGATTTTTTCCGTAGCCGCGTTTAGGTCCGGGCAGAGCAGACAGCTAAAAACAGTCGGCAGCGCGTGCGCGTTGTCCTGCTGAGCAAAGCGAAGCATCTCATGCCAGTAGAGATTCCTCCACGCGCCCGCTCGTACCTCGCAGGCTTGGTCGGAATGACGGCGCCGCTATTGGTGTGGTGGTGTTTGGCGGCGGCATAGCCGCCGCCAAACACCACCCTTTCCTCACCGCCGCCCTGTCATTCCGACCGGAGCGAAGCGGAGTGGAGGAACCTCTTGTCCATGCTTTTGCGTGGCGCGAGGTTGTACTTATTTTTTGCTGTGGGTGCTTGGTGGTACCTCAATCAAGAATAAGTTTGCAACTCCGCGCTTTTTCTTTTCCCGGAGTACGGTTATACGCGTTCACCATACATATTGCTCAGGAGTTGGAGCAGAGCAGACAGCTAAAAACAGTCGGCAGCGCGCACGCGTTGTCCTGCTGAGCAAAGCGAAGCATCTCATGCCAGTAGAGATTCCTCCACGCGCCCGCTCGTACCTCGCGGACTTGGTCGGAATGACGGCGCCGCTATGGGTGTGGTGGTGTTGGGCGGCGGCATAGCCGCCGCCAAACACCACCTTTTCCTCACCGCCGCCCTGTCAGTCCGACCGGAGCGTAGCGGAGTGGAGGTACCTCTTACCCCCGTTATTCCACCCCACTTGACGTCGCTCAGGGCAGGCGCTGCGAAGCGGAGTGGAGGAACCTCTTACCCCCGTTATTCCGCCCCCTCGACTTCGCTCGGGGCAGGCGCCGCGAAGCGGAGTGGAGGAACCTCTTACTCCCGTTATTCCGCCCCACTTGACTTCGCTTAGCAGGGCAATACGCACCGATGCCGGTAAATACTTTTTTGGGGCAAAATAAAAATGGCTATATTTGCAGTACAGGTTGAAGGGTTGAACCGTTGATTGGTAGAATCGGCAGCGGGGAAAGCGCTTCAGCAGCGCAGAGCACAACAACAGTTAAACAAGCTTTAAACGATTCTATAAAAACATTCTTTGTAGACATACATACTAGAAAAAGCGTTAGCTTTTATTCTTTTCTTAGAAAACCTCCAATTTTCAAATAGCAAAAAGAATAAGAAGCAAACTCACGTCCATGCTTTTGCGTGGCGCGAGGTTGTACTTATTTTTTGCTGTGGGTGCTTGGAGGTACCTCTAAGGAGAGTAAGTTTGCAACTCCGCGCTTTTTCTTTTCCCGGAGTACGGTTCTACGCGTTCACCATACATATTGCTCAGGAGTTGGGGCAGCTACGAGCACAAAAAAGCGACTTACGACTATTGACCATTATGAAAAAAACAGCAACGACTTTTGCCCTGCATGAAGCAACGGCAGCATTACAGCCGGACTGGGACATCGGGGGCTTTTCCGTCGACGTCCTTAAGGCGCTGGGCATCCCCGACCGCTGCATCCGGGAAAGCTACACCCAAGACGAGCTGATCGAGGCCATAGTCGAGTACAACGCCGGCATCAGCAAAGCCGAAGCCCGTGAGCTGCTTAAGGCAACGATAGCATTGCAGCAGGATTGGGGCAAAGAAAGCTTTCCCGTCAGCGCCCTCAGGGCCTTAGTCCTCACCGCTCGCCGCAGCCGAACTCCGCAGGAGCCCATTGCCCGCCTCTACACCGAAGACGGGCTGGTTGAGGCCATAGTCAAGTACAACCCCGGCATCAGCCAGACCGAAGCCCGTGCCCTGTACGAGGCAACGGTGGCATTCCAGCAGGATTGGGGCGCCGAGGGTTTTTCCACCGACGCCCTCAGGGCGGGCGGCTTTCCCGTTCTCAGCGTTCACGAAAGCTACACCGAGGAGGAGCTTGCCCAAACCGTCGGCAGGCTTAACGCCTACGGCCTCACCGATGGCGGCAACCGGTAAGTTAACCTTCATTAACTTCCTGTTTGTCAATAAATTATGGTTTCGGGGCGCGCCCTTTTATTTACATACGGGAAGAAATAAATTTACATACGGAAGGAAATTTACTTACATACGGAGAGGGTGGCGGAGCCGCCATCAACCCCCTTTCATACGTCAACGCGCCGGTTCGTGCTTACAACGGGGGTAAAGAAAAAAGGCTGTCGGGAGCGAACTCCGACAGCCTTTTAGATGTAACGCAGAACGGCTTACTCGTCGTCATCAGAGAATGGCAACGCTGCCGGATCGGCCGTATTTTCAACCTGATTCTTAATGGCAGATTTTTCTACGTCAGCGCCTCCTGTATGCATGGCAAAAGTGGCCACCAGGCAAAGGGCCAATACCGTGCAAGCCAGAAACCAGGTTGACTTTTCCAAAAAATCGGCGGTGCGGCGTACGCCCATGGTTTGAGTATTTCCGGCAAAGTTGGCGGCCAAACCGCCTCCTTTTGAATTTTGTACCAATACCACCAGGATGAGAAGGATGCTGGCAACCAGAATTAATGCTGTAATTAAGTAGTACATAACGTTTATAATCTTTGTGTGTTATTTTTTGTCTCTTTGAGCCTTTTGGACGTTAGCAAATAGGGTTGCAAAGTAAGCTTTTTTTTCCGGATAAAGCAAACTTAATTTGCTATAAACCTGCTTTGCCTCCTCCACAAGCCCCTGCGAAACGTATATAGTAGCCAGGGTTTCGGATATGGCATCGTCGGGAAGCTGGTGGAAGGGCGTGGAAAGGTCTACTCCGGCCAGCTCCGGACGAGCGGAACTCAGGCGCGGATCTTCCTGTATAAACTTGTCAATGAGGTTTATATGCGTAGCCTTGTTTTTTAGGGGCGCTGTAGTCGTGGGCTCGCTTACCACTACTTCGTCAGCTAAAATAGGCAAAGTATCGGTAAATTCATCAGCAGCTATAACCTCAAATCCGTCGTTTACATCCAACTCCTCTGATGCCGGAGCCGTAAAATCATCCGGCTTCCTGTTTGGCCTTACGCTCTGCAAATACTTTTCCAACAGGTATCTGTCTGTAGCATACATGGATGCGTAGGCGAGCCGGGTGTCAAAAAACGGATGATCGTTCTGCCTCATGGCCTTGAGCAGCACCAGCTGAGCGTAGGCAAACCAGGGGCAGCTATCCACCAGCTCCTCTACAGCCTGCAGCTGCTTGGCGGTGATTTCAACCTCAGGTTGCGCTATATGTACAAGCTCGGCGGAAGTCATAATAAAATATCCGGATTTTCAGCCTACTGTTCAAACAACGCCTACCAGTTGGCAACGGCGGCGTTGAATATATCTTCAACAAGATTTTGAGTAATATTGTCAATCAAGCCCGTTTCAACAGATGCAAAATTCACCTCACTGTTGTAATCGTCGTATTGCGAGAAAGATTTATCGTAGTTCTGCTTTGGGTCTACCCTGTTTTCAAACTTAACCCGCACCGTAATTGTCAGGCGGTTTTGTTTGGCCACTTCGTCCGCCGTAATGGCCTTAGGGGCAATGCTGTACCCCGTAATTTCTCCCTCAAAGCTTAAGTCGGCGTTATCCTCGTCCGTTTGATTTAGCCTGGTACCCGTCAGCATTTTCATCTTCAACGCCTCAGTGAAAGTGGAGCTGAGCGAAGGCACTACCACCGGCGCCATATTTTGGAATAGCTTCACGCTAAACGTATTGGCCTCTATAGGGATAGAGGCTCCCGAAAAAGAATACCTAACGCTGCAGGCGCTAAGTAGCAGCAGGCTTATAAGCAAATATTCGGCTAAAACTTTTTTCAACTTGACGCAATGTCAAAATTTTGAAATACTACTAATCCAAATGGTACTCCTTGATTTTCCGGTACAGGGTGCGCTCAGATATGCCCAGCTCCTGTGCGGCATTCTTACGGCGTCCGCGGTGTTTTTCAAGGGCTTTACGTATCATTTCCAGCTCTTTTAAATCCAACGATAACAGCTCCTCCTCAACCTCCTTTGCCTCCACCACATGCTCATCGGTAGCGGGCTGCTTAAGGTGCATCGAAGAGCCTTGTCCGGGTTGCGTTATGGTTACATCCGGAGTGCAGGAGCTCACGGTAGTGGCGCTGTTGAAGTGGCTCGCATCGCCCTGCATAATAATATTTACAAGACGCTTAAGCTCGTTGATGTCCCCTTTCATATCGAACAGGAACTTGTACAAAATTTCACGCTCCGATGAAAAATCAGCCTGCTTGCCACCCGCCTGCGGTAGCGGCTTCTGCTGGTAGAGCATGGGCAAATTCTGAGGCTGCGGCAGGTACTGTCGCAAAGTAGCCGCCGTAATTTGACGCTCCGCTTCAATAATCGAAATCTGCTCCGTAATATTTTTCAGCTGGCGAATATTTCCGGGAAAAGCGTAACCCTCCAGCATTTGCCTGGCGTCCGGAGTAAGCGTTACCGCAGGCATTTTATACTTCTCGGCAAAATCTGCTGCGAATTTCCTAAAAAGCAACGAAATATCCTCCACCCGCTCACGCAAAGGCGGAATACTAATGGGAACCGTATTGAGCCGGTAGTACAAATCTTCACGAAACTTGCCGTTTTGCACCGCCTGCGGCAGGTTTACGTTAGTGGCGGCAATGATGCGCACGCTGGTTTTTTGCACCTTAGACGAGCCAACCTTCAGAAACTCACCCGTTTCCAAAACACGCAACAGGCGCACCTGCGTGGATAGCGGAAGCTCCGCTACTTCATCTAGAAAAAGCGTACCGCCGTCCGCCACCTCAAAGTAACCCTTACGGGTATCGTGCGCGCTGGTAAACGAACCTTTCTCGTGACCAAACAGCTCCGAATCAATGGTTCCCTCAGGAATAGCGCCACAGTTCACGGCAAAGTAAGGGCCATGCTTACGGTTGCTATACCGGTGAATGATTTGCGGAAAAAACTCCTTACCCGTACCGCTTTCGCCCGTAACCAGCACCGACAGGTCCGTTGCGGCAACCTGAGAGGCAATATCCAAAGCGCGGTTAAGCGCCGGAGCATTGCCAATGATGCCGAAGCGTTGCTTTATTTGTAAAACATCCATGCGTAGAGGCTGTATTATTCTTACTTACAGAAAGTTGTACTCGTATGAAGGATGTAAAGCACCCATACGGCATGACAAATTTACATATTATTTGCCAGCTAAACGAGTAGCGGCGCAATTTTTTGTAGCGCCTGTCACCAAAAAAGCTGGGGGCGAAGCCACGCCAACCATTTACGATTGATAATTTATGATTGGGATGACGCGCATCGTGCGTTGTCACCCTGAGCTCCGGTTCCTCCACGCGCCCGCTCGTACCTCGCGGGCTTGGTCGGAATGACGAGGGGCACGAGATTCCTCCACTCCGCTACGCTCCGGTCGGAATGACGGAGCGGCGTGAGGGGAAAAAGATGTTAAGGGCGGCTTCGCCGCCCTTAACATCTTGCTAAATAGTAATTTAGTTGTTAGCGAAGGCTGTCTTCTTTGTAGTAGAAGCCTAAGCTTTTCAGGCCTTCGTGTACTTCCGGGTTTTGCATAAACAGCTTCCATAGCAGGCCGCTCCGGTAGTTCTCAACCATAACGGCTATGGGGCCCTGATCAATGGCCAGGTTGGTGCGTACCACCTGTTGCCCTTGTGGCAGGTTAAGGTTTACAGCGTCGTAAAAGCCGTATGGGCCCAGGGTTGATGCGCCCATGTTGTAGTATAGGTTGCGCACTACCTCCATGCACTCCTGAGGTGCATAGGGCAATGATGACAGGGCAGCCGTAGGTGAAACCGTCCCATTATCGGCTTCTGTATTAGGATGATGCGAACTATACTCGGTCAATGCATCATCTGATGAGGTAAAGCCCCAAAAGCTGGCGCCATACCCTTTATGCCTGTATGGATTCGCAACTGCGTAGGCGCGATGAATAAGCGTGTGCGCCCGATTGCGCTCAAAATAATCGGCATAGCTGTCATTCAGACCTCTCGGATCAAGCCCCAGGAAGGAGTAGTGGCAGAAAAACAGCGGGCCGCCGTAATCCATACCCAGTGAGAGCTTTATGCCCAAATACTCCTTCCCGTTTTTGAAGTAGGTAGATGCAGGATAGCAGCTATGGTAGACAGACGGCGCAATGGGATGGGTCGGGGAGGCTGCCGCCAGGATGTAGGTTATAAGCGTTTCGTCATAGCCTTTTATTCGATGGTTCATCTTCCATCCGTGGTTTTTGCTCCAGTGCCAGTACAGGGAGTCCGTTCCCTGTGTGTACCAGCTCCACTCTACCTCCTCCCACATTTTAGTAATGCGGTTGCACAGCTTACGCTCCGCTGCCGAGCCGTTTTTAAAGTACTGGCGAGCGGTAAGCAATCCTTGTACAAGGAAGGCCGTTTCTACTAAATCTCCGCCATCGTCATACTTGCTAAAGCTGAAGGGCTGGCCGGAAATGGCATCGTACCAGTGCGCCCAAACTCCGTGAAAACGTTCTACCTTATCCAAAAATTCAACGATACCGCTGATGTAGCCGGTTGATTGCTCTCGTGTAATATACCCACGCTCGGCGGCAGCCACCAGCGCCATAACCCCAAAACCTGTTCCGCCGGTGGTTACTACCTCACGGGTGTCGTTGCTACGCTCCCGAGCCAAGTTACATCCCGGATAGGCAAAATCGGTAAAATATCGGGTGGTATACTGCTGAACCAAATCTAACAAAGCATCGTCGGTGCGCTCAACCGTAGCGACCTTAACTTCAAACTTGCCGGCGTCTTTGGAGCTTACCGGCATTCCTTTCGGAACAACTCTGTATACCAGCTTTGCCGGAGCTTTACCGACAAAATCTTCTACGAAATCGTAGTAGTAACTCTGCGCTGTCTCTGCACGCTTTACAAACTTTTTGCCACCGTCTTTAGAGGCAAATATTTCGTAGGTAAACTTTTTCTGATTATCCCAGCGCAAGTCAACGTGAGCTGGATAGCCCGCGGCCTCCAGCGTACGGGGTGTTGCAAACTGGCTGTACGGCTGCGCCGCAAGGGTCAACCAGCAGGTTATGCATATAAGTGACAGGGTAATTTTCTTCATATCCACGACTAAATTTTTACTTCAACGTAAACTCCGCCTTGTTAGCTGTGGCAGAGCTTCCTCCTATAAAGACATGAAACTCCCCCGGCTCTGAAACCAGCTGCAAGTCTGCATTATAGAAGGCTAACATTTCCGGTGTAATGGTGAATTTCACATCCTTACTTTCGCCTGGGTTAAGCATTATTTTCTCAAACCCTTTGAGCTCTTTTACGGGGCGCGTAACGCTACCTGCCAAATCGCGAATGTAGAACTGCACCACCTCCTCTCCGGCATATTGTCCTGTGTTAGAAACGCTTACGCTTGCCTCTATGGCGCCGTTTGAGGTTAAGATTTGGCCTGTCAATGCAACATTGGAGTATTTGAAAGTAGTGTAGCTGAGTCCATAGCCAAAAGGATACAGCGGTTCATTGGGAACATCCAAGTATTTGGTGGTATACTTTTGCGTGGCGTCAAAAGGACGACCTGTGTTCTTATGGTTGTAGTAAACAGGAATTTGCCCTACGTTGCGCGGAAATGTCATGGTAACTTTTCCGCTTGGATTAGCCGCCCCAAACAGCGCCTCTGCAATAGCCGGACCTGCCTGCGTACCGGCAAACCATGTTTCGAGAATAGCATCAAGGTTATCGTTTTCCCACTGCAAAACCAGCGGACGACCGTTCATTAGCACCAGCACAATCGGTTTTCCGGTTTTCTTCAGCGCCTTCAGCAGCTCTTTTTGGTTATCGAGCAACCCAATACCGCTACGGCTTGCCGCTTCGCCGCTCATACCAAAACTTTCGCCTAAAACTGCCACCACAACATCTGATTGCTGCGCTGTTTGCACCGCCTCCGAAATCAGCTGCTGAGGTGTTTTACTATCGGGAATAATACTGCCTCCGTGTGGATTTAGCTTGTTGCGCAAAGCCTCATCATCAACCAGGTTGCAGCCCTTAGCATACAAAAATTTACCTTTACCATAGCTGGTTTCAAGCGCATCCCAAAGGCTGACAGCCTGCTTCCAGCTTCCGGCTCCGCTCCAGTTGCCGATAAGGTCTCGCTGATTTTTTACAAGCGGCCCAATGAAGGCAATTTTCTTAGCGGCATTAAGCGGAAGTACCTGCCTGTCGTTTTTCAACAACACCATACTTTTTATGGCTGCTTCTTTGCTCAAGCTCAACTTTTCGGCGCTCATAATTTGTTTTGCAGCACGCTCTGCGCTGGCTCCACGATAAGGGTCGGTAAACAGACCCAGCTTGTATTTGGCCTCCAAAATGCGACGGCAAGCAGCATCGATCGCCTCAATTTTGACCTTACCGGATGGCGCCAGAGCTGGTAATTCGTCAATGAAGTACTCGCTTACCATATCCATATCAATTCCGGCATTGATGGCCAACTCCGAGACTTTTGTCTTATTTCCCATGCCATGCTGCACCATTTCCATTATTCCGGTATAGTCGGTTACCACAAAGCCCTGAAAACCCCACTCTTTTCTCAACATGTTGTCTATCAGCCACTTATTTGCAGTAGCAGGTATGCCGTCAACTTCATTAAATGAGGTCATTACGGTAGATGCACCTGCGTCAACGGCGGCCTTATAGGGCGGAAAATATTCGTTGTACATGCGCTGACGGCTCATGTCCGTGGTATTGTAGTCACGTCCGGCTTCAGAGGCTCCATATAGCGCAAAATGCTTTACGCATGACATCACCGCTTCCGGATTGCTCATTCCATCTTGCTCGTAACCCCGCACCATGGCTTTAGCTACTTCGGAGCCCAAGTAGGGATCTTCTCCGGAGCCTTCGCTAACGCGTCCCCAACGAGGATCGCGTGAAATATCTACCATGGGTGAAAAAGTCCAGTGTAGACCATCGGCCGAAGCCTCGCTTGCTGCCGCCTTTGCGGTGCGATTTATCAAATCCAAATCCCAAGAAGCGGATAAGCCCAGCGGTATAGGAAAAATGGTTTTGTGTCCATGTATAACATCGTAGCCAAAAAGGAGCGGAATTTTCAAGCGACTTTTGGTTATGGCAATATCCTGCAGCTTTTTCACAGCATCAGGCGTGTACGTGTTGAAAACGCCTCCTACCAGGCCTTTTTCTATTTTATCCTCAACACCCTGGCTTAGGATGGGGCCCGTAACATCAAACCCTACCGAAAGTAAATTCAGCTGGCCTATTTTTTCCTCCAAGGTCATTTTCCGCATCAGGTTTTTCACAAACTTATCCATTTCTGCATCCGCAGATTTTTTGCTGCCACAGGCGCAAACCAATAGGGCCAAGCACACGGCAAAAATTCCCCGTCTCATATCTTTATATTTTTTTAGGTTCAAAAACAACATCAGCAATATACATTATTTTATCGTAAATCCCAACTTCGTTAACCCGCTTTGCACATCTGCATTTTGCATGAATAAATCCCACACAAAACCGGTACGGTAATTCTCTATCATTACTACAATAGGACCTTGATCTATAGCCAAAAAATCAGAGGCATACCAGCCTTGCGTAAGGCTGAATGCATCCTTAAACCCGTACTCTTTCCATAGCTTATCTCCGATTTTATAGTAAAAAAATCGAAGCGCAGCCAGGCTCTCTTCCGGCGTGTAGGGGAATGACGATAGCGATGCTGTCGGCGCAATGGTTCCTCTGTCGTTGGTGGGCGAGCCGGCCGCATATCCATTAGGTATATCGCTGGCTGTCAGACCCCAACACTCAGCGCTATAGCCAACATATCCTTTGGGATTTGCAGCGCAGTAGCTGTGGTTGATTCTGGCATGTGCCACGTTTTGCCCCCAATAGTCGGCATACCGGTCGCTGATTTTGGCAGGGTTCAAGCCCAAAAATGAGTAGTGTGCAAAGAACATGGGGCCGCCGTATGCCCCACCCAAAGGCAAGGTTACACCGTGGTACTCGTTGCCGTTGCGCATATTGCCGTTGCGTGCCCAACCCTGATCATATACCTCCTTAGGAACAGAATGCGTGGGCGATGCTGCCGCCAGCACATAAGCAATCAAGCACTCATTCCAGCCCTGTATTTTCATGTTCATTGCCCAACCCTTGTCCGGACTCCAGTGCCAGTACAGCACATTTTGTCCGCCTTGGCGATACCAATCCCACTCTACGTTTTTCCACAAAGTTTGAATGCCAGCGCAAAGCGCGATTTCCTCTGTCGAAGTTCCGTTTTTAAAGTACTCATTTACAGCAAGTAATCCCTGCATCAGGAATGCGGTCTCAACCAAATCGCCTCCATTGTCGTTGGCGCTGAAAGCGATTGCTTTACCTGTTTGCCCGTTCATCCAGTGAGGAAAAGCCCCATGAAATTTTTCTGTTGTGGAGGCGCTCAAAAAGTCTACGATTTTGGTAAATCTCTCTAACCCCTCCTGACGGGTTATAAAACCACGTTTTATACCGATCAGTATGGCCATAAAACCAAAACCACTGCCTCCGGCGGTTACCGTGTTGCCGGAATTCGACCGTTCACGCGCCAGACCTGATGCGGGATGCGCGTAATCCCAAAAGTATTTAAACGTCTGATGCTGTACCAGCGTCAAGAGCGAGTCGTTGCTAATTTGAGGAAAAACAGGCTCCGCTTTTGCATCGGCAATCAAGGTGCACTCGTAGGACATTTTTACCTTGCCGCCCAAGTACCTGCCCTCGGAAATGTGGAGTTGCCAGCGCTCAAAGGAAGAGGCGAGCGCAGCCTCTGTTGTAATATGCAGCACGGTAGCATCCTTGCTATCGCCTGCGTAGGTGTAATTTTGCTCAGCCCGACCGCTGAAGTAAATGTACGATTTGTTCATGCTGTCGACATTTACGGCAGCGTTGAACTTGATGCGCACGCTAACGGGCGCTAACGGCAGATTGCCAATAGCCGCACCCGAGGCCACGTGGGCGCCGTTGATAAACACGCTATCCGGGCGCAGGTTAACCGCAGGCGTTGGCGTGTTGATGCGATCCTCTTCGCCACATGCGCACAGGCAGAGCGCCAGCGCAAGGGTGGTCAGGATATGGTTTATTTTTTTTGAAGCCACTTTGCTTAGGCTTGCCATAAATTTTACAGTAAAAAAGAGTCCCCAAAACAACCTCAACTATTTTAGGGACTCTAAATAATCCGACTTGAATATCTCCGCTGCTAGTCCTCCACCGCCATAAATTCTGCCTCGTACAGCGCCTTAACCTCCGTATCAGTCAGCGCACGGTTGTAGACACGCAGCTCATCCAGCTGGCCACGGAAGGTATTTTGCCAATCTTGCAAATCGTAGCTTAGCACGCGGTTAGCCCAAGAGCCGATAACGCCAACGTTCTCCTTGCCGACTTCACGCAAGTGCATTTTTAAATCGCCTAGCGGAACCTCTACGGCCGGAAGACCGGTTTCCGGATTTTTCTGCACCTGAACAATGTTAGCCACCTCAGCGCACTTCTTTCCGTTGACGTAGTGACTCTTGGTGGAGGTAGCGTTGTCATAGGTTACCATGAAGTGGTACCAGCTGCTACCTACATTCATAGGGGATTTTCCAGCGGGGTCCCAAAGGAGGCCAAACTCATTCCTGTTGCCCGTGGTTCTGAGCGTGAGGGAATCTTTTGCTCCATCCTGATAGATTTGCAAACCTGCAGCCCAGTGGTCGGCAGGCGCAGAGGCAACACCATCGGTGGTAATTACCTCGCCGCCGCTCAGCGAGAAGATGCCATCGGCGCCGGCACGCTCCACAAATCTTACCCAAAAGGCAATGGTGTACGCCGTTACCTGCGAGAGGTTGTCGTTGGCCGAGTAAGGGAATCTGATGTACGAGGCTTCGGCGCCCTGGTAGGCCTTGCCCCTTTGTCCCTTAACGTAGGTAACGCTGCCCACAGCAGTTCCCTGGCGCCCTTTCTGGTCGTTTGGCGTATCGTCAAATGCCCAGTGGGCCATCAGGTTCTCGGCGGCAATAGCATCGGGACCCGTCAGCTCACCCCCATTACCGTTGTTGTTGTTGTCATCGTCGTCACAGGCAGTAAATGCTGCTACGCCGATTGCAAGTGCGGCTACGTAGAGCCACTTGAATTGTTTTTTCATAGCTGTTAAAATTTAGGTTGGTTAATAATTATTTTGATTTGTGAGACACTAAAACTGAATGCTTAAACTGTTTATTATCAATATTTTAACTAATACCCCGGATTTTGCACCAAGCTGGGGTTGAGCTCCATCTGGCGTTGCGGAATGGGAAACAGCGTATTTTTTGCGGTGTAACCCTTGGGGCCAAGCACAGACTCGGCACGACCGGTGCGTACGAGATCAAAGAAGCGGTTTTCCTCCATTGCCAGCTCAGCACGGCGCTCATCGTATATGTCGTTGATTGTATAGCCGTTTCTTTCGGTCAGGTGTACCCTGCGGCGCACCTTGTTCATGGCCTCGTCCAACGACATGCTCACGGCCGCGGTAGCCCCGCTGGCCAGCGCCTCGGCGTGTATGAGCAGCACCTCGGCGTAGCGCAACAGGCGCACGTTCTGATCAAGACCGTAGGCGTTGTACGACCACTTGTTGTACGATGAGGGCGTGTACGCCTTCATGTTGTAGTAGGGGTTGGCGCAGGTGCGTATGATGCTGTCGCCCTCGGGCGTTACCGTACCCCGCACCATGATGGTGGCCTTGATGCGGTCGGCTTCTTCCCTGCCCTCAAGGAAGCTTATCAGCGCCTGACTGGGCACCTTAAAGCCCCAGCCCTGCATGTTGCCCGGCAAGTTGCCACGAGGACCCTGTACGTAGGCATACTCCAGGCCAATGTCGCGCGAGCCGTCTACCTGCCCCAGCGAGGTGCTCTGCAACTCAAAGAGCGACTCCTCACAGTTTTCCTCGTCTATCCGGAACATGCGGTAAAAGTCCGGGTGCAGGTCAAAGCGTCCGCTGGCAATTACTTTGTCGGTATAGTAGGCTACCGAATCCCACTGCCGCTGGTACAGGAATACCTTTGCCTTGAGCGCCATGGCGGCATAGCGGGTTACACGCCCTGCCCACTCCCTGGTGTACGATTCGGGCAAGTCCTGCACAGCGGCCGTCAAATCGCGATGTATGAAAGCGTACACCGAATCCTGCGGAGCACGGGGTTGACTGTTGAGTTCAGCCGCCGTTTGCAGCGAGCTGATAAGGGGTACCCCGCCAAAGGTGCGCACCAGGCAAAAGTAGGCGTAGGCACGCAGGAAGCGGCTTTCGGCTACCAAGCCGCTGTACTCACGCATGCCGGTTTCGTCTTTTATGATGGGCAAAAAGTTGGGCAGCGTGTGCATGGCGTTGTTGGCGGCGCTTACAATGTCGAACAGCCCCGTCCAGTAGCTGTTAATGTGGGTGTTGGCAGCGCCGTAGGAGTATGCGTCCAGCTCAATCATGCCGGAGCCGTCGGTGGGAGAGCTGCCCTTATCGGCGTCGTCGCTCACGATTTCGCACAGCCCTATGTAGGCAAATCCGTGCGCATCATCCTTGCGCAGGGAGGCGTAGGCGTTGCTCACCGGGGCAAACATGTTCTCCTTTTTGGTGTAGTCGAGGCTACTGGTAGGCACTTCACTTTCCTGCGGAAACGTCAGGAAGTCCGAGCATCCTGCCGTAAGCATCAGCAGGAGGCAGAAGTTGTATATGGCTACTCTTTTCATTATGTTTTATAATTTGCCGATTCACAATTTAGCTGGCAGGTTAAAATTTGATGTTTACTCCCAGGCTGTACACGGACTGCATGGGGTAGGTTTTGGTATCGATGCCCGACTCGTTGGGAGCGCCCGCAACCTCGGGGGTAAATCCGTTGTACCCGAACAGGGTGAGCGGACGCTGCGCCAGCAGGTACACCCTGCACTCGGGCAGCACAGAGGCGGCCGAGCGGGCTATGGTGTAGCCCAGCTGCACATTTGAGATCCGGATGTAGGAGGCGTCCTCCACAAAGAATGAGTTAGGCTTCAGCATGGCGCTCTTTTGCAGGGCAGCGGCCGAGGGGTAGTCGCTGCTGGGGTTGTCCTTCGTCCAGCGGTTGTTGTAAAAATCCAAGTCGTAGTTGGCATCGGGGAACGTGCCCCTCTGCATGCGCTTTTGGTTGAGCACCTTGTTGCCAAGCTGGCCTTGCAGCGCCAGCGAGAAGTCCCAGCCCTTGTAGGTAAGCCCAAAATCTATACCGCCCATCAGCCAGGGTATGGGGCTGCCGAGGTACACTATGTCCTCGCTAAGTATGAAGTCGCCCAGCTCTCTGCC
This sequence comes from Prevotellaceae bacterium, assembly GCA_031266015.1. GTDB lineage: Bacteria > Bacteroidota > Bacteroidia > Bacteroidales > UBA932 > JAISBU01. Next base: position 9,980 of record JAISBU010000006.1, on the reverse strand, counting down.
CGGAGGAGCGTCCAAGAGCTCTTTTCGGGTTTGGTACACGCCCTCCACCTTGTAGCCGTAGAACGAGCCAATGGGCTTGCCCACTACGGCGTAGGTGGCGGTGGCGCCGTTCACTTCCTTGCCCGGCACTTTGCCGTCAGGTCTGTTCAGCACTTCGGTTACCTGGTTGTTGAGGTAGGTCAGGTTGGCGCTCACGGAGTAGCTCAGGTCGGCGCTGATTTGGTTGCGCCACTCCATAAAAAACTCCACGCCCATGTTCCGCACCGTGCCGTTGTTGCCCAGCAGCTCGGATACGCCGCCACCGCTGGCTACGGGCGCACTAAACACTACGTTGTCCGTTTCTCGCCGGTAGAAATCCAGCGACCCCGTGAGGCGATGCTTGAGAAAGGCAAACTCTACGCCCACGTCAAACTCGTTTACCACCTCCCACTTCACATAGTTCTGCATCACGGTTTGAGCGCCCACGCCGTCCACCACCCTGTCGCCGAATATGCCGGAGGTTTTAGCCTCTGACTTGCCCAGAATTTGGCTCGCGTTGGCCGGTACGTTATCGTTTCCCAGCATCCCCCAGCTGGCACGGAGCTTCAAAAAGTCGAACAGCTGCTGGTCTTTCGCAAAGCCTTCATCCGATACCACCCAGCCCAGGCCTACCGAGGGGAAGTAGCCCCATTTTTCCTGAAATTTAGAGCTGCCGTCGGCACGAAACGTCAGCGTAGCCAGGTACTTTCCATCGTAGCTGTACGAGCTGCGCATGAAGTAGGACATGCCCCTGTGCTTTTCGCCGCTATCATCCGCATCACGACCGCTCGATGAGCCGTTTTTGATGTACTTCTCGTTGTCTCCGCCGCCGGGAACATTGTTGGCCAGCCCCTTTATCCAGTATTTCTCTTCCTGCCTCACGGACATGCCGCCCAACAAGCTGTAGCTGTGCTTACCCGCAGCATCGGCAAAGGTGAGCGTGTTGTCAAACAGCTGCTTGGTTTCGGTGTTGCTCTGCTTGCTCAACTTTGATACGGAGCGTCCGTGCGCACCGCCCACAAAGAATTCTTGCTGGTAGTCGCGCGTATTAAAAAACACCAAATCCTGATTGTACTGCGTTTTGAAGGTAAGCCGGTTGTCCAACAGCTTAGCTTCCAAAAAAACCGTGGGAAGAATGTGGTAGCCATCCTCGCGAACATCGTAGTAGTAGCCCTTAGCGTAAGGGTTGGCGTACTCGTTGCCCAGACCGACCTGCTGCGGCGAGCCAAACCTTACGGGGTAGGCTGCGGCGTTGCTGTCGTCGTACACGTTGTAGGTAGGCGGATTGATGTAGGCCTGATGAAAGGCGTCTTCGCCCGGCTTGTTATGCACGTAGCGCGAGGCCATAAACGAGGCGCCCGCCTTTACGTACTTGGAAACCTGATAGTCGCCGCGGGCACGAATGTTGTAGCGGTTGTAGTCGTTGCTCAGGTTCAGAATGCCATCCTGGTAGAGGTAGTTCAAGCCCAGCGAGTAGGTAGATTTTTCGCTTCCGCCCGTTACGTCAAGGCTGTGGCTGGTCATCATGGCGCTGTGCAGTATGGCGTCGTACCAGTCGGTATTAGCGCCGTTATAGCTCGATACATCTTTGGGAACGTAACCTATGGTGTTGACGTTGGCCTCGTTCATCAGGGTTACGTACTGCCCGGTGTTGGCCATCTTCATGAGGTTAGTCGGCACCTGCAAGCCCACGTAGCCCTCGTAGGTTACGACAGCTCCGCCATCGCCGCGCTTTCCCGACTTGGTGGTCACAATCACTACGCCATTGGCCGCCCTCACGCCGTATATGGCCGAGGCTGAGGCGTCCTTCAGCACGCTCATGCTCTCCACGTCGTTGCTGCTGAGAAAGTCAATGTTGTCCACAAACACGCCATCCACCACGTAGAGCGGCTTGGCGTAGTCGCCAATGGAGCCTACGCCACGGATGCGCACGGTGGCTCCGGCGCCCGGTGCGCCACCGTTAATTACCTGAACTCCAGCAATTTTACCTTGCAGCGCCTGCGCAGCGTTGGTGGTGGCCTGCTTGCTAAGCTCCGTCCCCTTAACCACCGTGATGGGCGCTGTGAGGTCTTTTGCCTTTTGCGAGCCATAGCCCACAATTACGGTTTCTTCCAACAGAAACGCATCGTCTTCCAGCTGCACCACCATGTTGGCGCCGGAGGCCGGCAGCACTTGAGGTACGTACCCCATTGATGAGAATGACAGCTGACCGTTTGGCCCAACCACAATGGAAAATGCTCCATCGGCCTCGGTAAGAACGAAGGTATTGGCGCCCTCTACTTTTACAATGGCTCCGGGTATTCCTTCCCCGCTTTTATCAACTACCTTACCCGATATCGTCGCACCCCCCTGCGCAAAGGCCGTTACACCTGTAAATAGCAGTAAGGCCGCCAGCACAGCCAACCCTTTACCTCTTTTGGTTGTTGTTTGCTTTTGAAACATCTGTTTTGCTTTTTTTTGGGAATTAGTAAATAAAAAAACCGCTACGGGTACACCTTAAATTATAGGTATATCCGTAACGGAGTAAAATCTGAAGCGTTTTGCCGATATTTCAGCAAATATCAGTATTATACGTAAACCCCGCGCGCGCGCGCTGCAAGTTTCGTGCCAAAGTCAATCCTCATCAAGCTTCCGATATTGTTCCCAGAATCCTTACACAGGGAATTAGTGCTCAACATATCGTTTAGGTTAAATATAAAGTTACCGCTTTTAGAAACTTTTTGTTTACAAAAGTGATGTTTACCCGCACTTTTTCCAAAAAATATACATTCATACGACTACATCAACCATAAAATTTAATACAATTTCAATACGTCATTTGCGAAATATTACACTATTATCATGTTGATTATTAGCGTATTAATTATTTTTGATGGAATATATCAAAAAGTGTCAAAATCAACTAAAGATCCTTTCAACCATCACAGCAAGGGAAATTTGAGTTAACTTTTTATTAATTAGATGATTATGTCAAAATTTACGGATTATCCGGGCAAAATTCAGCAAGCTGGCCTCAAAGCTCTGTTAAGGTCATTTATCGCATTTTCTTAATGATACAAGCTCAATATTCCCGATCGCATGTCATTTTTAAAGGCAACTTTGCAGGCGCTCTTATAAAAAGAATTACTTTTGTGCGGTTAACCGTTATTAAATGAGAAATATCCGCAAGATACAACTTACTGTAAAAGTGATATTTACAGTTACACTTGTTGTAATTTTAGCTGCAAAAGTCCACGGTTTTACAGGCAATCCAAGTGTAACAAATTACACGGATGTCGTACATCAAGCCTCCGTACAGAACTGGGCAGCAACGCAAGATGGGCAGGGCATTATGTACTTCGCCAACAGCAGCGGTATGCTGGAGTTTGATGGCGCAAGATGGCTTCTGCATGAACTCCCCGGACAGCGCGGTACACGTACCGTTGCGTACCATACCGAGTCCAACCGCATATTCTGCGGGGCATTCGAGGAGTTTGGCTACTGGCAGCGCAACTCCTACGGCGAGCTGCTATACTACTCGCTAAGTGATTCTCTTTCAGGATATTCATTGCATAACGATGAGATTTGGTCTATTGCCTTCTTCAACAATACCGTTTACTTCCGCTCCTTTACCTCCTTTTTTGCCTACCATAATGGGACTATAAACGCAGGAACATTCCCGTCAGTGTGCTTGGCGCTCAATGAAATACACGGAAAACTTTACGCGGCAACCACAGACAATGGCATCTGCGTATTCAACAACGAGGCGCCGGAAACGTTACCCGGCGGCGGACAGTATCGTGCAAGCGCCCTGCTCCCCTTCGGAAGCAACAGCTTACTTATAGCAACGCAGAATAAAGGCCTATACCTGTACAACGGGCATACCTACAGCCGCTTTGCCACCGAAGCCGATGAGCTGTTTCGGCATGCCGAAATAAACCGTGGGCTGATTCTAAGCGATTCCATTTACATATTCGGGACCCTGCTTGATGGCGTAGTTGCCATAAATCAAAAGGGCAAGCTGCTCTGGCATCTCCATAAACTAAACGGACTGCAAAACAACACCGTACTGGGCTTGTGCAGCGACCACGAGCATAACATCTGGCTGGCGCTGGACAACGGCATAGACCACGTAGAAATCAACTCCGCCTTACGCTTTTACCTGGGAACCTACGATAACATTGAGGCTGTTTACGCCATTACAAAGCACAATAACAGGCTATACTTAGGAACCAACAAAGGATTATTTTGCAGCCAAGCCAACGGCGATGGACCTTTTACCATAATTCCCGGAACACATGGTCAGGTATGGGATTTATCCGTATGGGACGGGCAGCTACTCTGCGGACACAACACCGGCACCTTCAGAATAGAAGGTAGTAAAGCCACCCTCATATCCAACGTCAACGGAGGCTACTGCTTGCGGGCAATTAATGCCAACACCCTGATACAGAGCACCTATACAAAGCTGGTGATTTATAAAAACCAACATGGCACCTGGCAGTATAGCCACACCATACCGGATTTTATTGAGCCGCTGAACCATCTGGAGGTAGACCACCTGGGCAACATTTGGGTAGCACATTTAGAAAAAGGATTTTTCAAAATACGTCTCAACAGAGAGCAAACTCATATTGAGAAAATTACGCGCTACAGCCATATTGGCGGAAAAAGCGCCGAGCACATCGGCATAGCTAAAATCAACAGCCGCATTGTAATGACTACGGGACAACAGCTATTTACCTACAACGACATGCAAGACTCCGTGATTCTCTATGATAAGCTCAACAATGCCTTAGGTAAGTTCAACGATGCGCACAAGATTATTCCCGGCCTGCATAACCGCTACTGGTTTGCCCGTCAAAATGAGCTGGCGCTCATTTTAATTGATGAACCTGCCAAGGCCGAAGTACTACGGCAGATTCCACACAGGACGCTAAAAAATCAAATCGTAACAAAGAACGAGAGCGTTTACACCAGCCCCCAAGGCCGGGCATTCATTGGGCTTACCAGTGGCTTCAGCACGCTGAGCAACCAAAACAAACCAATGTCGGTAAAGCCTGCTCAAATTGTGCTAAGGCAAGTCCGGATTGAAGCAGGCAATGGGCATCTGAGCCTCCTGCCAATCAATTCGCAGCAGGTACAGCTCTCCGCAAAACAAAACAATCTTAAGTTTTTCTTTGCCTACCCAACCTATTCCGCCGACAATGCCAAGCTATACTACAGGCTTGAAGGTATTGATAATGAATGGGTGGTATCCAACGAAAACTTTGAAAAAGAATACTCCCGTCTACCCTCAAGAAAATACACCTTCGAAGTAAAGGCAGTGGGAATGAATGGACAAACGCTCGCGCAAGCACAATACCACTTTGTAATCAAACCGGCCTGGTATGTAACCACAACCGCTTACTTCATATACGTACTTCTTGTAGCGCTGGCGCTGGCATTGGCCTACAGACTATGGAACGTGCAGCTGGAAAAGCATCAGAAAAAAATACGTGAGCAGGAGGAAAAAAAGCGGCTGGACGAGCTGGAGCAAAAAGAGCAAAAAATTACCAAACTCAAAAATGAGAAGCTGGAATCCGAAGTCCTTTATAAGAGTAAGGAGTTGGCCAGCACCACTATGGCTATCATTCAAAAGAAAAATGTTCTACTGGAGCTCAAGAAAGAGCTTCAAAAAGAGGACAGCGCAAAGAACATTAAGAGCATCCTCAGAATCATAAATAAAAACCTTTCCTACGAGGATGACTGGAAAGTTTTTCAATCCAACTTTGACCTCATACACGATAGATTCTTCCGTAACCTGAAAAAGCGTACACCTACGCTCACCGCTCACGATTTGCAGCTGTGCGCCTACCTGCGCCTCAACCTGTCCACCAAAGAAATTGCCCAGCTCATGGGCAACTCCGTGCGCGGCGTAGAGGTTGCACGCTACCGCTTGCGCAAAAAGCTGCAGCTGCCACAAGAGGTAAACCTAAATGAATTCATGATTGAGTTTAGGTACTAGAAAGTTTATTGGCGAAGCAACTCCGGCTATTTACGATTTACTATTGATGATTGACAGTGGGTATGCGTTGTCCTGCTGAACGAAGCGAAGTATCTCAAGCTTGCACCATGTTGCCATGAGCGCATGCGTAAATAAATTGTAAATCGTCAATCGCAAATTGTAAATTGATATGACAACGCATTGTCGACTTGCAGCTGTCGACTTATGCCATTTTGTCACTATAAAGTGCTGCCTTTGTCGATTGGCACGATAATTGATGCGAGTAATAATGGAAAAAAGAAAAATAGAATTTTGTAGACTTGATTTGAGGTTCATTCTTTATTTTTCTTGCTCTAACCAAAAAAATATTAACTATTTAATCAAATTATTATGGCAGTAAAACCTTTACAAGACAGAGTGCTCGTTGAGCCGAAAGAGGCGGAAGAGAAGACCGCGAGCGGTCTATTTATCCCTGACACAGCTAAAGAAAAGCCACAGCGTGGTAAAGTAATCGCAGTAGGCAGCGGTAAAAAGGACGAGCCTATGGAGGTGAAAGCAGGCGATGAAGTGCTATACGGCAAATACGCAGGCACTGAACTTACAGTTGACGGAAAGGATTACCTTATCCTACGCCAATCTGATATTTTGGCGGTGGTTTAAGCCGCCTGCTGTCATTGCAGGCTCGACCCGCAATCTCCTAATCGGGATATTCCGAATCAAACTTGAGATGACAACGTGGTGTTAAACGATTAAACATTTTAGCAAAAAACAATTAAACATTTTTCAGAAAATGGCAAAAGAAATAAAATTCAACATGGAAGCCCGCGACCTGGTTAAGGTAGGCGTGGACGCTTTAGCAAACGCCGTAAAAGTAACCCTCGGCCCAAAAGGTCGTAACGTAGTAATTGAAAAGAAGTTCGGCGGCCCGCAGATAACCAAGGACGGTGTTACCGTAGCTAAGGAGATCGAACTCGAAGACCGCTTTGCCAACATCGGTGCGCAAATGGTAAAGGAGGTGGCCTCAAAAACCGGTGACAACGCCGGTGACGGTACCACCACGGCAACCGTTTTGGCACAATCAATTATCAACGTAGGCATTAAGAACGTTACTGCAGGCGCCAACCCCATGGACCTGAAGCGTGGTATCGACAAGGCGGTTGAGGCCGTTGTGGCAAACCTTAAAAAGCAAAGCCAGGCCATTGGTGACGATCTTTCTAAAATTGAGCAGGTGGCAACGGTTTCGTCCAACAACGACAGCAACATCGGCAAGCTTATCGCCGAAGCTATGGGCAAGGTGAAGAAAGAAGGCGTTATTACCGTTGAAGAAGCTAAAGGTACCGACACCGAAGTTAAAGTAGTAGAAGGTATGCAATTTGACCGTGGCTACATTTCGGCTTACTTCATGACCGATGGCGAAAAGATGGAAGCCGTGCTGGAGAACCCTTTGATATTGATTACCGATAAGAAGATCTCCACCATGAAAGACCTCATGCCGATTCTTGAGCCGGTTGCACAGCAAGGCCATGCGCTGCTTATCATTGCAGAAGACGTTGACGGCGAAGCCCTTTCAACCCTTGTAGTAAACCGCCTGCGTGGTACTATTAAAATTGCGGCTGTTAAGGCTCCCGGCTTTGGCGACCGTCGTAAGGAAATGTTGGAAGACATCGCTATCCTTACAGGTGGTATGGTGATTTCAGAAGAAAAAGGCTTGAAGCTTGACGGCGCTCGCATTGAGATGCTGGGTAAGGCTGCGAAGGTAACCATTGATAAAGAAAACACTACCATCGTAAACGGCGGCGGCGACAAGAAAAACATCGAAAACCGTATTGCTCAAATCCGTAAGCAAATCGAAGCTACCACCAGCGACTACGATCGTGAGAAGCTGCAAGAGCGCCTTGCCAAGCTGGCAGGTGGCGTGGCGGTGCTATACGTAGGCGCTGCTACCGAAGTTGAAATGAAGGAGAAGAAAGATCGTGTAGACGACGCTTTAAGTGCAACACGCGCTGCTGTTGAAGAAGGTATTATCCCCGGCGGAGGGGTGGCGTACATTCGTGCTATCGAAGCCTTAGAAAATCTAAACGGCGAGAACGATGACGAAACTACTGGCGTTCAAATAGTTAAGCGCGCTATCGAAGAACCGTTGCGCCAAATCGTCGCAAACGCAGGCCTTGAGGGCAGCGTAATTGTACAAAAGGTGAAGGAGGGCAAAGCCGACTTCGGCTTCAACGCGCGCACCGACAAGTACGAAAAGCTGCTTGCCGCAGGCGTTATCGACCCAACTAAGGTTGCCCGCGTAGCGTTGGAAAATGCCGCTTCGGTAGCAGGCATGTTCCTCACCACCGAGTGCGTGCTGGTTGATAAGAAGGAAGAAAATCCTGCTCCTATGGGCGCTCCGGGAATGGGTGGCATGGGCGGCATGATGTAAGGTATTTCCGCTTACGCAAAAAAGAATCGAGGTTAGCCTTTTGGTTAACCTCGATTCTTTTTTTGACAAATCTTTAGATTTTCGTACTTTTGTTTTTCTGCTTTAACAAAATGAGTCTGCAAGAGTTAGAAACGCTATTGAAAGATCTGCAAGCCCTGCCAAAAGAGTGCGAGTGGGTTGAGTTTAAAGTCAACAATGGTAATCCTCAAGACATCGGGGAGTACCTTTCTGCTTTAAGTAACAGCGTATGTTATCACAAACAGCCTTTTGGCTACTTAGTATATGGTATTGAAGATGGCACGCATCGTTTAGCTGGCACATCATTTCACCCTCAACTTGAAAAAATAGGTAATCAAGAACTTGAAAATTGGCTTGCTACTCAGCTTACCCCAAAAGTTGATTTCAACATTTTTGAATTTGAGTATTCACTACAGCGTTTTGCCATTTTTAAAATAGATGCTACTAAAAACACTCCTGTAAACTTTAAGGGGAACCCTTTTATACGTATCGGCAGCTATAAAAAACGTTTAGACGATCATCCTGAACGTGAAAGAAAAATTTGGCATATCGAAAATTTACCTGCGTTCGAGAATGAGGTTGCAAAAGAAAACGCTACAGAAGAGGATGTTTTAAGCTTGATAAATTATCCCGCATTTTTTGAATTGCTCAAGCTGCCGTTACCTGACAATCGAATTGGAATTTTAACGCGAATGTTACAGGAGAAAATTATAGTAAAAACCATAAAAGGTTACCATAATTAAAAACATTGGAGCATTGTTGTTTGCTAAAAATATAGAGCAATTCGACAGCATTGCTCGTAAAGCTGTAAGAGTTGTATTTTATGACGGAAATAATCGTATAAAAACCATAAAAGAGCAGGTGGGACACAAAGGATATGCAGTTGGTTTTGAGGGGTTAATCAAATATCTAGAAGACAACTTACCGTCAAAAGAGGTAATAGGCAAGGCATTGCGCAAAATGGACAAGCAGGATAAAATAAGAGCTTGCTATTTACATGCCTGCTTAAAATATGTTTCGGGAGAACATATGACCAATCAATCACTAAGAGAACGATTCGGTATAGAGGAGCATAACTACTCAATGGCCTCTAGAATAATAGCGGATGCTATCAACGTTAACATGATAAAAGATTATGACACAGACAATAAATCCAAGAAATACGCTAAATATGTACCTTATTGGTTCTAAAATCTTATGTGATGGTTATGTGATTATACTCTTTTCCTGTCTTTTTAATGGTTGAAAATAAAATCATTACATATATGACTGTTATGTTACTCTAGCCTAAGCAGACTTCTATATTACATTATGAACAAAAGAATCGAGGTTAACCTTTTTGGTTAACCTCAATTCTTTTGTTTTTATCTTTACCGTGTAAAAAGAATTACCATGACAACCCCCACCCACCGATAAATAGTAAATTGTAAATTACTGCACAATAAATTTTCCTGTTTCCCGTTACTTTTATGACAGCAAGTAGTACATAAACAAAAAATTTGCTATATTTGCAAGTGTGTTGGGATTGTTGAACCGTTATTTTGTTGAATCAAT
>JAISBU010000020.1 GCA_031266015.1 Prevotellaceae bacterium | reverse complement strand
TTTTGTGTGTGTGTGTGTGTGTGTGTGTGTGTGTGTGTGTGTGTGTGTGTGTGTGTGTGTGTGTGTGTGTGTGTGTGTGTGTGTGTTTATAAAAAAAGCCGACACTGCCAAATGTTCGGCGGTGTTTTTTACGGTATTTTTATAAACAATGCAGGTCATAATACATTAAGAGTTATTGCGTACACCTAATTAAGGCAGGTTATGATTGTTCGCAGTACTATCTAAAATTTACTATTTGACAATTTATTTTATCAGTAACCAGTCGGCAGTACGATATTCTTTCCCCCCTTCTTCCTCTCAAAAATCAACCTCATCACTCTGCCGTAATGCTACTCTGCATGGACTCTTTGCCAATTTGACCGATCAGGTAACCCTCAAAAACAATACATGTTAAAATCACACTTAAATCGGCTCCGATGCGTGTTTAAATAACACTTAATTGGGTGTAAATGTAAGTCTTTACTTTATTATTAAAAAATAATGAAATAAAAACATCCCTTTGCTATTTTAGAAAAAAAACAGTAATAAATTCATAATGAGCATAAAATGTAATACGCACACTTGAAAATATTAGCGTTAGTTAATATTAATTAGCATATTTAATATTCAAAATCTAAAACAAATGATAAAGTACCTAAAAAAGGTAGATTCAAGTGGTAAATGCAGCTGCTATTATTATGTTTTCTTAGCACATCATCAAGTGCACCTGTGCCCCTTGATGGTTTACATCCAAACTGAGCGCCTTTTGCAAAAATTCCACAGCCTTGGCCTTCTCGCCCAAGCCTAAATGACCCAATCCCATTACATAGTTGCAGTGAATTTGGTTGCGCTTGCTCAGGTCGTCTTCCCAGATAGCCAAGTCGGGCAGCGAAACGGCAAAGTAGTCAATACGGCAGCTATCAAACAGGTGCTTTTCACCGTGCTGAATCAACTTATTGAAGCGGCTACGCGCCTTATCCTCCTCACCCAGTTCGCGCCAAGCCAAACCTTGGTAGAAAATTTTATCAGGTTGCTGATCGTTGTAGAAAAATGCCTGCTGCGGCTCCGCCGAACCTACAGTCGCTTTTTGAAAATACAGCTGCGCATTTTTCTCATCACCCGCACCCTTATAGGCACATGCCGTAAAGTAGTGAATGTCGTTTTCCTCGGCACCGGTCAGCTTACCCTCACCAAAGCTGCACGGATAGGTTTCCGCATTTTTGAGCAACGCAATAGCATCATTGTAGCGCTTTTCGGCAAGCGCTTTTTTAGCCATCTGCACGCAGGCCACTATATTTTGCCCGGGAACCTTTCCCTCTCCGCCTTCCCACGGGTGGAACCTACGGCTGTCGATTAACTTCTTTGCCTCCTCATGTCTTCCCAAATGGTTGAGTAGCGTAATACGCTCAATGCACAAATCATCGCGCTGCTCTACCTCACTCTTATGCTTATCCAAAAGCTGCAAACGCTCCGCATGGGATTTGCCCAACTTTTTATACAGCTGGTCAAGCTCCATAAGCAGTCGCGAGTCAGAGGTATCAAGCCCATAAGCTTGCTCCAGCAGCAGTTGCGCATGCTTTCTATCATCTTTCTTATTGTAGTAAGCCAAGGCAAGATTGCGCAGCACCGTGGGGAATTTAGCATCCAACTTTGCCGAAGTCTCCCAGCAGATAATAGCCTCATCATACTGGCGCACGGCATACCAAAAGTTACCTAAGTAGTACGGCGCTTTGGGATCATTGCCGTCGAACTGCATGGCATGCTTCAACACAATAACCTCTTCTAAACGGTTTGGGAAGCATGCGCCAGGAGCCATCTGTGAGGCCTTTGCGTAATATGCCGTAGCCTCCTTTTCCTGCTTCAAACATTCCGCAAAGTATCCCATAAAGTAGTACACCATAGGGTACGCATTTTTCTCACCGGTAATGCATTGCTTAAGCAGCTCAATAGCCTCTGCATACAAACCTGCCGTAGCAAAATCAATAGCATACTCTATGTAGCCGTGCTGCCAGCCATGCATGAGGTCATTCATCTCCTTCAGCACAGCGACATCCTTAGTCAATAAATATTTTTCAAAGCGCACTCCCATGTTGAACGAATCAATAGCCAGCGATTCCTCAATCAACCGCAGCGCATCTTCAGTTCGTCCCAGCTTGCGCAGGATAGAAGTTTTGAGCTGGCGACCCTTGTGGTTATGCCAGTTCTTAATCAAACTTCTATCTATCAAATCCAGCGCCTGCTCAAGAGATCGCTCCTGCGGACGAGTGTTACCGTCTAAGAAATTCAGATATTGGCTCAACTCTATTTGTGCTAAGGCAAAGTAGCCTGCATCCTGCCAGGCCGCATTCCACACGCTCTTAAAAAATGCTTCGTACGCCTCATCTTTTCGTCCCTCCATGTGGAGCGCCCACCCCAAGTTATAGTATGGCTCACCCTCATACGGATTAGGGTTACGCTCGGTAAGCGTTTCAATCGCCATACGGAAATACCCTTCGGCTTTTGCAAACTGCCCCTTGCGCATATACCACAAGCCAAGCCCATTATTACAGCGTACATCACCCGGTTCACGACGTAATGCTTCGGTATAATAGTCCACCGGATTGTAAGTAGCATGACGATACTGCTCAAGGTGGAGCGCCGTAAGATACAGCTGCTCTATTGAGGCAATATCCTTCGGATCTTTAGCCGCCCTAGCCGGAGTTGGCGCTGATTTTATCTCCTCTTTTTCAGCATTATAGCGTACAAGCAATCCTCCCTTCTCACTAAACACCTCCAGCAGAAGTTCCTCAAGCTTGGCAACCCCAATATCAACCGAGCAAGTATAGGGCTCTGCTGGTGAGATGTTGAACGTTTTATCTAAAAGTATGTTGCTGCTGCCCAGCTCGCGCAGCACCATGCGTACATTTCTGTATACGCCTGTAGTGTACAGCTTAATGTTGGCTATTCCTCCGGTTACCTCCACACCCACAATGGCATCCTTGGTGGCGTTTTTCACCATACCTACCGTTGAGTAGGGCATAAAGTACTGTGTCCACGACTTTTCCTCGTAGGGTTGCAACCAGGCAAAGTCAGGCTGATTATCGGTAAATACACCTGTCATCAGCTCAATGTACGGGCCATCCTCATCGGTAAGGTTGCGATCCCACGCCTTACCAAAATCACCACAACCCCAAGTCCACTGCTTTTTTCCCGGCGACACATGGTGATTAGCTACGTGCAGCAATCCGCTCTCTACATCATTGTCATAACCACCTACAAAGTCATACTTCGACTTAATGGCCATATATGAGGTGGGTACAGGAATATTCTTGTACTTCGAAATATCTACCCCTGCCGAATAGTCCTGCTTATAGTAAACCCCCGTTGCAATGGGGAAAGTGCTCACATCGCGCTTACCGTGGTCAAACACAGCATTCACATCAGGTGGAAAAACCGACTGATAGTCATCGTGCACCACCACTGCGGGGTTGGCCCACCACAGGAATGTTTGTGGAAATGGCGTACGGTTATACACCTTCACATTAATTTCAATGAAGGATTTTCCGGGGTACAAGCGGAAGCCCTGCATGCCCTTGGTACGGAACATGCGCTCTACCTCGCTGCACCAAATAGTCTTGCTACCGTCCTCATGCTCCTCTATAGAAAAATCCGTAGGAAGGAATGTGCTGGGGCGATGGTGCTGCGGCCAGTTAAACTCAATACCTCCCGAAATCCAGGGACCAGTTAAACCCACCAGCGTGGGCTTTACCACCTGATTGTAGTACACAAAGTGGCGCTGCTTTACCTTATCGTAGGCCATGTGAACACGGCCGCCCAGTTCAGGCAGTATCATCACCTTGATGTATTCGTTTTCAATAAATACCGCGCGGTATTTTTTATCCTTCTTTTCATCCGAAATTTTTTCAACCACAGGATAAGGATATACTGATCCGCTGCTTCCTTGGTACACGCGCTTCTCCAAAAAAATGGGATTTTTTTCCTCCTCGCCAACCTCATAGGTAGGCAGCATTATATCCTCTTCCCAAGCCTTCACCTCCGATGAAAACACAGTGGGCTTAATCAAGTATTCTGTAATCTTCTCCATTTCTATAAGCTGATTATTACTGTATTTACTTTTTATTGCACAATACTTTTTCAATTTCTTCTAAGCTCTTTCCCTTAGTCTCCGGTAGCACGGCTTTTACAAATACAAATCCCGCTGCACAGATAATGCCATAAACCCAAAATGTTCCGGCAGCACCCAATCCACTATTGAGCAGCGGAAAAGTATAAGTAAGCACAGTGCAGGCCGTCCACAGCGCAAAGGTAGCTACGGCCATGGCCGCTCCACGTATGCGAGTAGGGAAAATCTCGGACAGCACTACCCAAACTACCGGAGCTAGCGTCATGGCGTAGCATGCAATGGCTATCACCACCAGCACCAGCAGCACAATACCCTGTACTCCGGCAAAGTAGCAAGCTCCCATTACAGCATAAATGCAAGCCAAACCTCCAGCGCCCATTACCATCAGCGCACGACGCCCTATTTTATCTACCAGGTACATGCCCACAAGGGTAAACACCACATTGGTTACTCCCGTTACTACAATATTCATAAGAATATCGGACACGCTATACCCCGCTGCGGCAAAAATTTCCTGGGCATAGTTAAAGATCACGTTGATACCGCACCACTGCTGGAACACCGCCAGCACAATCCCTACTATGAGTACCTTGCGCAGGTTAGGATGCATCAATGCCCTGAGGCCACCCTTATGTTCCGTATTCTGCCATTCCGTTTCCTTAATACCGGCCAACTCAGTAGCAGCGGCAGCAGCGCCCACAATGCGCGACATAACCTGCTCGGCGCGCTCGCACTGCTTGTTAACCGCTAACCAACGGGGGCTTTCGGGAACTACAGACATGCAAAGAAGAAATAGCGCTGCAGGTATCGTTCCTGCCCAAAACATCCAACGCCACCCTACCTGTCCATTCCATGAGGCTAGTATGTCAGCTCCGGTAAACTCTGCCGGAACCTTGTCGGCAATGAGCCAGTTTACCACTTGAGCGCTCAAAATACCCAGCACTATAGTCAGCTGGTTTATGGAAACAAAACGTCCACGAATATGGGTCGGCGCCACCTCGGCAATATATATGGGCGAAACGTTAGAGGCAATACCAATGCCCATACCTCCAAGCAGCCGGTACACGTTAAATACCGTAAAACTATCCGTAACGCCGGTACCAATAGCAGCAACCGTAAATAAAGCGGCCGCCACAATCAGCAGCTTTTTACGTCCGTACCTATCGCTCAACATACCCGAGAAGGTAACCCCCACTAAACAACCCACCAAAGCGCTGGCCATGGCCCAACCTTGCAGGGCAGGAGAATTGGCTATGCCAAAAAACTGCTCATAAAAGGGCTTTGCCCCTCCTATAACTACCCAATCATAACCAAACAAAAAGCCTCCCATAGCCGATACCAAAGCAATAAGGTACAGGTAGGAAGCGTTGAAATCCTTTTTCATTTTACTAAAATTTTAGCAAAGGTATGTGGATTATGCACGTGTCAACATGGACTTTAACAGTAAAATCCATGTACTTTTTCATAACAATATGCCTGTATAAGAAAAATAGCTTAGCTTTGTAAGCATTATATAAAAAGCAGGTATGTTTAAACTAAAGGAAGGTTTTAGTGGACAACGCGCTATTATACTGCCTCAAGCAGTAGTAAAGGCCATGGAACAGCATGAGTTGGGAAGAGAGCTTCACGTAACCGACATAGGCTACTATCCTAAAGCCGAACATCACTATAGGGAGCGCCCCCAGGGTGCCGAAGAATATATCTTTATTTACTGCACCGACGGGCAAGGCTGGTTTGAAATAAATGGCGTAAGGCACAAGGTGCTACCCAACCACTTTTTCATTATTCCTCAAGGAGTCCCTCACAGCTATGGTGCCGCGCAAAGCGCACCCTGGACCATATATTGGATGCACTTCAAAGGAGAAAAAGCGCCCCTGCTGGCATCCTCCTTGGGAGTAGGAGAGTGTAACGCCATTGACATACAGGAAAACTCTCGAATTGAGGATAGAATAAAGCTGTTTGAGGAAATATACGCCACACTGGAGCGGGGCTACACGCACGAAAATCTTTTTTATTCACAGCTGTGCTTGTACCATTTTTTGGGCACCCTGCTATTCATAACGCAATTCCGGCAGGCAATTAATAGCAAAGACAGGAACAATGCTATAGATTTAGCCATTCACTACATGCGTGAAAACATGGAGAAAGAAATATGTATCGCTGAGTTGGCCGGATTTGCCGGATACTCAGTGTCGCAATTCACCAGCTTTTTTAAGCAGCAGGTGGGTGTATCACCTAAGCATTACTATCTTCAGCTGAAAATCAGAGAATCGTGCAAGTACCTAGACTTCACCGATATGAAAATAAACCAGCTGTGCTACAAGGTGGGAATTGAAGACCCCTTTTACTTTACTCGGCTATTCACCAAAATTATGGGGTGCTCGCCAAAGGAGTACAGAAAAATGCAGAAAGGGTAAGACAAAGACGGTTTTAGCTTCTATATCCTAACCCCACCTCCGGCGTTTTCAAGCTACTTGTTCCCGTACATTAGTAATCCAAAAGGTAAACCTCGTGGGTATCGTTGGAGACCAGCGAAGGTAATATAAGGGTTGGCAGTGGAGCGCCTAAAACATACTTTTTACTTAAAGTTTAAAACCAAGTAAGACCTGCCATTGACGATTTACAATTGATAGTCGACAGTCGCAAGTCAACAGTTTGGTCGTTGTCCTGCTGAGCGAAGCGTCTCATGTTGTGGTAATATTCCATCATGGTGCGAACTTGAAATGCTTCGCTTCGCTTAGCAGGACAACGCACATGCACTGGTAAATAGTAAATCAATTGTTGATTTACGGCAATCCTATTCGTTGAAGTACACTCGTCTTACACGGGGCGAAATGCGGGTGAAAATCTCGTATGGAATGGTTTCCAGCTTCTCCGCAATAGCTACTACGCTGATATTTTCGCCGAAGATTTCAACCTCATCACCCTCATTTGCTTCAATACCGGATATGTCAACCATGCACATATCCATGCAGATATTACCAATGACCGGAGCTTGTTTCCCATTCACAAACATCTTGCCAACTCCGTTGCTCAACTTTCTGTTATAACCATCAGCGTAGCCAACTGGCACCAGCGCTATGCGAGTATGCTCATGCGCAACTCCTTTACGTCCGTAGCCAATAGTTTCGTTTGCAGGGATGTTTTTTATTTGTACAATGGTACTTTTTAGCGTGCTCACCGTACGCACCTTTACTTTTCCACCGGCGCTCACTCCGTAGAATGAAATACCCAGCCGCACCATATCAAACTGCGCTTGCGGAAAGCGCTCTATGCCCGCTGAGTTTATCAGGTGGCGAATAGCAGTGTATCCCAGCGCTGCCTGTATTTGCTTGCTCCATGTGTCAAACAAAGCAATCTGCTTTCGGGTAAAGCTATCATGTCGTTTTTCATCTGCCGCTGCAAGATGTGAAAAAATGCTTGCCACTCGTAAATTTTTACGCTGCTGTATACCTTTTACCAGCTGCTCTACTTCGCTTTCCAAGAAACCCAAACGATGCATGCCTGTATCCAGTTTTACGTGAATCGGATATATGCTTTCTCCCGCTCTTGTTACCGCCTCGGCAAAACGATGCAGCATGTTGCGGTTGTAAATTTCCGGCTCCAGCTTATAGTTGATCATTTGATCAAATGTTCCGGGTTCCGGGTTGAGTACCAGTATGGGCATGGTAATTCCTGCTTCGCGCAAGGTGATTCCTTCATCGGCAAAAGCCACGCCAAGATAATCTACGCGCTGATGCTGCAGCAGGCGCGCCACTTCGCTAATGCCCGCGCCATAGGCAAAGGCTTTCACCAGCACAAGCGCTTTTGTTCCCTTAGACAACTTTGCTCGCGCCATATTCAGGTTATCTACCAGCGCGGTCATATTTATATCCAAAGTGGTAAGGTGCGTTTTTTGCTCCAGCTGATGTGATATCTTCTCCAGCTCAAAATGCCGGCTTCCTTTAACAAGAATGGCTTCATCCCTGAAAATACTTTTATCGCACCGCTGCAAAAATTGTTCGGCATCTTCAAAGAATAGCTTTTCGCAATCAAATAAACCGGTTTGCTCTGCAATGTGCCTCCCAATACCGATGAGGCGTGTAACGCTCTTTTCACGCAGTAAATCGGCAACTTCGCCGTATAAGCGCCAATCTTCTTTACCGCTTTGCTCAATATCCGACAGTATTATTGTGCGTTGCCGGTGCTTGCTAAAGCTGCTCAAAAAATCCAAGGCAATTCGTAAGGACGGTATATCTGCCGTGTAAGCATCGTTTATTATGGTGCAACCGTTTATGCCTTCACGCAAATCTAAGCGCATAGCCACGGGTGATAGCTGTGACAGGGATTTTTTTACCGCCTCAATATTCAAATTTAGCTCCGGATGTAGCTGCGACAGAAACAGGCAGGCAGCGAAGCTGTGCATGGCATTCTCCTCTGAAGCATTATCAACGAAAGGAATGGTTAACTTATACTCCCGCTGTGCTTGATCACGTACAGTCAGGGTGGTTTCTTTACCTGATTTATGAGATGATACTACCCGTAGATCGGCCTCCGGATTATGCCCCCAACAAAATATTCTTTTGCCCCCAAACATCTGCATGGAGCGAACGGCGGTGTGAATCTCGAAATGATCGGCGCAATAGACTACCGCATCTGCGTTGGCGCATAACTTCAATTTTTCCCGCAACTTTTGGTCACGTGAGGCAAAACCTTCCTGGTGCGCTTCGCCAATATTCGTAATTACAACCACATTGGGGCGAATAATAGCCTCGAGCTTATCCATCTCATTGGGTAGTGAAATGCCAGCCTCAAAAAGACCTAGCTCATTACGCTCATTCATTTGCCACACAGACAGAGGAACTCCCACTTGCGAGTTGTAACTTTTTGGGCTGCGCACCACCTTGATTTGCGGTATGAGTAGCTGCGCAATCCACTCTTTTACAATAGTTTTACCGTTGCTTCCGGTAATGCCAACTACCGGAAAAAGGTATTGCTTCCGGTGATAAGCTGCCATTTTATGGAGCGCCTCCAAGGTATTTTCTACCTGTAAAAAGGTGGCTCCGCTATACTCCTTGGCATCAACATTTTCACTTACAACAAATGCTCTTAATCCTCTGCTGTATAAATCTTTAATGTAAATATGCCCATTGTGGCGCACTCCTACCATGGCAAAAAACAACACCCCCTCCGGCGAAAAGTTTGCCCTGCTGTCGGTTATGATCTCATTTATTTCGCCAGTTTTTTTCCCTGCAATCGTTGCATTAATAATTGACGCAATTTGTGATATGGTGTATTTCATATTTATACTTTCAAACATCAGCTAATAACACCTTTATTTAGGGCAAAATAAACAACTTCTCAACTACAATTTTTCTGCAACAACGCAAGTTTTTTTATACTTTTTCTTGCTACCTGTTGTTGTGTAGGCCTCAAAATAAATCAGGTATATTCCAATAGTGGCAAGGTTTCCGCCATCGGTAGCTCCATCCCATTGCAGCCTGCCGCTAAGACCAAGCAGTGCATTTTTGTATAGCTGCCTCACGGGTTTTCCATTGGCATTATACACCGTAACTGTAGCCAGGTAGCCGGATTCCGGCATGTTGTAATCAATGTAAAGAACATCATCTTGCCCGTCTCCGTTGGGCGAAAAAACCTCCGGCATCAATATAATTCCGGCTTTCTCAGCATCACTTCCATTGCCAACGCTTTGAGAGTTGGCGTAGGTAGGTGTTGCAAATCCCACGGTTTGCGAAGCGGAAAACCAGGAAGAGGCCTCACTCGCCGGCATATTGGGATTCGTACGTTCCAGCGATACTCCTTTCTTGCTCTTGAGCATGCTGCTGTGCATTTTCTCGGTGTAGTAAAAGTCTTCTACTACCTCATCGGAGGCCGTGAGTACTGTCACACAACCGGATTCGTTTGGGTAAGACGGCATGGTTGACAAGGTGATAAATGCTTGCGGATTCTGACAGTAGTATTGCGCCTGCACAACTTCCGGCTTTGTTGTTACCACCACATAATCATGTGGAAATAGCGTATACTCGGGCAAGGTGTAATGCTTGTCTATTGTACCTGTCGTGGATTTACGATTGGCTATTTTTGCTCCGCTTAGCTGAACAATGTCATCCGAGTTGTTGTACAGCTCCACAAAATCGACTCCTCCAACATTGGGATTGAAAAGCGCTTCGCTAATCACTACGTTATTTTTTGAGGCGGCAACACCAATACCCAAAGGCAGCGCAAATTCGGAGATACAGTTCCCTGACAGGTCGCAGATATTGCCATTGCAGGTGAGATGGTATAACGTATTGTCAACAAAATTATCAGGAAAATACAGCTGAATAATACTGGGATTTACGGATGAACATTCCATTTTTCCAGCGCTACCCAGCTCCGTTGCAAAATCTCCGGCTTGCAGGGATGATCCTAAAATTACCTCATTAAATTCCAGCTGCAACAGATTGTTGTCCTGTAATGTGTAGCGTTGACAAACGGGAGCCTGCTTATCAGGATTTGAGGCTGCAATAGAATTCGGCATACCCGGTGTGCCGCCTCGTTCATCAACGCTGGCGCTCCAGTTGCCGGATTGCTCCTGTAGATTGTTTACGTCTATTTTTTCGAGCGAGTAGCCGCCTTGTTTTTTATCGTCATCTGCATACCAGGCATCGCTGTAGGTTAAGCGTGCTACCGGCTTTCCGAACGCATCTTTCAGACACAGGTACATTCCGCTGTTGGTAAGTGCAGGACGACTGCCGGTAAGTGCAACCGTATCGCCAAATTCCGACTGATGGGTTCCAATAAGGGCATAGCTTTCCGCTTGAATAATCCCACTTCTTATGGTTGCAGAGCGTGTGCCGAATTCCAGCTTCCAACCTGCAAGATCAATACCTTCAGCGGTGCGATTGTATAGCTCCAAATACTCTTCATCCGGCAACCCGGCAGGCGAATTAGGATTCGCCATTATTTCGCTAAAAATGATATCCCCATAAGATGCCACCTCCAGCGAGAAGTCAAATTCGGCATTTTCTATGTTACCGAATTCATCGTGCGCGTTTTCTATGAGCAGCTTATAGTTTCCGCTCTTCAGCTCGTTTTTAAGCGTAATCAGCGCTGTTTTTGAATCTACGGCCGCAAGCGAATCAATAGAAGTAAAGTCTTCATTATCAAATAAATATAGCCTCACATTGTCTTGATTAACAAGGTCATCCTGCTGCATTGATTTGTTCAGCGTACAGCGTAGCTGCTTTACACCCTCGCGCTGCACTGCCATAATTTTTAGCGGACGGAGCGCAATGTTGGCGTAGACTTCATCTATCCGCATTTCCTTGATGCTGTTGGCTGTGCTGTATATCAAGGAAAATCCGATGTGGCTCCCGGCTAAATCTCCCGTATCATCCGCTTCTCCCTGTAAAAGGAGATTGGAAAAATCGCCGATGGCGCTTACACGTAACGTCCAACGGGATTGGGCTGAGCGTATCAGCTCAACCGCCAGCTTTTTGTCTTTGGCTTTTACCAGAGAGGTGATAAGAGTGGTAAGCGCTCCGTCTTTTTGATGAAAGAACTTCAACGTATCGTTGCCGCTGGTTCCGGTAACTCCTACAACGTAAGCATCCAGCGATTTATCGCTCAAGGACATAGATTCCGCATCATGATTGGCGGCTAAGAATACGGCAAACCGATTGGTAGCGGCAACGTTAGTCCCGCTGGTTCCATACCTGTACTGAAGCATAAAGCGGAAAGTGTCGGCAGTAGCAGTACGGCTTGGCAGCACCAAAGTAGAAATGTTATCCGTACCGGCTACACCGCTTGGCGCCTTACGATACAGAGAGGCTGTTCCGCCTAACGGCGCAGAATCTTTTACCGTCCAGCTTCCTGCCGGATGCTGCGTAAATTGGGATAAATCATTTGTTTCAAAGTCAAACGATACTTGTGCTACACTTATTTGTAGCAAGCAAAAAAAGGAACTCCAAAAGCAAAAATGCTTGATGATTTCCTTTTTTATATGGCTATTTACTCTCAAGTCCTATCTCCTTATCAGAAATTTCTACTTAAGCGAATGAGAACAGCGCACAAGCGCAACTCGCACTTTCAGCTGTTCACTTTTCACTTTCAACTTTTACAGAACTCGCTGACTGGTACCGCTGCTGTAGAAGCTTTGTGTTTGCACGCCGCCTTCAAACAGGACGACAAAGGTATCTGTGTATCCGAGCGTAATGTAACGGCGCATCCATCTTTTGGCCTCTGCCAATGTTTTGAAGCTGCCGTAAGTGTAACGAGTTATGCCATCACGCTTGCTCGACTCTATCTCGAATTGCGGATAGGTGCTGCGTACTCTATCAAAGTATGACCAATCCAGATCGTTGCGCAACGCCAGCAGCTGAACCCGGAACTCTCTCTTACTACGATCGCGAGTAACCGTTTGTCTGCTCAAAATATCGTGCGTACTGCGGAATGACGATTGAACCGCAGGATTCATTTCTATCTGCAAAGTTTGCTCTTCCACTACCGATGACGATGCCAGGCGCAGCGGCTCGGTAGACTGGTATCCATCCTTAAATCCGGAAAGTATATAGCGTTCGTTGTTTTCAAGGTCAAACCAAAATGCTCCGAACTCATCACTTTCTCTACAAACCGACGTCTTGGTATTATCGTGCGTTGCGCATATTTTGGCTCCCGGCAAGGCCGCGTGAGTTTTAGAGTCGTACACGCGCCCGTTCAGCTTGGTTAATGAAGCCTCGGCAACCAGCGTTGTTGGCTGCTTGTGTTCCACTGCTGGCGCCGCCACGCTTTCCTCTTCATTGAACAGCAGAGAGGTATCCTCTATAATTGTTGGAATAAATAACCCTCTGTGTTCCAGAGCGTTATAAGCATTTTCGGGGACATCTGCGGTTGAATCTATACCCATCTCTGTAACATACAGTCCTTGATAAAGAGCTAGCGGTACACCAGCTAACATGGGCGGTACGGTAGCAGGATGGAAGGCGTAAATATCATCACCTCCCATACCTCCGGAGCGATTGGATGACAGGTATCCGCGCATGGTTTCCTTATCGGTCATAATGAGGTAAAAGTCATCTCCGCTGCTATTGATGGGCGATTTCATGTTGGCGGCGTTGCTCCACTTATCCTTGCTTCCCTTTGCCTTAAAAATATCCAAGCCTCCCATGCCCGGCCAACCGTTTGAGGAGAAGTAAAGCGCTCCGTCTTTTCCCACTGTGGGAAAAACTTCATTACCGGCCGTGTTTATTTTCTTACCGCAGTTTACCGGTCTGCCCCATTCTTCGTCGGTAATTTTTTCGCTGTACCAAATATCCGTACCACCGAGGCCTCCGGGCATATCCGACACAAAGTACATGACTTTTCCATCGAGGCTGAAGCAGGGATGTCCTACGGAATATTTTCGCATGTTGTTCTGCGTAAAGGCTTGCGGAGCGTCCCAACCGGAGTCGTCAAAGTATTTGGTGTCAAAAATGCCTAAGTTCCCTACAAATGAGCGATGTTTTTCCCCGCCGACGTCAACCCTGCTTTTCTTTCCCTCGGTAGCGCTGGAGCGGGTAAAAAACATCATGCTGCTATCATTCGGCATTATGGTCATAGGCCCCGTATGCGCATTATTTACATTGACGAAAGCGTCCATGTAGTATACATCTTTAAAGGCTATACCGGGACGCGGCGCGGTATCTGAAGCTTCATCTACATCTGCCTGGTATGGGCTCAAAAATATGTACTCTTTGTCTTGCCCTTCATAGCAATCGGGGGTATTTTCCGGTCTATCGGAAGAGAACAGCAGCTTGCCTTGCCAGGGAAAAGCTCCAAATTCTGAGTAGCAGGTGTTCACCGAGACCACATTTCGAACTATATAATCCGGGTCTGACTTTTGCCAGGCTATAGCGCTATCGCACGATAGCAGAAGGTTCTTGTACTTGGCAATGGAGTCTTTCCCCATAGCGTTTACTCTACTTTGTACGGCGCTATAGCTACCCATGCTCATCAACAAGCTCAGATAACGACCGTTGTTTTGCGCGGCAAAATCACCATTTTCCATTGCCTTGCCGTACCAAAGCAGGGCCTGGGTATAGTCCTTAAGCTCATAGTAGCAGCGTGCCAGGCCAGGGGCAACCCTCGCCGAGTCCAAGCTTTTGCCCATATCCTGCCTGTACATTCTAATGGCAGTATAGTAGTCGCCTACCACCTCTTTTTCCTGCGCTTTTTGCTGCAGGCGAGACGGACGCGCCGCTTCCGCTGATAGCGTTACGGCTAGGCCTATAATGCCTGTTATAAGTAACCTCCTGATTAACATACCATTTATAATTTTCCATTCGCAATTCTTAACTCATAGCCGGAATAGCCAAGTACGCTAGCTAAATTTCAGCTGCCCTATGAATTGTGAACTATGAATTTTTAATTTTTCTTGCGGCGTACGGTTACGTATCCACCCTTATCCTCTGTCTTTCCGTTTACCTTAATGGTCAACTTGTAGAAGTAGGTTCCATCGGCTAAACCCTCTGCTCCCCAGTCGTTGTTGTATGGCTTGGCATGAAATACCTCTGTTCCGTACCGGTTGAAAATCGTCAGCTCGTTATCGGCAAAAATCGGGCTGAGCAGCTCACGGATTATAAAGTAATCGTTCTTACCGTCTCCGTTGGGGCTAAACATATCCATGGTACTCCACGTGTCAATGTTGTAGAATACCGATATTTTTGCCGCCGCCTGATTATCGTTCTTAGTTGCCCGGGCTTCATCCCATTTTTGATCCGAAACAACTACGCGGGCGGTATCGTAAGTTACTCCCTTGCGGGTGGGCTTTACCTGAAGGTTCATGCTGTACATCTCTCCGGTGTAAACAGTCGGAATGGCCCAAGCAATATCCTCGTTTTGTACAAGAACATTGCCTATGTCCGCGGCAGGAATGTCTACCAGCTCCAGGCAGCTTGTTCCCAAACGGTAGCTTACGGCTACGTTGTTGGCCTGCAGGAATCCCTTGTTACGAACGCGAATAGAGTACTCCAAAGGTTTCTCGTCCGTGTTGTAGATGTTGAGCGGAAGCGCCTCCCAGCTAAAGGTGGTATCGGCATTATCCGCAGTGGCCACCATATCAACGGCTATGTTGTATGGATTAGGATTGATCGTTAAGTGTTTGGTTACTGCATTGTTGAGCAAATCCTTGTCATTCTTGCAGCTTACAGCCGTGCTCAAGGTGGCTGTGCCGGAATACTTTGGCGTAAGGCGAATAGTCATGAAGAACGTCTGTTTAGCGTCAAAAGTATCTTTAGCAAAGTTTATAGCGCCCGTTTCGGAATTATGTACATATACATTTTCCCACCCTAAAGGGGATACCTCAGTAATATAATAGTCAAACATATCCGGCACCACAAATGATTGCCTTACCGAATCTGCCTGATAAGTTCCTATGTTCTTCATGTCAATTTGGAGCGTAAAGTAATTGCCATTGTAATAATTTGGCAGGTTTATCCAGTTTATCTTTATCTCCATGTCCGCACCGTTGCTTACCTGCAACGGCTTTGAAGCAACGGCTACCGGCCTGTATTTCTTTATAGGTGTTGTAGGCAAGTTTACTGAATCTGCAAAGGCTGTGGCTGTTACCGTGTAAGTACCGGAAACGGTGCAAACATAGTGCATTGTTCTTGTTTCAAGGACATCTTTATTTAAGGCGGCTGTAACAGGAATAGTATCATGTGTTGGATTTTGCGCCGGAACACCATCTAAAACTTTAAATCCAGCTATAACAGGGATGGCTATTTTTACGTTATACGCCGGATCATTCCCCTCATTTTTCAAATCCAATATAACACTTATTGTATCGCCCTGTACAAACGTGCCGATAGCGCTTCCGTTATGTTTTAGCGTCATAGTCAGCTGCAAATCAACAGGAGCGGCAATCCTGAATGCGGCGGTATCGCTGTTGTTGTTTAAGCTGACCTCGCGCGTGGCAGCTTGTACGCCGGCGTTGGCAATGTATGGGCCTATTTCCGCATCCGAGCTGTCAACCAGAAAGCAGCTGTCAATAACAAAATCAACCGGGGCGGTCGCCTCGTTTATGGTATCACCATTCCATTCCACAACCCAGCGTCCTCTTGCATCTTGATTCATACCAGCTGGCGCTATACTATACTTGGTAGAGTCGAGAGTTGTTCCATCCGGCTGCATGGCAGGGCTTACGCCTAAAGGCAGCGTATCTGTAATCACCACATCTGTATATTTTGTTATATTATCATTGTATTTGCGCTTACCCAGCCGTACGGTGTAGGTAAAGATACTCGTCTTAGCGTCAGCAATTTGTATTAATTTTGGCGTTACCGTATGCGTTATGCTTAAATCTGCCGGACGGTAGTAAATACTTGGTGTTGGAGTTAGCGTACTGTCTGATTTTCTGTCATGTCCCTCATCTGAGTAAGTTACACGAGCGCTCATTGTTGGATGTGTTGGAAATGTTTCAACCATTTTTGCCACCAGGGTAATTACACAGGTATCCGAAGCAAAAGCCGCCAGCGTATCGAAGGTGTGCTTTACGGCGTTGGCTGTGGCATCGTAAATGTACCCCTTATCGTTGCCTACGTAGCTGAACTTGGAGGTATCTACTGCGCCCGTTGTCTGAACAATTTCGGCAGTCCGCCCAACTAAGTTGTTGGTTATCAAAAGAATACGAACGGTATCGCCCTCCAGAACGCTATCCGCCCTTTCAACATAGGTTGGCAGCAGCTTGTACTCTACGCCCACCTCTGTATAAGCAAATACACGAATGAAATCATGAAGGTAGTTGTCAAACACGTTGGCCTCCCGCTCGTTGCAGCTCACCCGTACGGAGTGCGAGTAAGCGCCCTCTTGAGAAATGCTCATAAGCATGGAGTAGGCAGCCCTTTCTTCTTTGCGTAAAGCTCCTATGTTCCATGAAGCAACCCTGCGTCCATCGGAAGACGGGAGGGTTATTATGTTGTAACCCGTAGTGTGAGATACCTGCGGTTCATCCATAGCTGCCGAAAGGGTATCTACAAGTACCACCCCGCTAATAGCCTCGCGCTGGTTGTCAACGGTAAGGCTTAGCATAAACTGCTCGCCTATTTGTATGGGGTTGTCCGTAGTTACCTCGACCATAGATGGATAGTGGTATTTTGCTATGCGTACGGCTACGTTATGGGATGCCTCGTTAACGGTTTTCAGCCGCACGTGCGCCGTATCTTCGCTCTTATCTGCTCCTATTTTATCGTGGAAAAACAGGAAGGGAGCAACATCTCCGACATCGGAGCCTATCACGGTTTTATACGTCAACAGGAAGGTATCTGCCGGAGTAATGGAATCAATATTCCAAACCAGCTGCCCGTTGGCAAATTCGCCTACAACCGGCGTATAACCAGCGTGTGTACTTTTTGTAAAGATCAAAGACCCGACAATATTGCGCAGCGTATCTTCTCCCGGATAGTAGAGGGTACGCACTGTCACATTTTTAGCCGGTTCTGTACCTTTTACGTGGTAAAGTTTTACGGTAAAGGTTGCCGTATCGCCCTGCATGTAGCCGACGGCTGGCTCGTCGCAGGTTGCTATCGTTTTGATTTTTAATCCATTAGCCACGGTAATAACGGCAGAATCGCACATTACAGAATCCGAATGCTGCTGGATCAGCTCACGGAATGTCATGTGAGCGCGGTTTACAATATCACCTGAATCAACGGCGGCAATCAGGGCAACCCCATACACGGTAATGGAATCTTCCGCGCCCTCCTCCAGCTTTGACAAATTCCACACTACAATGCTGTCATTTACGCTCACATTGTGGCCGTTGGCAGCGGCATTTGCAACAGTTTTTACGGGATCAAGCGCAATGTAATCTTTGCGAGGCATGGTATCCGTCACCACAATTCCCGAAGCCGACTGTGTGCCGTTCACACGCGAAATTTTTAGCCTGTAGTACACGGTGTCGCCGTCAAAAAATTGCTTTACGGCTGGCTTCTCGTAGCTGCCGTGCATATCCACCGCATACTTCTTGAGCGCCAGCTCTGAGGCAAACCGGTAGCTCACGTACAGGGTGTCTCTATTATCGGAGCTATCTACCTCTGTTACAGGAACTCCGTTCGCGTAGGCCACGGCGGTAGAGGTGGTGGCAAACAAACCCTGTCCTACAAGCTTCGGATGGTAGGTAAACTCAACCGAATCGCCGGGTTGTATTGGCCCGGCAATGCTCCAAGTGAGTATGCTGTCGTTAACGACTACTACGCTTGGATTAGCTGTGCCATCAAAGCCTACTCCGCCGGTCAGCGTATCACGTACCACTACGCTGTCTATCGTCCCGGAACCGTTATTGTACACCGTTATGCGTATGGGCAGCGCCTGCCCCAGCGAGTCGCAAACGATGGTGTCGCCGCCGCCGATGCTGTCTTTTCGTATGATTTTTATATCGTAGTAGTCGCCAATGGTGATGATGACCGACCCCGTATTGTTGGCAGTATCCACATCAGGATAATCGCCATATATTTCCGATTCGGGCTTGCCTGGGTACACGTAGGCGTTTGAGTGAAGGCCAGTACCCATAGCCTTTGCCACGTAGTAGTAGGTTATGGTTAGCACCGAATCGTCATTATGCCAGGTTAAGCTGTCACCGGATGCCGTGTTGTCGAATTTCCATTCCAACACACTGTCTGTAGAACTTGTAGGGGGCGCTATCGTACTATCCTGATTAGGGATATAACGTTTATTCCCGTGTTTAACAAAGCTACTTATCGGTAAAGAGCCAGCTGCTCCGTTTGTGGTATCTCCCCTCAAATAGCTTACGGGTATGGTGTCGTAAATGGTAAAAGTACCAAACATGCTGTTGCTGCCCTTGTTGGTCACGGCTACCACAAACATTACCGTGTCGTCTACGGCAAAGTTGCCGCTCGTTCCCCAATCACCAGTCGTTTTATTTTTTGTGTAGGCAGCCTTGCTTACCGCAAGGTCATAGGAGGGCTGCACATCAATGGCAATGAAGGATACGGATTTTCTGCTTTCAGCTCTGTATCCACCATCAGTAGTTCCTTTTACAAAAGAGGTATCTTCCAATATATACCAAATGGTATCTGGGCCAAAGTACCCCTTATTGGCGGTGTAGTAAACGATAGAATCGGTATAGGAAGAATCCGGGGAACCGACAGGGCCATCCTCGATGTCGCCAACATAGGCCGTACCATGCTCAGGCTGCCCGATTTTCAGGTTGTAAAACTTACGGTAGTCGAGGTTGTTGTGCAGCGTGTCATTTTTAAGCGGAGCAAGCCTTTCTGCTACTCCGGATTGCGCCGTATCCTTATCAGGGGCTGCTCCCATTTTAAATGGAATAAGATAAAAAACGCTATCCCGCCCAACGCTGTCAGCATCTGCATGCTCGTACCAGTACGAGTAAATAATCTTGTGCCTTCCCGGATATATTTCAGAATAATCTGAATTAGGCGCTGATGGATCACCATATAGCTTAAGCTCACGTGGAGCTTTATCGTTATTCCCCAACATGCTGTCCAGAAACACCCAGGTAATAATGGCGGCATCTTTGACCTGAATAGTATCCTTACCCCAACTGCAACGATTGTTAGGATTATTCTTTACATCAAAGGGATTGGCCACGTAAGCCGTATCAATACGGCCAATCATATTTGCATCCGAAAACATATCTCCATAAGTAAGCACCTTCATGTCATCCATACAAGATAGCTGTGGGCGATACATTTTCCAAATGTCAATGAACACCTTTGCCTCAGCAGTTTTAGAACTTTGGCTACAGCTACTTTCATAAAAGAACACTATAGAATCTGGGATAATTTGGCTTGTAAAATGTTTGTCATTAGGAGTGCTTTTATTACTAACAGGATTTACATCCTCTATGTAACTATCGGTATTCGACACATAGATGACGGTATCTACCTGATCACTAGTACTCTGACTCCACGTATAGGTTAACCATTTATTGGAATCTTTTATGACTTGCGTTTTTACAATTTTTGTGCTATCAATTGTTGGAAAAGAAAATTCGCCTGCCGTGGCCTTTGCAAAATCAAATTTAATGTCGTCTTTTCTCGTGCTTAAAGATTTTGTAGCGCCAGTAAAGTTTCCGTTATTCGAGACCACTCTTACTACAAAGTTTGTATTATCTGTAATATTACCTTCTAAAAGACTAACTCGCAACGTCAGTGAAATGGATTTTCCAGCAGCCAAACTATCAATATCCGCAAGATTCCAAATTCCGTTATCTATTGTGTATGTACCATCAGTTATTGTGCTATTTATTACATTAAAACGGGACAAACCATTGGGGTCTTCGTTCTTTTTTAAAGTTGTAATCTGGTATGATGACAAATAAACGGAATCTGCATTAACATTAGTTATGGTTAGTGTTAGTACATATGGACGGTTAGGATCTGAAGGAGTACACAACGTACCGTTTATATCAGTTGCAAAAGATGCTGTAATAGTTAACTTTTTACCCGTATCCATAGTCAACGTATCGGAGAAAAGTACTTTATTATCTGCCGCTCTTGTGTTCACAGAAGCCAGCATTATCAGCAAAAATGTAAGTACTACAGCTATCTTTTTCATGCCGAGAAAGTTATATTGTAACATCAGGTTGTCTTAAGTAGTTCAAAATCTTAGCGAAAGAAATAATACCGCCCACCAACCATAAGCGGGTGGGGTAGCGCCGCGCGCTAAAAGTCACGCGGGTTGCGGTAGCGCTCCAGCTTGGTGGGCAGCGTAAAGCCCAGCGAAACCTCGTGCGTTCCGCTCTGCACGCCGGCCAGGCGGTTCAGGCCGTACTCGTAGCAGTAGCCCAGGCGCATCACCCTGGTTATCCAGATTTCTGCCATTGCCGAAACGGAGCTGAAGGCCTGCGTACTGCCCGTAGCTTTAGCGCCGATAGGCATGCCCACGCGCGTTGAAAGGCCAAACCAAAACCTGTCTGCGTAGCCCGCCGCCAGGTTCACATCCACGGTTCCGCTGCCCTTAAGGGGCTGCCCGTAGAGCAGCGAGGGCCTCAACGACCACTTCTCGTTGAACCAGTAGCGGCCGCCCACGTTAACGTATACGTAAGGATTTTGCAGGGTATCTACCAGAAAAGAGCCCATGTTGGTCATGGATACGCCCGCATAAAAGATCTGCCCCATGCTGTAAAAAACGCCCACCCGGAAGTCGGGGCGGAAGGTGGTTTCCGAGCCAAGCACCTCGTCCGGATCATAAATGGGCTGCCCGTCGCTGCCCGTTGCGTTGAAGTCATAACCTGCAAAAGATTCCACTTGCGTTCCCGCTGCCAAACCCAGGTTTAGCCTGTCGTCCAGCTCGTTGAGCCTAAAGCGGAAGGCGTACGAAAGGTAGGCGCCCGTGTTGTTCAGCGCCCCAATACGGTCGTTGAACACCTGCACGCCCAGGCCCGCGCTGTTGGACTTGTTCACGGTGCCATCCATGGAGCCCATTATGGTTTGGGGCGCTCCGTCCATGCCCACCCACTGCTGGCGGTACAGCAGCTGAATATTCGGCGCCTCCCGGCCACCGGACAGGGCCGGATTCAGCGCCAGCCCGTTGAACATGTACTGGCTGATTTGAATATCTTGCTGCGCTGCGGCCTGTGTGGCGTATAGCAGTAGCGACAGCAGTAGTAGTTTGATGCACCTGGTCATGGGCAATTTATCTTTGCGTAAGGCATGTGTTTAAACACGCAAATGTAAGATTTTTATGGCTGAAAAGCAACTGATTTAAGGGATTTAAACAGGGTTTTGACCCAATTATTCCCCATGTTTACGGGCAACCACCAGCAACCTGGCTTCAGTACGATATTATAACTATCTAATATACAGATGATTATAGTACTTAAGAAAAGCCTAACCGGCTACTAATTTACTATTGACGATTTATCGGTGCGTGGGGGATGTCCTGCTGAGCAAAACGAAGTCAATCTCAGAGTTGTGATAAAGTATCATCATGGCGCAAGCATGAGGTTACCTCACTTCGTTCAGGATAGCAACAGTCAGCAGCCTACTGTTCATTTTCAGCTTTCAGCTGCCAGTTCTGCACTAGCTACCCAGGCGTTATCTGCGCCGCTCCACTTTTAGTATACAAATGTGGTATTTTTTGTGTAGCTTAAATTTGCCTAAAAACCTTTGCTGCAAAAGAAAAACGGCGGTAACACTGGTTTGTGTTACCGCCGCTTGGTGATCCCGGCGGGATTACCGCTCCTAGTTTAAGAAAAAAATCTTATGCGCAAACTGCAGAAAATGTAGGATTTATCTATAATAGTGAGTATAAGATTGTATTCTTTTCATAGCATAACCCGTAGCGGATGCCGTAGCTCAAAAAGCCTTTTTGCGCGATAAACCAGGATGCCCATCTCTTTGGGGGTACCGATGGGTGGGATGCTGTTTTCGCCTTTCAAAGAATGCAATCAAATTGCTGAAAAAAGGTTTAAGCCATCACCTTT
This sequence comes from Prevotellaceae bacterium, assembly GCA_031266015.1. Lineage (GTDB taxonomy): Bacteria > Bacteroidota > Bacteroidia > Bacteroidales > UBA932 > JAISBU01. Next base: position 12,564 of record JAISBU010000020.1, on the reverse strand, counting down.
GGACTTGTCCTTCAGGCGAGCGCTGGTGCGCAGGTAGCGCAGAAACTCTTCGCACATCGCCTCATTGAGGTTGTCCGTGCGCAGCTTTAGGCCTGTCTTAACCTCAAAGTTGCCGATGTGAGCGGCCAGCGTGCGGTAGCGCCTCTTATAGGTGGGCGAGGCCCGCTTTTGAACCAAAAACAGGTAAATGAACTCAACAAGGCGTATTTTCTTTTTGGTTCAAGATAACTTTAGAAGATTTATATCTCTAAGTTATTATTGGACAATGAAAAATAAGTATATAAAAGTTACGCACATTGCTGAGCGTAAAACGAGGGGTATTATTCGTCTTTTTAGCCTCGATATCGAGGCTAAAAAGACGGCTGAGTTGACGGGTAGTATTTCTCGCCAAACGGTGAATAAATTTTACGGAGCCTTTCGCGAGCGCATAGCCGAGCTCTGCGAAGCGGAAAGCCCCTTTGAAAACGGCGAAGTGGAGCTGGACGAAAGCTACTTTGGCGCGCGGCGCGTTCGCGGCATTCGAGGGCGCGGTGCACGAGGAAAATACCCGTATTCGGCCTGCTCAAGCGGGGCGACATGGTCTACACGCAAGTCGTTAGAAGTTGCTCTATGCAAGAGCTGATGCCGATTATACAGGGTAAGGCAGACACCGGAGCGGTTAGCTACTCCGATGGTTTTAAGACCTGCGGTGGGCTGGTGAACTATGGGTATAAAAAGCATTTTAGGGTACAGCATGGCCAGAATGAATTTGCCGATGAGCGCCACCACATCAACGGCATTGAATTTTTTTTGGGCTTTGTAAAGTTCGGCTCGCAAAGTTCAGAGGGGTGCATAAGCACATGTTCTACTTGCATATAAAAAGAGTGCGAATTTAGCTACAACCATAGGGATAAAAACTTATACCTAACTTTGCTAAAGAATTTACGAAAAAAGCCACTTAACTAGTCTTGAACCAAAATTTTTGTTTCTACAGCAGCACCATAATTTTCGCTCAAAAACCGTTCCACATCAATAGCTGCCATGCAACCGGAACCTGCAGCGGTAATGGCTTGACGGTAGCTGGGATCTTGTACATCACCACAGGCAAATACACCGAAAATATTGGTGCGGGTAGATTTGCCCTCTGTAATGATATAACCGTGGTCATCGGTTTTTATCCATGATGCAAATAACTCTGTATTAGGTTGATGACCTATAGCCAGAAAGAATCCGGTAACCTCAATGGTAACCTCTTCTCCCGTATTTTTGGTAAGAAGTACGCCTGAAACTCCAGCATTATTTCCCAAGATTTCTTTGGTTTGATGCTCGAATAAAATTTCGATTTTAGGATTGTTGAGCACGCGCTCTTGCATTGCCTTTGAAGCACGTAGTACATTACGGCGTACAATTAAATACACTTTACTACACATGCCTGCAAGGTAGATTGCATCTTCACAGGCGGTATCGCCGCCACCAACAACGGCAACCTGCTGCTTACGATAGAAAAAACCATCACAGGTAGCACAGGCGGAAACCCCCTGTCCACGGTATTTTTGCTCAGATGGCAGTCCTAAATATTTTGCAGTTGCTCCGGTAGCAATAATCAAAGCCTCAGCAATAATTTCCTTTCCGCTGTCATCGGTTAGCGTAAATGGTCGCTGTGATAGATCGGCCTTCACGATCATGCCTGTGCGAATATCAGCGTTAAAACGCAGCGCTTGCTTACGCATGTCCTCCATCATTTGAGGACCTGAAACTCCTTCAGGGTATCCTGGAAAATTTTCAACCTCTGTGGTTGTAGTAAGCTGTCCACCCGGCTCCAAGCCTTCGTACACAACCGGATTCAGGTTTGCCCTACATGCATATATGGCTGCAGCGTAACCAGCAGGTCCGCTACCTACTATTAAACATTTTACGTGTTCTGTGTTTCCCATTTTATCTTTTTATAAAGATAAGAAATCTACATGAATTTAACAATGCCCCAATAATTCACAATTATTAATCCATTAGTTATCACGGCATTGCGGGCGAAGCGAAGCAAACTCACGACATACGACTGTCATACTGAGCGAAGCGTCTCATGTTGTGGTAATGTATCATCATTGTACAAACTTGAGTTCCTTCGGCAAGCTCAGGATGACAATATGCTCACGCACTGGTAGGGCAGTTAACTAGCAGTTAGTAACTGAAAAAAAGGGAAAGCATGGGGGATAATTTCTTGGACGCAGCGAACGGGGAAGCCGTTCGCCTTATTGTTGTTGTTGGCCGGGTTACTCTCCGTACTGATGAAGCGCAGGTTGTAACCGTTAGGAGCGCTATACTGCGTACTGCTCCAGCCGTAACCGTTCGTGCCCTGGACGTTGAGCGCTCCATTGGCGTTGTTGCGGTTGCCCGTAGCAGGGAAGAAGACACCCCTAACGCAGCTAGTAGCCGCTACTAAAGTAAACTGCTCCCTTTGTTAGCAGGGCGTACAGTGGGCTACTGAAATTATCAAGACCTCTCTTGCGAGCGGCAAAAAAATACTGCGCCGCCTTCAAAACGCTCATCTCTCCTTCGTGGACACCCATTTTTTACTCCCCTCTTTTTAAATTTTTCAAAGAACAATATCGGTATTACCGAACTTGTCGAAGCAAACTTCCTACAACAAACTCACATCATTGCTGTAAAAGACGAATAATATCCCTTGTTTTACGCTCAGAAATGTGCGTAACTTTTATGTACTTATTTCTCATTGTCCAATAACAACCTACAAAGATAATATCTTTCTAAAGTTGTCTTGAATCTAAAATTATTGCACAGGGTTTACACCCAGACGCTTGCCGCCAAATAAACCAAAGCGGCCAACAGGGCGCTCACCGGTATGGTAAGCAGCCATGCCCAAAGCAGGTTAATGGTAACCCCCCAGCGCACGGCAGAGAGGCGTTTTACGGAGCCTACGCCAATAATGCTACCGGTAATAACGTGCGTAGTGCTCACCGGTACGTGCAGTATTTCTGTTATATAAAGGGTTAAGGCTCCGGCTGCCTGTGAGCAAAAGCCTTCTATGGGAGTAATTTTTGTAATACGATTTCCCATTGTTTTCATAATTTTCCATCCGCCACTCAGCGTACCTATGGCAATTGCGGTAAAGCAAGCGATAGGAATCCAATCATGCATTTCGGATGTAGAGGTCATGCGCATCCAGCCGGGCAGCTCTTCAAGGTTGCTGCTGCTGGCAGCAATAAGTGCAGCAGCAATGATGCCCATTACCTTCTGCGAGTCGTTCAACCCGTGGCCAATGCTAAGGGCGGCTGATGAAATCAGCTGCAACCTTTTGAACCATCTGTCGGCCCTGCTAAAGTTGACCTTTTTTACCAGATGCAAGGTCAGGAGCGTAATAATATTTCCGCCGACCATACCTATAAGCGGCGCTGCCACAATAAACAGGGCAATGACGATGATTACCCCCGAATGAATAGCGCTAAAATCCGATGCCGCAATACCCGCTCCCGCAAATCCGCCTATAAGGGTGTGAGAGGACGAGGACGGAATACCAAGCCACCAGGTAATCAGATTCCACACTATGGCCGCAATTAAGCTGGACATAATAACCAGCGAAGGATTTTCCATGTAACCCATATCCACAACCTTTGATACGGTATCGGCAATACCGAACCCTCCGATAATGTATTTGGCAATAAAAAAGGCTACGAAGTTAAAAACCGCAGCCCAGAGTACGCCCTGAAAAGGGGTTAATACACGTGTAGAAACCACCGTAGCAATAGAGTTGGCAGCATCGTGAAAGCCATTGATAAAGTCAAAGGCAATGGCGAGAATAATAACAATGATGAGTAAGGTCATGGCAATTTTCTACGCGTATTTTACAATGATTACTTTCAGCACCTTGCCAACGCTGTTGATTTTATTCATGGATTTTTCCAGCTCCTGTATAATTTCCTTCAGCTTGATAATTTCTACCGCCCCCAGCTCTCCATGAAACAGGCTGATAATTCCCTCTTCGTACACCACATCGGCAGCCTCTTCCAGGCGCTTAATTTCTTTGCAGTGGATACGAATGCTTTGATCATTGCGGCGCATAGCGGTCAGCTCGTTAATGGCTTTTTGCACCTCCTCCGCACCTTGCTTAACAATGCTTGATAGCTGCAGCGTGTACTCCGGCAACATTTTTGGCGCATACAGCAACACTTTTTGCGATGAGCGGTTGATAGCATCAATCACATCGTCCATGCCATCGGCCAAAGCATGAATATCTTCACGATCGAATGGTGTAATAAACACTTTGTTGAGCGCTTTGAATATTTTACCTGTGTTTTTATCTCCTTTTACCTCCTCTACTTTTATCAGGGCACACAACTTTTTACTCTGCTCATCGTCATCTTCTGTAGAGAAAAGACGCTCCAGTAAGGTGGCTGCATCAACAAGAACAACCGCGGTATCTTTCAGCAGGGAGATAAACACTGCATCTTTCGGAGCAAAAAAACTCAAAATGGAATTTAACTTCATATAATAATTTTTACTTACTTAAGTAACCTGCACATGGCTGATACGTTTTGCTCATTGAGCGGATCTTTTGCCGAGGGTGTATCGTGCATGTATTTTATTCTGTCTTCGTACGCTTTCTCAACAGCGCGACGCACTACTTTCATTGTGCTGTTTACCAGACCGTTGGCTTCGGTAAACGGCTCGCTGGCTACTCCAAAAGCAGCAGGGAGCCAGCTTTGCGGAAACATTGTTCCAAACTTATGGTCTTTACGGTAGTAGTGCAGCTTTTCTTGAAGCAGCATGAGCGCCGCTTTGGCGCCTTCCTCTGTATTCGGATTTATATTTTGCTTTTGCAAATATTTCTTGATAGCCTCTACCGACGGAACCAAGAGCGCCACTACGTAAGCGTTTTGGTTATTGTGCAAAATACACTGATCAATGTATGGAGATTGCGCTACCACGGCTTCTTCAATAAGCTCCGGGCTATACTTTTCGCCATCGTCAGCAATGAGCAGGCTCTTAAAGCGGCCTTTCAGGTGTAAAAATCCATCGGTATCCATGTAGCCCAGGTCGCCGGTGTAGAGCCAGCCGTTGCGAATAGCTTCGGCTGTAGCCTGCGGATTGCTCCAATACCCGGCCATTACATTCTCTCCGCTTATCACAATTTCTCCGCTCTTACCGGCAGGAAGCGGCTTTCCCTCATCGTCGCAAATCATCAGGTTAAGCGGCTTCACCACTGCGCCGGATGAACCCAGCTTATGTAAATATCCGGAGTTGGCAGAAATAATAGGTGATGCCTCCGACAGGCCATAGCCTTGATACATGGGAATACCGATAGCGTAAAAGAAGCGCTGTAGCTCTACATCCAGTATGGCGCCGCCTCCCACAAAGAACTTCATGCGACCGCCAAGCTGCTTACGCACCACACGGAACAGGGTATTCAGGTAAAACCAGCTGATGGGCGCCAGCAGCTTTTTCAGGCCTTTTCCTTTATCAAAACCGACTCCGTTGTACTTATAGGCTACGCGTATACCGAATTTGAAAATAGCCTTTACAATCGCGCCTTTGGCTGCAATCCCGCTCTCAATGTTTTTGCGAAAGTTTTGAGCCAAAGCCGGCACGCTCAACATTACATGCGGTCGAATTTCCTTGATGTTGATCGGGATATTCTTGAGCATATCCATAGGAGACTTGCCTGTATCTACCGAAGCAAATGAGGCTCCTATTTTCATGAAAACAAACAGGCCTGCCGTATGTGCAAACGAGTGGTCCCACGGCAGAATATGCAGCGCTACGTAATGAGCCGGAATATCAATAAGTGATACTGCCTGCTCCACGTTGGCGGTATAATTACGATGGGTAAGAATAATTCCCTTTGGATCAGCTGTAGTACCGGAGGTGTAACAGATGTTAGCGTAATCATTGGGCCGAACAGAGAGCGTACGTGCTTCAACCAGCGGAGTATTTACCCTAAGGTACTCTTCGCCCAAAAGCATTACATCATGCATGGTAAGATCATTGGGGCCCTTAGCGCTTGCAATGGGTTCAAAGTATATCGTTTTTTCCAGCGATGAAACTTTATCTGCCATGAGCTGTACTTTCGGCGCCTGAAATTTTGATACCATCAGGAATTTGGCGCCTGAGTGCTTTAGCCGGAATTGAACCTCGTCAGCATTAAGCTTTATAGATAGCGGCACATTGATGGCAGCGGCATACAGCACTCCCAGCTCTCCTATAAGCCAGCTGGAGCAGCCCTCTGCCATAAGCGCCACACGATCGCCTTTTTCCAAACCCAGCTTCATGAGCCCCGCTGCAAACACCCTGGCCTTGCGTTGTACATCGGAGTATGACATATAGTCATATATTCCGGCACGCTTCTCCCAAATGAGCGGGCTATGAGGATATTTAGCAACCCCCTCTTCAAAAAGCGAAATAATGGTTCTTGACATATTCAATTTATATGAACAGCAAAGATAAACAAAAACAGTGTTTAAACGAAAAAGTCTAATATCCTTATAATTAGAATATTAGACTTCGTAAAATAATCAATACTCAACAAAATTACGTGTAGCGTAGGCGCTGACCAATGCTGAGTATAGAAGTTGGCTTAATGTTATTCAGCTGGCACAAGCGCTGTATAGAGATACCCGTGCGACGGGAAATAGCCCACAACGTATCGCCCGTGCGAATTGTCCATGTACGGATGGTTTGTATATCAGCTACATATGCAAAATGCTCCGCTGTTAACTTCAGGTCTGCCATATAGGGGGATCCGGTTTCAAAATTAATTAAAGACGTTGGATCAATTGGCTCTCCCAAGTAGCGCATTTCGTAGTGCAGGTGCGAACCGGTAGAGCGTCCGGTGTTGCCGCCAAGGCCAACCAAATCACCGGCTTTTATCTCGTCATTTACCTTTACCAATATTTTGCTCAGGTGGGCATAAGTAGTTTCCAACCCGTTGTAATGCCTCACCACTACGTAATTTCCATAGGCACGACCTTGCTTGGCAATACGAACCTTTCCGTCAAAAGCGCAGGAAATAGGATCTCCTGTTTTCACACGTAAGTCAACTCCGTAGTGGAATTTCCATCTACGGAAGCCAAAACGAGAGGTAATAACGTTGTGCGTAGGGTGACAGTAGCCCGACATGTCAACCGGAACGGTGTCCTTCATGTCCAGCAGGCAAATTTTGTAGGGATTTACATCCTGGTTATTCCAAACCTTGTAAATAGCGTAAGCCGGAGCAGTAGTATCGATATGGAAAGATAGCACATTTAAAGAGTCAGCCTCCTCCTCAACATCCTCCTCCGGAATCAACGCAATTTGTTGTATATCAACATCTTGAGATGACTTTGCCGAGGCTAACCCCGGCAACATCAGCAAAGATAAAGCTGCAAAAAAGGGGTAAATTTTATTTTTCATCTCTTTTGATTAAATGTTTGTTGGTTTTCATCTGCCTATCCCACCTCATAAACATTTAATAATCAATCATTTATTAATATATATAGCGACTATAATCTGCTTTGACGTATGGCACGGCTCTCCATATACGACTGTAGGATAATGCAAGCGCTCACCCTGTCAACCAGCGACTTATCTCGCCTGTCCATTTTTTTTACGCCCATAGCTAGAATGGCCTGCTGCGCCATTTTGGAGGTAAATCTCTCATCGTACTCCTCTACCGTAACGCTCGGATAGCGATTTTTGATACGATTCTTAAAATTCAGGGCCAACGGTGCAACCTCGGAAGGCCGACCGTTGAGATTCACCGGCATTCCTACCACAATAATTTCTACAGGCTCCTTGGCTATATAGATATCCAGAAATGCTATGGCTTCGTCCGGAGAATATGTCCCAACGGGATTTGCCGTCAGCTGCAAAACGTCTGTGGCAGCAATGCCCACTCGCTTTTTACCGTAATCTATGGCTACTATTCTGCTCAATTCTCTTAAATTCAGCTACAAACCTAGAAAAAAATGTCCTAAAACAGCTAACTATCGCAACTTTTTTTGTATCTTCACGCTAGTTTTTCACACAAAATAATACTTGAGCAACGCCTAGATTAGGGAAATAAAATGCAGGGAATCAGCACATCAGCGGTTGTGCCCATGCGGGTAGAAGCGAATGAGCGCAGCGAGATGGCATCGCAGCTCCTTTGGGGAGAGACATTTAGGGTTGAGGAGCGCGTAGGCGGTTGGTTGCGTATACACAGCAACTTCGACCGTTACCAGGCTTGGGTGAGTGAGCGTATGGTGCGCACTTTTGAGCGTGAGGCATGGGAGCAGCTAAGCGCCCAACCTTATCAAGTGTGTACAGGGCTTTGTACAGCTGTGAGCGAGCGCACGGGAGAACAACAGCTTATTCCCCACGGCAGCCTGCTATATCATTATAACGAGACAACTCGCACGTTTGCGCTGGCCGAAGAAACCTACAAGCTGATGCAAGAAATGCCCGCCATGCCGTCAAACAAGGTAAAGGGAATTTTGCAAACTGCTCAAAGCATGATAAATAGCCCTTACCTATGGGGAGGTCGAACCATCCTGGGTGTTGACTGCTCCGGTTTTACTCAGCTCTGCTACCGGCTCAACAGCGCCATTCTGCCAAGAGATGCCTGTCAACAAGCAGAAAAGGGAGAAGTGGTAGACTTTATTACTTCGGCAAAGCCTGCTGACCTTGCTTTTTTTGACAATGAAGACGGGAAAATAGCTCACGTTGGCCTCATTCTTAACGAGGGTAAAATCATTCACGCCTCAGGTAGGGTACGCATAAACAAGCTGGATAGCGAGGGTATATACTCTGAAGAGTTGGGCAAGTATACGCACAAGCTGAGACTTATAAAAAGAATGCTGTAAAGAAGTCGGCAGCGGGCGGCCTCGTCATTTTTTTAGTTAAAAAACTCCCCTACTTCGGTTGGATCAGATTCAATTGAGAATACAATAACATGGTCATGCGCCTGAATCTCGGCATCACCGGCTGCAACAATTCCCTTACCTCCACGTATTATACCGCCAATAGTAGCATTTTTCGGGAAGTCCAAATCCTTTATGGCATGAAGTGTAGCTTGGCTGTTGGGCTTTACTATGTACTCCAGCACTTCGGCGTTGGTACCCGATAGGTAGCGCACGGTTTGCACATCGGTGTCCTGCGTAAACTTGAAAATGTGCCCTGCCGTAATAAGCTTCTTATTAATAATGGTATCAATACCAATGCTCTCCGCCAGCTGGATGTAGTCCATATTTTCGACCTCGGCAATGGTACGCTGCACGCCCACTTGCTTGGCAAAAAGACATGCCAGAATGTTTGTTTCGGAGTTTCCGGTAACGGCCACGAAAGCATCTGTCTTTTGAATACCCTCCTCCATCAGCAGCTCCGAGTTACGTCCATCGCCATTTATTACCATGGCATGATCAAACAGCTCCGACAACGTATAGCAACGCTCCTTATTGGACTCTATAATCTTAATGTTCATCCTATGATCGAGCATGGTAGCCACCTTTGTACCAATACGGCTACCACCCAAAATCATGAGGTTGTGCACATCAATATTCTCCTTACCCGAGAAGGCCAGCATTTCATCAATGCCGTCACGGTTGGCTATAACATAAATTTGGTCGTCTACCTCAAACCTGTCATCGCCACGAGGAATAATAGTTTTCTCATCACGAGTAATGGCCACGGTACGATAGCGTAGCGTTTTTCTATCGGTTACGGCTTCAAGCAGCATTTTTCCTATAATTGGAGCGTTTTCCTCCAGCTTAAAGCTCAACAGCACCATCTTGCCTCCGGCAAAATCAATGAACTCCGAAGAGCTGGTTTGGCTCAGCAAATTCACAATTTCCGTAGCGGCAATTACCTCAGGATAAAACATATAGTCTACCCCGGCCTTCGAAAAGGTGGAGCGATTCTCAAAGTCCAAATACTCGTTGTGGTCAATACGGGCAATGGTGCGCTTAGCCCCCATTTTCTTGCTCAGCATGCAGGTTACAATGTTGGTATCCTCGCTGGGCGTAACGGCAATAAGCAAGTCTGCTTTATAAATACCGGAGCCCTGTAGCACTTCAAAGGAGGTGGTACTACCCTGCATGGTAATAACATCGGAGGTTAAGGCCACTTTTTCCAGGCGATCGGCGTCCGGATCAATCACGGTAACGTCGTGACCATCATCAACCAGCAAGCGCGCAAGGTGGCTGCCGACTTCGCCGGCGCCGGCAATAACAATTTTCATTGCAAAAAATTCTAAGGCTGGCAAAGGTACAACAATTACAGGTAAAGTGTAATCCACATGCCAGCCAAACAAAGCTACTTTCTGCCAAACTGTCACACTTCTACTTATGGCACAAGAATTGTAGATGATGTGTATGACGAGCGAGCAAAGGCAGCATCCTTTCATCGCATATAGTAAATATATGAATATCAATAAATTAATATAATTAAACGTAAACAAAAATGGGAAAAGTAATTGGAATTGACTTGGGCACAACCAACTCCTGCGTTGCCGTAATGGAGGGAAACGAGCCGGTGGTTATTACCAACAACGAGGGAAGGCGTACAACACCATCCATCGTGGCATTTGCTGAGGGTGGCGAGCGCAAGGTGGGAGATCCTGCTAAGCGCCAAGCCATTACCAATCCGCATAAAACTATCTTTTCTATAAAGAGGTTTATGGGCGAACCCTGGGATAAGGTTCAAACCGAGGTACATCGCGTACCCTACACCGTAGTACAGGGCGATGGCAGTACGCCTCGTGTCCAAATTGACGACCGCACCTACACGCCACAAGAAATCTCCGCCATTATTCTTCAAAAGATGAAGAAGACTGCTGAAGACTACCTGGGGCAAACCGTAAGCGAGGCGGTTATTACCGTACCCGCTTACTTTAGCGACAGCCAACGTCAGGCTACTAAAGAAGCCGGAGAAATCGCAGGCCTTAAGGTATTGCGCATTATCAACGAGCCTACCGCCGCCGCATTGGCCTACGGGCTTGACAAGCAGCACAAAGACCAAAAGGTGGCCGTATACGACCTGGGTGGCGGTACATTCGATATTTCCATTCTCGAAATTGGCGATGGCGTATTTGAGGTAAAGAGCACCAACGGTGATACTCACCTTGGAGGCGATGACTTTGACCAGGTTATTATCAGCTGGCTGGCAGATGAATTTAAGAATGAAAACTCGGGAATTGATTTTCGTAAAGATCCCATGGCGCTACAGCGTTTGAAGGAAGCAGCAGAAAAGGCAAAGATTGAGCTGTCAAGCAGTAACCAAACCGAAATCAACCTGCCATACATCATGCCGGTTGACGGCATACCAAAGCACCTGGTAAAAACCCTGAGCCGCTCAAAGTTTGAGCAAATGATCAGCGGACTCATCGAGCGCACCATTGAGCCATGCCGCAAGGCCATGAAGGACGCCGGTTTGAGCAATAGCGATATTGACGAGGTTATCCTGGTTGGAGGTTCAACCCGTGTACCTGCCGTAGTGGAAGCGGTACAAAAATTCTTCGGTAAGGCTCCGTCTAAGGGTGTAAACCCTGATGAAGTGGTTGCCGTAGGAGCTGCTATTCAAGGCGGCGTGCTTACAGGTGAAGTAAAGGATGTGCTTCTGCTGGACGTTACTCCCCTATCTTTGGGCATTGAAACCCTTGGCGGCGTAATGACAAAGCTGATTGAATCCAATACTACCATACCTACTAAAAAGAGCGAGGTGTTCAGCACCGCTGCTGAAAATCAGCCCTCGGTAGAGTTACACGTATTACAGGGTGAGCGCCCGTTGGCCCGTGATAACAAAACCATCGGCCGCTTTAACCTGGACGGTATACCCCCCGCACCACGCGGCATTCCTCAAATCGAAGTTACTTTTGACATTGACGCCAACGGTATTCTAAGCGTATCTGCTAAGGATAAGGGAACCGGCAAAGAGCAAAAGATTCGTATTGAGGCATCATCAGGCTTGTCTGACGATGAAATCAAGCGTATGCGTGATGAAGCTAAGGCAAACGAAGAGGCTGACAAGAAGGAAAAAGAGCGTATTGACAAGGTAAATGCCGCCGATAATATGATTTTCAGCACCGAAAAGCAGCTGAAGGACTATGGCGATAAGCTATCGGCAGACAAGAAGGCCAACATTGAGGCTGCTTTAGGCAAGCTGAAGGATGCTCACAAATCTCAAGACATAGCAGCCCTTGATGCTGCCACTACTGAGCTTAACAACGCCTGGCAAGCCGCTTCTGAGGAGCTTTACAAAGCCATGAATGACCAACCAGCAGCCAGTGGTGCACAAGATGCAGGGAATGCAGGAGGTACTGATGGCAAGGATGATAAGGAAGTGACGGATGTGGACTTTGAGGAAGTGAAATAAATCCCCTCACAAAGCAAATATTAAAGGTTCAAGACAACTTTAGAAGATTATTATCTTTGTAAGTTGTTGTTGAACAATGAGAAATAAGTATATAAAAGTTGCGCACAGTGCTGAGCGTAAAACTCGGGAGATAATTCGTCTTTTTAGCCTCGATATCGAGGCTAAAAAGACGGCAGAAATTACGGGCGTTTCTCGTCAAACAATGAATAAATTTTACAGCGCTTTTCGGGAGCGGATAGCCGAACT
>JAISBU010000003.1 GCA_031266015.1 Prevotellaceae bacterium | reverse complement strand
TTACTAATTCTTTGGGTTTAATTTGATCGTTTTTTTCATTGATAGAGGCAATAATTTTTTCAATCAAGTTGGGTAATTTTTCATCCTTTTCATCAAAATTTACGGTTAATTCTTTACCGGTTTCGTCTTTAATTCTATTTTTAGTCAGTGGATTTATCCAAATTGTTTTTTGTTTGTCAGACACAATAAAAATGTTAGCATCCAGCTTCTGTGCCACCTCTAATTCTTGTTTTATTGCTTTTTCCTGTTTTTCTTTGGTGTTAAATTCCGAAGGCTTTTTGTATTCGATTACCGCAATAACATTCTTTTTCTGTACAAGCAAGGCATCAGGTTTTTTGTTCTCATCTTTTCCGTAATCTACGCTACGAATAATCCCGTTCTCTTTCAACGCTTTAACAGAAGTTGAGCCGATATTATAGAAATCCCATTTCCCGATTTTTTCAGGATTATTGATTAAATCTCTCTGTAACAATTCTTCGCTCATAACATCATGAATTAAAAATTAAACTGCTTTGTTTTGCCGAATGTTGTTTCATATATTTTACTCTTTCTTCTGCTACTGTTAATGTAGTTTCAGGGCAATTATATTTATACAATTTCATAGCAATTTCTTCGCCGTAGTATTGTTCTTTTAGCTTGTCAAATTCGAGATTAAAAACCTCTGCAAGCAATGGCAATGTTTCGTGTTTTATCCTTTTATGCCCTGTTTCGATTTTACTCAATCCTGCGCTATCTAATTTTAGTTTAGCTCCTAATTCGGTAAGAGTAAAACCTTTATCCGTTCGCAATCTTCTTATGTACTGTCCAAAGTTTTCCATTTTTAACTTGTTATTTTTGGCTTGTAGATTTGCGACAAAAATACAACTTTTTTTTGAAACAACAATATTGTCAAGAAAAAATCAAGTTGATGTAGATTTAGTCACCATCAATCTGTATTTCTTCTCTATTTACGCCGATCCGTTCGTGGTGCTGTTTTCGATTCCGCTGGCGATTATCGGTACTTTCCTTGCCATGGCGCTGACAACGGAATCGCTCAACGTCTTCACGATTCTCGGTCTGCTGATGCTTCTCGGTCTGGTGGCGAAAAACGCTATCCTCATCGTAGACTTCACCAATCAGTTGAAAGCCGCCGGAATGGAACTGAAAACTGCACTCGCGGAAGCCACCCGCAAGCGTTTCCGCCCGATTATCATGACCACCCTCTCGATGGTCATCGGGATGCTGCCTGTTGCGCTGGCGCAGGGCGCAGGCTCGGCGTGGAAGAACGGTCTGGCGTGGGTTATCATCGGCGGACTGCTCAGCTCCATGTTCCTGCCGCTGGTGATTGTGCCGCTGATGTATTATTTGATGGACAGAGGGATGATGCGGCTGGGGAAGAACAGGAAGAAGGCGGAATTGGTGCTGGAGGAGTGAATGGATAAGGGGAAAAGTGTTACCTTTGCGGTCAGAATAAATATATTGTGATAAAGGAGGGTGAAATGATACGTGAGGTTAAGTTTTCTGATAGTGAAGCAATTGCGGAAATTTACAATTACTATATAGAAAAAAGTCCCGCCACTTTTGAGGAAGTTCCTGTTGCTGCTTCTGATATGGAGAAACGAATACAGGAATTAAAAAAGGATTTTCCCTACCTTGTATGTGAGGAAAATGAAGAAATCGTTGGCTATGCTTACGCTCATCATTATCACCCCCGCTCTGCTTACAGATTTACTCTTGAAGATTCAATTTACATCCGCAATGGATTTCAAGGGCGAGGTACAGGCAAGGCTCTTTTAGGAGAATTGCTCGGTAAATTAAAAAATAATGATGTACACGCGATAGTAGCGGCAATAACTATTCCAAATGCAAAGAGTATTGCGCTGCACGAGTCTTTTGGTTTTAAAAAAATTGGTATATTTAAGGAGGTTGGCCGAAAATTTAATAGGTGGCAGGACGTTGGCCATTGGGAATATTTTTATGATGTACATGAGATATAAGTACAGCTGTACATGCTTCGCCGCACCGGACGGGGCTTTCATCGTCGATGTACCTTGCCGGTGTAATTTGAGACAGATTATGGAAGAAATGTTTTGGTATAAACTGTCCTGATCATATCGAATTAAAATAAAAGGTTCACCCGGAGCGCGCTGTTCTTGCGGAAAGTGGGGGTGAGCGTGTTGGATGGGGAAATACAAACAATATTTGAATTCACAAAAAAATCACGCAATGAAGCATCATCTTAAATTTTTCCTCAAGTACCTCTTTTTCTGGATGGCGGTCTTTGCCTACGCAAGGGTTGTGTTTTACATTTTCTACCTTGCCGAGCTCCGCCTGCAGGGCGTAAACCTCTGGTGGGAAATTTTCCCAACGCTTTTCCACGCATGGAAGTTAGACATTTCGGCAGCCTGCTACCTTTTGCTTGTCCCTTTTTTGCTCTGCGCCGCGCAAATGTTTTTCAAAAAAGGCTGGTCGGCATACGCCATTTTGGGCTACAGCGCGCTGCTTTTGCTGGTTTACTTCGGCATCGTAGGCGGAGAGCTGGGTATCTACGGCGAGTGGCAGTCCAAGCTCACCTACAAGGCGCTGCTTTACCTGAGGCATCCGGACGAGGTGGTCAACTCGGCTCCTATAGGGCAAGTGATTGCCCTGACGCTAATAGCCATCGGCAGCACAGCGCTTTGGACGTTTATTTTCAGGCGATGGTTTTTGGATAAATCGCTCTCTAAGGTAAAGTGGTACTACGCCGTGCCCTGTATCCTGATGGGGCCGTTTCTGCTTTTGGCAGGAATGAGGGGTGGGGCGAGACCCATACCCATACACCAAAGCATCGTTTACTTTTCCCAAAAGCAAATTCTGAACGATATTGCCGTAAATCCTGCGTGGAATCTTCTCCACAGCGTAATACACGGGGCCGGTATTCTCGAAAAAAATTCGTTCGTTACCATGCCGCAAGACGAGGCAAAGGCTATTGTTGCGGCGCTTCACCGCGTGGAGCAAGATACAAGCGTCGGGGTGCTAACCGTTGACAGGCCGAATATCGTTATCCTTATTTTAGAGAGCTGGTCGGGGGATATGATAGAATCTATCGGCGGCACCGCCGGCATAACGCCCAACTTTAGGCGTCTGGAGCAGGATGGGCTGATGTTTGGGCAGGTGTATTCCGGCGGCAAGCGTTCGCAGCAGGGGCTGGTAGGAATTTTTGCCGGCTACCCCGCTTTACCTCAGATAACAGCCTGCGATTTCCCTGAAAAAGCCAAGCGTTTGCCTACCATTACCCAAAAGCTTAACGAAAACGGCTACCATACCTCTTTCTACTTCGGCGGACAGCGGGAGTACGGCAACATAGGGGCTTTTATCATGTTCAACAACTTTGCCCGCGACGTAAAGGAGGAGGATTTTACCGGCAGCCATCTTCACCGCGGCAAGCTGGGCGTACACGATGAGGACGTGCTGGCGCAGCAGCTCGAAGACCTCCGCAAAGAGCCGCAGCCTTTCTTTTCGGCGCTCTTCACGCTTAGCTCACACTCGCCGTTTGACCAGCCGCTTCAAAACGCTCTGGATTGGAGCTTGCCGCAAATGCCTTTTCTCAACTCGGTTTACTACACCGACAAGTGCTTAGGCGAATACTTTGCCCAAGCCCGCAAGGAAGCGTGGTACGGCAATACGCTTTTCGTTCTGGTTGCCGACCACGGGCGCGTAAGCCACATTCCAAGAGATTTTTACTCGTTTGAGCACATCCACATACCCATGCTGCTCTACGGCGAGGCGCTCAAGCCGGAGTTCAGGGGGCAGCGCATAAACCACCTTGCTACACAGGCCGACCTCCCGAAAACGCTGCTAAAGCAGCTGAAAATAGACGCTACATTATTCCCTTGGAGCAAGGATATTCTCAATCCCTATACGGAAAACTTTGCATACGTTGAGGAGCAAGCAGGCCCCGGCTACAAGCGTCCGGAAGGGAGCTTTGTGTACAGCTTTGAGAGCAATTCTTTCATCAACAAAGACCTGCCGGCAAGCGACAGCGCAAGGATTTTCAGGGAGGGAACGGCCTACCTGCAAGTTTTGTTTCAGGAGTTTATAGAGCTGTGAGTTATGAATTATGTAAAGGGAACTCCTGAAAACTCAACTTCCTTAAAATGAAGTTTACGTAGGGTAAAAACCTTGCTATGGCCTCACCTAAGGTGTTGAGGCAGTGGTTAAGATTAGACTCATCGGGAGTTACCTAATAGGCTCTACCAACTCCTGATTGCTACGCATGGCCGAGAAGCGAAAACTTTGCCCCCGGTATCAAGCGTGAGTACGGTGCGCGTGTCGTGGCTGTACATTTTGTTAGTGGTTAAATGTTAGTACATCTTTCTTTTTTAGGTCAACAACGAGCCAGCCGTTAGCATCTGCAGTAAGCGTTCCGGCTGCGCCGTTTTTGGTAATTTTTGAGGGTTTTGCACCTGCGGGCAGCCTAATGGTAAAGCTATTATCAGCCGTGGATCTCATAACAAATTCTTGTACCTTACCCTTCTTCCATGTTACGTCTATCTCTGCTCCCCCCTCCGCGCAAAGGCCCTTAAAGTATCCAGTGTGCCACTGCGCCGGAAGCGCGGGCAGCAGTTCAATACAGCCATCGTAACTTTGCAGAAGCATTTCGGCTATGCCTGCCGGAGCTGCTTGGTTGGCATCAAACTCAAAAATGTCGGACTCCGCTAATGCAACTCCACCCGGCGCCACAGCAAACATGTTATCTCTAGCAAATTCGGTAAAAATGCCTTGCAGGTTTTTATAAGCCTCTTCCGCATTTTTTAACCGGGCGTATACGCACAACATGTTGGCACGGCTCCACTCGGTGTCTTCCCACCCGTCGGCGTTCAAGCGATTGACAACCACTTTTTCGGCGGCTTTGGCCAGCGCTGGCGTTTTGCTCACCGTAATTTGGTTAAACGGATACACACCCAACAGGTGCGTAGTGTGACGGTGGTTGGGTTGCGCCTCCTCATAATCTTCAAACCATTCCTGAATGGCTCCGTTTTTGCCAATTTTTATTGGCGGGAATTTAGCCAGCGCTACCTGCAAGCGGCTTGAGAATTCTTTGTCAACATCCAGTATCCTCGCAGCCTCTACGCATGATGTCATTGTTTCGAATGCCAGCATGCGATCTCCTGTGGGCATCATGGACGCGCACATTTCTTCGCCATTATACCTAAACCAGTTTTCGGGCGAGATGCTGGGACCGGTCATCAAGTAGCCTGTTTTAGAGTCCTGCACCATGTAATCCAGCAGAAAGATGGCATTCTTTTTGAGCGCCGGATAAGCCACCTTGGCCAGGTAGTCCTTATCCTGCGTAAATCGATATTGTGTCCATAAGTGTGAAGCTATCCAGGAGCTGGCCAGTGGAAAAAGTCCCCAGGCAATGCTTTGCGATGGGGCCGAATATCCCCACACGTTAGCCACCGTATGCGCACACCAACCCTGGCATCCATAAACTTCTTGCGCCGTTTTTTCACCATGTTTTGACAAGTCGCTAACGTAGTTAAGCAGGGGCGTGTGGCACTCTGCCAGGTTGCCCACATTGGCAAGCCAGTAGTTTTGCTCTGTATTTATATCCAAATGGTAATCGTTGGTCCAACCCATGTTGCAGGCCAAATTATCATTCCAAAGTCCTTGCAATGTAGCCGGCAATGGTGAGTTTTCGCGCGAGGCGGCAATTAAAAGGTAGCGACCGTAGCTAAAGAATAACGCGTCCAGCCCTACATCCGGCTTACCACTTTTTACCAAACCCAATCGCTTGTCGGTAGGCAGCCCTTCCGTCTTGCTATCGCCCAAGTACAGCTGCACCCTGTTGAATAACTTTGCATAGTCTGCCACGTGTGCGGACTTCAGGGATTCGTATGCCTTTGCCTGTGCTTTTTGCACGGAGGCATCGCACTGCGCAAGGTAGTCCGGATTTTTGTAGCTGGTTCTTACGTCAACTATAATGGTAACGCTTGAGGCCTCTTTTACCGTAAGAGTACCCGGAGCGCAGGTGGTTAATCCATCCTCGGTTGATACCGCAATTTTTCCCTTAAAATCTACTCCTCCGGGACCATGCTTGGGAAAGCTAACCTTGCCCGTAAACTCCACGGCTCCTTTTCCGACTACCACTTTTGCCTCACGCAGCAAGTCCAGCGACACCTCAAATGCTATGGATTTGGGCTGGCTTGCGGATAGTCGGATAACCATTACATCATCGGGGTTGCTGGAAAAGTACTCCCGCCTGTACTGTACATCTCCAATGCTATACTCTACCGTCTTAATGGCAGTCTCAAGGCTCAGCGTTCGCCTATATTTTTTCATTTCGCCCTTGGGATAGGTAAACGTCATCTTCATATCACCCACGGGAAGATGCGTTCCAAACGAATTGTAGTTACCCTTTAGGTATCCGGATGCTATACGATTACCTTCCGATAGCTTCCCATCGAAAAATAGCTTGCGCAAATCGTCCAACCTCTTTCTTCCAAAGGGTTTTTCCTGATTCGGATCATACTGTCCTGACCACAGGGTAATTTCATTCAGGGCTATACGGTCGATATTCACATCGCCATATACCATACCGCCAAGCCTTCCGTTGCCAATAGGTGAGGCCTCTAACCACTTGGTGGCAGGCTGCTCATACCACAATGACAACTCCTGCTGCTTAGGAGAAGAACATGCAGTGCCCATTAACAACAGCGCTGATAAAATACAAAATAGACAGGCTCTCATGATAAACATATTCTATAAATAATGGTGTGATTTGATTTTACTAATTTTCCTCCCAATCATCTGTTCGAAACGGTGAGGCAGGCAAATCTGCTTCGTTATACAGATTGCAAACCGGACTGTTTGCCCAGGCATACCGCACTGCCACCGGATATTTTACCTGTGTAGAGCTAACCACAATTTCGCTGTTTTCAATCGTGGCGTCGGCCGGATAAAACCGATGGTCTGGACCTGCAATTTCAAAACCTTTAAGCTTGGCATTTTCTTTGGCTTTTAATCTTTGATTGTACTTGAAGTAAATCCGGACTTTATTTTCTTCTAACCTGTAGGATTCATAAATAGGCCCGGAATAAATAATTTTTTCGCCATAGATATTCGCTCTTGCCGCCAAGGCTAGCCTTAATCCGACATCTTGTTTATTTTTAGGATGAATATCAATCGGATTGCCGATATCGGTAGTGACTACCATTCCGGTATTTTCCAAATGTAAAGTCATCAGCTGGGCTTCACGCAACTCCGGCCAGCTAAAAGAGGTGTTTTTATAGCCTGCCAGCTGAACGTAATAAAAGGGGAAGTTGCGATTCCACTGGTTTCTCCAATCGCGAATTAGCAAAGGTAGCAGTGTACGATATTGAGTAGGCCGGGATTCATTGGCTTCGCCCTGATACCAGATTGCTCCCTGCATGGCGTAAGGCGCCAACGGATTTATCATGGCATTAAACAAAGCTGAGGGGCTGTTAGGATTTCCGGCTCGCGGTTGAGGGGCTTTCTCATGTTGGCTAAAATCAACGGCAACTTTGTACTTCCATTTTCCGGCGATTCCTATGACAGGCTTCCCGTTCAGGTTACTATTAGGCTCTATAATTTTCAGCTGTCCTTCTTCTCCGTAGATTCCTCCCTCGCCTCCGTTATCCGTTACCCGAACAACAATAACAGCTTTGCCTGCTCTCACTAATTTACCCGGTATTTTATAAATCCGCTCAACATTATATCCCTCTGTTCTGCCAATTTCCTGACCGTTAAAGTAGGTGACTTCATTGTCGTCAACCATGCCAAGATGTAGCTCCATGTCCCTATTTTTCCAATCGGTCGGAATATTGATCGTTTTGCGAAACCAAACGATGCCATCAAAATCGTTCATCCCCTGCTCTTCCCACAGGCTGGGCAACTTCATTGTCTGCCAACTCTTGTCACTGAAGGATGCTTTTGTCCAGCCCTCTTTTAATCCTTCATCTGCTCCCGATATAATGCTACTCCATTCATTAAACTTTTTTTGATAGATAGCCTGTAACTCAGCCTCCGGAGTATCCCTTAATTCCTGCACGGCATCTTTAAAATAGGGCATACTTCCCAGCGATTCCCCACTGATCCAGGCTTCGGCAAGAGTTCCGCCCCATGAAGTATTGATAAGCCCAATGGGGACATTGAGCGTTTGGTGCAAGTTGCGTCCGAAAAAATAAGCCACTGAAGAAAATTCAGGAATTGTTGCCGGGGAGCACTCCTGCCATCCTGCCTTTGTTCTAATATTTTCCAACGGCTGCGTGCCGGTTGCCTTTTCAACCTGAAATAATCGGATTTGGGGATAATTAGCCTCCGCAATTTCTTTTTCGTAGCTGTTTATTTTTCCCCATCCGGCTAAAGGCATTTCCATGTTCGATTGTCCGGAGCAGATCCACACTTCCCCAATCAAAATATTTTTCAACTTTACTTCTTTACTTTTTCCATCGGAAACAGAGATCTGATAAGGACCTCCGGCTTGTGTCGTCTTTACTTTTACCTGCCAGCTACCATCAAAGGCAGATGTCGTCCGGTACACTTGATTATTCCACGAAGTAGCGACTTGTATATTCCTTCCCGGCGCTGTTTTTCCCCATATGGGCGCTTCCGTTTGCCGCTGCAAAACCATATTATCCGTGAAAATACCCGGCATTTCAAGCTGCGTAGGAATACTTGCTTGTGCAGTAAGTGTTGACCAAAAAAGCCAACATAGAGATAATACAAACTGATATTTTTTACTCATAAGTTTATTTTTCAATGCCCCATTTTTTTTGCTCCGTTCTACCCATTTTCAATACTAATTCACCTCCGGCAATAATTTCGGAATGATTGATGTAACACTTGTTATATGCTTCTCCATTAAGGGCTGCATTTTGAATGTAAATATTTTCAGATGAATTATTTAGCGTTTTTATCATAAATGTTTTTCCGTCATTTAACCTGAACGTGATTTCGTCAAATACAGGGCTGGTAAGCTCGTATCTTGGCTCTCCGGGGCACACAGGATGAATTCCTGATGCCGCCAAAATATACCAGGCCGACATTTGTCCCACATCTTCATTTCCGGTTAAGCCTTCTACTCCATTTTCATATGCATTTTCACAGATAAACCGTGTCCATTTTTGAGTAAGCCAAGGAGCATCCAACCGGTTAAATAAAAAGGGGACATGATGAACCAGCTCATTAGCGTGGTTGTAGTATTCATTCCAGAGAAAATCAGCCGGTGTTTTTTCAAAGAAATTTTCAAGGTCGGCAATCACTTTTTCTTTTCCGCCCATGAGCTTTGTCATTCCTTCAACGTCATGGGGAACAAACCATCCTTGCTGATACGGATTTGATTCAATACAACCATACCACTCTTTCAACCGGCCTTCTGCCGGCCAGTCCTCCCATGCCCCGCTTTGCTTTTTTGAGCGAAACCAGCCATATTCCGAATCGAATATATTTTTGTAAAACAAAGCCCGTTTCCGGTATTTTTTCTCATCAGCTGTTTTATTTAGCATTTTAGCCAATTCAGCTACACACCAGTCAAAATAGGCGTACTCCAACGTTTCGGAAATTGAATATCCTCTTTCCGCCGGGGTGTATCCGAACTTTCCGTTGCCAAATGCAGCTGAAGTTGCAATAACCGCCTGGTAGGTTTTTTCTACATCATATCCGCGAATACCTTTTGCGTAGGCATCTGTAGCTAGCGAAATGGCAGGATTCCCAATCATGCAGCCGCTATAAGCGTTGAAAAATTCCCATCTTTCCAGATAACCTTTTCCACTTTGTTCTGCTAAAGTTACCAATGAGCCGATTTCATCATTTACCAGCTCCAGATTAATGATAGTTTGAAGTGGGAATAGACTCCTGAAAACATCCCAACCACTGAATATAGTCCGTTTTGTAAAGCTTGATGAGCGGTGAATTTGGCCATTGGGCCCCGGATAGCGGCCATCTACATCCGACATAGCTCGCGGATCAAGCATTGTGTGATACAGGGCCGTATAGAATATTGTTTTCTGGTCTTTAGTCCCTCCTTTAATTTCTATTTTTCTCAGCGCCGTATTCCACATTTCCCCTGCTTCTCTGCAAACCTGATTAAAATTTTTACCGCTAAGTTCGGCATTAAAGTTGTTTTGAGCGCCATCCATATCTACAAATGATATGCCGACTTTTAAAGCTACTTCTTCATTTTTTTCCGTAGGAAATTCCGTAAAGAATCCAATATTTTTACCTTCTAAACTTGTTCCATTGCGAATTATCTTTGAGTTGGCAATTACGTTTTGATACTCCTTGCTTTGTACCTCATTCAGCTTGCGCACCTGCGTATCCGAAATATCTGCGCTCCAATATCCGTAATTATCCAAATCTTTGCTGAACCGAGCATAAAAAGAAACCGTATAATCGGGGTGACCTTTTCCATTTCCCCAACCACCGCCTTCAGGCGTACATTTCATCCATCCCCGTATTGTATTTTTGTCAACCTGCTCCACATACTGTAGGGTTGAAGTTCCTCCAACCCGCCTCGCCAAATCAACTTGTATGCGTGACTTTTTATTTTCGGGAAATGTGAATTTCAATATTCCCCCATGAGGAGAAGCGGTTGCCTCGGCTTTGATATTATAGCGGAGAAGCTCCGCTACATAATAGCCCGCGGAGGCTTTTTCTGTTTGTTTGCTATACTCCGAGCGATATCCGGGCCTTTCCGGATCATTTTCTTTTCCTGCCACTAATATCAACTCTCCTGTAGTTGGCATCACTAAGAAATTACCAAGATCACCGTACCAGCCAACGCCGCTCATTTGCGTAAAGGCGAATCCTTCGATGGTTTTGTGCTCATGGCTGTAGCCGGAGCCATTGTCTCCGCCGGTAATGGTGTTCGGACTAACCTGGGTCATTCCGAATGGAGTTGTTGCTCCGGGAAATGTTTTCCCCAAACCATGGTACGAGTGGTCCAACTTGGTCGTTGCTCCTATAAATGGATTGACATAATATACCGGCTTTTCTCCATTTTGTTTTACAGGAGAACAACCGCAATAGAGAAAAGCAGCAAGAAGGGCTATATATAAATATTTGTCTTTCAAGAGAATAGGGGGCGCCGAGTTAATGTTTTCTACCCATTTTAAATTTCAAGGTTCCGCCATTCATAATATCGCTGTGACGGATGAATGTTTTATCGTAGTTTTTGCCGTTTAACGTCACCGATTGAATGTAGATGTCCTCCGGATACTCTTTGGGAGCAGCTATAGTAAATGATTTTCCTTTTGGCAGTTGAATTTCTGCTTTTTCTACTAAAGGAGCGCCAAACACATAAGCATCACCGGCCGGATTAACAGGGTAAAAGCCAAGGGCGCTGAAAATATACCAGGCCGACATTTCTCCGCAATCTTCATTTCCTGCATATCCCGAAGAGTTCGTATTATACATTTCATTCATGATTTTTGAAACATATAATTGTGTTTTCCAGGCTTGACCGACATAATTATACAAGTAAGCTACATGGTGGCTGGGTTCGTTTCCATGTGCATATTGGCCAATAAATCCGGATGCATTGCTATTAATCTCTTCTCCGCGATGTTCTAGTGAAAAAAAATCATCCAGCTTTTCAGCAAAGGCCTTTTCACCTCCTGTTAATCGAATGAGGTCAGGAATATCCTGCGGAACATACCAGTAGTATTGCCAAGCATTTCCTTCTGTGAAGGGCTGACCGCCGTTTGCTCCATACTTAAATGGATCGAAAGGCTCAATCCAACTTCCTTTATCATCTTTGGGTTGGAAAAATTTTGTTGTGTCGTTATAAAGGTTCCTGTAAAATTGAGACCGGGTAGTAAAGCGTTTATAATCGTCCTCTTTTCCTATTTTTTTTGCCAGCTGAGCAACACACCAATCGTCAAAAGCCACTTCTAATGTAATGGAAACAGATTGAGTTTGTATATTTTCGGGCATATAGCCATACTTCTCCCACACATCAAAAGGTGAGCTCTGATGACGTCTTAAGGAAGAATTCTTTACCGCCTCATAAGCTTTTTCAATATCAATTCCGGGAATATCTTTCAAAATTGCATCTACAATTACAGGGATGGAGTGATTACCAATCATGCAATAATTTTCCTGTCCCCAAAGTTGCCAGATAGGAAGAAACCCGAAAGTTTCGTGTTGACGAATCAGACTCTTGACGAAATCAGCAGTGCGTTCGGGTTGTAAGATGGTATATAAAGGATGTGCACTGCGATAAGTATCCCACAATGAAAACGTTGAGTAATGAATGCCGCCACCTGTACTGCTAGTATTCTGCTCCGTGAAATCGGTTGCCATGTAATCGCCATTCAGGTCAGACATGGTGTTTGGCTGAATGAATGTATGGTAAAGTCCGGTGTAGAAAATTTCTTTTTGTTGTTCTGTGGCTTCAATCTTTATTTTTCCAAGTTCGTTTTCCCACAGCTTACGGGCATCGGTAGCTACTTTATCAAAGTCCCATCCTGGGATTTCTTTGTCAAGGTTTTCCTTGGCATTCTCTACTTTTACCGGAGAAAGGGCAATTTTTACCAGTAGGGGAGCTCTGTCTTTTGTATCAAAGTCAAAAGCCGCATTCAGCGAGGTGCTGTTTAATACTTTGCTGTCGTGATAAACATTTTCCCCGTCAACCATTATATTGTTGAGCATGGGTTTCGAAAAGCGAACATAGAAATACACTTTACGAAGCCTTGCCCAACCTGTTATAATCCGGTATCCCTCAATCGTATAATCGTCTACAACTTTAATTTGGGAGTTAACGATTTGAGTATCCCAGCTGTGCTTTTTGCGGGAATGATTGAGATTAATCATCAATCGTCCTTTTTTTCCTTCCAAAAATGTGTAGCGATGAAATCCGGCATGATTAGTGGCCGTTAACTCCGCATTAATACTATGGTCTAGCAGTTTAACCTGATAATATCCGGCTTTGGCCGATTCCTGCCCATGAGAGAAGCTTGACTTGAAATGGGACGGATCAGTAGTATTTACAATTGTATTTCCGGACACGGGCATGAACAAAATATCAAACAAATCTGCCAATCCGGTTCCACTCATGTGCGTATGACTGAAGCCGAGCAAGGTCGTATCGTTGTAATTATATCCGGAATTATAATCCCAATCAACTTCCGTACGGGTATCCGGACTCAGCTGTATCATTCCGAAAGGAACGGTTGCTCCCGGGTAGCAGTTTCCGGAAAGACCACCATTCACAGGACCGGTGCCAATAAACGGATTGACGTATGAGGCAAAATTACTGTCAACGTTAACGGAGATACACCCCGCAAGCAATGTCAATGCTACTTGCAGTAGGACACCAGATAGACGATATTTTCGGCGATGATTCATTGAGTTAATCCAAATGAGTAAACAATAGCATGTCGGTACTCCGTATCGGGTTCCACTACGCATGAGGGGAAGTTTGGCTTGTTGGGAGCATCGGGGTAAAGCTGAGCTTCCAGGCATAGCCCCTCGAATGGCTGGTGCGCGCCGGTTAGGTAGTCACCCGTATAAAACTGCACGCCGGGCATGGTAGAATACACCTTCAACTCACGACCGGATGTACGCTCCTTGAGTGAGGCCAGCCGGTGCAAACCGCCATTTTCTTTTCCTATAAAGTAGGCGTTGTAACCTTTAATGTTTAACTCATTTTTCAAGAGCTGCATTTGCCCTACCGCTTTGTAGGTTGAAAAATCATAGGCAGCGCCTGCTGTGGGCAGGATATTCCCCGTGGGTAGAAACGCTCTATCAAACTCCAAATGCTTATCGGCATTTACCTCCAGCTCATGGGTAAGTATGGTGTAGCATGCTGGGTTCAGGTTAAAGTAGGCATGGTTAGTTATGTTTACAACGGTAGCCTTATCTGTCCACAAGCTATACTCTATTTGCAGCTCATTCTTTTCACTAAAGGCGTACATTACCTCCAGGTGTACGTTGCCGGGAAATCCACCTTCTCCATCGCTGCTTTCAGTGGAGAAAATCACCTTTTCTCTACTTACTACGCAGTCAAAGTTCTTTTGATGAAAGCCATTAAACCCGCCATGATTGCTATTTTGCCCATCGTTTTTATCCAGTACGTACACTTTCCCACCTAATGTAAATTGCCCACCTGATATCCTGTTGGCAACTCTCCCCACAGTACTGCCAAGGTAGCAGGTGTCGGCAAAGTAACCTTCCACATTGCCGTAGTTTAGCGCCACATTTTCAAGCCGGCCTTGCCTGTCAGGTACCACCACAGCAGCAATAGCTGCGCCATAGCTGAGTAGCTCAACGTAGGCTCCGGATTTATTTTCGATTCGTGCTAACATCACCTCTTTACCCTGCTTGGTGGCGAGCGTACGCAATGTTGCCATTGGGAATACTATTAAAAAAATTCATCTGTTCCGATAGGCGCAAGCTTAGTAGGCATCCTTGAAGGAGATAACCTTAAGCTGCTTTGCAAATTCCTGTTCGGAGAGCGATGTTTTTACGCGAACGCTTATCTTTTGCCCCGGGAAAATATCAAAATAGTTATCTTCAAAAAAGTTGTCGATACCATCAATGGACATAAATACGGCGCGGGCAAATTTATCTGCTTGCAGCGTTACTTCTACACCACCGGGAGCAGCTTTTACGCTGCTTGTAATATTCACCTCGGGGAAGTCAATATCTTTTTGTGAGCCTAGGAAGTAGCGATTGGCGTACTCTTTTCCTGCCTTATCGGTAAATACGGTTGCTACGAATACTTCATTTTTATCCACGCCTTTCAGCAGCTTCTCTACCTCAAGTGACAGGAGGTTTGTGCTGGCATTTGCAGGCGCCTCAAGTTTTGTGGTTTGCTCGTTCACCGGCGTTCCATCAAATTTCACCACCTTGATGTTGAGTGACCCGTTGGTAGCGCTCAACCTGTCTGACGCAATGTAAATGTTCAGCTTTGTATCGTCGGCAATGGGTGACACCAGAATGTCCTTATAGGCATCGCGCGCAAAGTAGTG
This sequence comes from Prevotellaceae bacterium, assembly GCA_031266015.1. Taxonomy (GTDB): domain Bacteria; phylum Bacteroidota; class Bacteroidia; order Bacteroidales; family UBA932; genus JAISBU01. The sequence goes on along the minus strand of JAISBU010000003.1, from coordinate 16,272 downwards.
CTGTGCTTTCCAGCGTCCGTAGTAATCGCGGCTTGCCCACGAGGCCACCGGCCAGCAGTCGTTGTGCTGCCAGAAGAGCGTTCCCCAACAGTAGGGCATATCGCGCCTGTGCGCTTCTATGGCTATTTTGATAGCATCGCCTTGTAGTACCTGACTCATGTACAAAAAATCTTCAAATTTTTTCGGTTTCTTGTACTCCTTTTGCAAATACTCGGCAATGCGTGGGTTGGCATAGTTACCTGCGCGCTGATGCGCCATCATTACCTCCGATGTGATAGACCAGTCCTCGGGTTGCGGCGCAAATATTTTTACCGATTCAAACTCAGGGAAAGATTGGAAACCATACTCGCTGAAGAAGCGGCTACGAACGGTGTTAAACTTACTGGTGGGCTCGTTACCATGCCATACGCCCCAGTAGTGCCGGTCTCCGTTGTGATCTTCATCCTTGTTTTCGTTATACGGCGATGAGGATAGGTAAAATGTACCTGGGCTATACTCATTTACCACCTCCGGCAGTACCCCGTTAAAAAGGTCGGTGTACTGCTTCCATACTATTTTTTCGTACTCGGGACTTTGTTTGCGATAATCTTCATCAAAGCTCCACATGTTCCAAAAGTAGTACACCTCATTGTTGCCACACCACAATGCAATGGAGGGATGGTTACGCAGCCGCTTTACGTTGTATATGGCTTCCTGCTTAATATTCTCAAGAAATTCACCTTCAGAGGGATACAGGCTACAGGCAAACATAAAATCCTGCCATACTATAATGCCGTTTTTGTCGCACAGCTCATAGAAAAGATCGTTCTCATAAATTCCGCCTCCCCAAACACGCAGCGTGTTCATGTTGGTGTTTACGGCGTCCATAACTGTCTTTTCATACTTATCCGCAGTAACGCGAGGCAGAAAGTTATCCTGCGGAACATAGTTAGCTCCTTTTGAAAAAACGGGCTTTCCGTTGAGCTCAATGTAAAAAGCAATACCGTCCTTATCGGGTTTGTATATGGTTTTTAGGGAGCGCAAACCTGTTGTTATTAGCTTGGTATCCAACTCCTTTGCTCCTACAATTACATCTGCTCGAAAGGTGTAGAGGTTGGGTTTTCCCAAGCCGTTACACCACCATAATTTAGGATTTTTCACAACAAAATCTACGGCTACGGAGTTGCTTCCCTTTTTCAGGTTAACCTTTTTTTCTCCGTACACCTTACCTGTAGCGTTATCTTTTACCACCACCCTCGCGTTGGGATTGTCGCCATCGGACAGCACCTCCACATGTGTGGTTACTGAAGCTTGCCTGGTTGTAACCTCTTTTTGCCGGATGTATACATCTTCTATTCGCAAGTTGTTCCACGCCTGTAGCACAACGGGACGCCAAATGCCTATGGTTACAAAGCGAGGCCCCCAATCCCACCCGTAGTGGTAACCTGCCTTACGCGCGAATATGCTCACGCGCTTATCGAAAATGCCGCCGTTCTCTGATTGGTCAGGGCCGGTGCGATACTGAAACGGAAGAGCGTCAAATTTAGGAATGTCGATTTTTATAGGCGAGTGAAAGTATATATGTAGCTGATTATCATGGTATTTTAACTTGCCCTTTACATCTACTATCCATTCGCGAAACATGTTGTTGGCGGACAGTATTTTTTCCCCGTTAAGATACACATCGGCATACACGTCAAGTCCTTTAAAACGCAGCGCGACGTTAGATTTTGCCATTTCGGCCTCGTCTACATCAAAGTAGGTTTCGTAAATCCAATCCTCCTTGTCAATCCACTGCAAGCCTCTTTCGTTAAGGCGCGCAAAGGGGTCTTCAATAATTTTGTTGGCAAGCAGGTCGGTATGCACTACGCCCGGCACTACTGCCGGATACCAGTTGGTGAGTCGTGCCTGCCTGAATTTCCACCCCGAGCTGATTTCACGCTCCAGCGTTTCGGCCGAGGCGTAGCAAACAACGGTAAATGCCAAGACAAGTAGAAGATATTTATTCAAAATTTTCATGGCTAAACAACTATATATATTTCGAATGGCTGGTTTTAAAACGTTAGCTTCACAGCAGCGGCATAAGCAGCAAGACCGTGAAGCTAACTATTTCAATGTGAAAACGTTATGGCTAGTAGCCCGGATTTTGATCACCGGCGCCCATGTCATCGTTAGTTTTAATTTCGTCATCAGGTATGGGCCAGCGCATGTAAAAGTCCGGAATGTTCGCGCCTCCATGCTCCTGGTTTGTCCACTTATTACGCTTGCTAACCAGCTCTACGAACAAGTCCGTACGCAGCAGATCCAGCCTGCGCCATCCTTCAAAGCACAGCTCGCGTACACGCTCGTCCATCAAGTCCTTGATAAAATCGCCGGAAGTTTGCGGCATGGCGGGAGCGATTCCTCCAAAAGCACGATTGCGCACCTTTTGTACATAGGCAAAATGGTCGCCTTCTGCACCTGTAGCTCCGGTTCGGTAAAGGCACTCGGCATACAACAGGTAAATATCAGCCAAACGAATAAGCGGATGGTTCTTGCCTGAATTCCACATGTTGGCTATTGAGCCGTGATCCTTATCGGTACGTATGTCCTCAAATTTACGGATGTGTGGTTCCAGCTCATCCGTAGTTTCCGTCCACGAGGTTTTGCTTAAATCCGGCGTTACTCCGTTATAGGTAAAATCGTAGCGAAGGTTAACCTCCTTACGCTGGTCGCCATCTTCCCAGATTCCGCCGTCTGCCAAAGGTTTGTAGGCAAATGGCGTCGGCAACAATAAGTCATATCCCGAGAAGTAGCAGCCCTGACCAAAGTAAGCATCTACGGCACGTGAACCGCAGTCGAATTCCCAGTAGTTAACGTCAGGCCAAATATTGTTGAACTGAAGCTCAAAAATAGACTCCGATGTGTTTGACTGGAAAACGTCGGGGGTGCGATCGTTGGCAAACAATATGGCATAGCTGGGTACCAGGCTGTAGCGTTCCATCATTTGCTCAAACGCCCCCTTCGCCTTTGCGTAGTCACGTAGCCCGCTTGCCTCGGGCGCACTCATATACGCCTTTCCCAGCATAGCCCAGGCGGCGCCCGATGTGGCGCGCTTCTTGTTGATGTGCGTTGCCGGAAGATTATTAGCGGCCAGCTTAAAGTCTTCAATGATGTACGTCCACACCTCAGACAAGGGCCTACGCTTGGCATCTGTTACGCGCGCAATATCCACTATGGGAATTTCGCCAAAAAACATGCTCAGCTCAAACATGGCCAAAGCACGAAAGAAGTGCGCTTCGCTCGTCAGCACCTTTACCTCATCGGTTTGTTTCAACAGCCCAAGCACGTCTATTGCCTTAGCCGCGGTTGAAACCACCGGCCACCTTTTGGACCAAATTGCCGCCACTTGCGGCGATGTGGGCGAAAGCAGCCCATTGTACTTATCCATGCCCGACTGCTCCATTTCTGAAATGAGCTGGAAGTTGCCCTGCTGGCTTTCGTCTGTTCCAAGGTTAATCATTAAGCCTTCGCGTCCTGCACGAAGGTTGCGGTAGGTGGTATACAGGCCATCCACCAGCGGTGCAATATTTTCAATATCATTAAACACATCTTCTTCTTTAAGCGCAATCTGCGATTCCTGATCAAGAAAATCCGAACAAGAAGTGGCGTTTACCACCATTGCAACAGCTGCAATGCTCGTTAGTATTCTTACTTTACTCTTAATATTTTTCATACTCGTCGTTTTATAGTTTAATATATGAGCTAGCACACCGCTCTAGAAGCTTACGTTCAGGCCGAATACATACATTCTTGTGGATGGATACCAGTCGCCGCTTTCGGGGTCAAAACCCTTGTAGGGGGTTATGCAAAACAGGTTAGAACCCGTAAAGTACAGGCGAAGGCTGCTCAGCTTAACCATGTTTACCAGCTTGCTTGGGAAGGTGTAAGCCAGGGTCAAGGCAGATAGCCTCAGGAATGAAGCATCCTGTACGCTAAAGTCCATATTGCTTGCGGTGTAGTGGGAGTAGTCGAATCCAGTAATGGGGCGTGGAAATTCGGCTCCGGTATTGGTCTTTGTCCACCTGTCCAGCAGGTCGGGCGAGGCAGCGCTGCTACCCACGCTTCCAATCAATCCTTCGTAGTACGGGCTCAGCTTTTTTGCTCCGTATGAGTAGGTAAACACCATATTAAGCGATATGCCCTTCCAGCTGCAATCGGTTGAGAAACCGCCGTAGAACTTAGGATCGGATGAGCCTATTACCACGCGGTCATTTTCGTCAATTACGCCATCGCGGTTGGCATCCTGCGGATACAAATCGCCCGGTTGCACATTACGACCGTTCCACCTGTTCACAGGCTGACCATCTTTGGTAAAGTTTACAGGATTCCCCTGGAACAGGGCGTTGCCCGAAGCGTCGGTTGAGAAATCGTAAACCTGCGCTATACCTCCTGTACGCCAAATGTATATGGTGTTTCGCGATTCACCGATAAACAGGTTGCCCTCTTTCTTAATATTACGATTTTCATCTATGTCGTAAACTACATCCTTGTCGCCGTACAGCTGGGTAACCTTATTTCTGTCTAAGGATAGGGTAGCGGCAAAGTTCCAATTAAAGTCTTTCTTTCGTAGAATGTTCGCATTTAGCGAGAACTCCACCCCCTTATTCTCAATGGCGCCTATATTTTCCACCACCTCTTTAAATCCTGTAGTGGCGGGTAGCGAGTGCGTCATCAGCAGGTCTTTATTCTTAATAATAAAAGCGTCTACGGTAAGCTGAATACGGTTATCCAGAAATGCCATATCCAAACCAAGGTTGCCCTGCTGCTGCTTTTCCCAGGTTACATCCGGATTGCCCCTGCGCCCCTGCGGCGTAAAGGACACCTGTTCGTTGCTCACCGTAGCATCGTATAGCGTACGGAAAGAGAAATCAGGAATACCCTGGTTACCAACCACTCCATAACCCAGACGCAATTTGAGGTTGCTAAAGATTTGCTGGTCTTGCATGAATGCTTCCTTAGCAATGTCCCATGCTCCCGAAACCGATGGAAATACGCCCCACTGCTTACCTTCGGCAAACTTGGACGATCCGTCAAAGCGGGTGGTTACCGTCAGCAAATATCTTTCGTCGAAGCCATAGTTGGCCCGCAGGATGTACGACATAAGCGTAGAGGTAACAAACTCTGAACCAATGGAATGCTCAGCCGTCTTATACGCACTGTTGAGCCTGTGATACGATAGCAAGTCGGTGCCAAACCCTTTACCTGTAGCATACGTATAGTCGCGGTCTGTACGTGTGGCGCTGGTGCCAAACAGCGCATTAATTTTATGCTTGCCAAATGTCTTGTCATAGGTAATGGAGTTATCCCACTGCCACACCATGCGGCTGTCGCGGGTATGCTCGGCCTGACCGTCCTGCGAGTAGCGAATAGCTTCGTAGATACTCCTTGGCGTGTACTTAAACCGGTTTTCCTGCATGTAGTCAATAGCAAAAGAGGTACGGATATTTAACCCTTCAACCGGATTGATATTAAGAAATGAGTTTGACAACATCCTGTTACGTGCGCGGTCATCGTCAACCATAAGAGAGCGAATGGGGTTGAAATAATTTTGATCAAATATATCCTGATAGTTAAGCGTTGGCAACGTAGGATCAATGGCCAGCATGGGATTGGCATTCCATGCCTTTTGCAGCACTCCGTCATCTACACGCTTATCGTCGGTGTGAATGAATGAGGAGTTGGTGCCCACTTTTAACCAGGGTTTTATCTCCTGCTCAGCGTTAATACGTCCGGTGTACTTCGTTAATCCGGTTTCCTTTACCAACCCATCCTGAGACGAGTAGTTAAAGCTTAAGAAGTAGGAGTTTTTTTCCGATCCTCCGGTGAAGCTCAGCGAGTGATCCTGTTGAAATCCGGGTTGAGTTACCTCTTCCAGCCAATCATAATTTGCATTCGACGCGTAAGCGGCCTTCTCATAGGGAGCAAACACCGTGCTGGTTCCCTCAATGATATCCTCGATGTACTCGTTTACAAATTCTTCACCGTTCAACGATACGTATCCGTTAACGTAAGCGTCCTTGCGTAGCTCGTACAGCTGCTTGGTGTTCATCTTGGCAGGCTTGTTGGCAAATTGCTGTATACCGAACCAAGCGTCATAGCTAACCTTTCCAACACCGGCCCTGCCCTTTTTGGTGGTAACAAGCACTACCCCATTGGCGCCACGCGATCCGTACAGCGCCGTTGCCGAAGCATCTTTTAGCACTTGAATGGAGGCAACGTCGTTTACGTTGATAGAGTTGAACCCAGATCCGAAGCCATCCATTACTAAGCCGTCGACTACATATATGGGGTTACCTTCTGAGTTGATGGTATTGGTTCCGCGGATTTGAATCTTTGAATCATCGCCGGGCTTGCTTGCCGACGATATGAATACGCCGGCAACACGGCCTTGTATAGCATCGTTAATAGTAGTTACCGGTTTTTCTTCAAGCACCTTGGAGCTCACGCTGCCCACAGCCCCAGTCAGGTCACTTTTCTTTACTGCCGCACCTACTACCACAATGGTTTCTATTTCCTGCGCGCCCTCTTGCATGCTGATGTCAATAACCGTTTGACCGGCAACTTTTACAACTTGCGATTCGTAGCCAATGAAGCTAAACGTAAGCGCGGCATCCTCTCCTACCGAAATGGAATAGCCTCCGTTTGCATTAGTTATGGCTCCTTTTTTATCTGAGCTGGTAACCGTAACGCCGGGCATAGGTTCTTGGGTTCTGTCATCAACAACCTTACCTGTAATAACAGCTTGAGCATGCAGTATGCTGCTTGTGAGCAGAAGCAAGCTGAGTAGTATGTATACTTTTTTCATCTGTTTATATTTTGAATTAACGCCAAATTAGAATTTTGTTTTTACCCGTTAATTAGCTGCCTTATCCACCATCACCTCGCTGCCTGCGCGGATAACCACAACGTATGCACCTTGCTGCAATCCGCTGATTTCAGTTTCGCCCAGGAAGCAGCCCCTCTTCGACCAAACTTTTGAACCGGTAGTGTTGTAAACTTCCAGCTCGGCATTTTCGGCCGCAATATCAGTCTTAACAACTAAGGCTTTGCCACGCTTGTACACGCTAAGGTTACTCAAGGTTGCCTTTTGAACACCGGTAGATGAGCTTATGCTTGCCGTTGATTTTGCCAACCCGCTAACAGCTCTACCGTTACTAACGGTTTGTACGCCCCATGAATATTGACCGTTAGCCAGGCCGCTTATGGTAATGGAGTTGTTCAGCTTCAGGGCTGCGTTCTCAAGACCAATCTTCAAGAATCCGGAAGTGGTGTCGATAGCCAACGGCAGCGCTATGCTTGCATTTTTGGCGCCTGCCTTTTGAAGGAATAGATTATAGCTGGCGGTCTTATCGTAAGATTCTGTCCATGAAAGCGTTAAGCTACCGTTGCTTTCTGCGGTGTTCAGACCTGAAGGCTTAGCAGGAGCTGTGGGTATGGGGCCATCCTCATTCCTCCACAGCGATGTGTTAACGGTTCCGGTTGTGAATACATCCAGCTTACCATCGTTATTGAAGTCTACCATTGATACGGTTCCCTGATTATTCTTTGGCAAGAATGACCTGTCAGCCATAAAGGTGCCATCACCGTTGTTGTAGAATACGGCGCCACCTTCGTGCTGTCCAACCAGCGCGATATCTACATAGCCGTTGTTATCCAAGTCGGCCAGCGCAATCGATGATTCGCAGGTTTGACCGAGACCTGTATTTTCTACCTTAGTAAAGCTATCATCTCCATTATTGTGGAATAAGTAGGTATTCCACCACTGCCAACCAGCCTCTTCCCAGTATGTACCTGTTATCAGCACGTCAAGGTAGCCGTCGTTATCGTAGTCTACCCATGCTATTTCACCACCTTCTATACCAGTAGTCCCAAAAGGAGTTTTTTCCGTAAAGGTTCCGTCACCGTTATTTTTGTAAATACCCGACCAGTATTTTTCATCGGTATTATATCCTGCAAACAGAATATCGGCATGGCCATCGTTGTTGTAGTCACCAAAGGTGGCTATACCACCGCTGGTTTTTACAAAGTTTGCTCCGTTTACCACCCTGTCCTGCAGCTCAAATCCATTACCTTGAAGGTTTTTATACAAGTTGAGGTAGCGTACATTCTTACCATCTGAGCCTCTCGCTACACCCATCATAAGGATATCGGCAAATCCGTCATTGTTGTAATCGGCAATGGCAATTGAGCGCGATGCACCACCGTTCTTCTCACTTTCCATAGCTTGTAGGCTTGCCGTAATATCCTTATTGAGCATGTAGCTGGTTGATGGTCCCATGTTGAAGTACACATCGGCAACCACGCTGGTTACAGAGTCTCCCTTGATACCTGTAGCGCCCGTTATTACAAGATCCAAACGGCCATCATTATTGTAGTCAAACCATGCGGCCGACGCTCTGCACAGCTGCGGGAAAGAGGCTCCCAATACGCTGTTCGAAACATTTTCGAAAGTTCCGTCACCCTTATTCTTATACAACCTTGTCATACCTGCCTTGGCTACATCATCGTATCCCCACAACAGCACATCCAAATGGCCGTCATTATTGTAGTCGCCCCAAGCCATGCCGGCTCCCTTTTGTAATTTTTGCGGGAAGTCAGCGCCGCCAACAGCGGTCTCTATTCTTGTAAACCTAATAACAGTATCCGCAGCGGGAGGTTCAGGAGCTGGCTCCGGATCTGCCTCTACCGGATATTTATTGATAAACAGCAGCGGCTCCACGTAGCTACCTACCATAGCAATATCCAGCATGTTGTTGTTGGTGTAATCCACCAGTGATGCCATACCTTTGGTAATATCGCCGGTAATGCCCAAGGTTGTACGCTTAACGAACTCACCTGTACCCGCGTTGTTGTAAAATACGGCTGTTGCGCCATTTTGGCCGGTCATAGCCACATCCTGGTAACCATCGTTATTTATATCGCCTACGGCAACGGATGATTCGCAGGTTTCGGTCAGACCATGGTTCGCAACTTGGGTAAATGTTTCATCGCCGTTGTTATGCAACAGGTAGGCATTCCACCAATCAAAACCCCATGTCCCGTCTGATTTTAGACGTTCACCTTGCCCGGTCATCAGCACGTCAAGGTTGCCGTCGTTATCGTAATCTATCCATGCTACCTCACCGTTTGCCAGCGTAATGAGGCTGTCTTGCGGTGTCTTTAGGTCAACGAGGCCGAAAGTACCGTCACCATTATTTTTGTAAATACCGGTATGCCTCTTATCCGGCGTTACGCTATTACCGTTGAACAGGATATCGGGATGACCGTCCTTATTAAAGTCGCCCCAAGCAACAGAGCCTTTGCACAGCTGCGGGAATTGGCCGTCATTGTAGGGAGTGGTTTGCAGCTCAAATTCGGTTCCTGTATTATTTTTGTACAGGTAAAAACAGGCAGCGCCACCGCTATAGCCCGAAATAAGAATATCAGGATATCCATCGCCGTTGTAATCCTCCGCAGCCATGTAGCGTCCGGTACCACTACCATCACCGCTGTTCATAGCCGGGAAATGTATGGTTGGATCAGGAACCAGCGTGTAGCCACCGGCAGCGCCTTGGTTTTTATACAAAATGGTGGTATCAACTTCTGTGTCGTCCGAAAGCTTTACGTTACCCGAAAGCAGCAAGTCCATATTTCCATTCTTGTCGTAATCCAGCCAAAGGGCCGAGCCCAGCCATACTCCCTTAAACGGAGTGGCTGCCAATACGCCTGCCGTTGAGTCGGCAAAGGCAGTGTCGCTTATGCCGCGGTACAGCTTAAAGGTACCATAGCCAAAAATAAACGCATCTTTTCTTCCGTCGTTATCGTAGTCGGCCCAAACAATGCCGCCACTCTCGCGCGGATACCCGGCTTCTGTAAATGGCTGATACTTGCCAAACGCCGGATGAATGGAGGCAGTTTTCTCAAGTATGGTAGGTTCTATGTAGTTTCCGACAAGAACAAGATCCAAGTCGCCATCAGCATCGTAGTCCACCATGGTTGCCATCCCTTTGTTTATTTGCTCTGAAATATCAACGCCGTTTTGCTTTACAAACCCGCTACCTGCATTATTATAAAATAATCCGTTAGTATACTGTCCGATGATTGCGATATCATCATAACCATCATCATTCATATCGCCAACTGCAATGGATGATTCGCAGGCTAAACCCAGCCCAAGGTCACCCACCTGAGTAAAGGTATCGTCCTGATTATTATGCAATACGTACAAGTTCCACCAATCAAAAACCCATGTCCCGTCTGATTTTAGACGTTCACCTTGCCCGGTCATAACAATGTCTAAGTAGCCATCTTTATCATAATCTATCCATGCTACCTCTCCGCTTTCCACGGTAATAAGGCTATCTTGCGTTGCTCTGAGGTTAACCAGCTCAAATGTTCCATCGCCCTTATTTTTGTACACGCCCGTACATCTTTTATCAGGAGACTTAAAGTTGCCGCTGAATAAAATATCAACGTTCCCGTCATTGTTATAATCACCCCATGCCACAGAGCCTCCGGATACTTGCAGGAAGTTATTTCCCTCTAACACAGTGGTTTGTAACTCAAACGCCGTACCCTCATTATTTTTGTAGAGGTAAAAGCGAGCTGCGCCATCACCATAGCCCGACATGAGAATATCGGGATAGGTATCATTGTTGTAATCGGCAACAGCTATGAAACGACTCGTTCCGGAACCGCTTCCGCTTTGCATATTTTGCAGCTGAACGGTGGCATCGGGCGCCAAGGTATATGTACTACCTGAACCCTGCCCCTTAAAGAGAATAGTGGTGTCATTACCCAAACTTCCTGCTATCAGCAGGTCTTGTATTCCATCCTTGTTGTAGTCCAACCAAGCGGCTGAACCTAAATACAATCCCGTAGAAAATTCGCTGCCAAAAACAGCTTCTGTAGCATCGGTAAAGGTTTTATCGCCGTTGTTTTCGTACAACTTTAGCGTACCGTACCCGAAAATCAGCACATCAGGATTTCCATCGCCATTGTAGTCTGCCCACACAGTACCACCACATTCGCGTGGATAGCCTGCATCTGCAAATGGAGTTAACTTTATGAATGGCGGCTGCGGAGTTATAGTCTGCGCCATTAGGCTTGCACTAGCATATACAGCTAATAAAAAAGCCAACATTCCTATGATCCATTTTGTTTTCATAGCTAAATGATTTTTGTTAAAAAATTAGAACTTAATTATTTATAGAATTTCAAAGCATGTGTACCTAGCTTAGTTTTAACGCTCACCACATAAATGCCCGTGGACAGGTTTGCGATATTCATCGCCTCTTCAAGCGATGCTCCTGCATATTGTTGCGTTGCCACCACAGCGCCCTGTATATTAATCACCGTAGCCGTTACTATAGGCTGCTCACTCGTTATGTTCAGCATAGTGCCCTCAGTGTTGGTGAACGCTTGCAGCGTGTTGCTATCGCTTTTGGTTGAGCCTGCGGAGGTTTTTACGCTCGGGTCATCCGTTGAACCTTTTATGTATAGCTGCAATGCAAAGCCGCCTTCGTAAGAGCAGCTGATGCTACTGAGCTGTTTCAACTCCTCAAGGGTCATTTTCTTTACGGTCATGGCCGTGGCATCGTTATCGGATTTGGGGCGATCATCGGAGTACAGGATAGCCTCATAGCTACCTTGCAGAGTCTCCAAAATAGGAGCCAATCCACTCAAGCTAAAGTCGTGGGCTGTTTCGCCAACCATACCGCCTACGTACCAAGCCTTGCCCTTACGCTTGGCCATAAGTATATACTTACCCACCTTTCCATCCAAGGCTATACTTTCATCCCATATAGTAGGCACTTTTGATAGGAACCTCATTACCTCAAAGCGCTTGTAGTACTCGGTAGGATTATCGCTCAGGTAGGCCAGGTACTGGTCAAAGATTACATACATGGACAGCTCGTGCGCCCGCGTACCAATGCTTGTGGGAATGCCATTCCACACGGGAGAGTACTGCGGCTTATGTACGTTACGCATAGAGCCCGGGGTGAAGTCAACAGGACCGGCAAGCATGCGGATGAATGGGAACTCCACATGATATTTTGTGTCCGGAAGACGTCCATCGGTTGATATAGGATCCCACTTATAGTTTTCCTCACCGCACACCGCCTCATAGTTGAGTATATTAGGATACATACGATCCAAACCGTTCGGTACAGGACAACCGTGCAGCAGCAGGGTAATACCTACACGAGCGGCATCTTTTGCCAACTTTTCAATTACCTCCATTCCTTTCTGGTCGGTACGGTAAAAGAAGTCAACCTTAACACAAGCCACGCCCAAATCCTTTAACTCCTGAAGGCGATTTTGGTTGTACATTATTTCACCTATGTATGCCCATTTTACTATGCTTACACCGTTATTCTTTCCATACTCTATCAGCTTTTCAAAGTCACGCTGCGTCATATTATGTTGGCCATCGGTATCTATAGTAATATACTTAAACCCATAACTTTTCGCAAAATCAATGTAGTGCTTATAGAGGTTGTAACCTACGTTAGTCCAGCCATCAGCTACTCCCTGTATCTCCAGCAACGCATCGTGCCAGTACTCCCACGCCGATTTGCTAGGCGCGTTTCTTACAAATTCAAAATTATAGTCGGCGCTTTGCGAAGAGGCCAACTTTAATACCAGCTGGTTGGTAAGCAAATCCTTATCTTCCTCGGCCACCATTACTACGCGCCACGGATATTTATGCGCGCCGGTATTTACTGCAATGTAGTCAGCCCGAGTTAGGACTTTGGGGCCGGTATATAAATCGCCCTGAGTTTCTGTGGCAGGATAATACTCCCACACCCCCTTAATTCCACGCGTCCCGCTACGCTTCATATACAGCGCAGGGTAGTTGTGCAGATCCGATTCGGTAATGGCAACCTTAACGCCCTCGCCTTTGTCAAAGCCAAAGAGCACCGGAGTTATGCACCAGCGAAAGTTGTTATTGCTGTTGTGCGAGTCAAATCGAGTGGTATCTACTTTACCTATACTGTCAAATTTCACATACCAGCGCTCGAAGTTTTCCAGGTTGTTATCCACCGCCGGATACCACACGGTGGCTGCTTCGGCAAAGTTAAAGTTGGCCTGCTCGTCCTTCACGTAAGCCTTTACACCATCAGCAAATGATGATGTAAAGCGGTAAGCCACACCCTCATCATACGCGCGTACCACCAACGAATATCCCTGGCTGTAGGTGAGCGTCAACGCTCTGTACGACTCCTTTAGTGATGATACCTTTCCGTACATCAAAGGCGCTATGATTGGATCTTGTACCGTGGAGGAGTCAATTGTTACAGCCGACACGGTAGCATCTCTTCCCCAAACTTCGGTGGTGGCGCCGCTGGTTACGGTCATCGAAATAACCGATTTGTCAATCAGCTTTCGCCATCCCACATGGTTACCAGTGGTAACCGTGGCATCCTTCAGCCACAGCGCGTATGTTGTGTTATCTCCATCCACAGAGTTTACCACTACCTTTAACTTACCGTTGGGCGAAGTGATGTAGAGCTCCTCCGAACGAAGCATCTTCAGGCTAACCAGTAACACCAGTACGCAAAGCGCTGCTGCTTTAATAAAAAACTTCATAGTAAAACGGGATTTTATGATTTGAATATAATTTTTCACAACGTTCTTCTTTTTTATGTGGCGTATATGGTTTCGTCATCGCCTACTCCTCGCGAATGCGGATTACCACGCTTTCATACTCATTCTGCATAGAAAATGTTAAACCCACAGCCATTAAGTAGTCGCCGCTAAATGTCTTGCCCTCATACTCTGAAAATCTTGACCGGTTATTGTATGACTCACGGTTAATTTCGCGAACCGTATAGTGCTTTTGGGGATCCAAACCTTTCAGTACAACATTCTCGTTATCGGGATAAATCCTTTTGCGCACCAAGAAGTTGAACAATACAGCGTCTTTTTTATCCGCCGATACGTACATGTAAGCCGTTCTGTTATGCTCATAGGGTGATAAAATGCGGTACAAATCGCCTAGCAGCACCGTGGATCGAATATCCTTATAGGTTTGAATGGCATTCTTCGAAAATTCTTTGTCAGTCTCGGTCATTTGCACGGGCTGTAAGTCCATGCCCAACTTCGCCGCCATAGCAATATCAAAGCGAAACTTGAGCGGCGTGCTACGTCCGGAAATGTGATTGGGCGATACCGACACGTGGCTTGCCATACCGATAGCAGGGAAGAAGTACTGCCCGCCCCACTGAGTAAAGAGGCGCTGTAAGGGGTCGCCATTATCGCTAATCCAGAACTCATCAAAGTACTTCATGCTGCCGTAGTCCATGCGGCCACCGCCACCCGAGCACTCCATAAAGCAAACCTTTGGATACTTGGCTGCCACCTTTTCCATTACCGCCAATATAGCAGCTGCATTATCAATCCACAGATGCGATTGCTTTGCGGCAGGAAGGTACTGCGAACCGGAGTTGGTTATGTAGCGATTGCAATCCCACTTTACATAGTCAATACCGGGGTTATCGGTCAAAATTTTATCAATGGAGTTGTACACAAATTCCTGCACTTTGGGGTTGCTTAGGTCCAGCAACAGCTGATTGCGCTGAGTGAGCATTTCGCGGTTGGGCTGAGTGATAATCCAATCAGGATGCTTTTCATACAGCTCGCTCTTGGGGTTTACCATTTCCGGTTCCACCCAAATACCAAACTTCAGCCCGCGCTTGTGGCACTCGTTGATGAGGTAGGGGATTCCGTTAGGCAGCTTTTTAGTGTTGGTTTGCCAATCACCCAAGCCGGCATCATCGTCATTACGCGGATACTTATTCCCGAACCAACCATCGTCGAGCAAAAAGAGCTCAAAGCCCATTTTTGCAGCATCATCAATAATTTGCGTAAGCTTAGGCTCATCAAAGTCAAAGTAGGTAGCCTCCCAGTTGTTGAGCAAAATGCTACGCTCCCCGTTGCCATTTTTTAGCCCATACTGGCGTGCCCATGTATGAAAACGACGGCTTACCAAACCCGTTCCGGCATCGCTATAGGTGTATAGCAGCGCGGGAGTTTTGAGCGATTTTCCCTTCTCCAGCGTATACGTGGAGGCGTAAGGATTCATACCTGAAAGTACACGGAGGTTTTTATACGGATCAACCTCAAAGCAAAATTGGAAGCTACCGGGCCAAGCCAGCGTTCCGCCTATCACCTTACCGTCGTTTTCACGAGCCTCTTGTCCTAAAGAAAGTAGAAAGCAGGGGTGCGTAAACTGGTTGGTGCGTACGCCCAACTTTGAGTCTATAATTTTAATACCCTCGGTAAGGCGCTGCTCCTTCATGTTCATTTCATCGGCCCATGTACCGCAGAATTGCGTTACGTAGTAGGATGAAGCGCTAAATGACAAATCGGAAGATGCGAAGTTGTGCAGCGTAACGTTCTTTGTCTGATTATTTGTAATCACCGACCACTGCTCAATGACATCCTCTTTTTGATAGGCATTGAAATACATATCCACGTTAAGCGCGTAGTAGGCATCCTTCAGCGACACTATGGTCTGAACAAGGTTGTCCGATTTTTTCTCGGTACGGCTTGAAACGTACACCAACTCGGTAGAGGTATTTCCATCGAGCTGCACCGCGCGCAACGCAGCCTCAAAGGTATGGTCGGTACCAAACGTAGAGTAGGCAGCGGAAGTGGGAAGATTAACCATTTTCAACTCCTCCGCATTCTTTAGTTTCTCTCCAAAATAGAGCTGCTCTAACCGTTTTTTCCCGGATACCTTAAACAGCAAGCATGTATTTTGTGTAGCAACCATCACGTACTCCAAAGCAGCGGCTCCATGAGCTGTTACAAATACCAGAACTATAAGTAGCAATGTTTTTAACCTCATAATTTTTTAACTTTTTGATTCACAAGATAATAGCTAATGGTCAACAGTCGGTAGCTTGGTAGCTGATCAGGTCGTAGCACGTCATTACGAGGAGCGAGGTACGAACGACACGGCAATCTTAGCCCTTGCGTTGTCATTGCGGGCTTAAACAGGGTAGCTTCACATGAAAATGTCTTCGCCAGGGGCTTGCGACGGCTAGATGTGTTCGACATGGCAGTAAGCAGGCGCTTGGCGGGGGTAGAAACGCGCGAATACGCAAAAAAAACCGCCGCACTCGATAAAAAATCGGGCACGACGGTTGTAAATATGTAAAAAATGCTATTTCTTTGTGCTTTTTTACAGCAGGGGCGGGTGGGGTTGCGGTGGTATTGTGTGTGTGTGTGTGTGTGTGTGTGTGTGTGTGTGTGTGTGTGTGT
>JAISBU010000068.1 GCA_031266015.1 Prevotellaceae bacterium | reverse complement strand
GCCGGCGACGTTGAGCTGCTGGCCTCCGGCGCCGTAATCCGGGAGGCCGGATGGCGCGAGGTGCTCCAAAAGGAAGTTAAGGGTGATGGCGATGAGGAGGAGGCCGAAAAAGAGCAGGAAGCAGCGCTGCCTCCCCTGCAGCAGGGCGAGGCGTTGCCGAACCTCGGCGTGGAGCTCAAGGAGGATAAAACTAAGCCCAAGCCGCTGCTGACGGACGCCACGCTGCTGGCGTACATGGAAACCGCGGGCAAGGAGGTGGAGGATGAGGCGGCGCGGGAGGCCATGAAGGAGGGCGGGCTGGGAACGCCGGCCACGCACGACGCCGTTATCAAAAACATCATTGACAAGCAGTACGTGGAGCGGGTTAAGAAGCAGCTTGTCCCCACGAGCAATGGGCTTGCCGCGTACGAAATCGTCAAGGATAAGGTGGTTGCCGGCCCGGCGCTTACGGGCGATTGGGAAAAGAAGATGGCGCAGATTCAGGCAGGCCAGCTTTCGCTGGCGCAATTTCTCACCGAAACGAAAGCGCTTGCCCGCAGCATTACGGCGGAGCTGCTGGAGGTGGAGGTCAGCGTGAAAAGCCGGCGGGAGGAGCAAAGCGAGAAGCTACCGCTGTGCCCCAAGTGCAGGCAGCAGCACCTGCATATTTTTGAGAAAGGTATAGGCTGCAGCAAGGAGTGCGGCTTTGTGCTATGGCGCACGGTGGCGGGTAAGAAGCTAACCGACACGCAGCTGTCGGCGCTGGCCGCAAAGGGCGTAACGCCCGAAATAAAAGGGTTTACCTCTAAGGCGGGTAAGGAATTTTCTGCCAAGCTGAAGCTGAATGGCGAGTACAGGGCAGAGTTTGATTTTGCCGGAAAAGCAAGAAAGTAAAACCTGCTGCCCTAAAGCGCTGCTTTTCTACGCTGCTTTTCTTCGAGATGCCCAAAGAATAGCGCCATGCAAAAGACAAATGCACCGATAATACCTATAAAAATGTACAGCAACATGGTATGGTATTGTGATTAAAATGGTTAGAAAGCAGTCGTGGATTTTTTTTCATGCTTCCCCAAAATTAGGGCGGTGCAAAAAGCAACGGTACCCAAAATACCGATTCCAACAATAACGACGAATAGCGCACTCATTTATTTATTTTTTTACTCTTATTAAACAATATGATAGCAAAAATGAAAAAACCAACAGCAACGGCAGTAGCAGTAAAGTACAACCACAGCGAGTATGTTTCCTGCGACATGATAGCAGCAAATATTATACCCCCAACAATGAGGTTAACAAGGGTGAATATAAAGTCCCCGACTTTTTCGTAGATATTCATTGCGTACAAATTTAGGCTGTAGGATTTTGCTGCTTGATTTTGTAGATTTCAATACAGCCATAAATGATTGCACCCAAAGCAATGATGCCAAAAGCATAAAATAAATGAATGAGTTCCATAATTATTACTTTTTTATTTTTTGTTACTTAACCAGAAAAATACTAATCCGGCGGCAATTAGTAGCGCTGCAACGGCAGAGCCGACAACAAGCAACTTTGTAGCTTCAATACCTTGTGCGCTTATGCTGTTTAGAATAATACCGCCAATTACAAGCTGGGCGATATTGAGAAAGAGTTTGGAAATTTCTTTTTTCATCACTACGAATTCATGCCAAAAAGTTTCCACAAAGGTAACAGTAAAATTTTAAATAACCAACATATAAACTCAATAAAAAATTACACCAAACACCATGAAGACAAATTTCATTACCAAACCGACCATAACGCTTGCCTTTGCCGCTATTTCGGTGCTCGAGGCAGGTGCGCAGGGCGTTGCCATCGGCGACAGGAATTTTACCCCTAAAGAAGAAAGCTACTACATAACCGTTTCGCATACAGATCGTGCGAGATGGGATAGCGCTGTCAAAAGCGCGTCATTTTCGTTAGATAAAATTTTTCTTACCGAAACGAAAACTTTAGAGATGGAGGCTAACGTGAAAAACCGGCAGGATAAGCAAAATGAGAAAATGCCACTGTACCCTAAGTGCAGGCAAGGGCATAGGGTAAACAAAAGAAACTTGAACTTGTAGGGAAGCAAACTCAACTGAGTTAATCAACTAAACGACATGGTGCTCATAGCGTTTTGGAAATAGTATGCTTTTGTTGCGGTAGGCAACAATACTTCCGCCAATAACAATGAACACTCCAATGGTCGATAAAAACATAATCAGCAACATAGTAGAATTATTTTTTTTACTTATTCTCAATAGTATAATAGCAATAAAAAACATAGCTATCACTAAGCATACAGAAACAACATACAAAACGGTAGGGTTAATATCATCGTTAGCCATGACAGCGGCAAATATAACGCCACCAATGGTAAGATTTACCATGTTCAAGAAAAAATCTCCAAGTTTCTCGTAAATGTTCATCGCTATGAATTTTTTATGAAGCAAATGTAGCAACAATTTTTTAATTCACCAAATAACACCAAACACCATGAAGCCCAATTTTATTACCAAACAGACAGTAGCGCTTGCCTTTGCCGCTATTGCAGTACTCGAGGTAGGCGCTCAGGGCGTTGCCATCGGCGACAGGGACTTTACCCCCAACGCTGCCGCCATGCTGGACGTGCAGTCCAAGAGCAAGGGCATACTCTTTCCGCGGATGAGCTACATCGAGCGGATGTACATACAGGCCAACGCGCAGAGCGTAGGCCT
>JAISBU010000032.1 GCA_031266015.1 Prevotellaceae bacterium | reverse complement strand
TACGGTATCGCCTTCTCTGCTTTTTATGTAAATCGTATCGTCATCCGCAAAAGCGTAGACGTAGCTATTTTCCTGGTCGGGCGCTACCCACTCGCCAAGTAATTTGCTTTTCAGCAAATTTTGCTCGCGCAAATCATCCGGTTGTTGTCCCGGCGTATCGTCGTCCGAACAAGTCATGTTCATACTCATGCTCAACGCAAGCATAGCGAACAGTAAAAATTTCAGCGTTTTCATCACACACCTCCTTACTTCGTTAAAATCATCTGTTTCGTATCAATCAATCAATCTGCTGTCCGTTAATCTTCACACCAATTAGCATAGAAATAATTCCCTTTTTCATCAATCACAACGCTGGTAATGAGATAATTATAAATATTGGCCTTGTCTATAAAAGTCAAGAGAAAAAAATCCCTGTCGTCATAGCTGAAATCTACGTTAATATTTTCTTTTTCAACATAATACCCATCTTCACCATAGGTATCTAATGTTTGTTTATATATTTTTTTCAATGAATCCAGCGCAGAATTAAAATTATTGCCGATTCTACTTTCATATGCTATTGTTGCACATCCAGGAGTAGGATATATTGTAAATCTTTTATTTTCATCAAAAATTACCTCTTCCTGTATATCATTTTCGTTCGGACAATGCCAATCAGCATAAAAATAATTCCCTTTTTCATCAATCACAACACTGGTAGTGAGCAAATTATAGTTATTTGTTTTGTCTATAAAAGCCAAGAGAAAAAAATTCCTATCGTCATAGCTAAAATCTATATTAATTTCCCCTTTTTCAATATGATACCCATCTTCACCATAGGTATCTAATGTTTGTTTATATATTTTTTTCAATGAGTCTAGCGCAGAATTAAAATTATTGCCGATTCTACTTTCATATGTTATTGTTGCACATCTATTAGTGTCAATTGTAAATGTTTTATTATCATAAAAAATGGTATCTTCCTGTATATCATTTTCATCAGGGCAATACCATGATCGCAAATAATAATTTCCTTTAGTATCAAGTACATCTGAATACATTGCGCAGTCGCCATAGGCTATTCCGTAGAAATCTCTGTTGTCGTAATCAAACAGAACTTCTACTGAAACTTTGTCTACTTCTGAAGGAATGTGCTTAAGGTTACGAAGAGAATCTAATGCAGCGTCAAAATCACTACCGATTTTTCCGACATATTCAAGCGTTTCGCAAGGTCTTTCTTTAATCCTGATTGCTGCTAAATCCGGCTGATTTTCTTCCCTATTTACGACCTTGTTTTCTTCGGGCAAATCATTGTTGCCGACGCATCCTGACGCCAGCAGCAAAATCAATGATAAAAATAAAATTTCCGTTTTCATTTTGCGCCTCCTTACTTCGTTAAAATCATCTGCTTCGTATCAATCAGCCTGCCATCCGCATAGAGGGAATAGTAGTAGAGTTTATATTCAATAGTTGGGTAGTGTACCAACAATGCCTTGGCGATTTGTAACCTCATTTTCACCTAATTTTTTTTGACAAAACAACCTCAGTAGCAATGAATTAATACGTATATCAGCAACCTCATTACCTCATTAAAGCAGCTGTTGCTGAAAAATGAGGTAATGAGGTTGGAAAATTCTATATCTATTTGCTACTGAGGTTGTTTTGTTAGATAAATTAGGTAAAAATGAGGTTTCCCGCAGACCCTCGTTCTATCCGTATTCCAACTATCGAACAGCAAATTATTTTTCGTAGAACCTCAAAAAAAGATCTCGCCTCTTTTACTTGACTTCCAACTCCGAGCCAAGTTGTACCTCAAAATTACTTTCGATAACCGTTTCGTTTGCGGCATCGAGCGTGAGCTTGGCGCCGCTGGTGACGGTTACGTCCTGAACGTAAATATTGCAGTCGCTTGTAACGGTGGTGTTGGTGGTAACGGTTTGATTGGTGAAATAAACTGTTGTTGGTATATATTCATTACCAACACCTACCGCATACCATGCATTCGTTGTACTAATGACTTCAGAAGAACAATCTCCATACAAATCAATTGCTGCTTGAATAGCATATGTTCTTGCATTAGCAAAAGTTGTATTTGCCGTCATATAAACAGCTTCTGCTCTATACGCTATTTTTTCGGCTTTTGAAATGCTAATACCTGTTACATCATAAGCATTTCCTATTCCATTTATTCCGGATTTTCCAACAGATAGTATATAGAACCAATGATTCATAATTCCACTGTTAATATGTACTTCGGCATTGGGTCCGGTCCAATAAGCGCCCCCACCATAAGTATCAGGTTGTTGGTAGGCATGTGGATCCATGAGGGAACGATTGGCAGTTCCAACATCAATTCTGTGCAGCCAAATATTTTTGTTAAGTTCGGGAAACAGATTGTTGGCGTAATTTGACACGCAAGCTCCCCATATATCACTTAAACCTTCATTGAGAGCGCCCGATTCTCCGCTATATACAAGATCCGCAGTGTATGTACATACTCCATGACCAAATTCATGTGCAAGTACATCCAAAGTAACATAAGTATCAACAGTTGTTCCATTTCCATCTCCAAACGTCAACACGGAACCATTCCAGAAAGCATTCACGTAATTAACGTTGTAATGGACATAAGATTTAATAGTTCCTCCAGTGTTATTAAAACTGTTTCGTCCATGAATATTTTTGAAATAATCCCAAGTAATTATAGCACTCCAATGCGCTTCCAATGCAGCATCATCCTTATTTGCATTATGAAATTCAGAGGCAGTCCAATTATTATCATTATCCGTAAAATCAGTAGCAGCAGCATAATCGGTACCTCTATTCATGTTATATGTTTCTATACTTCGATTATTATCGTATCCCCGCAATCGGTAAGTATTGCCATTTTGTTGAGTTGATATACTGCGTGTGTTACTGTATCGAGTTGCTGCCGTTCCTATTGCATTCACAAGAATTGGATTAACTGCCAATATATTGCCATTTTTTGCATCTACAAAAATATAATCACGACTGATGGGCTCTTTAGCATAAATATCAATTTTATATGCAATATAAAATGTTGTATCTTTAACGTCAATACTGTTTTTACAGATAACTATTTCAGTGTTCGGATAAAAAGAAGCTGCATTATCATTTGTTGTGCTTTTCAGCCAATTGTTTTCCGTTTCGTCTTCCCACATATATTCTTTTGCTCCAATATGTTTCATTGCTTCCTGTATGGCGTTCTCTTTTGAAAGAATAACGGATACGTCTATATTTGGAGCATCAATATATTCTCCATTGGCTGATACAAATAAATCATTTAGATAGTGTACGCGAATATCCGAATGTTCAATTTTTATTCCTTTGTAATATTGAGCATAGCGTTCATGTACATAGCCTAAATCATCTTTTTCACTTGTCTTATCTTTGATACCTTTAATTATTTGGCGCTTAAATTCATAATTTTCAGGAACTTCAAGCTGAACTTTTAATGCTTTTGCAACATTGGTACTGTCTAATCCGTTCGCAACGGATTCATTCATTCGCAAATCAAATGATTTTATAATGTTATTGTTTTGTGCGAACACTACTTGACAAAATAATGCCAAGATAAACAAATTGATTAATTTTATCGTTTTCATATTTTTGAATTTTTACTGTTTTTATTTCCCAAATAAGTTTCATGCCAACAATATTTAATTCCGAACAGGTTTCTCCTGCGTCTCCGCCCATTATGCACAATATTTCTCCATTGCAATTATAGAAAGGCTTTATATTGCCTTTGTCTATTAAAAAACCTGTTTCGCTATCACCATAAACGCACCGGTATATTGATACGGACTGCGGAGTTCCATTTTGAATGGCTAAAACGGTTTCGTCTACTTTGGCTTTCAACCAGGGTAAATCCTCTAAAGGATTATCAAATTCACAAGAATTAGGCAATATATTTTTTTCTATTTCCCAAATAAGTTTTTTACCGACAATATTTAATTCAGAACAGGTTTCTCCTGCATCTCCGCCCATTATGCACAATATTTCTCCATTGTAATTATAGAAAGGTTTTATATTGCCTTTATCTACTAAAAAACCTGTTTCGCTATTGCCGTAAACGCATTGGTATATAGATACGGATAGAGGGTTTCCATTTTGAATGACTAAAACCGTTTCGTCCACTATGGTTTTCAGCCAGGGTAAGTCGGTTAATGGATTTTCAATTTCTTGTCCATTGTTTGTATATCCCGTATTAATTTTTAACTCAACATTGCTTTCCTGCCCCATTTTATTAATGATAATTGGAGTTTGCCAATCAGACATAACGGTTGCGTTCCCTAAAACTATATCAACGTTCATTGTATAGCCTTGTTCCGAAATTTGCTGCAAACGGCTACAGCCGAGGGAAACAACGGAAGAACTTGCCGTTCCGTGAGCCAATAACAGGGTATATTTCGAAAAATCAATAGCCGGATAATCGTTGCTCGTGCATGTAATATATTGATTCAATTCTTCGTTGCTATTGATAACGACTACTTCGTCATTATCATTATTGAGCATTGTCCATTGACAGGGGGTTCCTGCAAGTGAATAATCCTCAAAAGGAATTTCTATCGGGTAATTTTCATTATAGCAATAGACTTGCACTTCATTGATAAAAATGACATTTACTTCGTCCTGTGAAATTCCGTTTATTGTATATGACACATCGGTATAACATATACAATTTGCCTGATTTGGGGAACCTTGCTGTGTAATGTTCAAAACCCCATTTACGAAAGTGTGAGTTATATCTACAGTGGTAAAATCGCATGTAACCTCGAAATTATAGTGCGTAATTTGTGCGCCTTTATTGATAAATTCTACATCTACTTTGTCGGAAAATCCACTGCTTTTCAAATTACCTTGCCGACACGGTGTAGAGCTTATATTTAAGACTTGAGATTCCTGCTCTTTTTCTACACACGAAAGGGTCAAAAACACTGCTAAGCCTAATAAAATCGCCATTCTTTTCATCTCTTTCTTCTTTCTTTACTTCGTTAAAATCATCTGTTTCGTATCAATCAGCCTGCCATCCACATAGAGGGAGTAGTAGTAGATGCCGGCAGCCAAAGCCCCGCCTTCTATCGTAATGCTGTCCGTTCCGCCGGATGCGAGCGGTATTTGCCGAACAACCTGCCCTGCCGTACTGCTTACCACAAGCTGTGCCGAGCTGTATGCTTGCGACAGGGTATAGCGGATAACGGTAGATTGGCTAAACGGATTGGGGCTGTTTTGCTGTAGGGAAGCGCCGTTGCTTACCAGGTCTTGTAATCCGCTTGCCGATTCGGCGGCGTTTTTGCTTCTCAGCAGGGCGGGGTCAGCGTCTTTTCCCTGCAAGCAGTAAACCAGCTCGGCCAGCTCGTTTACCTGCGCCTGCAGCTTGTCGTTTTGCTCGCTGAGTTCCTGCACGGCTTTCACCAAGGGTACAACAAATTCCGCATACCGCAACCCGTAGATACCGATTTCATCTACATCCACGCCGCTAAAATCGTAGCCGATGCTTTTGGCTACCTCTTCTACATCCTGTGCGATAAAGCCTGTTTGCAGTTGCTTTTCTTTGGCCTCTCTTGCCTTTGTGTTTATGTCTATCAATTCAGGAGACAACTCTTCTTCACCTTGCCTTTTCTTAGTCTTGTCAATTTTCAGCAGGCCGTCTATGGCGTCCAAATCCAAATTGTAGGTGACCGGTTGCAATTGGTTGATAAAGGCAAGCCCCGGTACGTCTGCTCGGATGTTTTTCTTCGCGCGTTTGTCCGAAAAATTAGTCCATGCCGCATAGCCGCCAATGCTGGTGACAATGCTGTAACCAATTCTTACCTGATTGCTAGAGGTACCAATTGTGCCGTAACCAATGACAGTAGTATTACTTAAATTGTTGCTGATAACCTCTGTAGAATAACCCAAAGCGGTATTGTAATTGCCCGTTGTATTGTAGGTAAGCGTAAAATTACCATTGGCTGTATTGTAACTGCCCGTTGTATTGGAGTAAAGCGGTTTATATCCATTAGCGGTATTGTGATTGCCCGTCGTATTGAAGTAAAGTGTCCTGTATCCATTGGCGGTATTGTAGTTGCCCGTCGTATTGGAGTAAAGCGCACTGTATCCATTAGCTGTATTGTAGCTACCCGTCGTATTGGAATAAAGTGCAGAGCATCCATTAACTGTATTGGAGATGCCCGTTGTATTGTAGTAAAGCGCTCCGTATCCATTGGCTGTATTATAGTTTCCTGTTGTATTGGAGTAAAGCGCACTGTATCCAAAAGATACGTTATGATTTCCACTCCCTCCCGTATATCCGGCCAAAACACCGTTCACCTTAAATGTAATGGGCACGTCGCTGGTTGTACCCAAAAAGTTGGATGTGCTTTCCAAGTAAATATTACCGGTAGCACGCGTATTTCCTGCCGCATCAACCTTAAGTTGTGCCGACACATTCGCTACAAAAGCGAAAACCATAGCTGTTAAAATAACTTTTTTCATAATTCATTCATTTTTTTTGGTTAATAAGCATTTTAAATAAAAAACATCTGCTGCGATTTCGGTAGGGGGTAAAAAAAATGTGGGGGACGCATTAATTTCCATTAATCTCCCCCACATTCCAACAATGCTACTTTTTCTCAAATCCAATCAAAACAAATCAAACCTGCTGCCTGTTTTTTACTGTAGTTTAAATACGATTGGCACGGTGTATACCACCGGCACTGCGCGGCCGTTGTGCCGGCCGGGTATCCACTTGGGCATGGTGCGCACCACGCGCATTGCCTCCTCGTCGCACACGCGGTCAATGCCCTGAAGCACCTCCACTCTATCCACCATGCCATCCTTGTTAATCACAAAGCGGATCACCACCCTGCCCTGTATGTTGTTCTCTGCCGCCAGGGGAGGATACCTCACCTGCTCGGCTAAGTACTTTCTCAGCGCGTTGTCGCCGCCCGGAAATTGGGGCATTTGCTCCACCGCCAGGAAGGGTTGCTCATCTGCCACCACCACCTTATGCTGCTCCAGCTCCGCAATGTCCACCGCGTTGGGGTCGTTGTCGTCGCCGGTGATGTTGGCTATCGAGATGGTAACCTTTGTTTCGCTGAGGTGCTCCTGCGAGGCCATCTGCTCGTCATCCCGCACCTTGTCGTCCTCCGTAATCACGGGAGGCGTGAACTTGATAGACGACTTCAGGGGTGGGGGAGGTGGGGCTTCCGGCTCCGTTTTGATAACTTCCTTTGGTATTTCCGGCGCCTCCTTAATAGTCGCCAATTCCACCTGCGTATCCACTCCGCCCAAGTACTCGCGCGTTTTTTTGACCGTTTCTATCAAAAGCGGAAGGAGGGCCACCACTACAGTACACGATACCATAATCAGCAACGCTAACAAATGGCGGCGCCACGAGGTACGACGAAGATAGAATGCTCCGTATGCCTGATTTTTTCCTTCAAAAATCAGCTCTGTCCATTCTATTGAGTTCAACTGTGCATCTTTTCCCATTCTCTTTGATTACCTTATTACTTTACTATTATTTTTGTAACCTGAACTTTTTTAGCGGGGCATTTCCCGCTCGGAGCCATACACTCCCTTCGTCAAGTAGTTTTGAATCAGGAAGTTGTCTCCCTCGCTCATTTCTACAATTGCGTATTTACCAATGCTGCATATTTGCATTTCGTCCAGCACATCCACTAAGTTGCGGTATGTGGACTCGTCCGTTGGCTTGATTACGACTACTTGACCGTCGGGGTCATCCTTTATTTTTGTCGACTGCTCCTTAAAATCAGCCTCGTTGATTTCCTTGCGGAGCTTTTGCCGCTTGAGCTCAAGCATTTGGCGAACAGCGTCGACATTTCGCTCCAGCAGGATAGCGCGAAGACCATCCGGCGAGTAGTCTGCCTCCTGAACCGAATTGTAGTCTTGATATTTTGTGTTATCAACCTTACCAAAGTAGTAGTAAACCTTGTCGTCCTTACCCAGCAACAGCGTGATTGCCTTGGAGTCCTTCACCTTGTTTTTTTCGTCGTCGTTAATAATCTGTTCGTCCTTAACGGGCAGCACGAGATCCATAATTTGAGGCTTACTCAGCGATGTACAGAACATGAAGAAAGTCAGCAGCAGCATGTTCATGTCCACCATTGGGGTAAAGTCCACCCTTAAATTCAACTTTTTTGGCTGACCTTTTTTGGCGCTATGTCCTCCGCCACCGGTATTTATTTCTGCCATTTTTTTAGTTTTTTTTAGATTTTAGATTTCAAACTTCAGATTGTACGCTCACCTCACTATGAACATGCTTGGCTTGGCTCAATTCAAAATTCAAAATTCAGAATTCAAAATTTTGGACTTTTAAAACCCTTCGGGCATGTTACGCAGCGTGGTAATCAGGCTGAAGCGGTTTTCTTTTATATCCTGAAGCGTGGACGTTACCACCCGCACGAGCGGGTAGGGCGTTGTCTGGTCGGCTTTGATAGAGATGGACAAATCTTTGTTTACGGATTTGGCCGTTTGTATCCACGTTGAGAGCTGGTTATTTGCGCTGTCGGCAGGTACGCCGTTGGTTTGGCGGAGAAAGCTTCTTTGGTCCTCCATATCCAGCGAGAGATACTCCTTGAGCTGCGCAATCGAAACGCCTACAAAGGTTGTTGGCTCTACGAAGTTGGCTTTTTCCTGCTCGCTAAAGGCAATGCTGTAGCGCGCACCCATCTTCTCAAGTATTTCCCTTTTGTCGTTTGGACGGTCAAAGTTCAGGAATATTTTTCCCGTAGGCTCTATCAGCACCGTGATGACGTTGTAGTCCGGAACTTTGGTTTCCATTACAGAGGCCGGTGTAATCACCTGAACAGGCTCTATGGGGATAAAGTTTGCCGTCAACATGAAGAACGTCAGCAGCAGCACCGTAACGTCGCTCATTGCCGTCATGTCAATAAACGTGTCCCGCTTCTTGGTTTTGATTTTAGCCATGTTGTTTACTTTTTCTTTACTTTGAAAAACTTAGTGGTCGTCATTTCGGCTCGGCTTACTTTTCGTGCTTAACCGCGTATGTCTGCCCTACGGCAAAGCCAACTTCGCCTACAGCGTTGGTAATATCCTGCACTTTTGCCGAGAAGAAGTTGTACACGATAATGGCCAGGGCGCCTGTTGCAATACCCATAGCCGTATTCATGAGCGCCTCCGAGATGCCAAGCGAAAGGGCAATAGAGTCGGGAGCGCCTTCGTTTGCCATAGCGCCGAACGACCGAATCATACCGAGCACCGTACCGAGCAGGCCGAACAGGGTACCCAGCGACGAGATGGTAGCAATCACGTTCAGGTTCTGCTCCAGATAGGGCAGCTCCAGCGCGGTGGCGTCTTCAATCTCCTTTTCGATAATTGCCGCCTTTTCGTCGTTGTTCAATCCTCCCAGCTGCTCCACGTCGCGGTAGCGCACCAGGCCTGCGCGAAGAATGTTTGCCACAGATCCTTTTTGCTTGTTGCACAGCTGCTCGGCGCCGTCAACGTCGCCAACTTTCAGCTTTGCCTTAGCGTTGGCTACAAACTTTGTGATATTACCCCTTCCGCTTGCCTTGCTCAGCGCAAAAAAGCGCTCTACGCCCAGTGCCAACACTGTTAGCAGCAGCGTCATCACAATTGGAATAACAAATCCACCCTGATACAGCGTCCCAAATATGTTGCCATCAATGGGATGCCCTTTATCATCAAATCTGTCGGGCGCCCCGCAGAAGTAGTAGAAGAATAAATGTGCAACGATAGCACACACCACGACAACAATCATCGCGGAAATACCTTTTTTGTAATCTTTTTTTTCTTTCGGTTGTTTGGCCGATGCTTTTTTGGCCGTTGGCTGACTCATAGCGATACTTTTTTAATGATTAAAATTTTATTTGTTTGTTGTAAAAATTTTTTTTTGATGCAACCTTACTCTAAGGCAAGTAAAGTACATGAGCTGCATAAATTTCATTTTGCGAAAGTAGCTCTTTTTGCTGAATAGGCAAATTTTTTTACTACAATCCTGCGCATTTAAAGCGTTAATTTCATCCGCAAGATTCATAACATGCTAATAAACAAGTTATTATTTGTGCATAAAAAATAAAGAAATTTTTTTATAGGAAAGTGTTAAATGCGCTACCTGCTTTCAAAATATGCCTGCTGCAAAATCAGCGAGCTATCGCCATAGCTCAGAAATCTGAAGTCGTGCTCCAGCGCGTAGCGGTAAATATCTTGCCAGCGGTTTCCCGTCATGGCGGCAACAAGGAGCAAAAGGGTGCTTTGAGGCTGGTGAAAGTTTGTCACCATACCCCGAGCTGCACGAAAGCGATAGGGCGGCGCTATCAAAATTTGCGTGCTTGCCGAAATATGGCTTAACTTATTTGTTTTTAAATAGCTGATGATTTTATCAACAACGTTTGAGATGTCAAAATTTGATTTATTCGCATACGGCGTCCACTGTCCAACGTTTGGTTGCAGCATATTGTTTTCCAGCAAATTTAGCCCAATCCAAAACAGGCTTTCCAGACATCTCACGGAGGTTGTCCCCACGGCTACTACTTTTCCGTGCGATTGCCGCAGCTTCATGAGGGTTTCGAGGCTTACCTCAAAGCGCTCGGCATGCATTTCATGATCCTGTACAGCGCTTGTTTTTACGGGCTTAAACGTCCCTGCCCCAACGTGGAGCGTTACCTCGGCTGTATCTATACCTTTGTTCTTGAGATTGCTCAGCAGGTCCGGCGTAAAGTGTAATCCCGCTGTGGGGGCGGCTACCGAGCCTTCGTATTTTGAGTAAACCGTTTGGTAGCGTTCGTAATCGGCATTTTCTGTTGGGCGGTGCAGGTAGGGCGGTATGGGCAGCACACCGGCAGCTTCGAGCACCTCGGCAAAGGTAAGCTCGGCGGCGCTCCACGAAAACCGTACTACAGCTTCCCCGTCTCCTACGCTTAGCTTGCTTGCCGATAGCGTACAGGCAGCGCCATTGTGCGTAAAGGGCAGCTGCAACTCTTCTCTTTTCCAGCGCTTGAGGTTTCCTACAGCGCAAACCCAGCTGCACTCCTTTTTTGCTGCAAGCGACTGAGCATAGCTGCTTGGCCTGCAAGGTTCCAGACAAAAAACTTCGATTGCAGCACCGGTGCTGCGCCGGAACATTATCCGGGCGCGAATAACCTTGGTGTTATTAAAGACCAGCAGCGCTCCCTTGGGCAGCAGCTCGGGCAGGCGGGAAAAAACGGCTTCGCTGATGCCGTTGCGGTCAAAAACCAGCAACTTCGAAGCGTCGCGCTGAGGCAAAGGGTACTTTGCAATACGTTCGTCGGGAAGACAGTAGCTGTAGTCGGCTATGCTAATTTGCGGTATCATTTCTCCTTAGTTTCGGAACACCAGCCTGTCGCCAAAATAGTCCACAATCACCTCGCGGTCTTTGTTGACGCTATTGGCCAGCAGCTGTTTAGCCAGCTCGTTCACCAGCTCCTTTTGGAGCACACGCTTTACGGGGCGCGCTCCAAAGGCGGGGTCGTAGCCTTGCTCCACCACCCACTTCATGGCGTACTCGCTCAGCTTGATGCGTACTCCGCTTGCGGCGAGCATTTTTTGTATTTGCTCCAGCTGAATTTTTACAATCTCCTCAACGTCGGCGCGGGTGAGCGGGGTGAACATGATAACCTCGTCCACGCGGTTGAGGAACTCCGGGCGCACCGACTGCTTGAGCAACTCCACTACATCGAACTTGGTGCGCTCCAACAGGCGCTCGCGGTTGGCGTCGGTAAGCCGCTCCATGTTCTCCATGATGACGGATGAGCCAATGTTGGACGTCATGATGATGATGGTATTCTTGAAGTTTAC
Organism: Prevotellaceae bacterium; assembly: GCA_031266015.1. GTDB lineage: Bacteria > Bacteroidota > Bacteroidia > Bacteroidales > UBA932 > JAISBU01. The sequence continues at coordinate 4,986 of JAISBU010000032.1, read as the reverse complement.
CACGCGCCCCTTGTTGTCGGTAAGCCTTCCGTCGTCGAGCACCTGCAGCAGCGTGTTGAATACGTCGGGGTGCGCTTTTTCTATTTCGTCGAGCAGCACCACCGAGTAGGGCTTGCGGCGCACAGCTTCGGTGAGCTGCCCGCCCTCGTCGTAGCCTACGTATCCGGGAGGCGCTCCAATCAGGCGCGATACGGAGTGCCGCTCTTGGTACTCGCTCATATCAATGCGCGTCATCAGGTTTTCGTCGTTGAACAAAAATTCGGCAAGCGCCTTGGCCAGCTCCGTTTTTCCCACGCCGGTTGTTCCCAGAAATATGAACGAGCCAACGGGTCGCTTTTCGTCCTGTAGCCCGGCGCGGCTGCGGCGCACGGCGTTGGCAACGGCAGCTATGGCCTCGTCCTGCCCCACCACGCGCCGGTGGAGTTCCTTCTCAAGTTGTAGCAGCTTTTCGCGCTCGCTCTGCAGCATTCTGGTAACGGGAATGCCCGTCCACTTTGCCACTACCTCTGCCACATCCTCCGGATCGACCTCCTCGTTGACCAGCGTAAACTCGCTCCGGTGCTCTTCCTTGAACTTGGTAAGCTTTTCTATTTCGGCTTCCGCCTCGCGGATTTTTCCGTAGCGCAGCTCCGCCACCAAGCCGTAGTTTCCTTGACGCTCGGCGCTCTCTGCTTGCAGCTTGTACTCTTCAATGAGCTGCTTGTTTTTCTGAATTTTGTCTATCACGTCTTTTTCCTGCTGCCACTGTCCGTTGAGCGCGCTGCGCTGCTCGTTGATGTTGGCAATTTCGAGGCTAAGCTCCTCCACCTTTTTGGTATCGCCCTCGCGCTTGATAGCTTCGCGCTCAATTTCCAGCTGCCGCAGCTTACGGTTTAGCCCGTCAATGCTTTCGGGTACGGAGTTCATCTCAAGGCGCAGCTTGCTTGCGGCCTCGTCAATCAGGTCAATTGCCTTGTCGGGCAAAAAGCGCGCGGTAATGTAGCGGTGGCTCAGCTCCACCGCGGCAATGATAGCATCGTCCTTGATGCGCACCTTGTGGTGGTTTTCGTAGCGCTCCTTTAGCCCGCGCAAAATTGATATGGCGTCTTCGGGCGAAGGCTCGTCCACCATTACGGTTTGAAAGCGGCGCTCGAGCGCCTTGTCTTTCTCGAAGTATTTTTGATACTCGTCGAGCGTGGTAGCCCCTACAGCGCGAAGGTCTCCACGCGCCAGCGCCGGCTTCAGGATGTTGGCGGCGTCCATGGCGCCCTCGCTTTTTCCGGCTCCCACCAGCGTATGTATCTCGTCGATGAAAAGGATGATGCTGCCGTTGGATTTTACCACCTCGTTCACCACCGATTTTAGCCGCTCCTCAAACTCGCCCTTGTACTTGGCGCCTGCAATGAGCGCCCCCATGTCGAGCGAGTAAATCAGCTTCGATTTGAGGTTTTCGGGCACATCGCCGCTCACGATGCGGTGCGCAATGCCCTCGGCGATGGCGGTTTTTCCAACGCCCGGCTCACCAATCAGTATAGGGTTGTTCTTGGTGCGGCGCGAGAGGATTTGCAGCACGCGGCGTATCTCGTCGTCCCTGCCAATTACGGGGTCGAGTTTACCGGTGTGCGCCTGCTCGTTGAGGTTAATGGCGAAGCGGTTGAGCGCGTTGTACGTGTCCTCAGCCGTTTGGCTATTGACTTTTGCGCCCTTGCGCAGGTCGGCAATGGCCGCTTTCAGGTCTTTTTCGTTCGCGCCGTTTTCTTTAAGCAGCTTTGCCGTGCTATCGTCTGCTGCAATCAGGCCGAGCAGCAGATGCTCTATTGCTACAAACTCGTCGCCCATGTCTTTGGCGGCAGCCTGCGCCTTTTGTATGGCGACGTTGGCGGTAGAAGCCAGGTATGCTTCGCCGCCGCTGACTTTTGGGTAAGTGGCAATTACCTTGTCCGTAGCTGATCGTAAAGCGGCAGCATTAATGCCCAGCTTGTTCATCAGGTAGGAGGTAACGCTTTCGGTGTCGGCCAGCGTTGCTTTGAGCAGGTGCGCCGTATCAACAGCCTGATGCCCGTATCCCTGCGCAATAGTGATAGCTTGCTGCATAACCTCCTGCGCTTTTATTGTAAAAATATTCAGATTCATACGACTTTAGATTTCAGATTTTGGATTTCAGATTCTATTCTCCCCCCTCAACTCAACTCCTGAATTTCTGCAAAAAACTTGCCACAACAAAAACAATGACATTTTGTCACACTACCAATGACGGGGGAGGAATAGCTGAAAAAGAATTTTTTTGTACATTTGTACTTTCAACAGCGCTTTTACAAAAAAATAATCGGATATGGATAAGCAACAGAAAAAACTGCCTGAGGGCATACAAACATTTGAGAAAATCATCAACGAAGGGTATATCTATGTTGATAAAACCCGAATGTTGGTTAATTTAGTTGAGAAAGGAAACGTATATTTCCTGGCCCGTCCCCGTCGTTTCGGCAAGTCGCTCACGCTCTCTACATTAGAGGCAATGTTTCAAGGTAGAAAAGAACTTTTCAAAGGACTATATGCCGAAGAGTGGCTCAATCGTCCCGACTTCAAACCAAGCCCCGTTATTCGGTTGAGCTTGAATAAAGTGACTACCAGACAGGGGCTTGACATGCTAAACAATTCGCTTATCCAACACTTGAAAGATACAGCTTTGTTGTTAGATACCGATATTCCCGACAGCTCATCGGCAGGTGATTTGTTCAGCAAGTTAATTATCAATTTATATAGAAAACACAATGAAAAAGTTGTCATTTTAATTGACGAATACGACAAGCCTTACATCGACTACATTGACGATCTCGCCGAAGCGGAAAAAGTGCGGGAACTGCTGGCAAATTTTTATGTACAGGTAAAAGCAAACGACGAATATACTCGTTTCGTTTTACTTACGGGCATTTCCAAGTTTGCCAAACTCGGCGTTTTCTCGAAACTCAACAACCTGACCGATATTTCTTTGCGAAACGAATATGCTGCCTTATGCGGGATTACCCACGAAGAGCTGCTGCAAAACTTTCCCGATTATCTAGAGCTTACTGCCGAAAAAATGAAGATTACAACAGATGAACTCGTTAAAAAAATGAGGGATTTCTACGATGGCTTTTCGTTCAACGGCGCCGTAAAGCTCTATAACCCGTATTCTATTCTTCGCTTTTTTGGGGACGGATTTTTCGGTAACTACTGGTTCGACGGCGGCACTTCGCAAATGATTGCTACTTATCTGAAAGACAAAAATATAATGGTTGAGCAGTTCCGTGGCTATCCCGTCTCACTGGAGTTTGTGCAAAATCCGGGAGAAATAGATTCGGCGCCAATCGAAGGATTCCTGTACCAATGCGGCTTTCTCACGTTGCGCGAAGGAATTACCAGTGATTTTTCGCTGGATTATCCCAATCGGGAAGTGCTGAACGCCATGTCGCGGCTCGTTTCCAACAATCTTTTAGCGCGAAGAGACGAAGATTTTTCAAGATGCTACACCGATACCATAAATGCCTTATATACGTTAAACTACGAAAAATTAATGTTGGCGTTGAATCGGCTGCTGGCAAGCATTCCTTACGAAGATTACCGGCAGGAAGCAGAAGACAATATCATTTATAACGCCTATACTTTTTCTCCCAAAGAATGGTTTTACCGTGCAGCTATCCTGACTTTCTTTCGCGGGTGCGGAATTGTGGCCATTGCAGAAATGCACACAAACAGAGGACGCGCCGATTTGGTACTAAATTACAAAGGTAAAATTTGGATTATCGAAATAAAAGTCGCCTACAAAGGCGAAAATCCTGCCGCAAAAGCCGAAGAAGCATACATGCAAATTTTTGAAAAAAACTATGCCAAGCCCTATCCTAACGCCGTTTGCATAGGTATAGCCATAGACGATGAAAAAAGACAAATAACAGAATACCGAATGTAGAGCGGCAACTTTTTTTGTTACTAAATCATTCTTCATAAAATACAATGAAAAATATTAAATTCCCTGTTAAGGCAGCCCTGCTTTTTATTGCAGGAATTTTAGCCGTTTCCTGCTGCGACCGGCAAAAATCGGTCGGTTACGACGAGCTAAAAGCCAACTTCCAAACGCCGCCAGCCGACGTGCGCACAGGCACTTACTGGTATTGGATGAACGATAATATTTCTGTCGAAGGCGTTCAAAAGGACTTGGAAGCAATGAAAATGGCAGGCATCACCAAAGCCTTTATCGGCAATATCGGCGGCGAAACGCAATTTCCGGTCGGCAAGGTTCGCATTTTTACCGACGAATGGTGGGAAGTCGTTCACGCCACACTGAAAAAGGCCGCAGAACTGGATATTGAAATCGGAATGTTCAACTGTCCGGGCTGGAGTCAGTCGGGAGGCCCGTGGATAAAGCCAAATCAAACCATGCGTTACCTCGCCTTTGCCGACACCCTTGTAGCGGGCGGACAGACATTCAGCGGAATTTTGCAATCCTGCGACAGCATTTTTGAAGACGTTAAAGTGTTGGCGTTCCCCGCACCAGCCCAACAGGTTTCTTTGACAAAAACAGTTCCGGCGCCCGGCTGGTCAAAAGAAGAAGTTGAATTTACCTTTGCTCAACCCGAAAAAATACGTACACTCGAAATTGTTCCCCAAACTCATTTCTTGGCCAGCTGTAGGTTGCAGGTAAAAAATGGGAATGAGTATCAAACCGTTAAGGAATTTGAAATTGACCGTTCCAACGGCACGCTCAACACGGGCTGGGATAAATTGGCGAAAGTGGTTGTAACATTTCCTGCAATTGAAGCGCAGGAATTTCGTTTGCTTTTTGAAAATATCGGCTGGCACGACGCCGGATTTTCGGCAACGCTGACGGGAAATAATACCGTTGGGCGTTACTCCGAAAAATCGCTGGCAAAAATGACCTCAAAAAACCTGCCCGAATGGGATGTGTATCTGTGGGACGAAGAATCGGACGATACAACGCTTTCTATTCCAACGGATAAAGTGATTGATATT
>JAISBU010000047.1 GCA_031266015.1 Prevotellaceae bacterium | reverse complement strand
TTACCTGCTGTGTGCTCTGGCTAAAGTGAACCTTTGTTTTGGCCAGAGCGTTATGGGCTTTAGCTATCTGGTTAATGTTGTTGCTTATAATCGTTGTCAACCGCAGTATATCCTGGTAGCTGCTTATCGTTGCCTTATCCAGAATGTGCGGCGCTTTTTCCTGCAAAAGAGTCCGGATAAAACGGCTCATGCTGTAGTGCGTCTTACGCTGTACATGCAGTAGCGCAGAATACTCTGACGGCGTAAATCTTATTTTAAATAACCGTATGCGTTTTTCTTCTATCAGCTTTTCCATTTGCTTGCGTCTGTGAAACCTAAGCATTTTGCCATGTAGGCGGTACGGTTAACAGGGGCAATAATGTTCTTGTCAATTTTGCTGTGTATCTCATAGAATCGGCCGAGCAGGCATTGGTCTGCTAAAATGGTGTCCAGCTGGGTTGACTTGAAGTGATACTGCCCAAGAGACAAGGTTATCACGAGCTGGTTTTTTTGTTGGCTGTCCAGCTCGTTAAATATTTTGAGCGCTCTGTTGACCTCAAGGATTTTACCTTGTGCAGGCGTTGTTTCCGGCTCTAACTTTTCGATATGGAACTCAATGTGTGTTATCTTTTTTCCACCTTCTCGGTTGTGTAATAGGTATTCAAAGTGCAGTGGTATATTATTTTTTGACCATTCATCTAGGCTGTTTTTAATCGTACGTGTAACGAATTTATGGGTGTTTTCTTCGTACATTTCATTACACCCCATAATATCCTTGAAATATTCGATATCTTCGATATATACGCCATTATTTAAGTTTGCATGAGCGTTAAGAATTTCGAACAGTCGGCGAGAATATAATTTTTGCAAACCCAGTATGGTACTTAGCTTGTATTTGGTATACCCTTTTTCAACTAAATCCTTGTATGCGTTTAATAGCTGCGAATTTATGTGGATTTTAATAACACCGGAGTGTTGCTTGTATTCGATAGTTGGAAATGGTACATATGTTTTAAATTCCTTCCGCTCTTTGTGCGACCATGTTAGTTTGCTTCCTGCGAGTTGGTCGGTAGCCTGTTTAATTCTTGCATAGTTGGTTTCACCAATTTCCCTGGTGTATACAAGTATTTTCATTTCATATTTGTTGTCAAGTGGGAATAGGGATGTAAGCAATATTTTATAGTTTGCGCTTAATAAATTAAGCGCAAACAAATAAATTTTTTGCGCCAATGCGTTGTTGTACGGAGGTATGGCGCAGACTATGCTCATAGGTTCAAACGTATGCTCTCCGTACGTTTGAATTTCTGTAAGTTGTTGTTTTTTTGTCATGTTGTTTTTTTCAAAAAAAAATACTACCTTTGCCCCGCCGCAACGTTAAGGAGAGGTGGGTGAGTGGCTGAAACCACCAGTTTGCTAAACTGACGTACTGGGCAACCGGTACCGGGGGTTCGAATCCCCCCCTCTCCGCAGTAAAATCAATGGAAAAGGTATGTACAACATTACGCTTGTACATGCCTTTTCTGCGTTTTGAATAGCTGGGTTCTGAACAAATTGAACACATTTTGTATCCATTTGTTCTGAAAAGTGTCATAAATATGTCATTAAAATATGGCCACTTATAAAATAGCTGTTTTGACCGATAATGTGAGAAAAGATGGCTCTATGCCGATTTGTGTGAGGATTACTCACGAGGGCGATAGGGCGTATATCAAGCTGCCGTACACTGCCATGTCTAGTGAGGTGGACGGTAAAGGTCGTATAAAAGACAGCCACTTGCTACGTAAGGTTAACCCTGTACATGATAGGGTCGGCGAGTTGTTGGATGAGATTGGTATGAGTATTGGCCAGTTTACGGCTAAAACGCTAAAGTCGCACTTGGTGCGTAAGCTGTTCATGGCACCAAAGGATCATGGAGGGCTTGATTTTTTCGTTTTTGCAAAAAAATATGTTGACAAGATGAAAGCAGATGGACGAGTAAAAAGTGCGAAAAATTACGAGTTGACAAGGGATAATCTTAAAAAATTTATTACGCGACCTTCGGGTCTTAACTTCAACGAGATTACTGCCAATTTCTGCTACAAGTATCACGACTGGATGATAAGTCGTGGTATTGGTGTTCGCGGGCAACAGCTCTACCTCAGCTGTCTAAGAAAATTTTTTAACGAAGCCGTACGTGAGTACAACGATTATGACACAGGGGAAACCCCTATTACTGTTAATCCATTCATGCGCTTTAAAGTGCCAACACCCGCTTTCACCAACAATGCAGAGCGCAAGGCTTTGTCTGTGGAAACGATGCGAAAGATTTTTGCCTATGAGCCAAAATCAAGATGTGAAGTTGTGGCGAAAGATGTTTACATGTTCAGCTTCTGCTTGTGTGGTATCAATGCAGTTGATATTTATAACTGTGATAATTTAGAAAATAATGTTTTGCGATATTCCCGTTCAAAAACCAAGTGGCGTCAGGACGGCTCCGAAATGCGCATAACTATACCTGCGGAAGTGCAATATGTTTTAGATAAGTATAGCGATAATAGCAGAAAGCGTGTTTTTGATTTTTATAAGAAATATGTAAACGTGGATGGCTTTAACCAAGCGCTTAACCGCAAGTTGAAAAAGATTGGGATGGACGAAAGCGTAATGGTGGATAACCTTACTTTTTATTCGGCACGGCATTCATGGGCTACCATTGCTACCAACGACTTAAATATTCGGGAAGAACATGTGGATGAGTGCTTGGCTCATGCCCCAGTACGAAAGATGCTCCACCGCTATGTTAAAAAAGATTGGTCAAGAATTGATACAATTAATAGAAAGGTGTTGGATTATGTTTTTGAAAATTCTACTTCATAATTTTCTTTTTCCTCTCCTACCCTACTTAGGGTTTTTTCTCCCCAAAACGCAACCGAAGGGCAGCGTTTCCTCTTGATGTAGTCAAGAGCAAGATTGTAAAACGTAGCGGTAGCGAGGCTTTACAAACTTTTGTGGGACACAAAAGTACATCTTGCCCTATCTAAAAAACTTGGCGTTTTTCTCTTCTTTTTGGCGATTTTACTAGGATCTTTGTTTTTTATAGCCATATGATCATTTAGCCACGTGGCTAAATGATCATATGGCTCTTTGAGCATATGGCTACGCGGCTAAATGGACATATGGCTGTATGACCCTTTGAGCATATGGCTACGCGGATAAATGGACATATGGCTGTATGGCTCTTTGAGCATATGGCTACGCGGATAAATGACCATATGGCTGTATGACCCTTTGAGCATATGGCTACGCGGCTAAATGGACATATGGCTGTATGGCTCTTTGAGCATATGGCTATGTGGATAAATGACCATATGGCTGTATGGCTCTTTGAGCATATGGCCATGTGGATAAATGACCATATGGCTGTATGGCTCTTTGAGCATATGGCCATGTGGATAAATGATCATATTATAAAAATCATTAAAATAAATCATATTTTTATGCAATAAATTTATTTAGTAGTTTAAAATAATAACTTTGCAATAATTATTATTTGAAAATAAATTTATCGTGAAAACAAAAATCATCTCCATTATGACGCAAAAAGGTGGCGCCGGCAAGTCTACGCTCACCAACTCCGTCATTCTAGACCTCTCCATGAAGCAGCTGCTAAAGACAAAAAAACAGCCGCGCGTGCTGGTGGTAGATGCCGATTCGCAGTCGTCCATCTACAAGCGCAGGCACAAGGAGCAAGAGCGCATATGGCTCGCAGATCAATACCTGACAGCTGCTGAGAGCTCGGAGGGAAAGAAATTTTTGGAGCTGTCCGCTGAGCTGCAGAGCGAGGCGATGGAGCTGCGCAAGCAGCTGAGCGCAATGCACCAGGTGACGGGGTGGGACTGCCTTAATAGCTATGACATAGTAAAGATCGATATGGGCAACGTCGGCGAGTCTTTACGTGCCGCCATGGCAGCCATTGATAGTAATAACTACGATTATGCCTTTATAGACATGCCCGGCTCGCTATACCAGGAGGGAACCTCGGAGCTGCTGGAGCTTATAGAACACCTGATTATACCCGTAGATATTAGCTTTTTTAGCGAGGACAGCGCAGAGGAGTTTACCAGCATTCTCAACGACTTGGAGCTTTCACAGCGTTTTAAAACGCTAAAATTTGTGAGCAATAAGTATAAAATCTTGCAAGCAAAGCAAAGCGAACTTGTAGAGCGCGAGCTGACTGCGAAGACCAGGATACCTTTCATGGAAACGCGCGTAAAGCACGCTACCATACTTGAATCGCGGGCCTACAACACGGTAATACCTCTTAACTATCGCGTTAATCTTAATACAGCCAAAATAACGCATAATGAGCGACAAAGCAACATTGGCGAGTTCGCAACGGAGTTGTTAAAAATAGTAAATCAGTAAGCCTTATGGCAAAAATTGATAATACGAAATCCATAGGCGCCAGCCTGCTGGCCAAAAGACAGGCCGCTACAGAAAACCAAGAATCACCCAGCGTTGCTGAGATTCCCGTAAAGGTAGAAATTCCTGTACAGCAAGTAACTACTATTGCACCAGCACCTGTGCCAAAGGCTAAAGTAGCACAAAAGAGTAGCGCCGCACCCATCTCGGAGGGAAAGAAAAACGGGAAGCAGTACACATTTGTTATTGGGGTAGATGACCTGCTTACGAATAGCCACAAATATAAGAACTCAACCATGCGGCTGACCATTGATGAAAAGTACAGAAATGCCATTGCGATGGTGGCAGAATACTCCAAAATAGATATGGCGCAGCTTGTTAACAATATGATTGGCGTATTCCTGAACAGCGAGGAGGTCGTGCAGGATTTAAGAAAATACTGCACTGATTGCCAAAAAGAGCGATTGAACAGCTTAATGGATAAATAGTTACATAGCCGTATAGCTATGTGGACATAAAAGACATAATTATTTACAACTCAAAAAAATTAGTTCATATAGTTAGAGTTGGAAGTATTTTTAATCATCTGATTTATCTCGCTTACTTTCAATCCGTTTCATTTCTTTGTCAAAGTCTGATTCAAATAGGCGGTCTTGAATAGGACGATATTTTTCAAATTCACTTTCAGCATGTTGTTTAGCAAGAGCTGCGGTAATTTTGCCTGCATTCTGCAATAAATCTCTCCCATTTGCCTGTAAAATTAAATCCAAATGCTTTGCCCAATCAGACATGGAGAGGGGAATATGCCGTTTTGCATATTCTTCGGCAAAATCCAAATAACCGTTAACGATACGCCCAAGAGACTCCAATTCTGTTTCGGTCAGGTAATTTTTGGCTATCGCCACATCTGTTTTTATAATTTTTCCGCTTGGACTTTTTTCCCAAGAAGTTAATCCCATATTTTCTTTATTGTGGTCGGCTCGCGTGTAAATCAATTCGGCAGCGGTATGTTTATGTACCGCATAATGCATTTTGTTTTGAACCTTTGCAAAAAACTCTTTGGTCATGGACGATTCCGGATTATAATCCATTGCAGTAGCGTATATATCGGTAATTTTCTGATAAAATCGTCGCTCAGACAGACGGATTTCCCGGATTTCTTCCAAAAGCCGTTCAAAATAATCGTCATCAAGAAAAGCACCGTTTTCCATTCTTTTTCGGTCTATGACATACCCTCGTAATGTAAAATCACGCAAAATCGCCGTTGCCCATTGCCGAAACGCCGTTGCCCGCTTGGAATTTACACGGTAGCCAACGGCAATAATCAAATCCAAATTGTAATGTTTTATCGTTCTGCAAACCTCGCGATTACCTTCTTGTTTAACTACCGAGAAACCCTCGGTAGTTGAACCCTCATCCAATTCACCCTCGGCATAGATGTTTTTGAGATGCAACCCGATATTATCAGTTGAGGTATCGAATAGTAATCCTATATTTTTTTGCGACAACCAAATAGTGCCATCTTGCACACGCACTTCCACACCATCGCCTTTCGATTGATAGGCAAAAGTTAAAAATTCGGCGGTACTATTGCGGATTTGCAGTTTTCTTTTTTTAGCCATATTCTAATTTTCCTTCTGATAATTTACCTTATAGAATTTTCCTTTTTTATCCTTACCTTGCTCCATAAGTTCTTGGTATCCATGAATATAAGCAAGAACAACTTTTAGTTTATTAATTGTCTTTGTTTCCATTCTGATGTACACAATATGCAAATTTATTAAAATACTTTGACCACACAAAAGAATTATATCTTTGTTTTTCAGCGAAATAAAAATACTACTAAATAAGCGGGTTCCTTGCCGCCGTTAAACGGTCAAGTTATTCTCGGACAATCGGTTATAATAGAGGTAAATAGTACTAATCAAATTTTTTCTGTTAAAATTTGATTAGTTATTATTATAATTGATTACCTTTGCAAAATAATTTTACAATTTCAACTATAAAAGTGAGCAAGTAGCGTAAAATGCAATTACTAATACTATGAATATAGTTGTTATTATTATATTGTTTGGATTTACCATGCTGGCGGTAGGGTTGGTGGCTATTTACTTTTTCATGAAGCATTTTACTGAAAAAGCCGCAGCGCGCGACAGGGAGGATTTACAGGTCTGGCAGGAGGGTATTATGGCAAAAATAGACGAGGTGTTTCCAACACTCACGGAGCTGATGGAGCAAGGTATACCACAGCCAGCGCACACCAGTAGCAGCGAGGACGAGGCGAGTAGAACTAGCCGCCATCAGAGCGATGAAGATGCCACAGTGCAAACGCAGTTGGCGGAGGAAAATGGGCATGGCGCGGAGGAAAGGCAGGAGCAAAAACCGCTTTTCCCGCCACCTAATAAGTAGTTTAGAATAGCTATATAACATACCTATTTAAGCAGCGCGTCTCAAGCAGACCCACACCAACCGCGAGGGGGTGTAGGTCTGCTTTTTTGTTGTAGTAAATGAAAGAATTAACCGACATTAAAAAGGCTATTTATCTCTACCGCATAGGTGGAGAAGGGTTTGTTGTTGACAAGGGCGGCGGTATTACGGTCGGATTTAAAATAACCTATCCGGAATACCATAATATCAACTTTAGTGATATTTATTTAGATGCTACTGCTACCGATGAAAGTGGTGATAGCCGCCGTGCGGGGTTAAATTTGGTTACCACTCTTCAGCTGGCCATAAAGGATTTACCCGACAATTACGTGTTTCACCAGCAGGATTGGCAGTGGTTTGCCCCGCCTGCGGACATTCCAAACAACCACAACTATCTTAATAACGCCACGCGTAAAATGTACGGCGACCAAAAGCTATTTGCACATGCCGGCTACATTTTTATAAGCAAGAAATCGGGCATATTTAAGGATAGCGACTTTACCACACGGGGTGTGCAGGAGTTTATTGAGCAGGTTGAAAATTTCCAAAGCAAAATAACCAACCTGTGCCCACAGCGCATGAGCGAGGAGGACTGGCTGCACTACCTGGAAAGCGTATTTGCGCTAGATCATACACAGGGGAACGAAAAAGAGCTATACGACATTGATTTTGAGGCGCAAAAGTTTGGCGACTACAACATGTCGGGCTATGCCGTAAATGGCGACAAGACCATTGGTGAGTTAAGCTACTTTATGCTCAACCCAGACCGCTCATCCCCCAGCAGCGAGCGGTATAACGCATGGACTCACCCGCTTACATGGGGCATTAACGTGCCAAAGGTGGTGAACAATGTAGTGGTGAGAATGCCTGCCTCTCAGCTCAAGTCTGAGGTTGCCAACTTCGAGAGCCAGATAAGCCTATTCAGCAAGCTGATGGCGGGGGCCGTAAGGCAGGCACAGGAGTACAAGGCTATTGTAGACGAGGGAAAAGCGACTCCCGTACTGCACCACTTCAGCGTTTTTTATTTTCTCCCTCCGAGAAATTCTGAAGAAACCGAACGTAAAATACGCGCAGCCTTCTCGAAGCTAACCCTGAAGCCCACCCGCATAACGGTGGATTTGGGCGATAGCTTTCTGGGAACCATAGGTGGTTGCGCCACCTCGCTCAAATTTCCGCAGCACCTGTACCCCGCATTTTTGGATGAGGCGGTATGCTTTTCCAACCTGGAGGGCAGCTACGCCCAAAATAGCAACGGTATAGTCTTTGCCGACCCCATGGGGCAGCCGGTGGTCAAGGATTTGTTTTTTGGGCCCTATGACCAAAAGATTATAACCAACTGGAACGTGAATATAATTGGCCCGTCAGGTACGGGCAAGTCCGTGCTGACCAACTATATTCTTTCCACCACGTACTTTATGGACTTTTTCTTTGTGATTATTGACATTGGCGGCAGCTACGAGGGGTTGTGCAAGCTGCTCAAGGGGAAGTATATTAAGCTGGACACTGAGGGTAAATCACTGAGTACCAATCCATTCTTAATTTCCATGGTGGATCCTACCACGCCGGAGGGGTATGCTGCTGTAGAGGACGAGCTGACCTCGCTCATGGCGATAATCTTTATTGCGTGGGATACCGACCTTTCATTAAAGGTGGAAAACCAAAACTCGCGTGCCATACTGGAAGGGTTGCTGCTGAGCTTCTTTAAAAAACGCTATGAAGACAAGCGCGAGTACGTTTGCTTTGATGACTTCTATGCGCTCGTGGAGGAGGAAGAGAAGAAAAAGCAGCTTGAGCACAACTTTTTTGATGCCGCCTCCTTTCTGCTCGTAATGAAAAAGTTTAGCAAGCGCAAAGGCGGCACGCTGGGCTTCTTGTTTAACGGCGTACAAAATCTCAACGACTTTTCGGGTTACAGGATGATTGTGTTTGAGCTGGAGTCCATAAGTGAAAACCCTATTCTGTTTCGCCTGGTCACCTCCATGATTACGATGCTTACCAACAGGATTATTCAGAGGGCAAAGGCCCGCATGCGGCAGGTGTGGATGGATGAGTGCTGGCGCATGCTGCTTGACCCGCACTTTGGCACCTTTATTAAAATGCTCTCTAAAACCGTTCGCAAAAAGGATGGCGGCATTACCGTGATAGTGCAGGAGCTGGACGACATCCTTAAGAGTGAGCACGGCGAGGCAATAATTAACAATGCCGGCACGTTTATGGCGCTCTCGCATGAGGGCAAAGAGCAGGGCGTGATTAAGCACAAGAAGGCGTTAAACTTTACGGATGACCAGCTGAGCCTTTTGCTCTCCATGAAGATAAAAGACCGCACCGTATTTATTAAGCAGGGCAGCACCTGTGGGGTGTACGGCATAAAGATAAGCCCGGAGCACTACGCCCTGTTTACCAGCACGCGCAAGGAAAAGGAAGGATTGCAGAGGTTGATAGCGCAGCATGAAGGCAACATTACAATGGCGGTGGAAGAATTTGTAGAAAATGATATGGGGGCGGTAAAACGTCCAAAGCGTAGTTAAAAATTGGAAATTATGAATGCCGAAACAAAAGGAAAAGAAATGCTATTTTAACATTGGCTAAACATATGAAAAGATTTACTATAAAAGTGGCGTTGCTGGCAGCTATCATGTTTTTTGCGAGCACAGAAAAAGCCAACTCGGGGGCTCAAGTATTGGGTATTGGGGGGTTTAGCGATGATGCGTTCAATACGGCCATAGTTGGAGTACTGAGCTCCATGGAGGCTTTATCCCAAATAGCCAACAGCAACACGGTGCAGATGATGGGCGATCTCAAGAAGACCGCAGAGCAGCTGGACGCAATCAACAAGAAAATACAGTCGGTCGGCGAGTACTACCGAAGAAGCCAGATCGTGCTGGAAATGACGGCTATGACTGTAAATATACTTAACGAATGCATGGAGCTGGTAAGGCACATTTACGACAACGAGCAATTTTTGGCCATTGAGGAAGTCGAATTCTTTGTGCACCTGCTGGACTACGTGGTATTTGACGGCATTGCGGAGGAGAAAAAGAAGAATAGCGATAAGGCGGCAGTTCAAATAGCCAAGCGCCAAGCGTCGGATGTGGGTGGCGGCGCGCTGAAATCTCTTGTAGATGTGCTTGACTGGGTAGTGGAGAGCAAGGAGGCGGCCGGGGGCGGCAATATAAATGCCGAGCTACAGGCAAGCGTGGAAAAGACGTATAGAAAACTTTCGGAAACCTCCTACAACCTGCGCCTGATGCGCCGGTACAGCTACGCCTACCTGGTGCAAAAGCGCTACCGCGCAGGCGCCTTCGACAACCGTGAGTACATACGGTATGTGTACTACACCAAGTACCACCAAAAGGCTGCGGATAAGTGGTAGCAGGTAGAGTTTTAAACCAGTAAAGATTTTAAGATTTTAGGCGTGCAGGAGTTTATTGAGCAAAAGCTATGTTGACAAGGTTAATGAGCTTTTCGCGGTGGCTTGACGACGGGATATTTGCGCCGCTGATGGATATGGTTGGTATGGCTTGGGGGGTTGCCTGGTATGGTATGGCGGCTGTCCCCATATTTTTAATGCTGACTACCAAGTTGGTGTGGTACGCCATGGGCAAGTATGAGGGAGGTAAGCTTAAGAGTGAGTTTACAAAATTGATGAGCACATCGCTGCTGCTGATGGTGGGGTTTGCGGGGATGCCGCTTACCGAATATATGGTAAGCCTTTTCAATACGGAGCTGCAAAATACCGTTGCTGACGCACCTAAAAGAATGAAAGAGGCGATGAAGGTGAAAGCTTCCGACGAGGCAAAGGCCTTTATTGAAAAGCTGGAGCAAATGAATGCCTCTGCCGATGATCCTCAGGTGGACAAATTTTTGAACAGTTTGAGCTTTCACAGTAAGGCAATTTTAAGCCAGCAGGTAGATAGCGAGGCGAGCCGACAAAGCAAGCAGCTGTCGCAGGAGGAAATAAGTGAAATAAGACAGCTGATTAGCAAAAGCGGCGTGAAGGATCGGGTGCTACTAAATGATGATTTAAAAGACGATTTTAAAAAGTTGACCAACACCTCTGATGGCCTAGCGAGGGTGGAGGCGTTGCAGAATTTAAACCCTGATGAGCTGATGGAGCAGGTGTCGGACATGGACTTTGGATTGTTCAGCGGAAATTTTATTCCAAATGTTCTCACCTTTCTCCTTTTGCTGGTGGGCGCTCTTTTTAAAATCGTCATTGTATTTATGCGCGGCGCCCTGGTGTTCATATTTTGGATGGCATTTCCCATAGTCGTCGCGCTGTCATTTGTTCCTACCATGGAGGACACCGTGAAGGAGTGGTGGAACAGCTTTAAGCCCATCCTGCTCTTAACCGTTACGCTTACGCTAATTGAAGCCATAGCCAACATGGTTATGATGCATAATCTCGCGGAGGGTAACGTGGGTGGCATTACCAACGCGCTGGCAGCGCTGGTGGTGGGCATAATGTACCTAATGTCGCCGCAAATTTCGGTAATGCTTTTTGGCGGAGGCAGCGCCGTGGCCGGCTTAGGGCAGGCAACGACAACCGGCGGCATGGCCATGTATGGCGGAGCGACCCTGGTCAAGGGAGCGCTATTTGGCGGAAAAGACAAGCTGGGCAACCAGAAAAGCGGACTTATTGGCACCATAGGTAAAGGAATAAAAACCGCAATGAACAACAGGGGCGGTGGCGCACCCGTAAAGTAGTAAAATACAAAGGGCCGAAATGCAAAAGTTTTTTAAATCACTAGTCGAGGTAAACGTGGCGATAAAGTTCTACAAGCGCTTGGCCATGCTGTGCGTGGTAGCCCTCGTGGTGGTGTGCATAGCCGTGCTTACGGTCAACCAAACGAGCGTGGAAAAGGAGCGCAGGAGCATATATACGCTTGACGTTGACGGCGACCTGCTGCCCATGGTGCGCAGCACCGTAATGGAAAAACGCCCGATAGAAGCAGCGGCGCACGTGCGCTTGCTGCTTACCTACCTGTTCGACATAGATAAGCTTACCTATAAGGATAAGCTAAAGCGCGCCTACGATTTGGGTAACAAGTCTATTTACGCCATTTACGTGGAGCAGGAGCAGAGCGGCTGGTACGTCGACGTGGAGCAGTATAATGCGCATAGCGCGCTGGTAATACGCGATCTGCGCGTAGTAAATCCAACGCCGCCTTACGTGGTAAACGCCGCCTTTTCTGTTATTATTAATTCGGATATAACCAAGAATAAGCGCTACGACTTGGAGTGGGATATAACGGTAGAGAACGGCGCGGGCGAGCGGCTTGAAAAGAATCCACACGATATGGTGGTAGTGCAGATTGTTAAACGAAAGTTTGATGAGGTAGAAAAGTAAATATTTATCCATAAAAATTATAAAAATGAAAAAGAAAAGAAAGCTGACAGCGGTACAAAAGGAGTGGATTGCACGAGTGGCGTTGGCACTCCTGCTGGTGGGATTGCCCCTGGTAGTGCAGGCGCAGGGGTACAGCACGGGAACGGAAGATTCCACGTTTAAGGCCATACGCGACAAAATTGTTAACGGATTTACCACCATACTTATGACGGTTGCGGCGGCGGTAGCCTTAATCTATCCGGGCTACTACCTGGTCATGTACGCTATGGCTAGCGGTGAAGATCGCGGTAAGGAGCATATGGATAAGCTGAAGTCGGGTATTGGTAGGGTGCTTATTGGCTGCGGCGGCGCTTTTGCTGCAGGCGCTATTGGGAAGGCTGTTATGGCGCTGTTTGTGGCGGGTTAATATGCTACGCGAGCGCAAGTATAATATTGGGGTAATGCCAGGGCTGCTCGGCCTTACGTTTGGCAGGGGCGTGCTCATGCTTGCCGTTACGATGCTAAGCGTTATAGCGGCTATTCTGTTAGCCACATTTAGCGGCGCCGGCGTATGGTCGTTGCTGGCGCTTGCAATCCCCATGGGGCTGTACGTACCCTTTAAGCGTACAGGGAAAAAAGTTAAGGGAGTAGCGGCCGTTAGGGCTGGCGCATGGCTGCACGGCTTGGAAACGGCCATGCTGCTGCGAAAGTTAGATAAGCAGGTATATGGCAAAGAGGTCAAATAAGGTAGTCATTCTTATCGGCGTGCTTGGCGGCTTAGTGCTCGTGGTGTGCATAGCGGTGTGGATGGTCATGTCCGTTTTTGCAGATTTTTCGGAGCCCGAAGTCAGCAGTAAGCCGGTACAGTTTTCGCTGGTACAGGTGCGTGGCGCTGCCGAGCAAAAAGAAGCGCGTACGCTAGAGGAGGCTAACGCCGTCTATGCGCAGGGTGAGCGACGATTGGAAGCTGCGGAGGCAGCGCCAACGCAGGAAGCCTCTTTAGGCAGCACTTCGTTTGGGTTTAAGGCGAGGGAGGTTGAAAAAACAACCCCTGTACCTGCGTCCGAACCTCAAAAAGAGGGGACTGTGGCGACGAAGCCAAGACAAGCTCCCAAGCCAAAACAGGTAGCGGCTACAGCTGGGACTGTGTCGTCCGAGGTTCTGCCGGAGCCTGCTGCCGCGCCCGCACGAAGAAAGCGCACCTCGTTTAACGAGGATCCTGCAAATGAAGCGGCTAAAATGATGCAACAAGCTGCAAATCAGGGTATTATTCAGTTTCGAGGCCGCATCTTTGAGGATGTGGAGATTACCAGCACCAGCAACGTACGGGTGAGGGTGCTGGAGGAATTTACGTACAACGGCTGCACCATTAAGCGGAATACGCTGCTACCCGCTACGGCCTCGCGTGGAGCCACCAGCATTACGGTAAGCATCCAGAACATGATGGCCTGTGGTAACCGTGTTACGGTTAGCTTTCATGGCCATTCGCTGGATGGCAGCATTGGCCTGCCGGTGCGCGAGGATGGCGCAGCGGAAGCCGGTGTAAGGGAGGGCGGCAGCGCTGCTGTTACCGGTGCAGCTAACGCTACGGCAGCGCGCGCAGGAGGTATACTGGGTATAGTTGGCAGCGCGGTGGCAAGCGGTATCAGCGGCGGTACGCGCACGGCGCAAAACAGGAAGCCGGCGCTGCTGGAGGAAGGTAGGGAGCTGCTGTTTATTGGCAGCTAAATAGCGTTTATGAGGGCGGTGATTTCGTCTTGAAATTCCTCCATGGAGGTGATCATGCGGCGAGAACGTTCGTGAAGGGCGGTGAGCAGGGCTTTGAAAAAATTTTTGTCCCCCCTGGTAACGTGGTCGAAAGCGCCGGGCTCAAGCATGGAGTCTTCGCCTAAAAGGAGCCAGCGGGCGCTGATAGCGCTAAAGCTTTTGAGAATGGCAGGAGCGTACAGGGTGGCATCTATGCCAGGGTTGGTTTTTTGGCGAAACTTAATGCCGTTGAGCGTACCCTTGGGGATACCGCACAGCCGCTCAACCTCCATAATGCTGAGCTGCGCATGGGCGGCAAAAACCTCAATCCGGCTAAGAATACCATGCGATGTGCGCCGTTGATTGGTTTTAGCTCTCTTGGGAGCAGCCGTTTTCGCTGTTTTCGCTGTTTTTTTTGCTGATGCTGGCATGGTTTTATAGCTGAAGTAAGAGATAAGATTATAAATAGTACAAATTATGCATGTAAAGGTAGCGATTTTTTTTGTAACGACTTTTTTGCTCAACATTTTTCGCGTTTCCGGAGCAGAAACAGAGAGTAAGACGATTTTGCTGAGCAAAAAGAGCTTCGTTTACTTGGTGTTCGATGCACCCATACAGGATATTATTTACGATGCCGATGGCGTGGAGGACGAGCGCGCCAACCGCAAGGATATGATAGGCATGCGCTTTTCCGCAGCGCACCGCGATACGGCTCCGTTGGGCTGCCTGGTGGTTATGGATGGCGATAGGCTGCAACACCTGTGGTTAAGGTTAGCGCCGGGTGAAAGCATAACCCCGGTGGTGCGTATACGAACGGCAAAGGTAGTAGCAGGCGAAACAGAAACAATTACGCCGACCATTGAAAAGCCGGATACAGCAGCCCCTGCGGTGGGGGGCGAGCGCGATTCGCTCATGGCGGCCGACAGGATGGCCACAGAAAAAGGCAACCACGGTCTGCCTGTTACGCTGCAGGCAAAGGCCAAGGCGCTGATGGGTAAAAAACCCTCCATATTTCAGCTCGGAGGGGAAAAAGGAAAGATAACCGTGCTGCCACAGGCAATCGGGGTAGACGCCACGCACCTCTACCTGCTGGTGGAGGCAAGCAACACCTCTAATGTAGATTACTACATTGATATACAAGGATTTCAGATTGATTACAAGCGTAAAGGGCTGGCCGCCGGAGCCAATGGCAAGGAGCCGCTACTTGTGGTGGGAACATGGGATGAGCCACTGGCGCTGCGTGCGCAAAAAAAGTACCGTTACGTACTGGTGTACGAGCTGTTTACGCTAAAGAAAAACCAGGCGTTAGAGTTTTTTATACGCGAAACCAACGGCGGCCGCAACATTGATGTGGAAGTGCCTTCAAAATACTTGTATGAAAATACTTACCAGCTGTAAAATTTTAAAATAATATAAAATGAAAAAAATCTTTTTTCTACTTGTTGCTTGTTGTTGGATAAGCAGCATCGTGCAAGGGCAAACATATTGCGCCAAGGGATATTGGCCAAAGATTTACTACTATGAGGGTAAGCCAACGTATCCGGCTCTCTGGATATTAGACCAAGACGAAGTCACAGAAAAACATTTTGGCGTTACGCTTTTTGGAAGCAACCACTACTATATTGAAAACATTTTGAATACCGCAAAAAACATTGTGGGCATAGATGCACAGAACTACTACTTTTTGGCTAAAGACCTCCAGTCAAGTAGTCCTCAGATACCTCGAACAGATATTTCTATTGTGCTTATTGATCAACCCGGAACATCACAGGGAAGTATTACCATTTCCAATCTTCTTGATAGAAAGTACGGCGTTAAGATTGGCTTAGGGTTGGGGCTATCTGATTTCGTGGATTTTTTAGGCTACCATGATACTCGCTTTGTTATGGAGCCGTCTATTCGTCACTATGATTGTCGCTACTTTAACTATGCCTCTACCTCTATTCAAAGCGCCTCATTTAAACAGTTAAGGGTAGGCGTGTTTTTGACCAACGGAGGCAATTCTCAAAGAATAGGCTACGTTGATATTCCGGAATACGCCATTTTTCAAACTAACGTAAAAACGAGTGCCGTCTACCCCATTATCACAGATAATTTAACCGGTCAAAAAGATGGTACTATAAGTTTTTCGATTGAGCGCATTGAGTGTGTAGAATATCCAAGCGCAGCCATTCTTGACGGGAAAACAAACTTACCGATAGACGGAAATGTAACGGTTAATAACGATTACACAAGCCTTGTACCAGCTATTTGCCAGCTGCTCGATAATAACAAGGCTGTTCTTAGTACCTCCTACCTAGAACTAGCTCCGATTGATTGGCTTGCGTGTAACGCAAAATATTTTAAGATTGTTTACAATCGCCCGCTCTTAACCAACGAGCAAGTAAAAGCCACATTAACCTATAATACGGTTAGCCATGGCTCCGGAGAGGTTGTTTTATTTTCGGGCAATATATCCGAAAGTTCAAACTTTGCCTTTGCTGATAACTACGCCTTAATTACACTGCCTACAAATTGGGGTGCCATTGCGGAGGCAGCCGACTACCAAAATACGACACCAAAGAGCAACACCGTTAAGTTGACCGTTGAAACAATTGAGCGAACAGCAAGCCGCACCGACCGCGTACTGATATCCGCAGATATTTTTAAATCACCAAACACGATGCCCAAACCTGTGATTTCTTCGGATAGCAGGTTGTGCTACGATGGAGTTAATGACAAACATTTGCTGACGCTACAAAACCACAACTCTTTTTTGGCTTTTGACAGAACCTATACGCTGCACTACTTAGGCAGCGGTAATACGGAGTCATTAGACGTTACCACAGGAACGCACAAGTTTGCTCCCATAAAGGACGAAGCCAACGAAACAACGGTTTACCTTTCTGTGAAAAATAAAACAACTAACTGCGTTGTTAGCTCCGACACTGTGGCCGTTCAGTTTGCTAAAAGCCCCCAGCTTCCTACTTTGCAGGGGAGCATGAATTACTGTAGCTCCGAAAATAGCACATACCTTGTACACAGCAACCCCGAGTACCACACGCAGTACTGGCTCTACGATGTTACCGGAGGGAATGAAAA
Source organism: Prevotellaceae bacterium (assembly GCA_031266015.1). Classification (GTDB taxonomy): domain Bacteria; phylum Bacteroidota; class Bacteroidia; order Bacteroidales; family UBA932; genus JAISBU01. The sequence continues at coordinate 11,041 of JAISBU010000047.1, read as the reverse complement.
ATTTTTGCGGCACAAGGGGGCGAACTTCTGGATATTCCGCCCCGACCAACATGACCCTAAAGAGGAGGCTCCCACCGAGATAAACGGGGAGGCGTACTATGACATGCGGCTAAGCGCAGGAAAGTACGAAATACGAGCAACGCACGATAAAAACTCGTGTGTAACTGTTGCGCCGTTTGAAATTGTCAGCTTCAGCGACGCTGCTTACCAAATGCAGGCAAAGTCAACGGTGTTGCGCATTTGTAATTCAGATGTTGACGGCGTAAATGTATTAGACCTTTTTGTAGATGGTGATTTAAAGAGTGCTATTATATCCAATCCGCAAAATTACACGCTGGTTTGGACGGCGAAGAAGGATTACGATGTCATAGGCGCAACGGCGCACGATCCTAAAAAAATGGCCGTGGAAAATGCCAAGTCCGGCACGTATGCCGTAACGTTGGCCGTTACAAATGCGAGCGGTTGTACAAACTCATACTCTAGCAGCATTGTGGTTACTGCGCGTCCGGCGGCGTTTACCGTTGCTGCAGCTAAGGAGCGCGCCTGTGATACAAGTGCCGTTACCATTGCCGCTTCTAACGGTAATGTGGCGGATGTGGCGCGATGGGAATGGTATAACGACGGGAGCAAGGTGGGCGACAACTCCAGTAGTAGTGCAAACATGTCGCTTGCAGCTGCCGGTGCACACAAAATACATGCTGTTGCCTACAATGAAACCGGTTGCTACACAGCTTCGCCAAAAATTGAAGTTCCGCGCATTGAGTTTAATCCTGATATTCACTTTATTACATATGTGGTGCATGAGCGCTGCCAAAGCGCCTCAGAGTTTAGCTTGTTTGACCTATTAACGGGAGAAGATAAAAATAAAGTGCTGGAGAAAAAGGATAATGTAAACTACCAAATTACTCACACTCCATTTGGGTTAAGCATAGATAATGATCTTGGAAAATACATGGTAAACCCCGCACAGTGTGCTGCAAAGTCCTATGAGCTAGCGCTAAAGGTGTCATCGAATGGTTGTGATATTTATAAAGCTGTAAGCTTCACGATTAAGCCTACTCCTGCTTCTTTTACATTGTCGGCTAGTAGTAGCCTGCTATGTGATAGCGCAAAGGTGACCATTACGCCCAGCTGCGCAGGAACATCAGGGCTTACCTATGAGTGGTACGTGAACGAGGCTAAGCGGGACGATATTACCGGAGCAACGCCTAGTTTCGCTCTGCCTGATGGTCAGAACACTATATACGCTGTGGTCAGCAATGCCAGCGGATGTACCGCCACCTCTCCCACCATTAGTGTAGAGGCGTGGGCGGTGAAGACCAACGTAAAGATGAGCACAGAGGCTATCTCTGTCTGTGAGGTAAAGAATGGCGAAATTGACCTCTACGGCTACCTGACGGGTAGCGTGGCAGATCGCGAGGCGCTCAAGGACGAAAATAACGCCAAGGGGCTAAAATTTCTCTACGAGGGCATGACGGTTGGCTACAACTCAACGGCTTACCACCTGGCATCCTTTGCAAGCAATCCTGCTAAGTCTGACGGTTCGCCCTATCGATTGAGGTTTACCATTTGGCAGGAGAGCCACGCCACCTGCAAGCGCACCTACGAGCGCAACGTGAAGGTGCTGCCACGTCCTGTTGACTTTACGTTAAGTGCAAGCAATGCGCAGGCATGCAATGACGATGATGTGAGCATTTCGGCCGGCAATGGTGTAGCTGGATTAACCTACGAGTGGACGGTAAATGGGCAGAAAGTTGGCGGTCAGAGTGTGTCTATTCTTCCAAAAGTAGCATTAGCACAAGATTTATCAAGCATTACGCCCGTGGTAAGTAATGTCAGCGCCATAACCAAAAATGCGGAAGGATGTGTGACGGCTAGCAGCAACGTGGCCACAACTAAAATACATTCGCTATCGCCGGCAATTGCGTGGAGTTCTACTGGGATTGATATTTGCCAAAACGCAAGTCCGTTCAATCTTCAAGATTATTTAGTCGGAGCAGATAAAAGCGCAGTGCTTCAGCAGCAGCAGGGGATGACCTACAGCATTAGTAGTACCACCGGATTGGCTTTAGATGCTAACAATAATGTTACGCCAAGCAGCAGTGCTGTGGGTACATATACAGTTGCTATCACAGTTCATCGTGCTGATTGTAGGGTTAGTTTTGATATGAAGGTAAACGTCAATCCAACGCCTGCGCAGTTTACGATTGCAACGAGCTGGCCAAGCCAGGTGCTTAACGGTGAAACTACCCACTTGTTGTGTAACTCCAGCAGCTTTGATATGAACACTAGTGCACTGACCAACACGGCGCAGGTAAAGTGGTACGGCGATGGCGCAGAGGTTGGAACAACGAGCAATGGTAGTTACACTTACATCATTAACACTGATGGTACTAACAATATGAGTGCCGTTGCAACAAGCAAAAAAGGTTGCTCTACATCAAGCACCAATTTGCTGCGCGTAGATAGACGCACCGTTGACTTCAGCGGAATAGCCGTGAACACCTCCCCCACGGCGTACTGCAACGGCGATGAGAACGTAAACTTCTTTACCTTTGTTACCGCCACCAACAAAAGCGATATTGAGGGCAGCAGCAACGGTTGGGGTTACGCTCTTGACGCCGGCGGCATAAGCCAGTGTGCAGGCGAGAACAACCCCAAGATGCTGTGCCTGCAAAACAGCGCTCCCGGCACGTACAACACCTTGTTTACCGTAACGAAAAACAGCTGCCAAAGCAGCTGGAACAAGGCAATAACGATAAAGCCGGTACCCGGGGCCACCACGCTGACGCCGGAGGTAAGCAACCTGTGCGAGAACGGCAGTACTACGCTAACGGCAACTACGCAGAACTACGTAAACACCTATACTTATAATTGGTACAGGGATGGCGAGCTGGTGCGTAGCGGCTATACAGCACGGACGCACAGCTACACGGCCGAAAGCGGCGTGACGCAAACAACGTGGAAGGTGGCAGCTGTAGATAACAGCTGTACCGGCGCCATGAGCAACGAGGTAACGGTTAACAACAACCAGCCAAGCCTGGATGCAGCGTTTACGGCTAATACATTTAGTAAAGAGGGCTTTATGTTTAAAATAGCAAATACGACCAAAGTAGAGCGCGGTAGCATTAAGGTATACAGCGTCAATAAAAATACGAATGCAACTCTTGAACGAACACCCAAAGCAATTACGAATGACGTATATACAATAGAACTTCAAGGCATAGGCAGCGCTGACTATGAAATATACGTTACATTCAGCGACGATGCCACCGGCGCTTGTACCAACTCCTACACCATAGGGACAATTAACTATAGCTCCGCCTCCGGTTATACCGTAAAAACGCCGACGCTTCCGGTAAATTCGCTGGCGATAACAGCCGCCACCACAGTAGCGACAGCGGACTACGATGGCGAAGCCGAAAGGCTGTACCGCGAGTATGTAGGCGATCTGCACAAGGACGAGCATAAGGCCTTCCTAGCGCCCACCTACACCGGCAGCGGCGAGGGCGTAAAGCTGCTCATCTACTCCGCACAGCCGGAAAATGTTACCGTAAGCGTAGCCAGCCTTACCGGTGCAGTAATTAGCCGTCGAAGCATGCCGCTTTATGGCGGTATAACAGAGCTGTGGCTTGAACCGCATGAAAAGCCGCAGGTGCCGGGCATGTACTACGTTTTGGTAGAGTACGCTAACGGCAACAGAGAAACGCTAAAAGGAGTCATAAAATGAAGCACAGTTAAGCTTATTTAACAAATATGATTAAGTACCTCTTGTAAAATACACGTGCAAATGATTATATTTGCACGTGTATTTTTAACTACTAATTAATCATTATCCTATGACAACAAAATTAACCCTTACCATGGAGGCAGGTGTTATTGAAAGAATGAAAGATTACGCCGCCGCCACGCATTCGTCCATCTCAAAAATTACGGAAAACTACTTTGTAATGCTTACCGACCGGCCACAAGCCACAGCGCCGAGCGTGGCCATATCGCCCTACGTAAGGCAGCTGAACGTGAAGGCATACGGCGTTGCGCTGCCCGACGGCGATATTGATTACAAGGCGGAAATAGCCGGCTACCTGGAGGAAAAATACAAATGAAAAAAGTATTTCTTGACACCAACGTGCTGATGGATATGCTATTGGTACGCGAGCCACACAACCTGTACAGCATGCAGGTGTTTGAGCTGGGGCGAAAAAAAGAAGAGGTACTGCTGGCGGTGTCGTGCCTAAGCATGGCTAACGCTCAATACCTGCTTGCAAGATACGGAGCAAGTGTAACAGCCATCCGCAGCCTGCTTACCGATGTTTCCCAAGCATGTGAGCTGGTGGCGCTTAACGAAAAAGCGGTGGTGGGCGCGCTGGCAGCGCAGCGTTTTAACGATATAGAAAACGCCATGCAGCATCAGTGTGCCAAGGCATGTGGCGCGGATGTTATCATTACGCGCGATGTACATGATTTTCGGCATTCGGACATACTTACGATGAGCGCAAATGAATTTTTACTCTCCATCGGGAAAATCTAATAAATTATAACATCATGAAAAACAGCTATTTACTAACAGTTTTAACAGCGCTGCTGCTTGGCCTTGCCGCCTGCACCACGGAAGACTACTACCGCAACGCCAACCTGTCGCCGGTGCTGACAGCGAATGTTGATCTGGACAGGATTGATACCATTAAAACCGGTATGGCGAGCCAAGCACGCACCTTTACCATGAGCGTAACGGCAACGGATGAAAATAAGAATATGAACACGCTGCTGGTTAGCGCCTCTGCCGGCAACGTGAAAATTGATGGAGAGGCCACTAATAGCGTGCCTATAGAGGCTACCAGGGAGCGCGGTGACTTTACCCGGAGCATAGAATTTGTGCCCAATAGCGAGGGCCTGCACACCCTAAATGCGCGAGTAAGGGATGATTTCGGCACCTCCGGCAGCATTGAAAAAAAGGTGTTCAGCTTTACCAACATGCGGCCAAAAGTGGGGGTTACTAGCACTGCACCGCACCGTACTAACCTTGACGAAGTAGAATATCCTCTTGATTTTAGCACGAGTTACGACCGTGATGCTAAATGGGGGGGGAGGATTGATAGCTTGTGCTTCCTGGCCTACTCTAAAAACTACGTTGATGACACCGGCGATGAAGAAGGCGCTTGGACATATTTTCATTTTGCAACAAATAGAGGGTACCCTTTTTTTAAACCTTCGGAGCATGAAAATATTATTAACATGTATTTGTATGACGATGGCAATAATTGGTACACTGATATGTGGTGTTGGATAAAGGACAATGAGGGTGCAGTAAGCGATACGGTGCATTATTCAATCGGGCATGTGGAGTAGCCCTAATAAGTGGGTAAAAAATGCAGGAAGTTAAAAGCACACAAGCATTGAAAGAGTACCTCTTGGTACTATTTGATGGAGCCAAAAAGGGGGAAATGGACGGCTGTACAGTTCCCCTAGGACGGCTTACGGAAGATGGGAAACGCTATCTAGCTAATATTTCCGGATTAGGTTTTAAAGCCTTTACAGATATTGCTGTCAATGCTTCGGAACTGCGGCATATTTACAATGAGCACTACGGCGATAATGAAAAAGACAAGGGCAATAACATACCCTTGACAGATGAAGATATTATCAACATGGTAGATGTAATATCGAAGCCTGAGAGCATTGTTTTTCTGGGTAAAAATCCAATCAATGGAGTCAATAACTTTGCTTTCCTGAAAAGAGCAACGGTGGAAGGAACGTACAATCTATTGGAGATATATGGAAAAGCCGGGGGATGTCTAACTGCTAAGACCTTCTATAAAACAAAGAAAGGTATCAACCGACGAATTATGGAGCTTAATCCCCAACTCTCTACGTCCAAGACGACCGGTGAATCCCTCTCTTCAGCAGCAAGGAAAATACCAAGAATGTTGATACCCCTACCGCTCTTAGGCAAAGATACAACAGAAGCCTCCGAAAACCAAATTTTGGAGCAAAAAAATGAGCCGACCCCCATGCTGGAAAAGATTATGAAAACTACAGCAGCAAAGCAAGATAGTAACAACAACAACCATAATAACACATTAAAGCCATGAAAAAGATACTCATTATTACGCTGTTAACCGCAGCGTGCTCGGTAGCGAGCATTGCGCAAACGCACTTTCCCAAAAACTTCAACGTTGACCTGGGCGGAGGTATTAACGACGCGGCAGATCTAACGCCTGTAGTTGGGGCGGGGTATGCCTTCAGTAACAGGCTGTCCCTCTACGGCCGGTACAGCTTTGCTACAGGGAAGATAGAAGGCGATATGCTGACGTACAGGGAGCAAAACGCAGAGCTTTACACGCTGTTTACGCTACTTGCTTTTCAGGACAGGTACTTCGTTAGCCCGCTGGTAGGGGTAGCGTATAAAAATCAGGATTTGAGGGGCATTCCCGTACCGTCAAACGATGTTAAAGGAAACAACTTCGGCGGGGTTATCGGCGTGGAGGGCGAATGGCATTTTGCCCGCTACATATCGGTTTTTGGCAACGTGAATTATCGAGGGTTGTTCCTTGTGGGCGAGCCTCGGTTGGAGTTCTTCGCCTCGGTGGGTGTGAGGACAAGCCTGCGGGTGTTTAAAAAGGCGGGGAGGTAAAGAGCCAAACATGGAAGAACCAACCAAAGTGCAACTTGCTAGCCCACAGGATATAAGCGATGAAGATTTTCTTTCGCCATCACGGGATATCGTGCTACCGTCGCTGCCCGAAAATGTGCTGAGCGCTGTCGGCAGTATAGCCAAGCCGGTAATGATAAAACGAAATGTTTTTGCAAAAAACATAAGAAATCATACGGAGTTGACAGTAGATGATAGCAGGAAAATATTAAATGCTGCGCTAACCATTCCTGATTTAGCAATAAACGACAAACCCAGCGCTAAAGCAAGTTATTGGGTACTTGTAAATGTAGACGGCAAAAATGCAATTGTTACAATAGATGTGGATATAAACAAAGAAACCATTGAAGTAGTTGGCTGGCGATGGGCAAGGGAAAAGTCACTTGAGCAAATAAAAAAACGGGCTTTCAATGAGGGCGGCCAAGTCCTCATAACCAGTGTAGGGGCAGCCGGCCTTTCTGCTCTTAAAGAAAGTACTCCCGTTTTTTCTAATAGTAAAAGTACAAAAGATTACGAGAAAATGCAAGAAGTATGAAAACTTTATATTTATTGACCATTATGCTGCTGCTGACGGTATTAATACTCGCTGAGTATAGTAAGCGTGGTATCCCTACTCCATCACACGATGTGCCACCGATTGCTACTCGGGACACCGTGACAATTCCTCTGAAAACGGTTGATAGCGTTGCGCTACAAGAAGCCTCTCGGAGGGAAAGAAGGTTAAGCGAGCAGCTGACCACCACTATGAAATTGCTGCGGAGCTACGTGGAGGAGGAAAATCAGCTGCATGTAACCCTCTCTGTGCTAAGGGATAGCGTGGAACGGCTAACCCTTCAACAGCAGCAAATAACGGCAGAAAACCACAAAAACATGAGCTTGGCCACAGAGGTGATGGAGCTGGAAAATCAGCTGCTGCGCGATAGCCTGGCAGTTCTGGCCTCTGCCATAGCTGCCCCTACAAGGGTAGAAGTGGCCATACCTGCAAATGGCAAGGATGCTGCGGACACCATTGCGCTGCTGGAGGAAAAGGCAACCTGGCTGGCCACACAGCCGCGCAGGATATACACTATTGGGGCGGAAGATAATGTGGGCGAGGTGGAGGTTGCAAACGCATATGTATCTGATAATTACTTACTTATAGCGCTATCTTCGCCGGGGGATATTACCGCAGCGCCGCTTAACGGAGCGCTGCCGGTGGCGGCAAAGCATGGCGTTTTCGTTTACCCGGTACCTGTAACGCGTAAATTGCTCATTGTTGCCACCGTTAGTGGTCGTAAATACGAAATAAAGACAAGCTTGAAACAGCTAAAATTGTAATCTAAAACAGTAAGGATATGTCAACCCAAAAATACACTACCGTAGCCGAAATTGCACAGGCCATTGGCGCAAACTACTACGGCTTAACGCTGCTCAGCCACCTTGAGCAGTACTACCCCGAATTGGCTTTAGACTTCGAATTTATCAAGAAAAAAGCGGCGTGCGCAGCCGAAGTCGCCGCCGAGTACGTTGGCGAGCATGGTACGGACGGATTCAGCCAAATAGAGGCAAAAAATCGTGCTCTTGATGAGCTGCTCGGTGGTTTTGGCTTTTCAAAATTTGAGGTGGCGTTTAGGATTTGTACGGATATTCTCTACGCTGCGCTTGGCAGCCACGAGTTAACAGCCTCTCACGAGCGGCAGCGGCAGCTTGTAATGTGCTTGCAGCCCAAGCTTGAGCCGATCTTTGAAAAGTACCCCCTTGATGATCCGGAGTTCCCTGCCTCGTGCGCGTATGATGATTTTGAGGACGAGCTGAAAAAAGCGGCGCTGCGGCTGCTACAGCCGGACATTGAAGCGGCAAGGGATAAGGTTGATATGCCGTTTTAGAAAAAGTAAGCCTTTTTCTTGCTTATTTCAGATAAAAAGTTTATATTTGCATAGTTATTTATAGTTATTATATGAATAGCGGAACAAAAGTAAACAATCTGATACAATCGTTGCCCCGTGGCAGCGTATTGCTACCTTCGTGGTTGTCGTCGCAAGGCTATTCATACGAGCTACAGCAGTCTTACCGTAAAAGTGGATGGCTCAAGCCAATAGGCAAAGGGGCGATGATAAAATCAAACGATCCGCTTGTCTTAGCAGGAGCGCTATCAGCTTTGCAGCATGTCGAGAATTTGAATATCCACGTTGGTGGACGTTCAGCGTTAGAATTACAGGGACTTGCCCACTACCTGCAAATACACTCTTACGAAACAACGCTATTTGTCAGCGGCAGGACAAAGCTACCCGTTTGGTTTAAAAGTAACAATTGGAGCACAAAAATAGCGCTTTTTCGCCTTTCGCTTTTTAAAGATGATACGCTTGTCATGATGGACTTTCAAGAGGGTGAGCTGACCATGAAAATATCCGATCCCGTCCGCGCCATAATGGAGTGTTTGGCACTTTGTCCAGACAGATTTCCGCTGTCGGAAGCTCTTGAATTAATGGAGGGGTTGGGAGCATTGCGCCCTAAAAAAGTTCAAGAGCTGCTTGAAAATTGCAAGTCGGTAAAGGTAAAAAGGCTATTCCTTCACCTTGCCGAAAAAGTAAATCACGCTTGGTTTAAGCATATAGATGCAAGCAGGGTAGATTTAGGAGCAGGCAACCGCTCTTTGGCTGCAGGTGGCGTTTTAGCGCCAAAGTATAAGCTGGTTTTACCGAAAGAGTTAGTCTAATGCAAGACGCCTACAAAAAACAAGTTGCACTACTCATTGATGTTTTGCATGAGGTAGCCAAAGAGGACAGGCTTGCCCTGCATGGCGGAACGGCCATAAACTTGTTCCACCTTGATATGCCACGTTTTTCGGTAGATATTGACCTTACCTATATCCCATACTCTGACAGCCGGAACAATGATTTGAACGATGTACGACAGTCGTTAGACGCCGTAAAGAATAGGCTAAAAACGATATTCCCGCACATTCATTTTAAAGACGAGAGGCGCGCCGAAGAAGAGTTGAAGCTGCTTTGCATACAAGACGATGCCATTGTAAAAGTAGAAGTTAACCAAATAAATAGAGGGCTAATTGCAGAGCCCTGCACAAAGGTTTTGTGCAATCGTGCCGAAGAAGAATTTAATCGTTTTTGTGAAATAAAAACCGTTTCGGTTGGGCAACTATGGGGTGGGAAGGTCAACGCAGCATTAGAACGACAACACCCACGAGATATTTTTGACATCAAAAACATGCTGCAAGGTGTCGGTTTTACGGAAGAAATCAAGCAAGGATTTTTATTTCTTCTACTGTGCGGAAAGCGCCCCATCGACGAAGTTTTAAATCCAAACTTTGTCGATCAAAGGGTGGTTTTTAAAAGCCAGTTTGCAGGAATGACAGACGACAACTTCAGCTATGCAGACTTTGAAAAAATCAGAGCCGATTTTATTCCAATGGTGGGCAAATCTTTGACCAACAAAGAAAAAGACTTTTTACTGTCTTTTGTGGAGGGCAAGCCTAATTGGCAAGATTTTGACTATTCCAGCTACCCTGCCGTAAAGTGGAAGCTGATAAATATCAACAGGCTAAAAGAAATCAATCCGACTAAGCACAAGGAAAGCGTGAATAAGCTAGCCATTTTTTTTACTCAACAGCTCACCCCGAGTCCCATGTTGGCCAAGTTAATGTCGGAAACCCAAAACAACAACGCCCACGAGGAGCAGCCAGCCCTCCGGCAAAACAACACCCCAAGGTTGTAGGCGCAAGCGCAAAAATCTCTTCTTTCCCTCCGAGAAAAAATAACAACGGCTCACTTTTCAGTGAGCCGTTGTTTTGTACGCGGTGTAGGCAAAGGATGCGTTCAAGAGAGCTTATATTTCTAACCAATGCGATGCACATTTCTGCTCTTCAGGTAGCCGAACTTTACAAGAACTGCAGCAGGTAGAGCTGTTTTTCAAATGGCTCAAGCAACACCTCAAAATCAAGAAGTTTTGGGGCACTACTGAGAATGCCGTTCGGATTCAACTCTATGCTGCCAGTATGTACTTACTTGCCTGGTGGCAATCGTTCAGCACAATATGCAGCTGAATAGAAGCACATATGAAGTTCTTCAAATATTAAGCATTTCGTTGACCGATAAAACTCATCTTCGAGACCTCTTTGACAAAGAACGATATGAACCAATATTTGGCTGTTAATAACGTCCCAAGTTTAATAGAACACTAGTGAGAAAATTTAACACGTTATATAAAAAATATTTATCTTTGTAACGTATTAAATAAATGCAGATTAAAAATATTGGTTCAAGACAACTTTAGCGGTTCTTTTCTAAAGTTTCTAAGTAAAGTTAAGTAACTATTTTTGTTTCTATAGTTGTATCTAAACTCGCACTCTTTTATGTGTAGATAAAACGTGTGTTTATGCACCCCTCTAAACTT
>JAISBU010000046.1 GCA_031266015.1 Prevotellaceae bacterium | reverse complement strand
AAGTTTAGAGGGGTGCATAAACACACGTTTTATCTACACATAAAAGAGTGCGAGTTTAGATACAACTATAGAAACAAAAATAGTTACTTAACTTTACTTAGAAACTTTAGAAAAGAACCTCTAAAGTTGTCTTGAACCTTTTTTTTTCCATAATGATGGGATTTTGGAAATCTCGTATTATCTTTGCAACAAGTTCATGCTCTTGATTGGCTTGGCTTGTTCCCAAAGGAGGAGCCATAGCAAGCCAATTGAGGGCTTTTTCTTTATCAACCCAGCGTAAATTATCCTCTAATTTCTAATTGGATTTTCCCCGACAGCCTTTGAAAAATCAAGCAAAGTCTGCTCCGTTGATTTTCCATGAACACTTGACACATCGTTAACTAATAAAGATTTCCCGTTTCTTTCAGCCCTAACAGCCACCGTAATTTTCTCGTCATTACCCCTTGTGAGGTCTGAAATAATAATTGTTGACTTCGCTTTTGTACCCCATTCATATACCATTGTTGGAGTTTGAATAGCACTCGCAAGTCCCTTTAAATCTTCGATTGTAAGATTGTGCTGTTTAAGTTTGCCAGCAAGCATAGATTGCCTAATGATAATTTCGGCTTCTTTTATTCCTGCCGCCTGTAGCGCTGCAAGCGGAGAGCCCAAATGTAGCACCTCGTTTGGCTTTAATTTTCCATCTCTAAATTTGTCTAACTCCGCATCAAAGCGAACATTCATTACCTCTGTCGTTTTTATGCTTGCCGTCTTTCCATTTTCCACATTTAAACCTACAACTTTTTCTACCCTTTCCCACAAATCCTTAAAAACCGCCTTTAGGTAGGCTTCGGGGACATTATTGGCAATAGCGCGTAACTCCTGTGAGGTAAGCAGGTTGTTCTTTGCCTCCAAAAAGCACAGCTCGCTCTCCCCTATGAGGTTACCTACGCTATCCTCCGCGCCGAACTGCTTTGCATGCTGCACAAGAAAATCAAGGCTGCTGCTGATGCGATCGTTGTCAATCGTACGCGCTAGCTTTTTATATGTTTTCGGCGTGTCCATGGCTTAAGTGCAGAATATTATATTGCAATATTTGAAATATATTATTTTAGACTGCAAATATAGCTGTATTTTTTATATATAATATATTATAATATATATATATTATTATTATACGCATAATAAAAAACAAAAACCAGCAACGTTTTTATATATTGCTGGTTTTCAGCGAAATACAAAATAGTTAAGAATTTTGCGTTAACAAAACTTAGCTATTTATTTTTTTACCTCGAGTAAATGGCAAAATTCAGGGTCGTTGCTGATGCGCTCGTACTCGTCCTCTACAATTTTTCTTACATCTGCCTTTATTTGCTCGTAGTTGCTCTGTATCTTCTGCTCCATTGTATTTTCGCCAGTATTCTTGTCAATGAAGTCGGTAATGATGGGCAGCTCTTCGTACTTTTTTTCCTCTGCGTTGATGCGTTTGGTATCAACCATAATTTGGGCGTGAAAGATGTTTTGCGTCATTTCAACGCCAAAGTCTTCCGCTACAGAGCCGACAAAGGTTCCCTGCCGTAGGTTTGTAATTTTACCCGTAGGAATAAGGCTGTCCATTTGGGTGTTAAAGCTGGATGATGTGTCCTGCCGGTTAATGCTAATGCTCTGCCGCTGTTGCAATATCTTGCCAAAACGCTCGCTCAAGCCCTTAGCGGTATCGCCCAGCACTTGCCCCGCAAATACGTTGCCTACGGTGTTCACAATTACCTTCATCTCCTCCTGTCCATAATCCTTGGTCAGCTGGCTATAGTCCTGAAAGCCTAAGCAAACAGCTATCTTATTGGAGCGTGCCGTTCCAATGAGGCGGTCAATTTTGCCGAAGTACATCGTGGGTAGCTCATCGACAATCACACCGCAAGGCTGCTTCCCTTGTTCGTTGATAATTTGCACAATCCTAAAGTTATATAATCCTAGCGCCGCTGCATAGATACCCTCACGCTTGGGATTGTTTCCCAAGCATAAAATTTTTGGCTCGTCGGGGTTGTTTAAGTCAAGGGTAAAATCGTTACCGGAAAGCACCCAGTACAGCTTAGGGGAAATAATACGTACTAAGGGGATTTTGGCAGAGGCTATCTGCCCTTGCAGCTGCTCTTGTGCACCACCCTGCCAAGCATCCTTAAAAGGGCTGATGTAGTTCTCTAAGTCCTGATAGGTGCTTAAAATGGTAAAAATATCCTCGTATTTTTGGCATAAAAATTCAATGGCATGCGGGAAGGTGCAAAATCTGCCTGCCTCGCCTGTCTTGGGGTCTTTGTATATTTTCAGAAACCATATTATGGCCGCCAACAGGGTAATGGGGGATTCAACAAAGAAGTCGCCCTGCTTTTTTATCCACGTTCTGTTCAGGTTCATCATGATGACGTGCGCGCTTTCAAAGGCATCAGTTATGTCCTTGAGAAATGAGGGGTGTAGCGGATTGCACCGGTGGCTTTTTTCAGGGTCGTCAAAATTAATAATGTATACCTTTGGCAGCTTGCCGCCGTTGTTGGCGTAACCCTGTGGGTGCAGTCTAAAGTGGTTATACGCAATGTTGGTCAGCGTAGGAAACTTGTAGTCGTACACGTATAGGGCGTTACCCTGATCAATGAGCTGCCTGATGTACTCATTAATGACGGCAAAACTCTTACCGCTGCCGGGCGTACCCAACACGTTGGTGGCGCGGTGCGGATTGACTACGTTAATCACACCATAGTACCACTTTTCGTGGTAGTAAAATTTAGTGGATAAATGTATGTTGGGAATGCTGCTGTTAGGGTTATAGAGCGTACGCGTTTCCTGCATAAAGGATTCGTTTTCGCTGTTGAATACATCCTTCATCAGGTTTTGCTTCAAAATGCGGGATACTCGCATGAGTCCTCCAAGCATTAAAATGTAACCTGCAGAAAGGATGGCCATATACACGATACTCTTAATGGATATTGATACCGGCAACGTCAGTATCCACCCTATACAGAAAAAGAGTAGGATACCCGGCAAAAGCCATATTGCTACCTTTTTCCATGTCATATCCTTGCTTTTTTTCCCCGTACTGCCTAAACAAGATAGTATAAGCAAGCCGGTACACCAGACTTGCGATACTAAGGGGTGGGAAAATAAGCCGGACTCGCGGTTGATGCTTACCAGTATTTCGGTAATTTTTACATGATGTATGCCTAAAGTTTTGAAAAAGCCAAAGCAGTACCAGTAAAAATGTAGTGCAAGAATTAAAAAACTACCTGCGCGAATGAAGTTCATAATTTTGTCTAAACTCTTGTCATCTGATGCTTGCATAATTTTAATTTTTTATGGTTAATAATTGAGTTAAGTTGTTCTGTTATACCTATATTTTTTTCTTCTTCTTTTTCTTCTTTTTGAAGTAATCGTTCTTGCTAAGTGCTCCGCCACCACCGGAAGTGGCGAGAATGGCGGTTAAGTTGTTGGCAAATCTTTCGCCAGCGCCCTTTTCATACCCCCTTATGGTATCAAGTTCTTCTCCTAAGTCGGTTGCCTGATTACCGTCATCATGCTCGTGCTGTACTGGCTCAAATACCTCCGACTTGAATGATGCTTGTGATGCTGTTGGTGCTTGTGCTACATCCGCTGCCTGTGCGTTGGTATCAAGCTCCTCTCCTAAGTTGGTTGTCTGATTACCGTCATCATGCTTGTGCTGTATCGGCTCAAATGCCTCCGACTTGAATGATGCTTGTGGTGCTGTTGGCGCCTGTGCTGCGGCAGCAGCACTCCAACCGCTAATAAGTTGATGGAAGGTGTTGGCGGCAAATTCCTTGCCCACTTTTGAGCCGTTTAAGACGGCGCTTTGCTCATGGTCTATAATGGTGGCTCCGTAAATGCGACCTTGCTCATTTGCGCGCAAAAAGAGGTCTATACCCTGCTCTCTGAGTAGGGCATGTAGCTCCTCACGGTTGGTCGCTCTGCTCATACAGTCCGTCAGCCTGCCCTTAATGCTGTCCTTATTTACGCTTTTTAAAGTTTTTGCACCCTTAGCCAGCTCTTTGTTTATGCGCTCAAAACCGCATTTTTTGCCTAGAACGGAGGCTTTTAAGGGGGTAGCAACTTTGTTGCCGCTGTCATCAGTGGGACAGTAAATAATGCCCCTGTAAAGCTTGCCATCCCGCTGCTGTCCTTTGACAATTTGCATATTTACGTTATACACGGCAAGAGCCGCCGCTAGTTCAGAGTCGCTCTCAATCTTATAACTTTCTAAAACATGCCCTACTATGTTGCGAACCTGGTAGCCTATCCTGCCCTTGCTCACATCAACCTTTTCGGGAACCCACACCCGCTGGTCTTTCTTTAAGTCGGCGGGGTGTAAACCTCTCGTGCGCTCAATGTCGTTGGTTATTTCCTTGCTCTTGTGATGGTCATTGCTGCTTCCAAAGCTGTCCGTTAACTTTTTGCCATCCCTGCCAATATTGGTGGTTACAATGTGAACGTGATGGCGGTCTATGTCTTCGTGCTTAAACACCACATAGGGTTGGTCGCTACAACCCATTCTGTCCATATATTCTTGTGCAATCTCACGCAGCTGCTCATCCGTTAATACGTCCTCCGGGCTGGGATTAAGCGATATGGTAACAATAGGCTTTTCCGTCTTGCCCATGTTGGGATTTTTAAGCCGTACATTAAAATCCCACTCCAGCTCGTTTAAGTAGCATCTGCCATCCTCATGAATGTTAACAAGGTTCCCGCAAAGTACCTTGGCATGCGCCTCGTCTATCTTATCGGTGTTATACTTCAAGGCTCCGTAAAGGTTGCTGCCGGTTTCAAATTTGGCTACCATGGGCTGAACTAAGTATTTTGATTACTTGCTGCTGCAATTTGGTTACATCGTTTTGCGATATGAGGATTATCTTTTTCAACATCTCGCTATTGTCCTCCAACAACTTGATTGTCTGCTTCTGTAATTCGATTGTTTCATTTTGCGGTATGGCTACTTTGAGTGGAGCCACATTGTTTTTTTCTTTTGCGTTCATGATTATTGATTTATGTTATACACCTTTTTTCTTATATCTTCTGCAGTAAGTTTTAATTCCTCTAGCACCTTGTCAACTTTGCTATAGTTTGCCGCCATATGCTTTACAATGTTCGCTGCCTTTATCTCGCCAAAAACGGTATTCAAGTGCTTAACGGCTTGGTTGTGGTTTACGCCTATGGCACGTAGCTGTTGAGTTATATCCGCTAAACGAGCATTTGCTTCAAGGCTGCTGTTATCCACGGCCACGAACTTAATTTTGCCGCTAAAAATGCAGGCTTTAACGAACTTTGTTCGGCTCGTTAAGCTGTGATCAGCCATCAACTTTCGTAGCTGCACATCTTCTTCTTCGGTTAACCTAATTGTTAACCAAACACCCAACTTGTCAATTTTTTTAGGGCGACCGCCCATATTATTTCCCATAGCGGTTAAGATTTTAAGATTTCACTGTTATCCTTTTTGCCTTCAAATTCGCCGACCAAAAGAAAAATTTGAAGGAATTTTAAAAATCACGACTTTGGAGTGATTTTCCCCCGAAGGGGCAAGGGATTTTGTGCAACAAAATCGTTTTCGTGCAACGAAAACATACCTTGCCATTCGCTGGGGCGAATGATTTTTGGTGCTGTGTATAGAGAGGTTTTTGTTCCAAAAACCTTATTGGTGGATTTGAGGATATTTTGCATAATTTTTTTGTCTTTCTATTGTAAATTCCTTGCCTGCTAAAAGAAAAAAGTCGGGGTTGTGGTAAAAATTTCTTGCATAATCTTTTTATCGTAATCACTGTAAAATAAGTAGTTATAGGTGGTGCTGATGGTGCTGATGGTGCTGATGGTGCTGATGATGCTGGTGGTGCTGGTGGTGCTGATGGTGCTGGTGGTGCTGATGGTGTCAACATATAACTTGGTTTTACTTGACTTTACTCAACTATACAAATTGCTGAAAATCAAATGTTGCTACTTAATTTGAGTTTAATTGATTTATATTAAATTGTCAAGTATTTTTTAATCATATTAAAAGATGAAAAAATTGAATTATTAATAGTTTTAGTATCTTAGAATAACATAAATTACATAATATATTGATATACAATCGAATTATATAAATATGACATTTTTTAAACCATAAAAATAATAACAAATATAGGTATATTATGTTGCAATTAATAAAAATAGTTTTATATTTGCAAAAAAATTAATTTGACTATAGCATGAAAAAAAAATCTGTAAAGAAACCTGTTTACATCAGCTTCGGTACGCAGAAAGGCGGTGCTGGAAAGTCGAGTTTTACCATTCTTACGGCAAGTTTGCTGCACTACAAACTAGGCTATAATGTAGCAGTTATAGATTGCGACTACCCGCAGTATAGCCTCGCAGATATGCGCACACGAGATTTGGCACAAGTGCCAAAGTCAGAGTGGCTAAAAGGTGTCGTGTACAACCAATATACCACCAACAACAAAAAGATGTACCCTATAGTAGGTGCGCCGGTTACGGAGGCTATGGAGGCTGCAGAAAGGCTGGAAGCTGAATTATCATCAGCCTACGATTTCATATTTTTTGACTTACCGGGGACGGTAAACCAAGACGGTGCACTGTCGCTTATCGCCCAAATGAACTACCTGTTTTGCCCGCTGAAAGGCAAAAGCCTTGATACCTCAAGTACCGCCCAGTTTATGTTGACCATACAGGAAAGCTTAATTAAAAAGGGTATTGGCAACATCAAGGCTATACACGCTTTTTGGAACTCGGTTGATGCACGTGAAAAAACGCCTATATACGGTAAATTTTCTGGGTTCTGTGCCAAAAATGGTATTTCGCTGTTGGAAACAAAAATACCCTACTTGGTAAGGTTTGGTCGTGAGGTCAGCGATAAGGATGAGGTCTTTATCTCTACCATACTGCCTACTTCAACGGGGCTATTGCGAGGTAGCAACGTTGCCTGCTTAGTAGAAGAGATTTTGGGAAAGATAGGGGGAGAATAATTTCATACCATAAAAAGGCGTTATGGCAAAAAAAAATGCAGGCATAGACGAAAAGGTGCTGTTGGCAATGATGGGGACAACAGTGGTGCCAGTAGCAGCTGCTCCTCCAGCGGCAGAAGTGGATGCTGTTCACGAAGAGGTCTCGCAGCAGGTAGGAGTACCAACGGTAGAGGAGGTAGAGGATAGCGTAGCGGTAAAATCCGAAAAGGCTGTAAAAAATACACCACCGGCTGTTAAGTACAGAAAGGGCTCATATGAGGACCTGTTTTTGGTTAAAAGCGCAAAAGGCTCTAAGGCAAAGCTAACTCAGTTCAGATTACGAGCAGATACGCACAAGCGGTTGAGCACCATTGTTCATGCGGCGCATGGCGGCAGCATAAGCCTTATTGACTACGTGGACAACGTACTGGAGCATCACCTGTGCAAGTATAAGGATGAGCTACAACGCTGCTGCAACGAAAGGCAAAAGGAAATAGTAGACTTTGTTCATAACGGTAAAATTAGCCATTCGGACAGCGCAGACTAATGGCAAAAAAGGATTGGAGGACTACTTGGTAGTAATGGAAGCAAGAGTGATACTGATATTGATAATCGTTAGCATGGGGTGGTGGGTGCTGTTTACTGCCCTCTACTTCCGTAAGGAGCTAGCAGCCCTCTTTGGTAAAGAGAAAAAGACGGAGGCGAAGCCTGTGGCGGTAAGCGTGATGGGCGTGGTAACTACGCCGCTGCCCACCGCGCTCACTACCACTGAAACGGAGGAAGAGGTGGAACTTGATGTTGATATTGAGTATGAAGACGACTACGTGCCACTATCGGACGAGCTGCCCGACCTTGAAGATGGTTTTGAGGCGAACGATGGCGAGGATATAGATAATAGCGTTACGCCCCCGGAAGTGGAGCACTTGATAGACACGGTGCAATCATCGCCTACCTCTGTGGATAACGAGCGAAAAGCTGCGCAAACGGTAAAGAAAATTAAGGACACGGAATTTTTTGAGCAGCTGCAAGCGGTATGGGGCGAACCTGCCTCCGCCCGCGTTACAGAAGCCGTGGCCGCTTGGGAAAAGGAGCTGCAAGAAATGTACAACAGCGGCGCCGAAAGTGAGGTAAGTACGCCCACCAAACCACTACACAAAAAAAAGAACGAAGTTCCGGAAAATTTTAATATACAAGACTATCTCTAATTCTAATTTTTATTTAACTAAAGTTTAATTGACTATGAAACAAAAATTTAAAATCGCTCGAAAAATTGTCTTGGCAGTGGTCGTTGTGGCGCTGGCAAATGTACAGGCGATGGCGCAGGATGCGAGCAAAATTACAAGTGCGCTTAATACTCTGGTTACTCAGCTTAAATCTATTTTTAGCTCCGTTACCTCTTTCATTTTTGCCGTCGCCGCCATCATTGGCATCATCGGGGCTATAATTGTGTACTCAAAATTTTCCAATGGCGACCCCAACGCTACCAAAGCTGCTACTGCGTGGGGTGGTGCAGTTCTGTTTCTCATTCTTGGCGGCGTATTTCTTAAGGCCGCATTTGGTATGTAGCGCAATGACAGAGTATCATATTAATAAAGGGACAGGGAAGGTGGTGGAATTTATGGGATTACGCGCTCAGTACTTCACAGCCTTCTTTTTGGGCATTATTTTTGCAATAGTTCTGATCTTTACTTTACGAATTTTTTTGCCCATGCTACTAATTGGAACGATAGTGGTAGTAGCCCTGGGTACGCTGGCGTGGTACTGTTTTACCTTTAATAAAAAGTACGGTCAGTTTGGCCTGCAAAAAAAGCAGGCGCGTGGCTACGCTCCCAAATTTGTGTACAACCGCAAAAGTTTTTTTTTGATGCTGACGGTTAAAAAAAATGTATAACGTACTCCCCATAGCTACACTTGAAAATCGTTCCCCCATACTTAAGGTGGAAAACGACTGTATTGTGTCTAAGTTTGCGGATATTACCGCAGCCTTTAAGGTTACGCTGCCAGAACTCTTTACGCTGACAGAGGAGGAGTATGAGGCTATTCATGCCACATGGACTAAGGCTATACGCTGCCTACCTAACTTCTCGGTGCTGCATAAGCAGGATTGGTTTATTAAGGAAAATTATAAGGCGGGCGAAGTTGATGAGCAACCAAGTTTTTGCGATGCAGCTTTTATGCGTCATGTCGCGGAGCGTCCCTACCTTAACCATCAGTGCTACCTGTTCCTTACCAAAAGTTCGCCGTTCAACATGCGAAAGACTTCGCTCTATACCGCTCTATCATGCGGTAGATTAGTACCGCGTACGCAGCTGGCGGAGGAAGAAGTTGACGCTTATATGGAAGCGGTGCAACAGTTTGCCGCCATCGTGAATGGCAGTAGTCTGATTGGGCTCGAAAGACTTAAGGCAGAGGATATTGTGGGAACAAAGGAAACAGCGGGTTTGCTTGATAAATACTTTGCGCTTAGCTTGTCCGATGAGCGGTCGCTGTCGGATCTTCAGCTGAATCCGGAAAGCATGGTAGTGGGCAGCAATACGCTGTGCCTGCACACGCTTGGCGACACGGATGCGCTGCCAGCGCAGCTGTCGGCAAATATGAAGTACGAAAAGTTGAGCACCGACCGCAGCTCGTGCCATCTTAGCTACGCTGCACCGTTGGGGCTAATGCTGCCTTATAACCACATCTACAACCAGTACATCTTCATCGGCGATAGTGCAGCGGATATACGAAAGCTGCAAGGTCGGGCAAAAAGAATGAATTCGCTGGGTAAGTTTTCTCACGAAAATTTAATTAACGCTGAATTTATCAAAGACTACGTCAACTTCGCAGTAAGTGAGGGGCTGCGTTCAGTGCGCGCCCACGTTAATGTTATTGCATGGACGGACAGGAGGGAAGAGCTGCAGGCGGTAAAAAATGCCGTTGCTGCACAGCTCAGCACAATGGACTGCGCAGCGCGCCATAATACGGTAGACTTACCCACTATGTTTTGGGCCGGTATACCCGGCAACGCTGCGGATTTCCCTTCGGAGGATACATTTCATACGTTTATTGAGCCTGCGGTTTGCTTATTTACACAGGAGACAAACTACCGGGATAGCCTGTCTCCATTTGGCATAAAAATGGTGGACAGGTTCAGCGGCAAGCCCGTACACCTTGATATTTCCGATGAGCCGCGCAAAAAAGGTTGGATTCAGAATCGCAATAAATTTGTGCTCGGCGGCTCCGGCGGTGGCAAATCCTTTTTTGTTAACCACATGGTACGGCAATACTACGAGCAAGGCGCGCACATCGTGATGATTGACGTGGGAAACTCCTACCAGGGGCAGTGCGAAATGGTCAACCGCCGTACAGGAGGCAGGGACGGTGTGTACTTCACGTACACAGAAGAAAATCCTATAGCCTTTAACCCTTTCTACACAGACGATAATACTTTTGGTATTGAGAAAAAGCAGTCTCTAAAAGCCCTGGTATTTACCTTATGGAAAAAGATTGCCTCGGACAGCAACCGCACCGAGGAAGTCGCGGTGGAAAACGCTATTAATGGCTATATTAAGAAGTTCAAGACGCAAAATCTTAAGCCTAATTTTGACGGTTTCTACGAATACCTGCGTGATGAATATCCGGCACAATTAGAAAAAGAAAAGGTAACCCATGAGTTCTTTAACCTGCAAAATCTGCTGTATGTGCTATCCCCCTTCTACAAAGACGGCGATTACGGCTACCTGCTGAACTCGGACAAGCAGCTCGACCTGCTCAACAAGCGTTTTGTAGTATTTGAGCTAGATACAATTAAAGACCACCCAATTTTGTTCCCTGTGGTAACAATTATTATTATGGATGCCTTTATAAGTAAGATGCGTAAGCTAAAGGGAATCCGCAAGGTTATAATAATAGAGGAGGCATGGAAGGCTATTGCCAGCGCAGGTATGGCAGAGTTTATCAAATACCTGTACAAAACCGTACGTAAGTTTTTTGGCGAAGCGATTGTAGTTACACAGGAAATTGAGGATATTTTATCGTCCGAAGTTGTAAAGAAAACGATTATCAACAACGCGGACTGCCAAATTTTGCTAGACTTACGCAAGTGGATAAATCGCTTTGATGAAGTACAATCCCTGCTGGGCCTAACGAACAAGCAAAAGGCGCAGGTGCTGTCGATAAACCAAAATAACGATCCCACGCGTAACTACAAGGAAGTGTACATTGACCTTGGTGGCGTACATACTGCTGTATATGCCACAGAGGTGTCGCCGGAAGAATACTATATATACACTACCGAAGAGCTTGAAAAAGTAAAGGTAATGGAAATGGCCAAAAAAATGGATGGCAACATTGAGCTGGCCATACGTGAGCTGGTGGCAGAGGAAAAAGAGCGTAAACACAGATAAAAATATAAGAATAAAAATATAAGGATATGAAAAAGTTTTTTTTGGTTTTTCTTTTGTTGATATGTAGCCTTAAGGGTACGAGGACAAACGGGCAGGGGACTCCGGTAATAGATGCTTCGCATATATTAACTAGTATTGTTGGCTTTGCTGGTTCGCTAACCGAAGCAACTACTACTACCTTGCAAATTATAAAGCAAGTTGAGTTAGCAGATAGCATGGCGAAAATGGCCAAGAAGGGGTTGGATCAGCTAAACAAGATACAAAAGGAAGTTCAGATAGCCGCCGATATTGCCAACATGACCACAGATTTTTACAACACTACGATGAACATGGAGCGCACCTTAGATAAGCTAAAAAAAACGAAACAGCTGACGCTTCCTGAAATGACGGAAATACTTGACAGCTACACCAGCTATCTAAAGGCTGCTACCTTTTGCATTAACAACATAACCCAGCTACTCAAGGAAGAGTCTATCGTAGCAAATCACTATGAGCGGTGGAAAATGATAAGGAAAGCAAAAGAAGAACTAGCAAAGGCTAACGCACGAGTGGAAGAAACGTTACGCGGGGCAACAGCTGTAGCAAACCATCGCTTGGCGATGGATGATTTATACACCTGGATTGATAATAATGGCGGCGGTTTGAGTAGCATATTTGGCAGCTCGTTTGTTTCCTTTTCATTAACAAATGACCTTGACGCAGACCAAGAGGACATGTCTTATGCAGCAGCCGTTGTGGTGGCCTTAGAAAATATAGAGAAAGATTTTGGCGAGGATGAGCGTCAAACCGAAGTTCAAGCCAGGCAAGCGCTGAGAATGCAATTTGAGCCTTACGCTAAAATCTTTTACGCCATCAGCGCCATTATGGGCTTGCTTGCCGCCTTGCGGATATACAGTAAGGTCAACCTCGGCGAGCCAATGGATAAGCTTATAGTAATGTTTGTGGGTGCAACCATACTGCTTATCCTGCTGCCCACCTTTATTAACATGCTGTTTTTCTAAGTTTCTAATTTTTAAAATTTATGCGTAATGGATAAGCTGGTTGAAATAATATTTAAAAGACTGGAGTGGCTGCCCTCCTCCATCGGCAACATTGTGGGCGGCATGGCCGCCATAGGTGCGCTGTTCTACGTGGGGCATAGAGTGTGGCATTCGATGGTCAAGGGCGAGCCGCTGGATCCTTATCCGCTACTGCGCCCGGTGGCAGTTGCCATTCTCATATTTGCCTTTCCGACCTTTGTTATTACTCCGCTACACTACATTCTATCGCCTACACGAACGGGAACGGCGCAAATGGTTTATAGCCAACGAAGTGTAAATAAGGCTAGGATAAATGAAGTAAAAGAAAAATGTAGAGCTCATCGCGCCGCCGAGAAGGAAAAAAGAATAAAGGAAAAAGCCAGCGCTAATAAAAGTGGCAACTTGAACATTTGGCAACGAATAGGGGAGTTTTTTACGAGCATCAGGAAGTTTAAGGCAGACATTGACAGCTGGGCTGCGCAGCTTTTGATGAAACTTCTTCTTTTGATTCTTGAGGGTATAAGAACTGTGATAGGGGTATTTTTCAAGCTGCTGCGCATTGTATTCTTGGTTATTTTGGGCTGTATAGGCCCTATTGCTTTGGCAATGAGCCTGTTTCCCAGCTATGAAAACAGCTTTGGCGGCTGGCTTAGCAAGTATATTGGCATATACATGTGGCTACCCCTTATCCACATTATTGAAATTATCGGGCAAGAAATGGAAGTTCAGATACTGTCCTCCATGATATTAAGTAGCGCTTTTCCTCCCGAAACAGGAGCAAATTTTGTAATGATACTAATGTTTGTCGTTATCATTTTTGCCTACCTGCAAATACCTGATATGGCAGGTTGGATTATACAAGGCGGTAGCGTCACGCTACAAGCAATGACCGGAGCAATGGTTGCGGTCGGTGGCGCGATTGGCGCCGGCGCCGGACATGTAGCGGGTGCTGTATGGAAACAGACGAAAAAATGACCTTTAAATCCCTACGAAAATGACCTTTAAATCCCTACGAAATATAGAGAGTTCGTTTAGGATGGTGCGGTTGCTTACCCTTGTAACAGTAGTTACTATGACTATCCTTGCCATATACGTAATAAATAAAAGCTACACCGCTATACAACGGGAGCGCGAAAAAATTTACGTACTTGATAACGGCAAGTCGCTCATCCTGGCCCTGTCTCAAAGCTTGGCGCAAAACAGGCCGGTAGAGGCGCGCAGCCACGTGCAGCTCTTCCACGAGCTATTCTTTACGCTTTCTCCGGACACGGAGGCTATTAACTTAAACATTGAGCGCGCCCTGTTCCTGGCGGATGAAACAGCGTACACCCAGTACAAGGATTTGATGGAGGCGGGCTACTACCGCCGCCTAATCAGCAACAACATCACGCAGCGCATAGTGATAGACAGCATATCCGGTTCTTTTGAGGATTACCCCTACACCATTACCACCTACGCTACGCAAATAATTACCCGCGCCAGCAACCAAAATAAGCGCAGGCTAATTACCACGTGCGAGCTAACCAACGAGGTGCGCAGCGACAACAATCCGCACGGCTTTAAAATTAACAACTTTATTGTAACCAAAAATGACGACATCGAAACCCAAAAACGACACAAATAAGCCCTTCTGGGAAAAATTTAAAGAGCAGCTGCAAGGTTGGCCGCCTGCGAGAAAGAAAAAATTTGCCTTTTTCGTCTTGGGTTTTATGCTGCTGCTTGCCTTCACGCAGTTCGCGGCGGGTATTAAAAACACCTACTATTTGTTCAATAAGGAGCAACACTTTTTGGCAGCAGATAGCGTAGCAGCAAATAGCGCTGCTGCCGATATTCTTAAAATGCTCGCCACAGCTGACAGCAGTGAGCGCGCACAAAGGCTACATCTTGATAGCCTGCTCGAAGAAGGTTTCATACAAACAATTTTAAGCAATGACAACAGATGATGAAAAGCGCAAGGCGCGCGCTAAAAAAATAAAGGATTACACCGTATATACGCTGATTGGTGTTATCGGCGTAATTTTCCTGTGCTTCATTTTTTCGTCCATGTTCAGCAGCAACGATGGCTCTACGGATGACGGTCTAAACAACAAGCTTCCCGATGCGGAAGAAGACGTCCTGCCTACGGACAAAAAGTCCGCCTACGAAATGTTGGAGCTTGAGAACTTCAACGACGACCTATCCTTCGATGAAGAAATGGCGCAGCCCCTTGAAGAGGTAATGGATATAAAGAAGTCCACGCCGGAGGAGGATTTGAAAACGGCAAAAAAGAACGCTTTTTTAGCCATTACAGGCGCAGCTACTACACCACAGCGAAGCGATGAGGCGGAGGCAAAAAGCAAAGAAAATGAGCGGCTACGCCATCAGATTGCCGTACTGAATGATTCGCTATCTGCTAAGCGTAGTGCGCTACGCGTAGCGGAAACGGCAAATAAAATGTACGATATGGCCCTTCGCGGTCAGGCAAGTTATACAGCATCTGATCCAGCTGTTAAGGAAGAGACTTTTAAGGAAGAGTCTTCTGTGGAAACGAAGGAAGAGGAGGTAGCTACGGTTATGCCTGTTACCACCGTGCGTGGCGTGGCAACTTCGCTACGCAGCAACGGCAGCAGTAGCGTTGTGGGGGGCTTCTACGGCATTGGCAGCCATGTGGCGCAAAAGAACACCATTAAGGCAAGCGTGTATGGTCGGCAAACAGTGGGCGAGGGACAAAATGTACGGTTGCGCCTCTCGGAACCCATGATGGTGGCAGGACAGGTTATGCCAGTAGGCTCAATACTCGTGGGCTACTGCGCTATTGGGGTAGACAGGCTTTACGTGAGCGTCAGCTCTGTGGAGTATCAAGATGTGATTACCATAGTTGACCTCGATGTTTACGACCTGGATGGTCAGCGAGGCATTTTCCTACCGGGCTCTGCCGAAATGGACGCAACACGCGAAATTGGCGTCGACGTGGCCAGAGCAGTAGGCTCAACTACCTCCACCAACCCCGCGCTGTTTAACCAAAATTCCGCCGCCGAGCAGCTGAAAACGGATGTTGGCAGAGGCGTGATACAGGGCACGTTTAACTACATGAGTAAGAAGCTGGCAGAAAATAAGGTTACGCTGCAAGATAAGCATAAGATTTACTTACTACCCAAAAGATAATCGGAAATGAAAAAAATTATTATTACTTCTTTTTTTGTAGGGCTATGGTTCACAACTCTTACCCAAGGACAGACAAAAACTCCCACTACTACGACAGGTAATGATACTTCAAGCCAGCTATTTGGCGCTACGCCTACGCGTAACCCTACACCTGTTGGCCTGCGCATACAAAAGCAGCCCAGCGGCGGCGATAAGTTCTACGGTCTAACACGTAAAATACCCTACAACCGTATGATACCACCTTACGGCTTAGAGGTAGCTTTCGATAAGACGGTGCACGTTATTTTTCCTGCCCCCATAAAGTACGTGGACTTGGGTAGTGAGGTGCTGATAGCCGCCATTGCCGGGGATGCGACTAACGTGCTGCGCGTGAAGTCGGCAGCGGAGTGGTTTGACGGCGAAACTAACCTGTCGGTTATTACCGAAACCGGCTCGTTCTACGCCTTTAACGTACGCTTTGAGGTGGAGCCGGAAAAGTTGTCGGTAGAAATGCAGGATTTTATGCATGACGGCGAAACAGTAAATCGACCCAACAACTCACTGGACATTTTTTTGAAGGAGCTGGGCAGCGAATCGCCTACCCTGGTACGCATTATTATGAGGTCTATTTACGATAGCGACAGGCGTGTGATTAAGCACATCGGCGCACGCGGCTTCGGCATTTCATTTCTTCTAAAGGGTATTTACTCCCATAATGGCATGCTTTACTTCTACACGGAAATAACCAACTCCACCAACGTAAAATTTGACATAGACTACCTCACGATAAAGGTCATCGACAAAAAACTTATTCAGCGCACTACCATCCAGGAAACGGTGCTTAAGCCTGTGCGAGCGTACAACTACGTTACGGAGGTGGCGGCGAAAAGTACGGAAACGACCGTGCTGGCCATACCGATTTTTACCATACCGTCTGATAAGCTGCTTGTGTTTGATTTAAATGAAAAAAATAACGGCGGACGTAACTACAACTTTGAGGTAGAAAATGCCGACTTGGTGCGCGCTAAGGTAATAACGGATTTTGCAATTCAATACCAAAGATAGCGAAAGAAATGAAAAAAGCTGTTATTATACTGCTTGTGGTTTTCATTGCCACTACCGTTCACGCTCAGCGCTACATTCCGGGAATGAGCGGCGTGAACGTAACGCTGGGTATCAGCGAGGAGCTGGGCCTGTGGGGAGGCGTGGACTACTCGGTCTACACCAAAAAGAAAAACAGGTGGGTATTTGGCGTAGAGTACCTGCAAAACTCCTACGAGTACAGCTCCGGGACAAAAATACCCTTAAGCCAGCTTAGCCTTGAGACCGGGTACTACGTAAAGTTTTTGAGCGATGCCTCAAAAACGTTCTTTCTCTCTGTTGGAGCCTCGGCAATGGCAGGATATGAAACCATAAACTGGGGCAAAAAGCTGCTGCCGGATGGCGCTACCATAATGAATGCCGACCACTTTTTATATGGTGCGGCCCTCACAATGGAAGCCGAGTACTACCTGTCCGACCAGCACGTGCTACTCTTCAACCTACGAGAGCGAGCACTCGGGGGTTCCACGGTGGGGGCTATGCATACGCAAGTGGGCATAGGGTTAAAGTTTATACTTGAGTAAAATGACATGAGCGATATTAACGCTGTTAATGAGCAATTTAATAAAGAATTGCAGTGGCAAATAGAAGGAAGACTACCTAAAAACCATGTGTATAGGTTGGGAATGCCGAATAGTATTTTGCAGGCTGCCGGAGTTACAAACCTACCAATAGAAATGCGTGCTATTGACCTAGCATTAAAATCCTCTATGAGCTATCAAAAGCATCCGTTTAATATACTAGATATTAAGAATTTACCTATTGCCATTACTAAACCCATTGGGATTTTTGACAGTACAAAAAAAGATGGTGCAAAAGTTTTGTTTACGGAAATAAAAGATAAGCAAAACTACAACTATACGGTAATACTGCGAGTAATTACAATAGATAGACGGTTACAAGTGGAAGTTAATAGCATTCGTAGCCTTTACCCAAAGGATAATACGGACGGTGTACTAGATTGGATAAACAGTAGCGATAAGCTGTTAAGATGGGTAGATAAAGAAAAAGCGTTTGGCTGGATTAGGAAACTGCCACCATGTGTCGCAGACGTTGCTAATACAACCAAACGCAATTTTGCTACAAAAATAATACAAAATTTTCAAAATCCAACTTTTGACGTGCAAAAGAATATTAATAAAGTAACACACAAAGGGCCTAAGCTATGAAAAACATAATAACCATACTGCTTCTCATCTTTTTTAGCTACGGCTGTAGCAACGACCTGGATTTAAAGCAGGATTACGATTTTGAAATCGAAATGCTGCCTATTCCAAGAACGATAACGCCGGACGTACCGGTAGAAATACGCTTTGAGCTGAATAGCATTGGCGGCAGCTACGACAGCGCCATGTACTACGTGCGCTACTTTCAGTACGTGGGCAAAGGAACGCTTACCGATGAAAGTGGAACTACGTTCTTCCCGAACGATTCTTACCGCCTCACAAAGAAAAAATTCAGGCTGTACTTCCAGCCCTAAAAGGGCGATAGCCATAATCTTGAGCTAGTGTTTTACGATAATTTCAAGCATCAGCAAAAAATTGAGCTAACGTTTGCGATGGAGCAAGTAGAAACGGAATAAAAATAAAAAAGATGGCAAAAGACAGCACTCCTGTAGAGGAAGAACCTATAAACAAACAAATGCTAGAGCAAAAGGACTTCCTCTTAAACGCTGAGCCTGTTGCAAGGCTAACAGGTAACGAGTTTGAAAAAATTGAGGGTAAAACGCTAAAAGAGCAGGTTAACGAGTTTTTCAACTCCATTGGTAACGGCGTTATATCTGCTTTTGGCAATGTTTTATTGGACAATAAGGCATTCAAATCAGATAGCGCGCACGGATTAAGTCGTGAAAAAATTGCCACATTTAAAGCATTACCAAGTATTCTGAATAAAGGAATAGCGATTTTGCCATTCAAGGAGCATAAAGCAGGCGTAAAAAGCGGTATGATTGCAGCTCCGATAATATAGGTAAGGAAAACTATGTGGCAGTTGCTGTCGTTCGAGGGGATAAAAATCGCTTATATGTTCACGAGGTTACTATAAAAGAAAAACTCTTTTTAGACAGTTCTAATCCTGTTCAGCAAAATTTGCAGGCTAATCTAAAAAGAGATATGGGAAACCCCCTCAATGGTAGTTCTAATCAAGGAGATGTTGTAAAGATACTACAAAATTTTAGGTTCAAGACAACTTTAGCGGTTCTTTTCTAAAGTTTCTAAGTAAAGTTAAGTAACTATTTTTGTTTCTATAGTTGTATCTAAACTCGCACTCTTTTATGTGTAGATAAAACGTG